>NZ_JACJSF010000036.1 GCF_014698035.1 Desmonostoc muscorum FACHB-395
TAGCTTATTGTATCAGTACATAAAGTAGAAGCTCCATTTTTAGATGTTACTTTTATTTTATTGTTCTTGGTTAATACTGATTGTTTTTATCAGGTGCAAGATATGAGGCTCCTCAATTTCCCGTATCAAACGTACATTTGCTTGCAGTAGTTCAGCTGTACGCTCCGCCACTCGTAACTCTAATTCTTGTTGAGCTTGGCGGCGTTGTTTAACTTCCTGTTCTAACTGCTGGTTGCATTGTCTAAGTTTAACCGTTTGTTCCTCAACTTTTGCTTGCAAAACTTGAATTACCCTGTCTATTTCTAGGGGATCAAGCACTTGCAGGAGATTAGTTTGTGTCACCAGTCCTTGCAATTCGCTTTGTTCTCCAACTACGGTTAATCGCCGCACCTTTCGCTCTTGCATCAACTGGTGAACAGTCCATAAAGATTCAGTGGGAGTGATGCTTAATACAGGAGTACTCATCACATCTTGCGCCTGGGTTTGGGCTATATCTAGTCCCTGTAAATGGAATTTAATAATATCTTTTTCAGTGATCATCCCTACCGGGATCAATTTCGTCTTCTGTTGGGCGACAATTACCACACAACTGATCTGGCGATCGCTCATGATTTGAGACAATTCCAGCACAGATGTAGTCGGGAGAGCATGAATAACTTCAGTTACCATTACTTCCGTCACACATCGCAATTTCAACAGGTGAAGTGGTTGGATAACCTGACGAATTCTGTCTTGGGTAATTAAGCCTACCAATTGCCCAAGATCATCTACTACAGGTAGATGGCGAATACAATGTTGACGCATGAAAGATAAAGCTGTAAGGGCATTTTGAGCCTGAGACAACTTTAAGCTGATGACTGGTTGTGTCATCACCTCTGAGATTTTGACACTGGATAAATCTTTGCCCATCCCAGTCAGGCGGATTACATCCCGTAGAGTTAATATACCGATTAAGTTTGTTTCTTCAACTACTAAAACACAACTACTAAAATCAAACTTAGACTCTACTATACTGCTGTTTACCCTATTCATTAGAGCAATAACATCAATAAGTGGGGTATCAGGTAATACAGTTAAAGGAGAACATTCAACTATCTGCTCTAAAGTAGGTAAATCCACAGGAGAAAGTGAGCGCATTAGTTTAGTCTGTTGGTTAAAGCAATTAAAGAATTGATTTCAAAAATCAGAGAATGACAAAATAAGCTTAAAATTTATCAATCTTCAAGCCATTTTGACAAAATTTAGCTTTCTGGTTTAATCAAAGTTATGATTTTAAATTTTTGCTAAGGAACCCCACACGAATAAATTACCTTTTTTAATCGCTGAACCCCTACTAATCAAGGTTATTTTTTTTCAAAAGAGAAGTTATTTCACGACTCCTAATGTACTTAAATAGTTTTTTGTAATTTGATAACTTTCTTATAAAAATGTATTAGATTGATTATATAGCCTAACTTGTTAATTACAAAAGTGCCTATATAAGGTAAAGACAAAGATAAAAGCTCTGAGGTTAAGCATAAAACCTTTGCTCGTGACTACATGAATTGATTTGGGTAATTTTTGAGTAAATTTCTTCCAAAAGTGGATGCTCACGATCTGAATTGTCAGGACAAGCAAAACGGGGCAATTAATGAATTGTCCCCCGTTATGACTATTGTTTGCGTAAGTCCTGAATTAAATCTCGAAGGCACCTAACGCTTTGAGAACATCTTTTTGAGCTATCGTGATTCCTGTCACGCCTGTAATATTGCTTCCTTGATAAGGTCTGTCAGGATTCAGTATTTTCAAACATTTACCCGTTTAGGCATCCCAAATCTGAATAGTCCCGTTTTGGCTGCCGCTAGCGATCGCATAATGTTTTGTAGATTTGCCAAATGCGATCGCCGATCGCATTGCATGAGGCATGACAGGCAGCACTTTCAGACAAACCCCTGTATGTCTATCCCAAATTCTCACTGTTTGATCTAAGCTACTACTTGCCAAAATATCACCTTCTGGACTAAAGGCGACTGACCAAACACTATTACTGTGTCCCTGAAATATATTCAGACATTCACCTGTATCAACCGACCACAGGCGCACTGTTTCATCTTCACTAGCGCTACTGAGAATTTGCCCATCTGGACTAAAAGCGATCGCCTGGACTTCACTCTGTAATTGTTGCGCCAGCTTGATAGAGAGAGAAGTCTTTCCCATCCCACCCATTCCTGACACAGCCACAAGACGACACTGGTCAACCAAAATCCACTGCTGTAACTGAGCTAGTTCTGCTTGTCTTCCGTAGAAAAAATCAACATCGATTGCATCTCCCCAATCTTGATAGTAAGTTTGCGCTTCTGCAACTAGCAGATTATCAGTAAATTTTACTCGCGTTTTTTCTTCAATGTATTGGTTTGATTGTGCCGTCGCTCGCTCAATTGCTGTTCTAAAACTTGTTTTATTAACTTTTTCTCCTAACACTTCTGAAAGGAGTTTCCATAGCTTGGGGCCAACATCATGTTTTAAGTAATTTGGAGAATAGCCATAAATATCGGCAATGCGATCGTAACTTTGGCGTTCCAAAGACCAAGACTCACGCAACATGGCTTGTTGGAGATCGCTTAGATGAACTCTTGACTTGGCAAAAACAAGAGCGTCTGTAAATGCGAGTGCTTGATCAATATCCATTGCTGCAATTGACAAAAGTTAAATGCACTTTAAATTTTATAATTAGAATGGCATAATTCATTTATCAGATAATAGCAAAAACAATATGCAATATTTTACAAATTCTTTACACAAGGCTTTGCCGTTGAGCATTGAAGAAGAATTCAGAAGTCAGAATTCAGGAGTCAGAATCAAGATGCTCGTTCCGACGCTCGTTCTTCGTTAATGCTATGCTATCGCTACCCTATCAGTAAGAGATTCAGACCCACAACTGAATTGTTGCACCACCAAATTTTCTTGTTTCGTGGAGGTGCAAAAACGCTGATTATTCATCCGTCAGCGATGCACTAAGCCGATCGTTGTGTCATACAAAATTTATTCTGAATTCTGACTCCTGAATTCTGTTCGATAAAGCAAGACATTAACAAATTCTGGTGGTTTAAGCTCCTGGGTTTGTCATCAGCAAGTTTTGTAAATATTGTTTTTCTCACTGTTGCAAAACTTAATTACGGATTAAAAATTACGAATTATTTTAATATTCTCTAAATTCTGCAAAAATTTTAACTAGTAAAAAACAGTTTTTCGAATGATTCAGTTATTAATTAATCGAATTTGGCAATCGCTTTTACGTTTACTGTTACAGAGAATTACTCTCGTACTCACGCTGATGTTATGTGCAGCGATCGCGATCGCAATTTCTAATATGTCTGCGCTTTCATCGAGCTTGATTGAAGCCCAAGCAGTGCAAAATGCTGCCTTGAACATTCAATCATTAACTCAAGCTTTTGACCTCTACAGCGCCGCCGCCGCAGAGCGAGCTAAAGTTATACCTGGAATTACCGTCACCCACGCTTACCTCAATACCAAAGGCGCAATCCCCCTACCCTCAACTTTTGTGATCGAACTCGGTGAGCAAATTAGTGAAAAAAATGCCGAAATGTCTGTAAGACTATATAGTAACTATCCATATCCTTGGCGCACGAAAGGGGGAGCAAGAGACGAATTTGAGCGCGATGCACTCAACTTCTTGAAAGAAAACCCTCGTCAAAAATTCTATCGCCTTGAGAAGAAAAATGGAAACACCACCTTACGTTATGCACAAGCTAGCATCATGAAAGCAAGTTGTGTAACTTGTCATAACACAGATACTACTAGTCCAAAGAAAAACTGGGAAGTAGGAGATGTTGCTGGAGCTTGGGGGATTTCTCAATCTCTCGATAATTTAGTAACCAAGACCAATCAAAGTCTCCAAGGAACCTTCGCCATGTTAGGCGGTATGTCAGTCTTAGGACTTTCAGGATTGACACTCGTTGTTGGGAAACTCCGAGAAAACAGCAGAAATTTAGAGCATCGGATCAAAGAACGAACTACAGATTTAGCAGAAGCCAACACTGAATTAGAAAAAAGAAACCAATTAATTCGCCAAGTTTTCGGACGATATTTGAGTGATACGGTTGTTGCTAGCTTGTTAGAAAGCCCGGAAGGATTAAAACTTGGTGGTGAACGCCGCAAAATTACTATCCTCACCTCTGACTTAAGAGGCTTCACCGCTCTATCAGAACGCTTTCCCCCAGAAGAAGTAATTCACATTCTCAACCTCTATTTAGAATACATGGCAGATGTGATTAATCATTACCAAGGTACAATTGATGAGTTTATGGGAGATGGTATTCTGGTCTTATTTGGTGCCCCGATCGCTAAAGAAGATGATGCCCTCAGAGCAGTTACCTGTGCCTGTGCCATGCAGTTAGCAATGGGTGACGTTAATGAAAAAATGAAAACCCTCGGCTGGCCACCATTAGAAATGGGGATTGGGATTAACACAGGTGAAGTTATAGTTGGTAATATTGGTTCCGAAAAACGGACTAAATATGGAATTGTCGGCAGTCAAGTAAATCTCACCTATCGAATTGAGTCATATACTAGTGGTGGTCAAATTCTCATTTCTGAGCAGACTTTTAAAGAAGTCGGATCAAGTATCAAAATTATTGGACAAAAGCAAGTTCAGCCAAAAGGTGTGAGCCAGACAATTACCATTTACGAGGTATATGGTGTGGGTGGAAGATACAATCTTTATTTACCCAAAGAAGAAGAATTATTTTTACCTGTTCCTCAAGAGATTCCGCTTTTATACACTATTTTGGATGAAAAACAAATGGGTAATCCAATCTTTTACGGGCGTTTAGTCAAACTATCAGCAAAAGGAGCTGAATTACAAGTAGATATTCCCAGTAAAGTACCACCGAAGCTAACTAATCTTAAAATAAATCTTTTCATATCTAAAAACTCAGCACAAGTCAGTGAAGATATCTATGCCAAAGTTTTAGAAGAACCGACAATTAAAGGAAAATTTTATATTCATTTTACGTCTGTTCCTCCATCACTCATAACTCAGTTTGATAACCTTTATCAAATAATTTCTCAAAAACCTAATTAAGAATTTTAATTCTATATAGCAATCCGATAGCGAAGCGGTAGCGAGTCAGACGCTCCTGCGTCGCTAACGCTGCGCTATCGAGCGTCTTTGATTTCTAAACTTATTTGTGTAGGAGGCAATAGTCAAGAAGGCTCTTTGAGTTGTACTGAATTTTTTCAGAAATCAAATATGAGTCCTATAGCAGTCTTAAAGTATTTGTGAAAACTCTATTTATTATCTCTCCGTATTTTTTGTGTTCTTACACACTTTTTTTGCACCCTTAGCCTGGCGGCAAGGCTTTCGCGTAGCATCTCGTAGAGAAGCACATCTACGTTTAAACTAAAATCTATCATCGAAAAATAAAGTCGCTAATTTACAAAATCCCCCCGCAGGTTAATGAAAATTTAAAGTATGTTTTCTAACATCTAAAATGCATACTTCCATTTTCCTATCTGTGTGTAAATCCTCATGGCTAAAGTTGAAGAATTGACACCCCAGCAACTCTCCGAAACAGACCTAAAACCACGAGGGAGAGTTTATCCGAGTCCTATCAGTTGGCGCGACCAGTTTTTGTACCAATTGGTATTAGATAGATTCAGTGACGATAATGAAAACCAAAGGGAGCTTTTTGACCACACCAATCTTGCAAAATTCCAGGTTAAGGATAAAGCCAACTGGATGGCAGCAGGGACAAAATTTGTTGGTGGTAATCTTAAAGGAATTAAGAGTAAATTAGACTACTTGCAACGATTGGGAATAACAACGCTGTGGATTAATCCACCTTGGCGGCAACGTTCTGAGTTAGAAGCTTACCATAGCGATCGCATTCAAGAATTTTTAGATGTTGACCCGCACTTTGGCACCCGTCAAGATTTAAGAGATTTAATTGATGCTGCCCACGATCGCAGGATGTATGTCATCCTAGATGTAATTTACAGCCAGAGTGCTGATAACTGGTTTAACAGAAATGATGTAATTGCAGCTTTAGCTAGAGTTTATCAATATTGGATTGCTCTTTCTGACTGCGATGGCTTGCGGATAGATAGCCTTAAGCACGTTTCTCCAGAAGATTCCCGCAAATTCTGCACAGCTGTCCGTGAATACGCCGAATCTATCGGTAAAGACAACTTTTTACTGACTGGGGAAATAACCTCCGGTAGTATGGCTGGTGCTTACATAGACATTATTGCTCGCAACCTTAGTGCTGTATTAGACATCGCACAGACCCCTAATGAATTGGCTGCATTCGCCAAAGGGTTAGTACACCCCAAGCAATTTTTCGATTTGTATAGCGAAAACAATCTCGCTGGAGAATACCGCCAAATTGGGACATATCATGTCTCCATTTTGGATGACTATGAGATGTCATCCCGGACTAATAAGCAGCGATTTGCCGCATACAGTAATGTACCTAATCTCTATGAGCAAGTTGCTCATGCTGTTGGTGTGCAATTAACCATGCCAGGAATTCCTGCTATTTATTATGGAACAGAGCAGGCTTTTGATGGAAATGAAGGTTATCACGATTACAGCATAGAAGGCGGAAGGTTTGCGGAAGATAGATATATCAAAGAAGCAATGTTTGGCGGTGCTTTTGGCGCATTTCAAACAGCAGACTGTCATTTTTTCGATATCGACCATCCTACCTATTTGCGGATAGCTGCGATCGCGCGGATTCGCAACAGTCACGATAAAATTGGTAAAGCATTGCGCCGTGGACATCACTACCTACGCGAAACATCCTTTTGTAATTCCCCCTTCTCGATTCCCGGACAAGGTGAATTAGTTGCTTGGTCACAGACTTTATTTGACACAGAAGTGCTGATGGTACTAAATACCAACGGCTTAGAAAATCGCGGTGCAGAAGTCACAGTAGATACTTATATACATCCCCAAGACTCGACCATGACCTTTTTATACAAAAGCGATTGGAGCGATTCATATTTACGTCACCCACCCCGCGACCAAACTGTAGCCGTACAACATCATAACGACCGTCGCGCAACTGTGCGAATTGATTTGCCTCCTTCGGGAATGGTGATTTTAGCGTAAGCAAACATTAGCTTTTGGGCAAAGCTTTAAGATAAAAAACCTGGTTTAAATTTATAACCTTTTACTAGAAGCTTTGCCCCTGAAATTACTAAATATCTATGTTCTAATTTTTATTAACTGTTTTTAATCTAATACTGTTTAGTGAAATCTAAAAATATTTGTCAAAGTCAATTTTTTAGTTAGATATATTAATAGCAAAAAGTTTCGCTAAATACCTCTGAAGATTCATGAAAACCTGGATAAATATATTCCAATATTGAAGACTCAGATTTCAATTAGCAAAATTATATCTCAAAGCAGAGAATTACTATGGAGAATGTAATTACTTACAACAACGATAAAGGACTCCTTGCTTACATTCAATTCCTGGCATCTAGTTCCCTAAAATTTGGAGATGGTAATACTGATAGAGTATTTGACTTCGAGGACGCACTCGACCAAACACAAATGGCACAGTTAGCTGTTGATGAATTAAAAAAACTCCCTGAAGTCAATGCCTTGTTTTCAGAACGCTGGCTACCGGCCCCTTTCAATTTAGATGATTTAGGTAAACTCCCAGAAGGAACTTTAGGTCATGTTTATGCTAGAGAAATGAAAGCTAGAGGATTCGATCCCTATTTTTACAAAAAAGTTCCTGTCGTTGATGATATTTCCTATCTCAAAATGCTTTGGAGATCCACCCATGACATATATCATGTAGTCGCTGGATTTGACACAAATGGAATTGGTGAAATTGGTCTACAAGCTTTTTTCTTAGCTCAGACTCCAATTCCCATCAGCGTCATGCTTTTGAGTTTTGGCATGGTGATGATTAGCCTTTATCAACCTAATAATTTTAAAGATTTAATGACAGAAATATCTCGTGGCTACAGGGTGGGTTCTCATACTCCAGGCAAGTTGATCGCGCAAAAATGGGATCAACTTTGGGATGTACAAGTCAGCGAAATTCGTGAGCGTCTGGGAGTGAATTCTATTCTGTAAAAGTGCTATTTTGAGAGCAGGTTTGATAAAAATTGCAACACCCTGCACTTTAGGAGTACAGGGTGTAAAACAGCTATATTCTGTGTGATTCCCAGTTTCTATTTACCTCACCCGGATTTCTCACGATACTGTAGGCAGAGGAGTATGGGGAGTGTGGGGAGTGTGCGGGGTCAGATTTCTTCCCCATCCTCCCACACCTCCCAGACCTCCCACACTCCTTGATTTCTCACTTGTGAGAAATCCAGGCTCAAAGCCAATCTCGATAAGCAGATATTTCATTTACGCTGATTTCAAACGGCATCCCTTTTCCAAATGGTGGATAAACGCGGATTTTGCCATTGCTAGCAAATCGCTCTAACCTATTACCCAACTGAGCAATATTGCTAACTATATGCCAGTAAGATACTAAGTCAGGGCAGTCAACAATTAATGTTAGGATACTAGCATTTGTTGTGATATACCACTGACAATTAGATAATAGGACTCGCGTAATGCGATCGCAAGCTAGATAAAAGCATCTACCAGTAGACTGTTCTAGCTCCATTTGCAGCATTCCATCCTCTTTTGTTACCTCAGATGGAGGTAAATCATCGGGAGGAAGCAGGTATAGTTTAGAAGACATAATTTCGCACCTCTTGGTTGTAGCGCGTCAAACTCTCCAGGTTTTTTTGCAAATCCGCAGACGAGGGTTTGAGGGCTAGGGTAGCTAAATTTAATTCGTCTTGAAATTTCTTGATTTTGTCTCGACAAGTCTCCACATCACCGATAATTGAATTCTCAATTAAATAATCTTCGTCGAAACAAATGTTTGTACGATCAAATGGTTTTTGGTTGGGGTTTGCACCATTCTGCAATACTTGAGCCGTATTAGCTTTCATTTTCTGGCTAAATTGGCGGATGAAAGGCAATGCCTCACTCACTGCTTCATCAAATGTTTTGGCAACATAAAAAAAGCGTGCCAGCACGAAGTTTTCTGCACCACTAGAATTTAAGGCTCGATATTTAGCAACAGTATCCTTCAATCTGTGTAGGGAGAATGGCGGCCCACCCATCAAGCTGAAGGAATGTTTAGCAGCAAACTCGATACCATCATCGCCGCCAGTGGCAACATACACTGGTACTTGACTCTGCAATGGTTTTGGGTAAATTGTTAAGCGATCGCATTGATAATACTTGCCATTAAATGATACATCAGTTTCATATAACAGCTTGTGAATCAGTGCGATCGCTTCTAGCATTTTGGGACGGGCTTCACTTGGGAGTGTCGCAAAATGTTTATTTTGTTGGGGAAAGGGGCCACCTTTAGCAACTCCAAATAATAATCGTCCATTGCACAGGTTATCCAGAGTGGCGATATCCTCCGCTACCCGAATCGGGTTATGGAATGGCAGTAACACCGCCGCAGTACCCAATTGGATAGTTGAAGTCAATCCCGCCAAGTGCGCCATTAACAGCAACATAGACGGGCTGAGATTGGATTCACTAAAATGATGCTCACTCACCCAGGCTGACTCAAAACCTAAACTTTCTGCCTGTTTTATCAGCGCGACTTGCTCAGAAATGGCACGACGAGCATCTTGGTGATGATTATCGTAATTGCAGAAAATTCCAGTTTTCATTACTTGCTTTGATACTTTGTGCTGGCTATTCTAGTGGTCAATATGTTCGTAGTAAGCACTTTAGTGCTTCAATATTTGAGGACTAAAGTTTTCACTGCAAACACCTTTACTCCTCTCCATTAATGCGATCAAAAACTAATTTGCAACCCACTGTAACTCCAACCATAGACGTGGGTTATTGTGTTTGATGTTCGACATCGGGTCGCGCAATAATCGCTTGGCATTCATGCAGACTACTTGGACTAGACCCATATTGTCTGCAACTTCTCTAAGAATTTCTTTGTGGGCTTGCACACAGGAAATCATTTCGTCAGAGCAATAAATTCCTATATATTGCAACCGTCGAGCAGGTCGTCCCCAAAAACAGGTGATGACTTTCACATAACACCCATCTAGTAATTCCCCAACTTTTGGGTAGTAGTGGTTGAGGACTCTTGTGAATTCTTTGGCTAAGATATCTTCAGCAATCATTGGAACTGATATTTCTGTAGCGTCCATCACGCTATTTAATATAACATAATTTTATCAATTAAATATGACAAAATACATTATTAGGCTTAAATAAAATATTAAATATTACATAAAAAAAGAGGTGTACCTTATTTGGTATCACCTCCGATTTGCGTAAAGCATCTTTATATTGAATGAAATATCAAAGTATTGATTTGAATACCTAGATCGCGGTTATCAATACAAAACCCACCTCTGTGGATTAGTTTTTTAGTCAGCGTGCAAGATTAACCGCGATTTCTCATCAAAAATATGAGTCTGAAACCCCGTGCTTCACGCAATGCTTTAAAGTAATGAGTAATGAGTGGATGAAAAATGGGTATTTACTCATTACTCATTACTTATTACTCATTACTCCAGAATCACCGTGCGAACACGCCGGGGAGTATGTCAACGACAGGTATACTTGCCAATGATAGATGCTCCCAAATACTCTGATATCAAAAATCATGAATTCAAATAAAATGTATTTAATTAGCACATTTCAATATTGAATTCTAAATGTTGAATTTTTAATTATTATCGAGCATTGCGTTCACAAACTAAGACCTCGGCTATGATATCTGGCACATTTACAAAATCGGTGAATCCTTCAGAACCACGGATTGGTGATATAAATGTATAGTTTGGATCGCAAGCTCCAGTGTCATATACTTGAATAAACCATCTATCAGGAAATCCTTCTACACCTAATTCCACAGTGTACCAACTCTCGCCAATCAGACGAGAGTTAAAGATTGTGAACCACTCCCGATTCTCTTCTGAAATGTTCCAATCTGCCATGAGCAGTTCTAAAGCAATTTGTCCTGCATCTGTTGAAGTCAACAGCATTCTTACTCCTTATTGGCGACTTCAGTACTTTCAACTTCGGTATTGGGAACTTCTGGGTATAAACCCAATTCTTTAGCTAGCTCACGCGCCACAAAAAATAAAAACTTGGCACCATCTTGATTGCCTTCATGGGCAAACATTGTTGCTACTTGTAACATTGTTTCTACGAAACCAGAGTCAATTAATTCTGGTTTAGATTCTAAAATTTCTGGTTCTTGACCATTAGGGCATTTGAGCAATTCATCAATCAGATTAAAATATAGTTGCTGGCGTTGTTCTGACATGGTGTTTTGTTTTGGTTGATTTTAGTGAGTTAATTGGGAATTGGTCACTGTTCGATACTTTGTTGCCACAGTCTTTCCAACATTTCAACTTGTTCTTTTAAAACAGCCGCACGATGTACAAGATATCTGTCGTAAAAGAGAATTCCTAACCCAACGCAAATAGGGGTTAACAAGAAGAACCATTGCAAGATAGCGGCAAATTTATATTGTTCAGCAACAGTCAGCATTTGATTAATCACATTACGGTCAGAGGATTGAATGCTAGTCTGAGGGGAATGTGTAACCTCTGTCTGGGGAGCCAAGTCGGGAGCATTTTTAGTAGTCTTGTTAACTTCGTAGGCTAAATTCTGGGCTTTTACTAAATCCAGATGTCGCTCCCAAACAATGCCAAATACTACTAGTTCTGGAGAAAGCACTGCTAAAATAACTACGCAAACTGTAAGAACATTTAAAAGTTTGGCTTTCATCTTGGCTCTCCCTTGCTAGGTAGTATGCACCCAGTAAGAAAATATCATTTGCTGTTTATCTGAAACAGTTTTGATATTAAAATATGTGTAAACGGTAATTTTCCCAATTGTTAGCTGTCAGTTGTTTTTCTAATTATTACTGACTACTAACCACTGAAAAGTTACTAACATTTTTGCAAAACGTAGGATTATTCAATCAGAAAGAACACGCTTAGATTCTTGAATGTGGTTTCATCTTGCTCTCAAAAGGGAGATTAAGAAGTCCCCCCTAGTTCACTCAGCTTTCGCTCAGGAATGTTGGGGGGTAGAGGGGAATCTCTGCGTAAATCCTATACGATTTATATCAGTCGCTCTCCACAAAACAGTTTACCCCAGCCCTGTTAAGATTATTAAATTCATTAGAATAGTACTCAAAGGCTGTAATCCTCATCAGGTAAGTATTATAAAAAAATATTGGGGTATGGGTGCTAGTGTTTTTGAGATGGGGTGCTAGTGTTTTTGAAGTGGGGTTCTGGTGTTTTTGTACTCAATCTAAAAGCAATGTAGGCAAAGCTTTAGAACTGTTTTTAATGCAAGTTTTAGTAGACAAAATCTGTACTCAAAAGTAAATATCGATGTCTTTTGATAAAGATAAACTAATAAATTCAGAAAATCCATTAAATGTTTTGAAATTCAGTTATATTTCCCTAACAAATAAAGAATGATGATAAAAATTATTCATATATACAGAAATATAAAAATTTATCTTAGCCCAAGAGACAATAGTCAGCAATTCTAAATGGTAAAATAAAAGAATGGCAAGCTAGACATCTGCTGAAGTGAGAATCAATGAGAGCATCTGATAAAAGTTCTGCCTAAGCTTTCAGATTTTGTGGTTTAGTTAGAATAGATAGTATATGCACTCATTGGCACTAAACTGCAAATTAAATACACAAAAGCTTATTGTTATAAGTAAATACTCTGTACTAAGATTTAGAATTTTAGGAGTTAAATAATGCGAATTGCTCAAGATATAACAGAACTGATTGGACGAACTCCTTTAGTTCAACTGAACAAGATTCCTCAAGCTGAGGGAGTAGTAGCAAGGATAGTTGTCAAATTAGAAGGCATGAACCCAGCAGCCTCGGTGAAAGACCGCATTGGGTTAAGTATGGTACTTTCAGCAGAAGCGGCTGGCTCAATTCAGCCTGGAAAGACTATTTTAGTTGAGCCTACTTCAGGTAATACAGGAATTGCTCTAGCAATGGTAGCAGCAGCACGTGGCTACCGTTTAATTTTGACAATGCCAGAGACGATGAGCCAAGAACGGCGCGCTATGTTGAGAGCTTATGGCGCGTCTTTAGAGTTGACACCAGGCGCGGAAGGAATGCGGGGAGCTATTCGTAAAGCCGAAGAGATTGTGGCTAATACTCCTGATGCTTTTATGCTGCAACAGTTCCGCAACCCTGCTAATCCTAAAATTCACCAGGAAACTACCGCCGAAGAAATTTGGACAGATACAGACGGAGAAGTAGATATTGTCATTGCTGGGGTAGGTACTGGTGGGACGATTACCGGGATTGCAGAGGTAATTAAAAGTCGTAAGAAGACTTTTAAGGCGATCGCAGTTGAACCCAGCAACAGCCCCGTCCTCTCCGGTGGTGAAGCCGGGCCACACAGGATTCAAGGGATTGGGGCTGGATTTATCCCCGATGTTCTCCGCCTAGAATTGGTTGATGAAGTAATTAGAGTCAGCGATGAACAAGCGATCGCTTACGGGCGACGTTTGGCAAAAGAAGAAGGCTTATTATCTGGGATATCCTCTGGTGCAGCTTTGTGTGCTGCTATTCAAGTAGGTAAACGTCCAGAAAATGCCGGACGTTTAATTGTGATGATTCAGCCTTCCTTCGGCGAACGTTATCTCAGCACCCCCATGTTTCAAGACTTGTCATTAGAAACTGCTGGCGTGCGTTAAAGAGAGTGGGGAGTGTGGGGAGTGGGGGAAGTGGGGGAAGTGTGGGGAGTGGGGGGAGAAATTGAATAACTGCATATCAACAAATGCTGCATTGCCTCCCACACTTCCCACACCTCCCACACCTCCCACACTTCCCACACCTCCCACACCCTGCCAGCAAGGAGGTTTCAGCTTTTCAAGCGTGCCATTCGGGTATAACCCTTGTAGAGACGTAGCATTGCTACGTCTCTACTCTTATGTCTAATGTTTACAGTTGCCTTGCTTTTGGTGTTGATGGCTATGATCTTTACCGTGGGAACAGTTTTGCAAATCTTGCTTCAAAAGCTTGTCGCTGATTTCTTGCAAGGATTCATCCACAGCTTGTAACCCAATCCAAGTATCAATCTTTTGGACATCAAATCCTACTTCGCGGCGATCGCCTACTTCTAACAAAGGACGGCGAATTAGCAGTGGTTCTTTCAGCATCAGCGCCAAAGCGGTTTGTTCATCCACTTTTTCAGGAACCACCTCACCAGATTTTACCTTGGGGGCGGAAAGATTAAACCATTCGACTACGGGGCGATCGCCAAAAAATGAACGCAACCGTTCAGCTGTCCAAGGTTCTTTTAGCAGGTTCTGTGGTATCACCTCATGACCAGCAGCTGTTAGCAAAACTTTTTGCTTAACACCACCTTTACAGCCTGGTTTGCTATAGAAAATTACCTTTGCCATGCAACTATCTCCTAATTACTCTTTAGCGCTAAAGCGCCAACTACGAATCGATGAAATTAAAAATTCCTAGCTTTATGGCTAACTAAGTCAAACTCAAACCTCTCATTCGGATCAGTTTCGCCATAAATATTAAAAGTCACAGTTGGTTCATCACCCACTGCTTCTACACTGTGAATTGCATCGGGAGTAAAGCTAATAATGTCTCCTGGGAAAAGAGTTACCTCTCCCGTTGCTTCAATCTTTTCCTGAAATTCTGGGCTATTGGTGCGTCGCCAAAAAGTATTTTTCTCCTGGCCTTTTAGCACCGCTACGATTCCCCACGTTCCATGATTATGAATGTTTGAACGGGTTCCCGGTGCAAATGTTACTGTTTGCACAGTCAACGGAAAACCCAATTCATCATATAGGAGTAAAACAGAGTTTCCCGTTTTTGGTGAAGGCTCTAAATGTTGACTTTGTACCCAGTAGGAATTTACAATCAAGCGCCTTACAAGCATCCGAATTTCTGGCAGACAATTGGTTTCATTGTCACTGCCATTGAGAACATCTTCCACCTCAGTTAAAAACCGATAAAGGCGGTAATTTTCTCTCAATAAATCCCAGGATCTTACAGATTTACAGGCTTGATGCTGACCGTCCCCTGTTAGCAGCCAATCCCTACCTTTCATAACTTTTAAATTGATAGCTGAGAAGATTGGATCACAATGATCGGTGAGACATTAGGAATGTTACCTACAGGAAGCTTAGTAGGTATGTTAATAGGAGGGATGATAGAGTTACTATCAGTACTTGCTCCTAATAGAGAATAGGATCTAGTAGATAACCAATTGTTCATGATTTTCACCTTGACTTTTCATTGCTGACTAATTAATCGTCTTCTTCTGGTGGACGTGTCAAAATATCCAGCAGAATTCCAGAACCAAAATCATTCTTTTCGTCTATCTGTTTGACTCTGGTGCTGATCTCTTTTGCTTGCTCAATTTCTCCTAACTTTGCTAGCACTAATCCAGAAGCAGCATAAGCATTTAAGTACAATCGAATTTGTGGATCTTCTTTGCGATTGACTAATATAGGCTGAAGTTGCTCCCAGTCATCAGGAAATTTCTCTAGTTCTTTAATTTTATCTAATAATTTGACTGTTGTTTGTAATGCAAGAGAATAATTATTTTTATAATAGAAAAATCTATATGCTGCTACTAAGACATCTGTATTTTCACCAGTCTGTGCTAAAGCTTGTTGAATATATTTTTCGGATTCGGATGTATTCTCCCAGTTTTGTGCAGCTAAAATTAATAGGTTTTTGATGTCTTCTGGAACTTGGAACCAGGAGAATTTGTTTGTATCGACTTGCATAATTAACTCCTGAATAGAGATAAGAAAAATCAGGGATATGAGGCAAGAGACACGATAAATCGCCATATTGATTATTGTAGAGACGGCGATTTATCGCGTCTTTGCTTTGCCCAACGCCCAAGTTAAAACAAAGTGAGAACGTACACCAAGGTGAATAATACAATCCAAATAATGTCTACGAAGTGCCAGTAAATTTCTGTCATTTCGATGAAAGTATGATTGGTTGCAGAATATTCACCAGGGAGACGCGATCGCCACAATGCACGTAATATCAATAACAGTCCCACAAAAACGTGCAACCCGTGGAACCCTGTCATGATATAAAAGCAGTTGGCGAAGACGTTGGTGGTCAGTCCGTATCCCAATGTTGAGTACTCATAAACCTGACCAGCCAAGAAAATTGCACCCATGATTGCAGTAATTGCGTACCATAGTTGCATTCCCTTGACGTTATTCTTTTTAATCGCCGTATCACCAAAGTGAATAACGAAACTACTAGACACCAGAATAATGGTGTTAATCGTCGGTACGAGTAGTTCTACTTCACTCCCTTCTGGAGGCCAAACTGGTGTAATACCTCTAAAAAACAAGAAAGTGGCAAAAAATCCCCCAAACATCAGGGATTCAGAAGCGAGGAACGTCAACAGCCCCCAAACTCTTAAATCTGGATGTTCTTCGTGTCCTGCACTGTGATCTTCGCTTGTCGTAGCTATAGTCATAGATTTTTTGACGATATTATGCGCTGCGTCTGTTGTAGAAGCGATCTTTAATCTCTTTACTCTGTGTTCTCTGTGCCTCTGTGGTTTAAAAGTAATTTATTTAACCGCAGAGGCGCAGAGAGCGCTGAGAGAAAAAAGAGATTTTACTAGTCACCTTGAAAAGGCTACTCTACTAACTAAGCACTAGCTTCCGGCGTTGCAGATGGCTGTACTTCAGTACTATGACCATGACCGTAGTCATAAGGCCCATGAGTCACAACCGGCAATACTTCCCAGTTTTCAATTGCAGGTGGTGAGCTAGTCGTCCATTCTAAAGTCAAAGCTTGCCAAGGATTATCACCAGCCAAAGGCCCTTTCAACCAACTGTAGATCATGTTGATGGCGAAAGGAATTACCGATATCCCCAAAACAATTGAACCAAAGGTACAAAGTTGATTGAGGTCGATAAATTGGGGGTCATACATTGCCACCCGTCTAGGCATTCCTTTCAAACCCAACTCGTGCATGGGTAAAAAGGTCAAATTTGTGCCGATGAAGGTGAGGGCGAAATGAATCCGTCCCAAGCTTTCATTCAACATCCGTCCGGTCATTTTGGGGAACCAGTGATAAATACCTGCGTAAATACCAAACACGGAACCGCCAAACAGAACGTAATGGAAATGTCCGACAACATAATATGTATCGTGGACGTGAACATCAAAAGGCGCTGTTCCCATCGTTACACCACTTAAGCCGCCCATGACAAACATGGACAACAAACCAATGGCGAAAAGCATTGCACCGGTGAAGCGGATTTTACCACCCCAAAGGGTAGCAACCCAGGCAAAAATCTTCACGCCAGTGGGAACTGCAACGATGAGAGTGGAGATGGTGAAGAACATCCGCATCCAACCGGGTGTACCACTGGTAAACATGTGGTGTACCCAAACGAACAAACCCACAACGCAGATTGCTACACTAGAATAAGCGATCGCTTTATAACCAAAAATAGGCTTGCGGGAGTGAACTGGAATTACCTCCGACATGATGCCGAAGATGGGCAGAATCATTAAATATACTGCCGGGTGAGAATAAAACCAGAATAAGTGTTGATAAATTACAACGTTACCGCCTGCATCTGGTTTAAAGAAGGAAGTACCAAAGTTGAGGTCAAACAACAGCAGAACTAAACCGGCTGCTAATACAGGTGTGGAAAGCAACGCTAGAATAGAGGTTGCCAAGATTGCCCAGCAGAAAAGGGGTACTTGATCCCATTTCATGCTAGGAACCTTCATCATCAAAATAGTGATTACGAAGTTCAACGAACCCAAAATTGAAGAAGTTCCCACCAAAACGATCGCAAGTATCCACATAGTTTGAGCAATTGGCGCTGTCACCAAACTCAAAGGTGGATAAGCTGTCCAGCCAGATTGCGAACCACCAAAAATGAAACTACCTAATATGAGTAATCCGGCTGGTGGGTTTAACCAAAAGGCGATCGCATTTAGCTTCGGAAACGCCATATCCCTAGCACCAACCATCAACGGCACTAAATAGTTACCAAATCCGCCAATGGCGCTAGGAACAATCCACAGGAAGATCATAATCGTCCCGTGATTGGTCATGAAAGCGTTATACAGATTGGGGTCGAGTACGTCTGATTCTGGTGTTGCTAATTCCACACGCAGAGCGATCGCCATCAGTCCGCCAATGAGATAGAAGACAAACGCCGTCACCAGGTATTGAATACCAATAACCTTGTGGTCAACATTAAATGTAAAATAATCTTGCCATTTCCACGCCTTCGGATGGGAGGTGTGGCCAGCCACCAATTCCGGTTTATTTCCTTCTGGTGGAGTATTCCGTGGAAATTCTACCTGCGTCATATTTTTGTCCCTTGTCGTTTGTCATTTGTCCTTTGTCTTTTTGTCCTTTGTCATTTGTCCGTTGTCATTTGTCCGTTGTCATTTGTCAGTTGTCATTTGTCCATTACGAATAACTAATGACCAATGACTAATGACTAATAACTAATGACCAATGACCAATGACCAATGACTAATGACCAATGACCAATGACTCTAGAGTTGCTGCACTGATTCCCATTTCATGGGTGTGAGGTGCGAGAAACTCTGATGTTGATAAGTCGGCTGGATTAACTGCAACGACTTGATTGAGATTTTGTTGTTGAGCAATTTGGTTTTCTGTCCGCCAGTTCTCATAAGCTTCTGGTGTGTGGACAATTACCTCTGTCCGCATTGAACCGTGATAACCACCGCACAACTCAGCACAAACTACGGGATATGTACCTGGTTTGGTGGCGACAAATCGTAGTTCGGTAGGGATACCGGGAAGTGCATCTTGCTTCAAACGGAAGTTTGGAACCCAGAATGAATGAATTACATCTTGTGCTGAAAGATTGAGTTGGACATCAGCACCGACGGGTATGTGCAATTCCCCAGAGGTAATGCCACTATCGGGGTAATTAAATATCCAGGCATACTGTATGCCTTTGACATCAACAACTAAATCGGCTGGTTTCCCTAGAGTTTGAGGAGACGCGCCAATACCAATTGTTGGGGCTGGGGCAGTTGTTGCTTCGGAAGTATCGCTTAAGGTAGCTGCAATAGCTGTTCCCGACTTATGAGCAACATGAGCCGCTGAATGAGGATGACCAGCAGGCTCAAAACCGCCCATCTGGTTAAAAACATCTACACTGTAGATGCCCAAACAGAGGACAATGACTGTTGGAATTGCTGTCCAAAAGATTTCTAAGGGAACGTTACCTTCTATTGGTAAACCATCGGTATCATCACCTCGACGGCGACGAAACTTCACCAAAAAAATCAGAATAGTTCCTTCTACCACCAAGAAGAGTGCGATCGCAATGGTAAACATGACGTTGAAAAAACCGTCTACCAAAGGCGCTTGTAGCGATGCCTGCATTGGCATGAGAGTGTGGTTTTGACCGATCCAAATGCTGATTGCTGTAACTACTATTCCAGCAACCAGAGTCCATAGTGAAACAGGAACTTGTTGCATACATGCTACCTGCTTTGTAAACAGTCTTTTGAGGTGTTATTTTCTGAGTTTAGGTTTTAGGGGAGAGGTTATAGGTTACAGGTAATAGGAATTCATCTATTCCCTGTAACCTGCACCCTATTCCCTTGTTTTTTCCCCATTCCCCATTTCCTTTTCACTTATTAACTTTCTAACGTGCAGCCATAAAAAAAGGGGGAAAATTCCAGATTTTTTCCATATCCTTCCCCCAGAAAATTACAAATTATATTTTAACTCCTATGAAAAAGTTAGCCCCCTGCTTTCAAAAAAGCTAGTTGTTCCAAGAGGGCACTGTTGACCTAATATTGATTAGGCTATATTAGCAGCAAGTTTAATTTTGTTAATAGCTAACATTTTACGATTTACGGATTTGTTTACTGTGAACTATTTATTAGTGACAGTAAATACTGAGTATTCCCCTCAAGTTACCTTGCCTAGCGCATTTTCGCTTTTTACAAACAGTGCCTCCTTGAATTAACAACAATCTTGACTAACTTCAAATACCTTAATTATTTACTGCAACATGGGTGTAGCAATTCTTCGGACAAATCCGTGAACACGCTTCACAACCAATACAGTTTTCTGGAGAAGTAACTGCCATTACTTTCCGTTCAATTTCTTCATCATCTTCGTCTTCTACAAATTCACCTTCTTCATTGAGTGCCTTCAAACCTAGCACATTGTATCCGCACACTTTAACGCATCTGCCACAGCCGATACATTTATCTTTGTCAATTTCCTGAGCAAATTTTGGTGTCCAAGCCTTTCCGCCAAATGTCAAACCTGTTAGTTGCGCCATAAATAAATCCTCGGCATTTTTGCCTATCAATCTGTTTGTGCATTAATCATCATATTATCCCAATCTTTTCTTTTTTTGTATTCAAAACTCACTTTTGCTTCATAAAAAATCGATGATTTTGAACACAATTAAAAATCATTTTGCAAACCACAAATAGATGCAAAATATTGCCAATAATAATTGGCAATGCTTAAAATTATCTCGTTCTTCCGATCCGGCATTTATTGAGTCTCTGACTGGAAGCAGTAGCCCCTAATCAGCCACTCCCATGCAAAGCATAGAAAGGAGAGGCTCACATCTTGCACCTAGCCCTAGCGATTAGAAATCGCGGCTATACAAACGAAGTCCGCCTGCGCAGACTAACACAAAACCAAGGCTTTTCAACCTGCGGAGGCAGGTTTTGTCTGTGTAGCCGCGACTTCTAGTCGCCTGGTGCAAGATATAAGGAGACGCATAAATTACAGCTTTGAAAACCACCCTCGTCGGCAAAGCCTTATGTAAATGCAGGTATATCGATAAAAGTGATGATATTATTTTTCAAATACTTTTAGCTTTAGACAAATAAATCTAGATAAACAGTATACACATATACAAAATTAAATGTTCATTAATTACATTTTGATATATGCAATATGTATTTTACAAAGCAACAATTTGCAATTTAATTTGATTCAACTATTTATATAAATGATGACAAAATAAATACTGCTTTTCGATTTAAATAAATATAATGAGTTTATGAAGGAAACATAATCATTTTATAAAGCAACTGTGACTTTTATGGCAGAATACGATCGTGTCTTAAATATTAAACTTATTAATAAATCAGACAAAGTTCAATCACATCAAGCTTAAATATGTTCTCAAAGCACTTTATGGTTAAAGTTAAAATGTTCATTCAATACGTAATTAAATGAAGATTAAGATATCTTTCTAAGCTCGGCACGAACAAATTAATCATTTTTTTCATGAAATGTATAGTTAATAAATAAGTTTTTTCAGGCTCGGTTTAAAAGCCTTAAATAGCCTCCAATTGGATGCCAAGTCAAAATATGGATGTGGGGAGTGAATATGGTGAGAATAATTTTTCTCGCCAGAAAGATTATGTGGTAGCGAGTCATAAATGAAGAATCCAGAAGTCAGAATCCAGGAGTCAGAATCAGACCATAAAATCAAAGATTTTGTGGGGGTCTTAAACCCATTTATTCAGACGCTCTCTACGAGACGCTGCGCGAACGCGGACTCGCTCTAAGCGAAGCCATGCCGAAGGCTTTACGCTGCGCTATCTGCCAGCGATGCACTGACCCGATCGTTGTGTCATACAGAATTAATTCTGTTAGCGGATAGCTAAGGTTTAGCCCATTCTGAATTCTGAATTCTGACTCCTGAATTCTGTTTGATAGACAGGACTCATCCAGGGGAGACCTGAGACAGACATCTCAACGATTAGAGTGGGAAAAGAGCCAAATGCCTTATACAATTCCTAACAACAGTTGCGTTGGATGTGACAACTGCCGCCCCCAATGTCCTACGGGTGCAATCAAAATAGAGGACAATGAATATTGGGTTGATCCTGGTCTTTGTAATAATTGTGAGGGCTATTATTCAGAACCGCAATGTGTAATAGCTTGTCCAACTAATTCTCCCATTCCTTGGCAGGCAAAAAAAGGGAGATGCAAAGTTGAACCGAGAGATGCTAGCAGCTTAGACTTGTTTTCTAACGGCAAGAATAATCCATTTGCTTCTGCGATCGCAATTTGGGAAGCGTGTAATGTACTAGGGCAACGCACATCACTACATTGGGAAACCGATGAAGACGGGTATCTATGTTATAGCCGACAAGTCAATCAAGGACGAGGTGCGATCGCCTTTCACATCCAAGATCCATTCCAAGTTAATGACAAAGCCACCGATATAGCAGCAATTGAAGCGCTTGACATCAGAGCCGCTTGCATACATCTAATTTTTGCAGGTTATGCCACAGCCTTAGAGCAACCTTGGGAGCAAGAATTTGCGATCGATGAGCGACAAATCGAGAAATATTTGGGGATGGAGAAACGCAAAGACTTGAGCAAAGCTGCCAAGCTAGCTTTAATGAAAAATCTTGTCCAGCAAGCTTGCTCCCTAATTATCTCCATTGATTGGCCCCAACAAGGTCGAATTAACGGATTCTCTGTTACAAACAGCCGCTTATGGCACTTAGTAGATATTCAGCACCACTTCCAAGAAGACAATCATGGATGCAAATATCTGATTGGGTTAACTTTTAAAGTCAAAGCAGGCTTATGGGCACAATATTTCTTAAACAAACAAGCATGTAAAGAGCGAACCGCATTCTATCAATACGGCAGTCTTCCGAAAACGCTGCTAACCACAGTTATGAGCATTTGGCAGCAACATGAAGGCGCGGTTCGGTTAATGCTGTGGTTGCTGTTTAAAACCAAAATGGGCAAAGAACAACGCATTACCATTCCTACCTTGCTGCGTATTGCTTACGGTGAAGAAAAAGTCGCTCTTGCATCCAGACAACGGGAAGAACGCAAACGTCTGTTGCGAACCTTTGAAAGCGACTTAGAAATTCTCAATCACTATGGAATGAAACCACTTTTCGATCCGGTTACTTACCCACCAGAAATTCAACCTTTGTGGGCAAAGTTAATTGATCTTCCCGAAGATCCAGATGAAGCATTAGAATTTTGGACTAACGACGGTGGTTCTGAAACTCGCCTCACAGACACAGGCCCCCGTGGTAAGTGGAATCTGCTCATGAATGCGCGAATTTTAGCTTTTGAACTCCCACCAGAATGGGAACAGCAAATCTCAGAATCGGAAAAAAAGCAACGGCGAACTGCTAAAGCCAAAAAGAAGCCCAAAGCTACAAACGATTTACTGGGCGAACAGATTTTGCAGGCGCGAAAAAATTTGAATCTTTCTCAAAGAGAATTGGCAAAACTCACAGGTAAAAGCCAAAGCTGGATTCGAGATATCGAGAATGGTCGTTTAAAAGCCAAATTAGAAGACCAAGTTCTGTTACGAAAAGTCTTAAATATGACTTCATCTTGATTTTGAATTTAAACGCTTAGGCGCTTCTCTACGAGACGCTACGCGTAGCTTGCTTCCACGAAGTGGTACGCCTTCCCGCAGGGTAGGGGCGCAGAGGGAAACGCAAAGGTACGCAGAGATTTTGTTACGTATTTGTGCAGCGTTATACTAAATACAGCAATACTTCGCGTACCTCTGCGCTTCCCTTTGCGTTCCTCTGCGTTTCAAAACTCTCATCTTTTACGTACTATAACTCATCACCTTACTAGAAGTAATCCAAAGACTACCAACAGCATATTTAGTAACTACCAACTCTCGTGTAGCATTACATGAACTCTTCAGTTGTTGAGTCTTAGTTTCATCTTTCACAAGTTTAGCCTGGTAAGTGTAGAGAGAACCACAAGGTTGTTCAAAACTAAGTTCAGCTAAGATAGTACTATTGTCTAAACTTTGCTCTAAAATTTTGCCTGCAACTTTGTAATTAAACCAATCCCACCCTTTATAAAGAATTAACTCTCTTTCCAAAACCTGAAGTGCAGCAGGTAGAATTCCCCAGCCTCGATAGACTTGATGTAAGCATTGAATATCACCAGTCCGAGTCAAAATCGATCTAAATGAATCTTGATCGAGACGACCATAATATCTTCCTTCTGGCAAATCTATAACTGTTGGTGCAAACCGATGTCCACCAAAGTGTGATGATTTCCAAATTCGCACATTATCTAAGCCCAAATCAGCATTTTTCGCTGTCACATGAAAGTAAAAAGGAGCGCCATATCTCGCACAACACTTATCATGGCTACCGTGGGTACAAACTAAAATATCTCTAGTTGTATTAGTTTCTACTTCAAAATTAGAATCGATACCCCATATCCACTTTTGGACAACTCCTGCTACTTGCTCAATATTTGCTAGCTTAAACTCTTGCTTCTGGTATCCATTACTTAGCCCGTCTTGTTTTTGATAAATTAAAAGCGTAGTGTGATTTACTTTGTGTGAGATATCATTAGCAATTAAAAGAAATCTAATCGGTAGTTTAGCACGCTGCACTTCTTCTACCAAAATCCTCAAATTCTGGGGTACCCATTTGGAGTTAAAGGCTTCTGATGTCCAAGGTAAAGGACACTCAACTAAAATATAAGTTTGATAATTGGTGGCGCTACCAATAACATCTTCTCCTACTTGCCGTGAATCGTCAGAACAAAAAAAAGTATTCATCTCGCTGTACTCATTAGCGTATTTTATGGACAAAAGGTATTAACAAATACATTTGTGTTCTTCACTACAATATCCTTGGCTAAAGGAGATAAAAAAGAACAATATTCATTTCCCTATTAAAACTAGGTAGCCACTTTATAACATCATTATTGATCGAGGTCTTTCCGGTTAATAAATTCTCCACAATAAAGATAAATAGTGTTAAGATAGATTTTTCCGTATGAGCGACGTTAATTTTGTATCTAGTTTTATTGTTCTTTGGTATTTTATAAATTTTCACTTGCTGAAACTCGGTTTTCATTAACTTGCTTTCTTGGGTAAAATCAAATAAATTCAATCTTATAGATAAACGCAAACTTACTTGGAGAGTCACCAAGGATTAACTTGCTGGCAATATCAATGTAGCCGATACTACAACCAAAAACATTGCTGGCAATAAGATACTTGTTTAAAGTTTTGCTGAAGTTATTTATATAGTTAGTTAGCAATCCTGTTTTTACATATAAAAATCTAGTTTGTTGTCTTTCTTTTGAAGAAGATATTCCTAAAGAGCGATGCGGAATCAGCCAATACGAGTTTATGTATCTTTCTCCCCTATCTGCTTTTAATATATCTATAAATTTACACATATTGCAAATAATTCTCAATTAATTTGGAAAAATAAAAACAACCAAAATAGGGGTAAATGCTTTAGTGCCCCATATTTTATGCGCTATAAATCAATGTTGAAAACTAGTGACCAATTATTAACAGCATCACTGACATCAACATTAACAAACTTGTTATTTACCTTCTTACCTAATCTAACTTCCTGAAGCTTATGTCAGAGTTTGATGATAGGCATCTGATTTGACTGTAACTGAACTCAATAATAAATGCAAGTATTTGAGAATCTTTATAGTTTCAATTAAGGTAAATGGGCATTTTATAGTAGATATACCTCACTTTAACAAGTATTGATTTTTTCAATACAATAGATAGAGTTTTGCAATTGTGACAAATTGTTGCCAGTAAGGTAATCCAAATATCTGTGGCTATGGCGATCGCATATTTCTACTTCCATGCAGAATTGAATCATTTTTTACCACGGCATCACAAGCAGGTGAAAATATCTCATTTTTTTGAGGAGAAAGCTTCAATTAAGGACATGATTGAGTCATTAGGTGTCCCTCATCCCGAAGTTGATTTTATAAATGTTAATGGTGAATATGTAAATTTTTCTTACATAGTTTCGGATGGAGATGCTATCAATGTTTATCCAATTTCAGCTAGTAGTGCCATTATACCAAGCATTTCTGTTTTGCCAGAACCGCTCAGTATTATCCGCTTTGTTTTAGATATTCATTTAGGGAAGCTGGCGACATCGTTACGACTTTTAGGTTTTGATACTTTATACCGCAATGACTACGATGATGATAAATTAGCCAAAATATCTTCTAGGCAAGAGCGGATTCTCTTGACTCGTGATAAGGGTTTATTAATGCGTAGTTTGGTAACGCATGGGTATTACGTTAGAAATACTAACCCTCAAGAACAAATTATAGAAGTACTACAACGCTTCGACTTATTTAAATTAATTGCACCATTTAAACGGTGTTTGCGTTGCAATGGATTATTAGAATGTGTAGATAAGCAATCCATTATTGAACAAGTGCCAGAAAAAGTGCGATGCCAGATCGATCAATTCCAGCGTTGTCAAGACTGCGATCGCATTTATTGGAAAGGTTCCCATTATGAACGATTACAACAGTTTATTGACGAAGTGTTGAACTCAAGAAAAGGTGAGTGAATGACATTAATTTTAGCTCTCGATTTTGGCGGAACTAAGCTTGCGGCTGCATTGGTAAATATTGGTTCGAGAAAGTGGTTGCGTTATGAACGTCGTCTCTCGCCAGTAGGTGCAAATGCTAGCACTGACTTGGAAATTATGCGATCGCTCATTTACTCTCTGCTGGAAGACGCAAAACCTGCTGCGATCGGTGTCAGCTTTGGCGGCCCGGTTGATGCTTCCACGGGGATGGTGCGACTATCTCATCATGTCGCTGGCTGGGAAAATATTCCTCTCAAAGCCTTGTTGGAGGATGAGTTTGGCGTTCCTGTTGATGTAGATAATGACGCTAATATTGCTGCTTTGGGTGAACATCGCTTTGGTGCGGGACAGGGATACGAAAGCCTGTTTTACATTACTGTCAGCACTGGCGTGGGTGGTGGTTGGATACTCAATGGCCAGCCTTGGCGGGGTACTGGTGGAATGGCTGGCGAAATTGGACATATCGTTGTAGATCCGGCTGGGCCTGTTTGTTTGTGTGGGAAGCGGGGATGTGTGGAACGTTTGGCTTCGGGGCCTTATATGGCGCAAAATGTTAGAGAAATTTTGGAGAACGAACCGCAGAGGCGCGGAGGACTCAGAGATGGAGAGGTATTAAGGGGTTTGGTGGGGGGTGATTTAACGTTGCTGACGGGACAGTTGGTAAGTGAAGCGGCTGCTGCTGGGGATGATTTGGCTAAGGAAGTTTTGCGTAAGGCTGCTTGGGCGCTAGGCGTGGGTATTGGCAATGTAGCGAACTTGATGAATCCGCAGCGCTTTGTGTTGGGAGGCGGTGTGACGAAGGCGGGAGAGGATTTTTGGCGGGTGGTGCGTCAGGTGGCGCGGGAGACGGCTTTACCGGAGGTTGATTTTGAAATTGTACCGGCGGTGCTGGGTGATGATGCGCCTTTGTGGGGGGCTGTGGCGATCGCTTCTATGACAATCCCGAATTTGTAAATGAGTGAGGCGTGGAGTGTATCAGTGCAAACGGAATTAGTTATTTTTGACTGTGATGGAGTATTAGTAGACAGCGAAGGATTGGGTAATCGCGTTCTTGTGGAATTTGTCGCTGAGTTTGGACTTGCAATGAAACTTGAAGAAGCTATTTTGTTATTTAAGGGTTGCAAAATGGCTGATTGTGTTGCTGTCATTGAGCAAAGACTTGAGGAAAAGATGCCGCAAGATTTTGTAACTCAGCTTCGTACCCGTACTGCTGAAGCATTCGAGCGTGAATTACTTCCTGTAGAAGGAATAGAAGCAGCTTTAGACAAGATTAATCTACCTATTTGCGTTGCTTCCAGTGGCCCACCCGAAAAAATTAAGTTAGCTTTGCGTGTCACTAATCTGTTGTCTCGATTTGAAGGGTGCATCTTTAGTTCGTATGAAATTGGAAGTTGGAAGCCAGCACCTGATTTATTCTTATATGCAGCTAAAAATATGGGATTTCAAGCTCCATCTTGCACTGTTGTAGAAGATAGCGTTTTGGGTGTACGTGCAGGTGTTGCTGCTGGTATGAGAGTTTTAGGTTACACCGAGCAAAGTGAGGCTCATCTACTTGAGGCATCTGGAGCGCATATCTTTTACTCTATGCACCAACTGCCTTCTTTGCTATCACACTATTAGACTATCGGCGCTCTATCCTAAATCAAAACCAAATTATCCCGGTGAATAACTGTTTCCACACCGGCATAGCCTAAAATTGTAGGAATTTCTCGTGAATGACAACCACGAATCTTTTGCAGATCATTGCTGTTGTAATTCACAAGTCCTCTGGCAATTTCGTTACCGTTGCTGTCACACAATTGCACAGCATCCTGTATGTCAAACTCTCCTTCTAATGCTTTAATTCCAGCAGCTAATAAGGATTTTCCCCCTAGAGAAATTGCCGCGATCGCACCTTCATCTAAATACAATTTACCCGCAGGTAAAAGTCCGTAAGCTATCCAACGTTTACGTGCCGAAGTTGGTTCAGGTTGCGGTTCAAAATGCGTCCCAATCAGTTCACCTTGGATAATTTTTTCGATATTCTGAGGAAATCGCCCTTGGGTAATTACGGTACGTACTCCCGCCGCGATCGCAATCCTCGCTGCCGAAATTTTTGTCACCATCCCACCAGTACCCCACTGAGAACCTTGGGAACCTATTTGTAATTGAGCTAATTCTTTAATGCTACTAACTAGAGCGATCGGCCGCGCATCTGGTACGGAACGGGGATCGGCTGAGTACAACCGATCAACATCGGTGAGCAAAAATAGCCAATCTGCTTCTACTAAGCTAGCAACCAATGCCGAAAGAGTATCATTATCACCAAATTTTAGTTCGTCTATCGCTACGGTATCATTTTCATTGACTATGGGGATCACTCCCAGTCCCAGTAATTCCTGAAAGGTGTTGTAGGCGTTGAGATAGCGGCTGCGCTGTACTAAGTCACTGCGAGTCAATAATACTTGAGCGATCGCCTGTTGCAGGGTAGTAAACAAATCATCATATATCCGAATTAACCTACCTTGTCCAACTGCTGCTACAGCCTGTTTGAGTGCGATCGCTTTAGGACGTTCAGTTAAACCCAACCGCGCACAACCTACCCCCACAGCACCAGAAGAAACCAAAATTACCCGATGTCCCTGGCTTCTCAAATGGCAAAGTGTTTCCGCCAAGGTAGCAATAGTGGAAAGTGCTAATTGTCCCGTTTCTGGTTGAGTAAGGCTAGAAGTACCGATTTTTACAACAATTGTTTTAGTCATTGGTCATTAGTCATTGGTCATTAGTCATTGGTCATTAGTCATTAGTCATTGGTCATTGGTCATTAGTAACTGGCGAATGACAACGGACGAATGACAACGGACAAATGACAAATGACTAAAGAAATTGTAAAGCGCCAATCCCTCTATAGTGAAGGCTGACGCTTTACGGGTGTATATTTACTTAGTATGAGTTAGGGTCTTTTTTGGCTGACCCCATGTTATTAATACTTATGATCCCCGATTTTTGACTTCCAGTAAGATTCCTTAACCATTTCTTTAGATTTACTTTCCTGACGATTTTTTAAGTTTTGTGAATCTTGCTTTTCTTGGGGGTAATGGAGGCTCCTAAGATTTCAGATATCCAAACTTCAAAATTGCGGACGGGATGAGAGCGGAGGGCTGCGTCTGCATGGACAATCGGCTCAACTAGAATGGTAAACATCCCCAGGCGATTACCTGCTATGACATCGGTAAATAAGCGATCGCCTACCATCCCCACTTGATGCACTGGTAGATCCATTGTTCTGACTGCTGCCCTAATTTTGCGTCGAGAGGGCTTGGCTGCACCCAAATAGTAAGGTAAATTGAGCGATCGCGCAATTCCCCCAATTCGTGCTTCACTCAGGTTGTTACTTACCAAACACAATGCAGTACAGGTACGAATTTGTTCTACCCACTCTCGTAGTTCTGGGGAAGCCATCCCTACTGTAAAAGGTACTAAGGTTTCGTCTACATCCAACACCAGCCCTTTAAGCCCGTATTTTTGAATAATATCTGGTGTTAGATTCAACACTGAACCTTCTAAAATCAAGTCAGGTTGCAAAAGGTTGTTCCAGGCCATAGTCAACAGTCAAATTTAAATAGCTCAGACAAATGAGCATAACCCAATATAGTTTAGTTAGTCGAACTGCATTCTGGAATATCTCCCTGAACATTTTGAGATAAAATCCCTAATATCTTATCTATCTCTTTGATGTAATAATTACTCAAATCAATAAATATATCGTTTTCTTCTAACTTCAAAAACTTCCAAATATCCCAATACTTTTCGGGTTTTGGGGGAAAGGGGAAAGGAAAAGGGTTTGAATTTCCCTTTCCCCATTACCCTTTAACCTTTCCCCAGACCAAAAGAGAGATTATTGGGTTTAACCGAAAAGTATTGCCAAATATCCCCTGTAGTTACTGCGCCGTAAATTTTTCTGATTTCATTTCCTTCTTGTTGATTAAACAATTGTGCTGCCAACATTGCGGCCGCACATTGACCTAATCCACCTTTAATATTTTCATTTTTGGCTTCAATAATAACCACTACAGGCACATTAATTGTTAGTTGCTCTTTAGAACGACTGATGATAAAGTCACAATAGCCATTCAGACCGTTTTCTGCATCTACATTAAAATCTGTTCCCGAAAATAAACTAATTGGATAATTAGCCCTGCGTCTTACCTCCAACAAGATCGGAGTGATAATCATTTCTGAACGAGCTTTTTCAGTATTAATTGCTAAAGCCAGTTCTGTAGTTTCTTCTAAAGAATTTTTGAGTTTCTCACTTGCCTGTAAAGGTTCTATGTCGGCACATAAATCAGTTTCTTCATCGATGCGGATGCTGAATGACTTTTTAAATTTACTTAATGTAAAGTCGCTATAAGCCATTTTCAGCACCTCATGGTAATTTTTTATTTTGGATTAAAAATCCTTGCTAAAATGCTTTTTTCAGAATTTTAAACAACACAAACTGCCCCAATTTTGTGTCAATGTTTCATTGCTTCCAGATTTAATGGGATATGGTAAAAGGTTTAAGTAGATTTCGATTAAAATAAAAATTCAAAATGTAACATTTTCATTTTGAATTTTTATTTTTATTCTACTTCATTAAAAAGATGTTCCTCTAACAGGGGTTGCACTTTGCGAAACTCCTCTGGAGAGAGTAATTCCGGTTCACCTGTTTTTGTTATCCGTGCAAAAAACAACAGGGGATCGAGGGGTGTATAAATTGCATACTCCTGATCTTCATCATAGAAACTAGCAAGTAACTGTAATTGCTCTGGATCTAAATCTGCCTCTTCATCTTCAATTTCTAAGGTGAAGAGTTCTGATTCTTCAACTGGCGGTAAATCACCTGCAACCGTCAAAGCATAAGCTGTGTTCTTCAATATCAGATTCTGCTCAGATAATACAGCTTGGGCAGTGGCAAAAATTTGCTCAATGATGTTGTCGTCTTCTACCAGAACCGCTTCTTCTTCCTCATCGTCGCCTTCCCAAGAAAAAATCTCTACAGGTGAGTCTACAGGAAGAAGTAAAACGTATTCTTGTCCATCAACCTCAAGGGAATGCTCTACATAACATTCGAGCGATCGCCCTTTTTCATCGGTTAAAGTGATGGAACCCGCATGAGCGTTATCATTTTCTTCAGGAAATGGAGGAGAAAACATAGCCGAAATGTAAAAATTTAATAAATACCAGCAAGTTGAGAAATCGCTTAACTATTTAATGATATTTTTGTCAACAAAATAGCTTTACACGTAGATACAACTGCTAGCTAATCGTTTTTCAGAATATCATGTTAAAAGGTATCAATATTCAATAGCCGCAACTGAACTGCGGGAATTAGCACGCTTAACATCCAGCCATTGTTGCAAGATCAAAGCGGCTGCCTTGCGGTCAATCAAAGCTTTATGGCGTGATGGAGAGCGGTTTTCAGCAATTAGCAGTTGCTCTGCTTGAAAGGAAGTTAATCGCTCATCCACATATTCCACAGGCAGTTTCAAGGCTTTAGTAAGTCTTGTAGTAAATTTTTGAACTTGACGCGCTTGAAATCCTATAGAGCCATCCATTGAATAAGGTAAGCCCATAACTAGGATTTGCACCTCGCGTTCATTAACTATTTGCCGGATTTGCTCGACATCCTGCTCAAAAGATGTGCGCTCAATTGTGGTAATCCCAGTGGCAATTAAACCCGTGCGATCGCACCCAGCCACACCAATCCGCTTGCGACCAAAATCTAGTCCCAAAGCTGAAATAAAGGGTTTTGGCTGCTCCTGGGATATCACTAATTCTCCTGCTCTGCATCTGCTGATTCAGAAATCGGCGATGCTTCTATGCTTGGGTTTTTTACCGAAAAGTTAATTGGTTCTGACTTAATTGGCAGTGGTTTATCTGGCGATGGCAGCTTTCCTGGTTGTATCCATGACATTCCACCTGGTATCGGTTTACGTGCTGGTTGTAAACCTTGCAGCATATCAGTCCACTGAATTCCTTCTAAGGAGACGAATTTAGACTCTCGTAGCTTATGCCACACCGAGCGAGACATAACTAATGTGTGTTTTATGCGTTTTGCGCCAATTCGCTCCAAATACTCTTCTCGCTCTGCCTGATAGTCAGAGGAGGCTAGTTGTAACCCTTGCTGAGGAAAATCTTGGGCAATCCGAGCTAGTTGAGATAACAATTCTGGATACAGCCAGGTGTAAGCAGGATGAACTGTCAGCGTTGCAGAGTGAGGAACTTCTCCCTTCCGGTCAAGTTGCACCTGAAAATAGCCAATGGCAGCTTTGCGTTGGGGTTCAAATACATAACCACTGACTACTTCTGTTTTCGTCAGCCATTGCTTCACTGCATCAGTCAGAGCGCCGAATAAACTGGTTTTGAAGTCGCGGGTATTGCGGTCAAAAACTTGACGTACCAAAGGTGGCATAGATGCCGTATCTAGTTGATATAGCAACTGGGCATCAGCATTACTCACTGGCAAAAGGTTGGGCAAATCTGGCTCTGCTTGTGCCAATTCAGCCAGTAATTCTGGCCCAATTTCCCAATACGTCATTTCTGCCAGACGCTGGAATCCATTTTGGCGATATAGTGCCAGCGCCTCTATGTCATTGATGTTAACTTCCAGTAGCCAAGTGCGAGCTTCCAAAATCGATTCAAAGCAATGACGCAAAAGTTGCGAACCAATTCCTTGTTTATCGACACCACGCTCTAACAGCACTTGATCGATGCGCCAAGTGCTGCGTGTCCGGTTAAAGGGTGACACTTGAATCATTCCTAGAAGCATCCGCCCTTGCTCTGCCACATAAGCACAGAGGCGATACTGGAGTGGGTTAGGAAACCAACTCAAAAACTTGAGTAATCCATACCAGCGACGCAGCATGAGCATCTGGCTGATGGCAAAACCTGCTCCCTGGGGAGTAAGGGCTGCGAATGACTCTTGAGTTATGCGCTCAATTCCGTCCAGATCCCGGTATTGGACTGGTCGGATAACAACGCTGAGGTTTCTGGGAAGTAATGAAGTCATTTTTATTCGAGCCGCTATTTAGCCTTAACTAACTGCTCTTCAAAGGAACTGCTGCAATAATATTAACTGCTTTCTGCCCTTTACTAGTGCGTCAAAAGTGTGATTTGAGTAATTTAATACTTAAAAAAGCAGAAAAGCAGACCTTGTGAGAACACCATTGGCGTTAACGTAACAACATCTGCCTTTATTTTATTTGAATTTTGATTAAAATTTGTATATATTTACAGCCCTTGTCGAGAAACTAGCTTTTCAAAGTGGGCTTGGGTTTGATGGAGTAATTGCTGGCGACTATCTACCAGTGTTTGTTTCAGGGATGGAACAAGATTGCGAGCTTGCAGAGTCATGTGAAGTTGCAGGTTGGCAACATATTCACTGAAATCTTGATTCACTTCATCTGCGCCCGCATCTGTTAATAAATTTGATTCCATTGCCACTGTGTTCTCCTGTGTTAATCCTGTGCTATTTCTCTTCATGACAAAAAATTATCATGTTGTTTGGACTAACTTCTTAATTTGCAATGAAGTTTAACGCTTCTTATGGATAGCGATCGCAGCAGGGCTTTATTTAGCCCATTAAAATCTCAAACCAACACCACCTTGTACAGAGATAGCTGTACCACCGCTATCACGGTAGGCATCAAAAGCAATGATGGCGTTGCCAAAAAGCACAGTATTGCTATTTGGGATCATATAATCAATACCTGGTTGTAGAGCAAAACTGATTTTGTCGCCCACAGGAGAAGATCCACCACCACCAGCCAACACTAACCCAGCACCCAGGTATGCATCAGCTTGCCAGTTAAGGGGAAAATCGTAAGAAACCGTTGGCACAACTGCTGTATTATTACCAATTAACACTTGGGCACGCAGTGAAAGCGGTGCTTCCAAAAGCTTGTAGCGCCCAGCTATTACTCCCCCGAATTGGATACCATCAGTAAAACCAACAGTGGGGCCTATACCTACATAACTGCCATAAGCTACTTGAGCTTGTGCTGGTTTCGTACTAGCCAGACTCAAAACCAAGCTAGCTCCCAAAACTGATACCAAATATGGAATATACTTCATAATCGACTCCTCACACCAATTAGTCATTAGTCATTAGTCATTTGTCATTGGGCATGGGGCATTGGTTATTTATTCGCCTCATCTACTTCATCCTCCCCTGCTTCCCCTGCCTCCCCTGCCCCTCTGCCCTGCTCCCCTTCCATTCTACGGGCAACGAGGATGAATGCCTCCTTGAGTACAAATGTATGCTAATTGCTTGGAATCTAAATTTTTGGCTTGAGAAAAATCAACCCCTTGGACTACGGCAGATACTGAGCCTAAATCTGGGGTTTTGACAAATTGATCTGCTGGATCTTCTTTGCTAGGGGCGAGAATTGCCCCCTTAAAATCTGCTCCTGCCACATTTGCTCCCCGTAAATCTGCAAGACTTAGGTCAGCATTTTGTAAGTTAACGTTTTCCATCTGAGCAGAACGCAAAACAGCACCAGCTAAACGAGTGGCGCTCAGGTTGGCATTGCTGAGATTAGCACGATCCAAATAGGCTCCTGATAAATCTGCTCCTTGCCAATCAGTGTTAGTTAAGTTGGCAAAGGATAATTGCGTTCCTATAGCAGTGACACGACCTAAACGGGCAGCGTAAAGATTGGCTTCATTCAATTTAGCGTCACCTAAATCAGCCCCAGTTAAGCTGGCTCTTTCCAAAACTGCGTTTCGCAGATCGGCTCCTACTAGTTGGGTGCTGTTGAGTTTAGCGTCATATAGACGTGCGTTAGATAAGTTGGCTCTGTTGAGAGTGGCGCGGCTCAAATCGATCCGGTTCATCAAGACGCGACTGAGGTTAGCATCAGTAAGATTGGCTTGCTGCAACTGAGCTTGGCTTAAATCGGCTATTACATCATCATAGGTATCCCAGCGTCCATCTTCACCTGCACCCCGAAAGCGGCTGCCCTTAAAGCTGGCTTGGTTAAGATTTGCAGATTTAAACTTAACTCCTGATAAATCAAGATTGTCTAGTACCAAGTTGAAGAATGAACTTCCTGGAGTACCGCTTTGACCTAATTGGGTGCTACTAAGGTCAACGCCCTCCATTTTTCCGCTATACACAGAGAGAATTTTGTTGATCGTTCTCTGGTTTCTTTGTAGCCGCCCTTGTCGCAATTCTCGCTCTTTTGTTGCAGCACTGCCCACAGACTCCAGTTCGCTAACCAAAAACTGATTCTTATTTTTTAATTCGGGGATAGCTTGGGGCCCGACAGTTGTCAAAGATTGTTGAATGGTATCCAAGAGGCTGGGGTTGGTTTCGCTAACCAATAAATCCGCCAGAAATTTTATGGATTGTGGATCGTTAAGACCACCCATAGCCAGAATTGCACTTTGGCGTTGCTCATTAGTCGCCCCAGAGTTGGGAGTTAATTGTTTGACAAGTTCGAGGAACTGTTGGCTATTAATTTGCTTAGTTGCTCGCTGGGATTGTTGAATTTGGATATAAACTTGAGTACCGATTAAAGTTGCCAACACAGCCGTCATACTCGTAAGCCCTACCCCAAACAAAGTCAGGTTAGGATTTTGCTGTATCCGCCGCCACAGGTTGGGCGAGTGGGTGGTTTCGGCTGCCACTAATTCTTCTTCTTGCCCTTCTGCTTCATTATTACCGCCAGCAGATTGAGCTTGTCTGTTGTTAGCTAAGAGTGAGGATGGTAAGGGACGAGTCGTATCTATTGTATAAGTGCCTGCAAGTTGATCGTGCAGGGCGCGACGGCCCCGGCGCGACGGGAAGCCGATCCCTTCACCCACAATCATTAATAAAGACAAAAATGTGAATAATCCCAAATTCGGAAAAGCAAAGCTGTAGCGCCACAGCAGATAGGCGATGGAAATAGGTACAGTCCAACGTCCAACTCCTTCTCTAATGACAACTGCCCCCAATCCGGGAGGCTTCCCTTGCTCGTTAACAACCCGCACTTTGAACCAACGTTTCGGAATTGTTCTACCAGTTTTAGCCAGCAAATACAATTGCCACCATGAGAGAGTTACAGGCGCTAACAGGGCGATTGTCCACAAAATATTAGTCGGCCATGCCACGTTACGGATACCATAGCTCACAGGCAGAGCTAGGGGTCTAGCGATCGCTCTTTCCGTAACTACTAGCACGGGGTTAAGAGGTACTCGGTTAAGATCGCTTCTAGAATTCGCATAAACACCAATGCCGAAGGGAATCAACCCACTGGCAACCACTAGTGTGATTTCAGCCGCCCAAGCAGCAAAACGCCTACTTGCTAGCAGCATTGAACTGGCTCTTTCCGGTTCTTTTGACTGACCAGATTGATTACTACTTCTCCTCACAATTGGTGATGTCATCAGATAATTCCCTTTGATATTATTTTTACGCCGCGATCGGCACAATTAAAATAGACCAAGCTAATCGGCAAAAAGAAAAGCATATTGAAATAGAATTGAGGATTCATGAGAGTCATGAGCCTTTTGTATTATGACTCCTGACTCTCATAACTCCGGGCAGATTGCCAAGTAATTGCATATCAACTTATTGCTTACGTTGAAAGCTACTAGACACAAAAAATTTGTATCCAACATACACTAATGCTGCTAAAAGTGCCAGAGTTATTACAGATGCAACTAATTTAAACACTGCTTGGAGCATCGCCAAGCCTACTAGCAGCGTCACACCCGAAACTACCAACTTTTTTGTCCCAGATAAGCCGTTGAACCAAATCTTAAATCGCTCCAGTTGCAAGCTCAAGTTGGTAAAAACAGACTGAGGCATCTGTTTTTGTCCTTGTGGTTGAGTAACCGCTCCAGGTGCGGAATTAATCTCTGCCTCTAACTTATCGAGGCGACGCTGTAAGTCTTCTTCTGGTTGAGGATTCATAAATTTATCTACCTCAGTTAGCACACTTATTGGACAACAGACCAACTAAATTCTATTTTTGGTCGTTGTCTTAGTGATTTTAGCTAATGTCTGTGTGTGCAATACCTTTCTGACAGGTAAAAATTATGTTTTTTTGTTATTGTCTGGTAATTTATTTAATTTTCCCAGTAATTTTACATTCTTCAAATGTAAAAAATAAGACTTTTTGGGCGAATGCCTATTCTACTGGTGGTTAAATATTTTAGTAGAGAAGCGATCGCCAGCCATCATGATATATGAGTTAATTTGTAGGATAAATGTAGAGTCTTTACTTGGCGACATCTCTACACCCCATCTTCACAAACAATTTTTAATTTAATGGTATTAGGTTATACGGCAGCTTTTGGAACCAAGATAAATTGATATCGTCAATTAAATTAGACTGTATAACAATAATTGCTCTAAAAAATCTGGAGCATTAATTAAAATGAAAACGCTTCGGCTACTTGCAATTCTTCCCATATCTTTGGTGATGAGCTTGGTTTTTACTGAGGCTAATTTGGCACAGACACCAAATGTCCAAATAAATCGCAATTTCCAGCCAGATCCACTGGTTTTGAACGGAAAGTCTGGTGGAACTGTCAAAAGTAATTGTGGCAATATTACTACTGAACCTAGTCAAGTTATTCAGGTTACAGAGTCACTACCTTATTTACGATTAACAGTAGAAAGTCAAGGGAAGCCAACGCTGTTGATCGACGGGCCAGGGGGACGTTTTTGTGTAATGGCAGATAGCTACTCTGGAGGCAAGCCAGAACAATCTGGTTACTGGCAGGTAGGAAGATACTCGGTATATGTGGGCGAACTATCCCAGCAGCAGCATAACTACAGTCTCTCAATCTCGCAACACAATAAATAGTCATTAGTCATTTGTGTTTTACTAAATGACTAATGACCCTTGACTAATCTTCCAGTGATTTGGCTGGAACTTCGACAGCAGTGACATCAATTGTGCCTTCTGGTGTGAAGCGCTGAAAATGACTATCTTGTACTAAAAGCGACTCCCCACAATTAGGACACTGTAATTGACTGTTATTTAAACCCGTAAATTCATATCTACAGACGGGACACTGGTCAGCAACCAAGTTGCGTTGCAGCCACCAACGAAAGCCAAAAAAAGCCACAATGGGTGCTAAAAACAGCAACCCGACAATAATTAGCAACGAATTAACCAACCAACCTAAGCCCAGTGATGCTAGCAACCAAACAACTGCCAGCAGGGTGAGCCAAGGGCGGAGATTTAAAAGATTCAATTGAAATGACTTAAAGCTCATTTTTTAAACGTCGTCCTGCTCTCCTTCTAGGATAGCGATTTTAGTCATTTGTTATTGGGACTCAAAACTGAGGATAGAAGCATTTTTTGCAAGTGCTGTTGGAAGGCATCTATGCCAAACAGAGCGATCGCCTGTTCTCGCAACCACTGTCCATCACATCGTTGGTCATCCCCTTGAAGCATTTCTATACAAGCTGCTGCTACAGCATCAGGATTGCGGTGTGGTACTCGCCATCCCAGTTTACCATCCTGCAAGGGGTCAGCTGAGCCATCGTCATCACCGGATAAGACAGGTACTCCACAAGCCATTGCTTCTAGATAAACAATGCCAAAGCCTTCTTGCGAAGGCATGATATAGGCATCAGCAAGGCGGTAATGTTCCATTAATTCTTCTGTAGCAACAAAACCCGCAAAGACGACGCGATCGCTCACACCCAAATCTTTTGCTAGCTGCGCCAATCGCGGTTGGTCATCACCGCGACCAATTATTAAATATTTCACTTGTGGGAAAACCTGAGCAATTTGTGGTAAGGCCCGAATTGTGACATCTACACCCTTGTAAATATCCCCTGACCATAAGCGTGCTACTGTCATTAATACCTTAGAACCAGTTAAGCCATATTTCTGAACGAATTCTGGCTGCTTGGAACCAGGAGTAAATTTATCCCCATCAATTGCACAAGGCATCATCTCTACCATTTTGGGGTTTAGACCATTGGCAAGACAAGCGCGATCGCGGCTGTAACGGCTAATTGTCCAAATTTTATCTGCTGATGTCAGGGCGCGACGTTCTTGATTTTTTAGAGGTTCCCAGACTTCTTTGCCGTAAGTTAGCACGGTGTAAGGAATCCCCAAGGGCTGGCAAAGAGTTTGGATTAATACTGCTAAGTTAATATGACCGCAGAAAACTTGCTGCGGACGGTTTTGCAATAGACACTTAAGTAAAGCTGCTGTCATTTGCAATCTCCCCAAATGAGGAGACTGATTTTTAAAGTAATGAAATTTTAGGTTCTCAGCTTCAAACAGATTTAACCGATCAGGGCTATCTCGCAGCAAAAAAACTTCCGCCTTGTAAGCTTGGCTCAATCCCAAATAGGCACGGAAAATATCTTTTATATATGATTGAATACCACCTTCGTGGGCAAAAATTTCTAAAAATACGAAGACATGGTTAGTTTTTTGGTTAACTTTATCACCTACCTTTAGGTTTTGTGTCACTTTAGTGATATGCATATTAGGTTATTTACACTTTGGTTAAGGGCGCGATCGCACCGCTTTGTAACCGCTCTAAATCTGTTTTTACCATTTTTTCTAAAAGTTCTTCAAAGCTCACCTGGGTTTCCCAGCCAAGATTTCTTTTAGCTTTGCTGGGGTCAGCTACTAGTTGAAAATGCTCATCTTGTCTCAATAAACTGGTATTTAAAACTATATAGCGTGTCCAATCCAATCCGACAGACTCAAAAGCTGTGGCAACTAAATCTTTAACACTGTGCAGTTTACCAGTGCCAATCACATACTCTTCTGGTTCATCAACTTGCAACATGAGCCACATAGCTTCTACGTAATCTCCCGCAAACCCCCAATCGCGTTTCGCATCTAAATTACCCATTTCTAAGGTGTCAGTTAAACCCAATTTAATCGATGCGGCTGCCAAAGAAACTTTTCGGGTTACAAACTGAGGTGCGCGTAGAGGCGACTCATGGTTATATAAAATTCCACTACAGGCAAATAATCCATAGCGCTGTCTGTGATGCACCATCGTCCAGTGGGCGTGCATTTTCGCCGCAGCATAGGGATTTTTGGGACGAAAAGGCGTTTCCTCATCTTGAGGCGAACTAAATACATCGCCAAACATTTCCGAACTGCTGGCTTGATAAAATCTGGTAGACAAACCAACCTGTCGTACTGCTTCCAAAAGTCTGGTAGCTGTACCAGTGATCAAATCTAGGGTTCCTAATGGGTCGTTCCAAGAGTCGGGTACAAAACTGGGAGCCGCCAAATTGTAAATTTCTTGGGGACGTAGTTGCTCAACTGCGGTCAACAGCGCCCCACTATTCCTCAAGTCAACCGTAAAAATTTCTACCTGATTCGCCAGTGTTCCCAGCTTTGTCAAATTAGGTTGTCGATGGGGAGGTACTAATCCTACAACTCGATAGCCACGGTTGAGGAGCAAATGGCTGAGATAATAGCCATCTTGACCAGTTATTCCTGTGATTAGGGCTGTTTTAGTCATAATCTGTCCCCTATTATCTCTATCTCTTTAAGAACTAAATAGCAGTTCTTGGAGAACAAACATTCCGGCTCTCAACACTGCTGACAAATCTTAACAAGGGAGCTAATATAACTCGAATGCTATCTTTACTGTATTCACTAATTCTTTTTATACAAAAATATTTTTGAGATTTTACAAAAAAATCATAATAACTAAGCAATTTTACGTAAAAAATACATTGCTCCAATTCAAATCATCTTGAAAAAGGAGTATACTTTTATCAATCAAGTAACTACATTTTGTAGCAAAGAGTTTTTCCGCTCATACTTCTGTTTTGAAGTAAGTGGCTTAACTTCGCCTTTCTTATTGTGCTTCTACAGAGTATTTGACGATGAGAAGGCAATTTCTACCATCTGCACCACGTTCGTATACAACACGGTCTGCCAACCGCCGGAGGAGGAACCATCCATACCCGCCTACTTGTAGAGTACCTGGCGCTGGCTCTGCGATCGCATCAGGATTAAAAGGTTTTCCATAATCCCAAATTCTAATCTCTAGTCGATCGATCCACAGATCAACGTTAATTTCAATGGTTGTTTCTGGGGGTAAAGCATGATGAGCGTGACGAACAGCGTTGGTAAAACCTTCTGCTAATGCTAAATTGAGGCGATCTAGTTGGGTTTTTGACCAGCCAAGTTGAGACAAATGTTGCAGACAAAATTGCTCGAACCATTCTTGCACCTGGTTTAGGAGGCTGAGTTCGCTCTTAACCTTCAGATGGTCTTGCTGCACTATAGTAAACATTAACTGTGACTTAAATATAAATAAACCCAAGTTGCTAGTTATTAAATTTTGCATGATTCGCCAAATTGCTCTGATGTAGAAAAATCTAAATTGAGATATTTTATCTACCAAAATACAAAACATGAACGATTTTGGCATTTCGAGGGTTGTAACTAGCAACTTACGTTAATTAAGTGAAAAATGTTTATATTTGATGAATTTTGGTGATTTTAGATTTTGGGATAGCTTTTCAATCCAAAACTCCAGATCCCGAATGCAATCTGAACTATTAAAATTGACGCCTGTAGATTTCTTCCAAAAACATATTTGTAATATGCTCTTGAAACTCACAGGCGTCAAAGCACTTTGTAGTGACTAATTTAGAATAGTCCCAAGGTCAAAGATTTATCCAATGGCAAAGCAGCACCAATACCCAGCCACACGGTGACAAGAGTACCAACGAGGAATACTGTGGTTGCAACTGGACGACGGAAGGGGTTTTGGAACTTGTTGACGTTCTCAATAAAAGGAACGAGAATTAGCCCAACTGGTACAGAACCCATTGCTAACACTCCTAAAAGTTTGTTAGGAAGCGATCGCAAAATTTGGAAGACTGGATATAAATACCACTCTGGTAAAATTTCCAATGGTGTGGCGAAAGGATTTGCTGGTTCACCGGTCATTGCGGGATCTAGCACAGCTAGAGCCACAATTGCAGCGAAGGAACCCATGATCACGATTGGAAAGACATAAAGTAAGTCATTAGGCCAAGCGGGTTCACCATAGTAATTGTGACCCATGCCTTTGGCGAGTTTGGCTCTTAACTGAGGATCGCTCAGGTCAGGTTTTTTTTGTGTTGCCATTTTGAAATGTGCTCTCCTGCTTAAGTTAAATTAAAGCATTTGTGAAGGCTATCAGCTACTAGGCAAACCTAGCAGGCAAAAAGCAGCGTTTTGTTTGTCTACGGTTATGCGCCTGGAAGGAATTTACAGCTTTAGGTTTCAGATGAAGTGTTTATTTTTGGAACTTATGTGCAATTAAATTTATTGTGTTTCATAAGTTTAAAACAAACAACTTCATCTGAAAACTGACAAATCTTGCCTTTGGCTAATAATTGAGATTACAAAGGCCCGGAAATGCCTTGCTTGCGGATCATCAAGAAGTGAAACAGCATGAAGACTGCAATCAACCAAGGCAGCACAAAGGTGTGTGCGCTGTAGTAACGAGTTAGTGTTGCTTGACCAACACTTGAACCGCCGCGCAGCAGGTCGGAGATCAGAACGCCAACTACAGGAATTGCTTCTGGTACACCACTAACGATTTTCACAGCCCAGTAGCCAACTTGATCCCAAGGTAGGGAATAGCCGGTGACTCCAAAGGAAACTGTAATTACAGCTAGGATCACACCACTGACCCAAGTTAGTTCGCGGGGCTTTTTAAAACCACCTGTGAGATAAACCCGGAAGACGTGCAAAATCATCATTAACACCATCATGCTGGCAGACCAGCGATGGATGGAGCGAATTAGCCAACCGAAGTTTACTTCATTCATGATGTACTCCACTGAGGAGAACGCTTCAGTGACTGTTGGCCTGTAGTAGAACGTCATGGCAAATCCAGTGGCAAACTGGATGAGAAAGCAAACCAGGGTAATACCACCCAAGCAGTAGAAGATGTTGACGTGGGGAGGGACGTACTTACTAGTAACGTCTTCAGCGAGTGCCTGAATCTCCAGGCGTTCCTCAAACCAGTCGTAAACGTTGGCCATACAATCTCAAGTTCCTAAAAGTCGGTTGCGGTTGATAAATCCCGAAGCTCTAAATCGGCGACAAAAATTCTGATGGTTCCAAGCCTCGGCATCCTGCGGGTTCGCCCAAGGGGTTGCCGCAGGCTAGGGTAACAACAGAATTGTCTATGGACTTCTCATAAGCCGCCTCTTATGACTTCTCTCCCAATTAGCAATTTTGGGATTTTAGTAAAGACGAGTTTATTTCGTTTGCTTGTCAGCTTTCAGCGTGCTAAGAGTCTTCAGAAACTTTACACTCTGTAAAGAAGGAATATATTGCGATCTCTTTACGCCCCTGCACAGAAAATGGTGGACACAAAGTAGATTTTATCCTTTCGTGAGTGGATACAACGCATCAGTTGACTGAACAACTTGATGAGAGAAATGCACCACTTCTATAAAAAAAGTAACATAATCGAGAGATAGATTTCATCAACAACAGAGCAACTGAGCATTTCTAGGCAATTTGGGTTGAGGTGGAATTGATAATGGGGTTCATGAATAAACAAGTCTTTCGGGTTGGATTTTCGTTGTTAATGGCGTTTTGGTTGGCTTTTGGTACGCTTACCCAGCCTGCGGTGGCTTTAACGGGGGAACAAAAGCTGGTTTCCGAAGTTTGGCGAATTGTTAATCGTAGTTATCTAGATGAGACTTTTAATCATCAAAACTGGGCGGCTGTGCGACAAAAGGTTCTAGAGAAGCCGCTTACAGACTCAAATGCCAGTTATGCGGCAATTGGGAAGATGCTCAAGAGCCTTGATGACCCTTTTACCCGCTTTTTAGACCCGGAACAGTACCGCAGCTTAAAGGTCAATACCTCTGGGGAACTGACTGGGGTGGGATTGCAAATTGTATTGAATCCTGAAACTGGGAAGTTGGAAGTAGTGGCTCCTATAGCAGGTTCACCAGCAGATAAAGCGGGGATTAGACCACGCGATCGCATTCTTAAAATTGAAGGCGTGCCCACAAAAAATCTTACCCTAGATGAAGCTGCAACTAAAATGCGCGGGCCAAGTGGCAGCCTTGTTACTCTCCTCATTGAGCGAGATGGAGAGCCAGAAACGGAAATTAGACTAACGCGCGATCGCATTGCTCTTAATCCTGTGGTTTCAGAATTGCGTGTTTCCACGGAAGGTACATCTATTGGCTACCTACGTCTCACTCAATTCAATGCCAACGCCTCAATGGAATTGGCACACGCTATTTCTAGTCTAGAAAAAAAAGGCGCTGCTGCCTACATTCTAGATTTACGAAATAATCCTGGGGGATTATTGCAATCAGGAATTGAAATTGCCCGTCAGTGGTTAGATTCTGGTACTATTGTTTACACTGTGAATAGACAAGGCATTCAGGGTAGTTTTGAAGCCTTTGGCCCAGCCTTGACGACCGATCCTCTGGTGATTTTGGTGAATCAAGGAACTGCCAGTGCTAGCGAAATTCTCGCTGGCGCACTCCAAGATAACGGTCGTGCCCAGTTGGTAGGCGAAACCACTTTTGGTAAGGGTCTAATTCAATCTTTATTTGAATTATCAGATGGTTCGGGGTTGGCAGTCACAATTGCTAAGTATGAAACTCCTCAACACCGGGATATTAACAAACTAGGTATTAAGCCAGATAAAGTGATTTCCCAAGATCCAATTAACCGCGAACAGATTGGTACTGAAGCGGATCTGCAATATCAAGCAGCAGTGGAAATTTTGAAGAAAGACTTGGTTGTGGCAGGAAAGGTGTAAAAGGTGAAGAGTTAAAAGAGGTTTCTTGATTAAGCTTACGGCTTACGCAAACAATAACCAAAACCAGGATTTACAGGTAAGGGCAATACCCTGCGTGAGTACCCCTACCTGGTTAAGTTTTGTGTAAGTCCTAAAGCTAATTAGGGGCGGTACTACATGAATTGTCAAATTTGTGTCTTTGCCAAGTTCGGACTCGACGCTAATTTGACAACCATGTTTTTCCACAATAATTTGATGAGCGATGTCTAGACGACAAGCCGCTCCGTGTCTACGCTAATCCCAACCCTGTATTTTTACTGCTAGCTTTTGTCGTCAATAAATGATCAGGCTCGCAAATGTTAAGCAATATCTGGTTAATTAATAGCCTTTTTAAAGAGGGTTAGTGAGGATCTAAAAGTGCTTAAAGTTTAGAGAAAAACACTTGTCCAACAACCTCTTTTGACTACTGAATTCAGAATAGCTGAATTTTTCTTCAATTGACAGCCCCTAACTGAGTAAGTGCGTCTTCTGTGACACGGCAAATTCGCCAATCATCTAATATAGATGCTCCTATACTACGGTAGAATGCTTTAGCTGGTTCATTCCAATCCAACACACTCCACTCTAACCGTCCACAGTCACGTTCTATAGCTATCTGGGCTACTTTAGAAATAAGAGCTTTACCAATACCTTGCCTACGATATTCTGGTAAAACAAATAAGTCTTCCAGATAAATTCCGGGCTTGGTCAAAAATGTTGAATAATTATGAAAAAATAGGGCAAAAGCAACAGCTTGACCAGCAGTTTCTGCTAAAATCGCTTCTATATATCTGTGCGAACCAAATAAATGCTCCTTAAGTGCCAGAGCATCGCCAGTGACAGCATGAGATAATTTTTCATACTCAGCAAGTCCCTGAATTAATTGAAAAAGTACGCTGTAATCAGTTGGTTCAGCAAAACGCAAAATCAAATTGCTACACGAAGTCATTAGTCTATAGTCTATAGTTCATAGTCCATAGTCTATAGGCAACTGTGCAATTTTTTTAATAATGACTAAACAAAAGCCGAAAAAGTCACAGAAAGCCCGTTTTTGGAGAGTTACGGTAGTCGAAGCTCAAGAAATATAAATATATCAGCCCCTAAATTTATTATTGGAGCTAATTAAGTCAAACCATGCGGGTAATTCGAAATTCAAAATTCAAAATTAAATATCTATTTTTGAATTTTGAATGGGAACAAAGTGACAAACGGGGATTGCGTCTCTATCTTCGTGAATGTAACTAAATTAACCAACCTTTTAAGCGTTTAGCTATGTGGGGACGGCGTAATTTCCGCATCGCTTTGCTTTGAATTTGGCGCACTCGCTCACGGGAAAGATTGAACATATTGCCAACTTCTTCTAAGGTACAGGGTTCGCTGGTTGTCAAACCATAACGCAGAGAAATTACATCTTTTTCCCGTGGAGTTAACACATCACCCAACACTTCCCAAATCTCCTGACGCATCATGTTTTCATTCATTTTTGCTTCTGGAGACAGGTTATCTTCATCTTCTAGCAAATCCATCAATTCCGTGTCTTCTTCTTTACCTACACGGTGGTTGAGAGAAAGTGCTTGACGGCGTAGCTGTTGTAGTTGGCGTAGTTGTTGCACACTAATTTCCAAAGCTTCTGCCATTTCACCTTCGGTAGGATTTCGACAGAGTTTTTGCTTTAGTTCCCGTTGAGCTTTTTTCAGTTTGTTAAGCTTTTCAACAATATGAATAGGTAGCCGGATTGTCCGCGCATCGTTAGCTATAGCTCTGGTAATCGCTTGTCTAATCCACCAATAGGCATAAGTAGAAAACTTATATCCTTTATCTGGATCAAACTTTTCTGTAGCGCGATTTAAACCCATTGCTCCTTCCTGAATTAAATCCAGAAAAGGCACTCCCCGATTTAGATATCGTTTGGCAATAGAAACTACTAACCTCAAGTTGGAGCGAATCATTTTGCGTTTCGCTACTCTACCTTGATACAAGCGACTTTCTAGTTGCTTTTCGGTCATTTCTAGCTCGGAAGCTACTTCTAGTTTGGTAGGTTCCTGTCCTAGTTTTAAGTTTAAAGCAGCTTGTAATTCCCTAATTTCCTCTAGAAATCTAACTCGCCGCGCTAACTCTACTTCTTCATCAGCTTTTAAAAGCGGATAACGCGCCATCTCTTTAAAAAACGCGCCGACGGCATCATCATGCTCGGTTTTATTGTATCCCGAAGGGCGGGCCGCCGCCATGTCATCTCCATCGCGTTCATCTGATTCCAGATTTTCTACTACAATCGGAGGCTCTTCATCTGCCACTGCATCTAAACTATCGAGTGATGGTTCTTCAATATCAGCAGCATTCTCCAGTATTTCCATTTTTCCCAATTCAACAATGTTCATAGTTTCCTTTAGGGATTGTTGTTTTGTTTGGTACATAATTTAGTTACAGCTACTCGTTTGAGGCTTGGTAGTTTTCCCTAATGGACGAATGCACCCCTTTATATGTCGGAATAGAAGCTTCTACTAATTTCTATTCAAGAATAAAAATCTATATCTACCTACAACCTACGGGTTACAGTTAGATACAACCTACAAAGTAACTGACCTAAGCACCCAACAAAACTTTCTTCTCAGGCTTCTAACAGATTATATTCTTCATTTTTTTCTTAATTACCAAATATGTCAAACCCCCTCAAACTTTCTCAACCTGAACAAACATAAAAATCTCAGCTAACCATCCAAATTTCTTAAACTTTCATATATTTTTCTAAATATATATTTTTCTGTTTAGGTATTTGGAAGTCACTGGATAAATTTAAAACCTGGTGATGGGGTTATGCCTTCCCAATTTCAAGTTACCCAAATGATACAAATTACAATTATGGCAGCTTAATTTTGGGATGTTCTTATTTGTATAAAAGCATCTCATATACAGAAAGGGTTGAATATCTATCGATAGGCGGAAAAAGGCTACTCCCTATTTAGTAGATAGAGCAACTGTTGCAGCAAGTGCCGACATGCTTTTATTGATATAGTGGGTACCAAATATTTATTGCATGTATAGTTGATACGAATTTGTCTAGTAGATTACATAAGAGGAAACTTATCAAGTATTATGAAGGATAACAGTATTGAAAAATACTATTTAAATTTAAGAAAGCAAAAAATTAGAGTTTAGTTAGCTAGGTTAATTTTGACCAGCTATGTGAGGAAAATATTTAACTATAAAGTCAGTAGCTATGTATATTAATGGCATAAAATTATCTCCTTTAGTAGTGGCTGAACCTAGCGAATCGTACCAATCAGGTACAACTCTTAATAGATGGGTTGAAGTACTGGTAGACTGTCCAGGAAGTACAGGATTATTTACTTATCGATTGCCAGCCCAGTTAGAAATAAAACCAGGGGATATTTTGAGCGTGCCATTTGGGGCACAACAATTAGGAGCGATCGCAATTCGGTTACTGGCACAACCAAATATCGATTTAGCACCAGAAAAAATCCGGGAAGTAGAAGATATAGTCAGCGTTGGATTTTTCCCAAGTGCTTATTGGGAATTACTCAATCGAGTTGCCGCATATTACTATACGCCCCTGATTCAAGTAATCCGGGTTGCTCTACCACCAGGGTTGCTGGGGCGATCGCAGCGCCGTATCCGCCTTGTTAGAGGAGGGGGAGCAGGGGGCAGGGGGCAAGGGGCAGGGGGAAGTAGTTATTTGCTAGCATCTTCCGATCCTTTAGCTTTTTTGACTCCTACTGCGCGGCAAGTTTGGGAACTTTTGCAAGGGCAGCCTGCGGGGGATTATAGTTTCGCCTACCTTCAACAAAAAGTCAAATCTGCCTATCGGGGAATTCGGGAGTTGCTGCGATTCGGTTTAGTAGAAAGCTATTTAGAACCGCCACGGCTGACTCGACCAAAGCTACAAAAAGCGGTCATACTCACAGGTACAATTGATAGCGACTTAACTACCCGCCAGCGAGAGATTTTGGAAGTGCTGCGGCGGCATAATGGGGAGTTGTGGCAAAATGAATTACTGCTAATTTGCAATGCTAGTTCTTCTATCCTCAAAACGTTGACACAAAAGGGTTACATCGTTATTGAAGAACGGGAAGTATTGCGAACTGAACAGGGCCCAGTATTAGCAGGTGATGGGGCTAAATCTTTAACTGCTGCCCAAGCTAGCGCTTTGCAAACAATCCAGACACTCGATGGATTTGCTGAAGTTTTATTGCATGGGGTGACGGGTTCGGGAAAAACCGAAGTATATTTGCAAGCGATCGCACCTCTCATCAAGCAAGGCAAATCTGCCCTTGTCTTAGTACCAGAAATTGGACTTACACCCCAACTAACCGATCGTTTTCGTGCCCGTTTTGGCAATAAAGTCAGCGTTTATCACAGCGCCCTCTCCGACGGTGAACGTTACGACACTTGGCGGCAAATGCTCACCGGAGAACCCCAAGTTGTCATTGGTACGCGCAGCGCTGTTTTCGCGCCTTTGCCCAACTTGGGTTTAATTATTTTAGATGAAGAACACGACAGCAGCTTTAAGCAAGACTCACCCATACCTACTTACCATGCCCGCACCGTCGCCCAATGGCGAGCCGAATTAGAAAATTGCCCTTTATTGTTAGGTTCCGCCACCCCTTCGTTGGAAACTTGGGTAAGCGTGGGGAGGCAGGGGAGCAGGGGAGCAGGGGGAGAATTCGTAACTCCTCACTCCTCACTCCTCACTCCTCACTCATCACTCCTCACTCCTCACTCATCACTCAGCACTCAGCACTCATCACTCAGCACTCATTATTTAAGTTTGCCCGAACGCATCAATTCTCGCCCTTTGCCGCCTGTGGAAATAGTCGATATGCGGCAAGAGTTGCAGCAGGGAAATCGTTCTATATTTAGTAGATCGCTGCAAGAAGCTTTGCAACAGTTGCAAGAGAAAAAACAACAGGGAATTTTATTTATCCATCGTCGGGGACACAGTACTTTTGTCTCATGCCGCAGTTGTGGATATGTGTTGGAATGTCCGCATTGTGATGTGTCACTGGCGTACCACCACACCGAAGAAAAAGCACCGGAATTATTGCGTTGTCATTATTGTAATTATGCGCGATCGCATCCCAAATACTGCCCCGATTGTAGTTCCCCTTACCTGAAATTTTTCGGTAGTGGGACTCAGCGAGTAACGCAGGAATTAGCGCGACAGTTCCCAGAGTTACGCTTGATTCGTTTTGATAGCGATACCACCCGTAACAAAGGCTCACACCGGACTTTACTCACCCAATTTGCCAACGGCGAAGCGGATTTATTAGTTGGTACGCAAATGCTTACCAAAGGTTTGGATTTACCACAGGTGACACTTGTGGGCGTTGTCGCCGCCGATGGATTGCTAAATTTATCAGATTATCGCGCCAGTGAACGGGCATTTCAAACCTTAACTCAAGTCGCTGGACGTGCGGGTAGAGGAGACGATCCGGGCAGGGTGATTGTACAAACTTACACTACAGAGCATCAGGTAATTGCAGCAGTGCGATCGCACGATTATCACTCTTTCTCCCAAGCTGAACTAGAACAACGCCAAGCCCTCAATTATCCCCCTTATGGGCGGTTAATTTTGTTGCGCTTAAGTAGTCTCGATCCTATTCAAGTGCAAAATACCGCGCAAATTATTGCTACAGCCTTGAGTACAGAAGAAGAATTCGAGATATTAGGCCCAGCACCAGCGAGTATTTTACGAGTAGCTAATCGTTATCGCTGGCAGATATTGATTAAATTTGCCCCCGATGCATTACCACAATTGCCAGATTGGGAAGAAGTGCGATCGCTTTGTCCTTCGTCTGTTAGTTTGACAATTGATGTAGACCCATTAAATATTATGTGATTTTCTTGGGCTAAAAGATTGAGAAATCTGGTTTATCTAAAATAGTCCATTGATAGGTTTGTAGTAAGCACTTCAGTGCTTGAATATTTGAGGACTAAAGTCCTTACTACAAACGTATTTAAGATTGAATTTTAATCTAATTAATCAACAATTCTGGTGCTACCAATCCTTTTTGGATCGCTAAGACTGCGGCTTGAGTGCGATCGCGTACTTCTAGTTTCTGCAAAATTGCATGAACATGAACCCGCACTGTACCAGGGGCAATGTAGAGAATCTCAGCAATTTCTTGATTGCTTTTGCCAGCTGCTACCAGTGCCAAAATTTCTTGCTCGCGCTTCGTTAGGGGATTTTCTAGGTTTCCCTCAGTTTTTGCAGGTAGCGCCACAGTAGAATTGCCCTCAAAAGCTGCTCTGATCTCTGTTGTTGCCGTTTGATCCCACCATGAAGCGCCAGCTGCAACCGATCGCACTGCCAAGATCAGAGATTCAGCAGGAATACCTTTCAGGCAGTAACCTTGGGCCCCAGCTGCAATTAACCGTGAAATCAGAGGTTTCTCAGAACGAGATGTTAAAACGAGAATTGGTAAATTTGGGTGCTTCTGCTTGATTTGGCGACAAGCTTCAATCCCACCAATGCCGGGTAAACCTATATCTAGCAAAACCAAATCCAGGGGATAGCGATTTGCCAATTCTACAGCTTGTTCCCCATCTTCTGCTTCTGCGACAATCTCCAAAGTAGTTTCTTGCTGCAACCGCATCCGCAGACCTAGCCGAAACAATTCATCGTCTTCAACTAGTAAGATTTTTGTCATTTGTCATTTGTCATTTGTCATTTGTCATTGGTCATTGGTCAATAAATAGTTCTTCTTCCCCTGCCTCCCCTGCCTCCCCTGCCTCCCCTGCTCCCTGCCTCCCCTGCCTCCCCTGCCTCCCCTGCTCCCTGCCCCCCTGCTTCCCTACTCACCTACTCACCTACTCCCGGTAGTGGACAAGCTGGGAGTCGAAAACCAAACATTGCTCCCCGTGGTGAGCGATTCTCTGCCCAAATTGTACCCCCATGAGCAGCGATAATTTGCCTGGTTAAATAAAGCCCTAGTCCCGATCCTGAGACGTGGCGATCGCTATGTCCTTGATAAAATCTCTCAAATAAGTGGGGTAACTCTTCTTCGGTAAAGCCGGAACCAGTATCGAGTATTTTTACCACTTGATCGCTAGAATAACCTTCAAGTACTACTTCCACTTTACCGCCACGGGGGGTATGGTTAATACCATTACTCAGGAGATTGGTGAAGACTCGCCCCAGTTGCAAAGGATCGCCATTTACCCAGAGAAAGCTCCGAAAATCTGATTCGCCATAGTGTAGAGAAATATAAACCTGACGTGTTCTCGCTAGTTCAGCCAGGGTAGCGATTACCTCCTCTGCCACAGTTGCCAAGTTAACAGGTGATATCTGTAATTTCAGTCCTTCGGCATCATTACGGTATACATCTAAAAGAGTTTGGACTAATTGCAGTGTACTCCGATGACTACGAGCCATAGTTTGGAGGACTTTTGCTTGCATTGGCGTGATTTCACCAAATTGCTCATTTTGAAAATATTTCAGCGTTTCAATTGCTCCTAATAGGGGTGTTTTCAAATCATGCGTTAGGGTGGAAACAAAATCTTCACGCATGATAGCTAGTTGTTCTTGGGAGCGTAATTGTGCTTGTGTATAAGCGATCGCTTCTTCATTGCGGTGGTTGCGGTCACTTAACCAACCCGTTACCATCAACGCCAATACTGCAATCAGCCGATTTGCTAACGTTGAGGCATTAATCATTTCTCCTCCTGGGACAAACAAATTCAATAATGTTAATCCTGTAGCTGCCAGAGTGATCCCCAATACTGCTTTCCGATTCAGTCGAGAATCTGCTAACAAAATTGTCCCTGTGTAGAGGTAGCCGAATACGTACTCAGGTGGTGTTAAATATTCTAAGCCTATGACGATCGCAAAGGCGATCGCTATTAGCCCATAAGTCTCTCCACGCTCATTTATAGCTTCTTTCATAGCCACTAATCGACTTAATATCGTCATTTCTGATTTACTAAAAAATCTTTATCCCACAATCTTTACAACTATTTAATTCAGCGATTATGATTTATCTGCAATCTATATCTGCAAATATTCACTTGACTATTAACCCGAAAATTACGATTGTCCAGATGCAAAAAAGGGGACTGGGGACTGAGGATTGGGGACTGGGTAGTTGTCCACAAAGGCCAGGGTATCTAAAACAACCTTCCCATACCGTCATTTATTTAATAAAATCCTTTTAAATATTTATATTCTTTGAACGTAGCAAACTTCAAGAATGTATTGTATAAACAAATAATACTAACTAGTGAATTAGATGAATTAAAAGTAAAGATTAAATATTTTTAACAATAAGTTAAATAAGTATCTGGATAGCAATAACTGAAAATAGTAAATCCAGATTACAAAATGGCGGTGATATGAGATATCACTAAATTCCTCCAAATCAAATACTTCAACAGTTAATCTGTTATTTCTAATAATTGGTTTGCTAGCACTTAAATTTTACCCTGCGCGAAATATATGGGACAAGGTTTTTTGCAAATTGGCTTAACGCTGTGTATTGTCATAGCAATTACTCCGCTACTCGGTAGATACATAGCCCGTGTCTTCTTGGGAGAAAGAACACTACTGGATTTTTTAATGAACCCCATAGAACGAAGTATGTTCGTACTAGCGGGTGTTCGCAGAAAAGATGATATGACGGGTTCGCAGTATATCCGGGCTGTACTGTACAGCAACCTGATTATGGGTATTTCAGTGTATTTACTATTATATTTTCAGAGACTCTTGCCCTGGAATCCTAACGGTTTTGGTGCTACCAGTTGGGATGTATTACTGCATACAACCATTTCCTTTGTAACCAATACCGACCAGCAGCACTATGCTGGTGAGACAACCTTAAGCTATTTTAGCCAGGTAGCGGCTTTAGGCTTTTTGATGTTCACCTCCGCAGCCACCGGTTTATCTGTGGGAATTGCCTTTATTCGCGGGCTGACGGGTCGAAAACTGGGAAACTTTTATGTCGATATTGTCCGTGCAATTACGCGCATATTGCTACCGATTTCAATTATTGGAGCGATCGCTTTGCTTCTAACAGGTGTACCACAAACATTAGCGAAGACTATGGATGTGAGAACCTTAGAAGGCGGGACACAATATCTTGCCAGAGGCCCCGTGGCATCCTTTGAAATGATTAAACTTTTGGGCGAGAACGGCGGAGGCTTTTTTGGCGTAAACTCAGCACATCCTTTTGAAAATCCCAATGGCGCTTCTAACTTGATAGAAATGATCGCCATGATTTCTATCCCAGCAGCGTTGATTTACACCTACGGTATATTCGCCAACAACATCAAACAAGCTTGGCTGCTTTTTTGGATGGTGTTTGTGATTTTTGTCGTTCTGGTGGGAGTGACAGCCGTGGGAGAATTGCAAGGTAATCCCCTAGTTAATAACGCCTTTGGATTAGAACAACCCAATTTAGAGGGGAAAGAAGTTCGGTTTGGCTGGTTACAAACAGCATTTTGGGCAGTTATGACTACTGCTACTATGTCTGGCGCTGTGAATGGGATGCACGATTCTTTGATGCCCCAAGGAATATTTTCGACTCTCTTCAACTTGTTTATCCAGGTTATTTGGGGTGGTCAAGGCACTGGAACAGCTTACTTATTTATTTACTTAATTCTTACAGTGTTCCTAACTGGACTAATGGCAGGACGCACCCCAGAGTTTTTAGGACGCAAAATTGAAAAACGCGAAATTGTCCTTGCCAGCGTCGTGTTGTTGATTCACCCAATTCTAGTTTTGATTCCCAGTGCGATCGCCCTGGCTTATCCCATCTCTCTCTCTGGAATTAGTAACTCTGGCCATCACGGTATTTCTCAAGTAGTTTATGAATACGCCTCAGCCGCCGCAAATAATGGCTCCGGCTTGGAAGGGTTGAAGGACAACACCCTGTGGTGGAACTTGAGTACTTTAGTTAGCTTAATAGGAGGACGCTACATTCCGATAATTGCCATCCTGCTGTTAGCTGACGGTATGTCTCGCAAACAACAAGTACAAGAAACCCTTGGTACCCTAAGAACTGATTCTCTAGTATTTACTGGTATCACTGCTGGAGTGACATTGATTTTGGGAGTATTGACTTTCTTTCCCGTTTTAGCTTTAGGCCCCATAGCTGAGGGTTTGAAACTAGCATCTGGCAATTAGAAAATTTATGAGTTATAAGTCTGGAATTAAGAGAATACCAAAAAATAAATAAATTATCCTGTTTTGTAGGGGAGCCAGTGCTTTGTGCTGAATCCATCGCTGTAGGAGGATTTCCTACCGTAGGCGACTGGTATTAGCGAGTCTTGTCTGCGACACGTTGTTCGCGTTCGATCGTCCGTCCTTCTGGTGACAATCGAACGCGAATAGAGGTAGGTAGGAACGAGCATCGCTTTGGCATTGTGTTCGCGATCGCATAGCGTGCCCTAAAGGTTGGATCTATTTTTTATTGGAAACTCCTAACTTCTAACTCCTAACTCCTAATTTTTAACTTTTAACTCCTAACTTTATTCATGAATCAAGTGGCAACTAACTTCAGAGCTAGACGGCCAAATCCTCGTTCTGGCGATCGCCGTCAAGGACGTAAAAAAGCAAGGACAAGTAAAAAGTGGCTGTACTTAAGAGCAATTAGAGATGCTTTTGTCAAGCTTAACCCTAAGTATGTAATCAAAAATCCAGTAATATTTGTGGTTTGGGTGGGGACAATCATCATTCTATTGCTCACGATTGATCCCAATTTATTTGGCCCAGCCCTACAAAAGAACCCGCAACTTTTCAATGGCTTACTGTCGGGGATTTTATTCTTTACAGTTTGGTTTGCCAATTTTGCCGAAGCAGTGGCAGAAGGGCAGGGTAAAGCTCAAGCTGATGCCTTGCGATTAACTAAATCAGAGGCGATCGCTAAAAAACTCGCTCCCGACGGCACAATTAGTGAAGTTTCATCCACCAGCCTGAGACAGGGCGATAACATCTACGTTATTGCTGGCGATATCATTCCCGGCGATGGTGAGGTAATTATGGGCGTTGCCTCAGTAGATGAATCAGCAATTACTGGAGAATCTGCACCAGTATTAAAAGAATCAGGCTCAGATGTTTCCAGTTCTGTCACTGGTGGGACACGGATTATCTCAGATGAATTAATTATCCGGATCACTACTGACCCAGGCAAAGGCTTTATTGACCGAATGATTGCCTTAGTAGAAGGGGCAGAACGCAGCAAAACACCCAATGAAATTGCCCTGACTGTATTGTTGGCAGTTCTCAGCTTAGTGTTTTTGTTAGTCGTGGTAACTCTGCCCGCACTTGCTTACTATGTCAATAGTCCAGTCAGCGTACCAACTTTAATTGCCCTATTAGTGGCATTAATTCCTACAACCATTGGCGGCTTACTCAGTACCATCGGCATTGCTGGTATGGATCGAGTTGCCCAATTTAACGTCATTGCCACTTCCGGAAAAGCAGTCGAAGCCTGTGGTGATGTAAACACTTTAGTTCTTGATAAGACAGGTACAATTACCCTCGGCAACCGTTTGGCAGAAGAGTTTATCCCTATCAACGGTCATTCAATATCAGAAATTGCTAATGTTGCGTGGGCGGCTAGTATCTTTGACAATACACCAGAAGGTAAATCTATTATTCGACTGGCAGAAAAACTAGTAGCACGGTTTGATTTCGACTCTAACCAGGCAGAAGGAGTTGATTTTTCCGCCAAAACACGGATGAGTGGGACTAACTTACCTGGTGGGTATGAGGCAAGAAAGGGAGCAGTAGAAGCCATTAAAGGATTTGTCCGTTCTCGCAACGGACGCAATACGCCAGAATTGGATGCTGCCTACGAACGAGTTTCTCGCTTGGGAGGTACACCCCTAGCAGTTAGCCTAGATAACGAAATCTATGGGGTTATTTATCTCAAAGACATAGTTAAACCTGGTATCCGCGATCGCTTTGACCAACTGCGACGGATGGGGGTGCGTACCATTATGCTAACTGGAGACAACCAAATCACAGCTTCTGTTATTGCTAAAGAAGCTGGAGTGGATGACTTCATCGCTGAAGCCACACCAGAAGACAAAATCAGTGTCATTAAAAAGGAACAAGCAGCAGGTAAACTAGTTGCCATGACGGGAGATGGGACTAACGATGCTCCCGCATTAGCCCAAGCTAACGTTGGCGTTGCCATGAATACAGGGACACAAGCTGCAAAAGAAGCCGCCAACATGGTGGATTTGGACTCCGATCCGACAAAGCTGATCGATATCATTAGCATTGGTAAACAATTGTTGATTACTCGCGGAGCTTTGATGACATTTTCTATCGCTAATGATATTGCTAAATACTTTGCAATTATCCCAGTGATATTTGTCGCTGCTAATCTACAAAGCCTGAATATTATGAATTTAACTAGCCCTAAGTCTGCTGTACTATCAGCGCTGATTTATAATGCTTTGATTATTCCCGCTTTGATTCCCTTGGCATTGAAGGGTGTGCGGTTTAGGCCACTGACAGCTAATCAGCTACTCCAACGCAATATCTTAATTTATGGCTTAGGTGGGTTGATTGCGCCATTTATCGCCATTAAGTTGATAGACATACTGATTACACTTGTAGGTTTGGCTTAAGGATAGAAAAAGTAGAGACGCTGCGAAACGAGCGCATCTTGACCAAAGTAAAATAATAAACATTTTTACTTTTACCGTTGAGAGAGAGAATCAAAAGAATATGAATAAACAGGTCGATGTTTGGGAAAAGTTTTTGTCGATAAATCTGATACAGGCGATGTTCTTTGTTTGGTTGCAATTGCTTAAACAACACTCACACTCGCTATTTTTATCCTGCTGTGCTTGAATGTGGTAATTGCCCTAGATATTTATGCTGTTAGCAGCAGCATCTTTAAACATCGTTCTAATTGGGTAAAAGAATTAAAATTAAAAATTAATTTTAGTAATAATTGGAAAAGTTTTTATGGCTATTATTCGAGAAACTATCAGAGCAATTTTTATAACTCTAATGCTTTGGTTGTTGACTGCAATCATCTATCCTCTAATCATCCTTGTAGTGGGTCAAGTTTTTTTGCCCTATCAAGCGAATGGCAGCATTATGCTGAATCTAAATAATGAACCAATTGGTTCAGCTTTGATTGGTCAACTATTCACATCCGAGCGATATTTCCATCCTCGTCCCAGTACTGTTAGATATAGCCAAGGAAAAAAAGCCAAGCCAACTGGCATATCTGGAGCCAGCAATCTCGCTGCTAGTAATCCAGAGCTACTAAAGCGGATTCTAGAAGAGGCAAATCAATTGCGAGACGAAAATCTTCAACCGATCGCTGATATGATTTATACCTCTGGTTCTGGTTTAGATCCGCATATTTCCTTCAAAGCAGCACGGCAGCAATTGACGCGGGTTGCTGGTGCGCGGGGAGTCAAAGAAGATGAGATCCTACGTTTAATTAACAAGTATACCGATGACAGATTTTTATGGATTTTTGGTGAGCCGGGAGTCAATGTTCTCCGATTGAATTATGCTCTTGACTTGCAAGATATTAATCGTCAGCAAAATCAATAAATGGGCATTGGGAATTGGGCAAAACAGTTCCGAGTAGTTGTGAGCAAAGAAGTCAGATTTACTATTCACGCGCTCAACCCTAGCTATCCGTTAACAGCACTTCTAAGAGGCATAGATAAAGCGCCGTTTTCCGATGAAATAGGATTGCGATAGAAACCAAGAATGAAATGTCAGACAATAATACTGGTTGGAATGGCACTGCACCTTTAAATTCTGGAAGTTACTCACTTTATCCGGCACGACGGCGGGGTAAACATAAAATATTTATTGGTATGGCTCCTGGAGTAGGGAAAACCTACCGGATGTTAGAAGAGGGACACGCACTTAAACAAGAAGGAATTGATGTCATCGTTGGGCTTTTGGAAACTCACGGACGCAAGGATACAACCGAAAAGGCAGAAGGACTGGAGATTTTACCCCGTAAGCAATATCCTCGCGGTGAGTTGACACTAACGGATATGGATACAGATGCTATTTTAAAGCGATCGCCACAATTAGCCTTAATCGATGAACTTGCCCATACCAACGTCCCTGGTTCCCCACGCGAAAAACGCTACGAAGATGTAGAAGTAGTTTTGGCAGCAGGTATTGATGTCTACTCCACAATGAATGTGCAACATTTGGAAAGTCTTAATGACTTAGTAGCTAGAATTACTGGGGTTGTAGTCCGTGAGCGAGTTCCTGACAGAATTCTGGATGAAGCAGATGAAATAGTGGTAGTGGATGTCACACCAGAAACATTGCAAGAACGGTTATTAGAAGGCAAGATTTACGCACCCCAAAAAATCCAGCAATCCCTCGATAATTTTTTCCAACGCCGTAACCTGATTGCTTTGCGGGAGTTAGCTTTGCGCGAAGTCGCAGACAACGTAGAAGAAAATGCGATCGCGACTATCCCCAATGGACAATCCTGTAATATTCATGAGCGCGTTTTGGTGTGTGTATCCACCTATCCCAATTCAGTACAGTTGTTACGCCGGGGTGCGAGGTTAGCTAGCTACATGAATGCCCCACTTTATACTTTGTTTGTTGCCGATCCAGAACGATTCCTCACCAAGGAGGAAAGCCTACACATTCACACTTGTGAGAAACTCTGTAACGAATTTGAAGGTACTTTTCTTCGTGTTACTAACAGTAACATAGCTAATGCGATCGCAGAAGTCGCCGAGAAATATCGGATTACCCAAATTGTAATTGGAGAGAGTCAGCGATCGCGCTGGCAAATGCTCCTCAAAGGATCTTTGACGCAAAAATTGGTGCGCTTGCTCAAAAATATCGATTTGCATATCATTGCCAGCGAAAAAATGGTTTCATCCAAATAGGAGATCAAATTTCCCCAAAAACTTCAGAAGTAAAGCTTCCATGCAGCCCATAAGGGATATGATGCTTGAGATGTAGCCGTGAAATCGCTCCTTTAGAGAAATCACTAGCATCCAAAATTACCAAATCTGAGCGATGATGGGCAGCATCATAAACTAAAGCTAATACCCAACCATCATCTTCCTTTTCAGAATCTGGGCGCGGGACAAAAATCGGTTCACCTACAAAACCACGGGGTGCAGCACTCCAAAACTGTCTTTCTCCAGACTGTAAATCAATTTTCAGCAATGCTTGCAAGGGAGCATTACCACTCTCTGCATGAGCCGCACCTATATATAGATATCGATAAGGGTGTCCCACATTCGCCGGATGGATGCTGGGAAATTCACAACAGCGACTATCAATCAATTCTCGCTGCACTGTCCCATTCTTGAGATTTAGATAAAATCGCCAAAGTTGCCCAGGTGAAGAAGCTTCGAAATTAACTTGTCGAAAATCGCTTTTAGGCTCCACTTCTGGTAAATCTTGGTAGCAAATAGAATCAATCAGAACTTCCTCTCCTACCTCAAAAGCATTAACGTGGTGGAAAACGAAACCCGACTGAGTTTCCAGAAATTTTATCTCTTCTTGCCCTTCTTTCGGAAAACGGGGAATAATTATAATTTTAGTTGGCTGATTTGCTTGAAATTTGATACATTCTCCTGCCGCACGTCTTCCCAAGGCAAAAGGTATGGGATTAAATGTGACAGGATTTTGAAAGAAGATGCAGTAGTTGGGAGTAATAACAAAATCGTGAATGAAACAGAAACCGGGAACCTTATGAGCTTGCTGTCTAACAATTTCACCCACTAAGTTTAGCTCGAAAATAGTAATGGTGGTAGATAATCCTGGCTTAATCGAAAAATTTACTAGGCGAGGTTCGCCCCCATCTTGTTCACAATTATTTTCCAAGCGGGGATGGGCAGCGAAAGCTTCACCTGCTGACAAAGCACCATTAAAATATTCATTTCCCAAAGTTTCAAGAGTCTTGGGATCGAGGCGATATGCTTCAGAAGCTTCCCATAGTGCTAGCAGTTTACCACCCCAATAGATAACATTTGTATTAGCAATATTTTTGAGTTTGAAATCAAAGATATTAGCTCGCCAACCACCGGGTTTTTGAGTACCAAAAGTACCGCGATAAAGAATTTTTCCCGCCTTTTGCTCTGCCAAATACCCAGTTGTCTGGACAAAGCGGTTGCGAAAATGGGCACGACCGTTGGTAAAGGTAATTTTGCTAATCATCCCATCTCCATCAAACGGGTGATGAAGAAATTTTCCATTCACATCCAACAAACCGGGGCCATTTCTAAACAGCGTGCCTTCTAATTCTCTGGGAATTTCCCCTTCTATATCATCAATCCAATAATCAAATTCTTGGGTGAGAGATTGATACCCACCTTGCCAATCTGCACGAGTATAAGATTTTTCTGTAACCGGGCTTTCTTGACTTTTCAAATGCATAAGCTTTGTTTTTTATTGTTATCTTGTACGAAAATATGTAGCAGCTAAAAATAATTCCGTTGCAGCAAGGTTGCAACAGGGAGGCAGCGCACTGACTCGACTTTGGATTTATTACACTATTCCACTATTTCCGACTCTGGTTCTGTCAGTACCAACTCAGACATCAAATCAGGTAAGAAAGCTTGTTCCCCATCTTTGGATGTCTCAGCTTGCTCTTCAGCAGCAGGTAGCCAGTTGATAAATGGTAGGGGTAACAGCGTACTAAGGTTAGTAATTATCACCAATAGCCAAAGTGACTCAAAGTTAGTTGCAGTGATCCCTAACCAATAGGTGATTAATGCCCCCAATGCTTGGGAAACCGTTCCTGCTGAATTAAATACCGACATCAACAAGGCAAATAAAGTTGCTTCCACTCCAGAGGGACAAAGCCTTGCTGCTAGAACCATGACTTGCATAAAGGCAATTTTCCCCATCACAGTGAGAATAAGACTATCACCCAAACTAAACCAGTGGTCATCTATACCCAACAGCCGGTTTGTGTGAGTCACTAACAACAGCATCGTCATCCCTAACATTGAAGAAAGAACGGTACTCCAAGCAAAAATCACGCGAAAAGGAATGCTTTTGAGAAAACGTTGAAAAATCCAAACACCTGCTAAAGAAGCGAAACTTGTCACCAAGTTTACCCGCCCCAAAAATTCTGGTTCAAAGTGTAATTCGTTGGTAGAGAAGTAGAAAAAGGCTGATTCAGCATTTGGGGTAGCTTGCCAGATGAAGACAAAAGCCGTTGGTAGCCAAATTGTTTTTTGGGTAATGGCTTGGCGTAGTTGCTTCAGTTGATGTTTGATTGGTAAAGGGTTAGTTTGATTAGTCTCATTAATATCTTTACTAACGGGAGATTCAGCAATTAACCACGCTACCCCTGAGACAATGAGAGGGAATAAGGCGGTAATTCCAAAGACAGTACGGGTAGTAAAGTACTGAAGCAGCAGACCGCTAAAGTATGCTGTTATTAAACCTCCGATCGCAGAAGCACCCCAGCATACAGATTGTAGTGAACCGGCTTTTGCTTGGGATTCACCCCTGGCACGTTCCACAACTAGCGAGTCAACTATCACGTCACTCATGGCGACGGAGAGAGAACCAAGAGCGATCGCTAACGTAGCTGCCCAGCTAGTATGAACTATTGTGGCCAAACTCATCCAGGAAGCGGTTCCCAGTACCCCGGATAAAATCAAGTAAGGACGACGACGATAGCCAAATATGGGCAAGCCATCAGAGATAAAACCAAACACCGGCTTGATCATCCAAGGTAGGAAAACAATTCCCAATAGCGCCGACACCTGGACTGGACTCAGCAACAGTTCATCTTTGAGGAAAAAGCTTACGGCTAAACGCGATAGCCCTAAAATTCCTTGGACAAAGTAAACGGTGAGAATTGCAATTAACTCCGCATTGGGTTCATTACCCAAGAAGATTTTTTGTGTGAATGAGTCTTTGACCTTGGACAAGCCAGATGATTGAAGCATCATTCGATAAATATTTTTTAAGTTTTATCTACTTTTCTATCATATCGATTCTTAAAACCTAGGCTTTAGGATCAGTTCTATGCCAAGTTAAGCTTTTAGGCTGGGTAATGCCAATATCTCTAAGCAGAAGGCAATCTAGGCGTTATCTTAAGTGTTGTAGAGTGGTTGTCCATAAAATAAACAGCAAAACAATTAGGGTGAGTTTACCTAAGTAAGCTCACCCTAACTTGTGTTTAATGTTGACTTTTTGCTGGAACTTCTGAAATCCTGCCTACGGCACGCTACGCGAAGTGGAGCCTGGGAGTAAGGCATAGAGAAAATCAGGCAAATCTTACTGAGCTAAAATTGGTGTCTTTAATAGAATTGCTTTAAAGCAGTGCTATTAAAGTGGCGATCGCTTGAGGTGATATTCTCTTAATTATCATCAGAAGTGCAGAAGATACTTAATGTAAGCTAAAAATTATCTTGTTTGCAAGCTACTAGACTTAAGACAATTGCAAAACTGACTTTTTCTTGGCTCGACGGGTCATAACTGAAGCAGCACCCACAAAACCAATCGCAAAAACTCCTAATAGAGAAGAAGACTCAGGAACTGCTGTAACGACATTCCCGGTAATACTCTTGTAGCCAGTGGCGACTGTGTGATTATCTGATTCAAAACCAGTTCCACCAATATTGGTGAATTTAACCTGATCAAAAGTTCCGGCAACATCGTAGAAGTTGATGAACGCAAAGGGTTCGTTACTATCCTGACCTTTGTAAGTAGAAGTAGGATTACCATTGTAGCCGCCTGAATTTGGTAGCTTTCCGATATAGCTAGCCACATCAGCAGTAGTAATTCTTTCTACAAGATTACCTTTTGAATAAAATTCAAGTACGTTACTAGCGTCTCCCGCAGACCACCAAAGTCCAAAGTAACTTTGTGCGGTTGTCAAATTTAAGGTAGAAACCGTTTGACCATTACCCGATCTATTCGTGTCTACATCAAAATACTTGCCTGTTCCACCAGCAGCACCATATTGGTCTGGATTCATGATCAGAGTATTCTTATAGCTACCAATATTTGTTGTTCCCTCATTCCATTGAAATCCTGTTGCACTGTAACCTTGTGTTTGTGCATCAAAAGTTTGTACATTAGCATTAACAAGATTTGATAATTGTGCATTTTGTACGCCTGCATTTTCTATTGATATCGTAAAAGACGCAGCCATTACAGGACGGCTAACAGTAGCTAAGGACAAAACAACACCAGAAGCGATCGCAGACTTAATTAAAAGATTTTTCATTTTACAATCCCTTTTCGTTTTTTAATCTTTCGTGTTCATAGCCTCATTGTGCGATGTACTTATAGATTCCAACATCAGAGGGATTACTACTTTTTTGATTTGACTATACCCAGATAGAAATGCAGGCTATTGTACTTTATTTAGAGGATAATCACTGATATTATGTTCTGTGATATCTATAGCTTTATGTAGAAAATGCGAAGTTATCAGTGCTAAATTGTAAATAAGCTTCATTTATAAAAAGTGCCGTTTTGAGATTCGCAGGCAGTTTATATTTTTAGGGTTCTAGATCAAGAAGGCATGAGGCATTGTGCGATGCCAAACCTTGAAAATCAGTGCTTATTCCTTGGCTGAATAGTTTTTCAACCTCAAGAACAAGATTATCTTGGTTCTTCTTTCACGTAATTACATAACCTGCATTTTGCTGTGTAATTAACTTCATAATCTGTTTATGAGAACCAATTACATCATTTTTCACAATACATCCAGATAGGTCTCATACATTTCATAACTCTAGAATTGCTGTAATTTAAAAATTATTCTTTTGACTTCAAGTGAATACGACGTTATGCTGTCGACTGCCTCTCACCCTTTCCCTCAAAATTCATCTTTTTCCAATCAACTATGCCACCTTACTTTTTTTGACATGGGTAGTAGCATGAATTAAACTACCTCTTGCAATCCTAAAAAGAATCTTGAACAATGCATCCGACTGAAAAAGCTGCTCTCTCTACTCGCGTTATCGGTTTAATTAGTGGCACATCCGTAGATGGCATAGATGCTGTGTTAGTAGAGATTTCCGGTACAGAATTGGATCTTAAAGTTGAGTTACTAGCCGGTAAAACATATCCTTATCCATCTGAACTCAGAGAAAAAATACTAGCGGTTGGTGCAGGCGTTGCCATCTCAATGGCAGAATTGGCAGAAATAGATGATGCGATCGCCATTGTCTTTGCCCAAGCCGCCCAAAATATTCAAATTGGTCATCAGCTAGCTACTCTCATTGGCTCTCACGGTCAGACGGTTTATCATCGACCACCCAAAGAAGGAGCAGGAGAGCAGAGGAGCAGGGGGAGAGAAATACTCACTCCTCATTCAGCACTAAGCACTCCTTTGGGTTATAGTCTCCAACTAGGGCGGGGTGAACTGATTGCCTATCTTACGGGCATTACAACTGTAAGCAACTTCCGCGTTGCTGATATCGCTATTGGTGGACATGGTGCGCCTCTCGTACCCAGAGTAGATGCCTATTTGCTCAGTCATCCTGAAGAAGGGCGTTGTATTCAAAACATTGGTGGCATTGGTAATGTCGCTTATATTCCGCCTCGGTATGGCGATTGGCTCTCAAAAATTCGTGCTTGGGATACTGGCCCAGGAAATAGTCTGTTGGATCTGGCGGTAGAGCATTTAAGCGCTGGTGCTAAAACTTACGATGAAAATGGCAATTGGGCAGCAAGTGGTACTCCTTGCCATCCTTTGGTAGAACAATGGCTCAACCAAGATTACTTTCATTTACCACCGCCCAAATCTACTGGTCGGGAGTTATTTGGTGTGACTTATCTACATCAGTGTTTAAAAGATGCCCAAGAATACCAACTCAATGCTGCTGATATACTGGCAACTCTGACGGAACTGACAGCTGCTTCGATTGTTCATAGTTACCGAACTTTTTTGCCAGAAATGCCACAACGAGTACTATTATGTGGTGGTGGTAGCCGCAATCTCTATTTGAAACGTCGATTAGAATTATTGTTGGCATCAATCCCAGTATTGGCTACAGATGAAGTTGGGTTAAATGCAGATTTTAAAGAAGCGATCGCTTTTGCAGTTTTAGCCTACTGGCGGCATTTGGGCATTCCTGGCAATCTACCTACTGCTACTGGGGCACCTCAAGAAGTGCTTTTGGGAGAAATTCACCAAAGTCAGTCCTGAGTTCTGAAAGAGGAACAATAAAAAATTTCTTCATTATTCACTCAGGACGGACTAAACGCCCCGCTATTCATGTACAGCACTGCTATAACTGTAATCTTGGCGGTACTCGATCAAGACAGGGAATATATAAGGTGGCTCATACTTTTTTATTGGAACCAGGACGCTGGGCAATGCAAGGAAATTGGCTGGAACGAAATGGTATGCCAATCAGCGTCAAGGGTATGACCTTGGTAGCTTGGAATCGAGATAACTGGTTCACTATGGCTACAAAGCTGATATTTCCTGGTAGCGATCGCTCAGAAATCTCTCTACAATACAAAGGACGATTGCATGAGGGAGAGCGTCAGTATACTTTTTTACTACAGCATAATATTTTGGGGCAAGTTGAAGGTGAAGGTTGGATTGGTCTAGATACTATTGTGCAGCGTTACTGGGTACTAGGTGATCGTCAGCGTCGTAGTGGCTTTGAAACCCTACATCGGATTTCCGAAGATAGATATTACCTAAGTAGTGGTATCTTAGCTGGTCATTTTTTAACTAACACAATGGAAGTTAGCCTAGAGCGTCAATCAACCTAAGAGCAATTTACCTCGCTGCTGTGAGTCTAACCTGTAAACTGAAGCCATATTGTCTAAATAACTCTAGCAACGTAATGATTTGGCAATGTTCAAGTTTATTTTCACCAACTTACTCAAAACAACATACAATATGAATAAAACTAATTTATTCTCAATAAAGTTTAAAGATTTCATAAAGACTTTTTTATTGATAAAAATTTAAGCGACATCGATAGCGAGTATTCGTTCTGCTGCAAAGAAGCAAGCTACGCACAGCGTCTCGTAGAGAGTGTCATAGCCCGTCCTAGATATCGCTTTGATCTTGCAAACTAAATCAAACGAAAAATAAGCATTTTTTCATTTGTTTTTAATGTTGGTTGCGATCAAGAGTAATTTTAGATGCGTTTGCCCTGCCGACTACTTAGTTGTATAGTAAAGAGGAAGTTATCAAAATTATCTTCATAATCTTAGGACTATTAATTAACTGTGTAATCAGGAGTTCAGTTTTATGAATCCTAAAGTATCCGTCATTATTCCTGCTTACAATACTGAAGCTTATATTGCGAAGGCGATACAGTCAGCCTTAGAGCAAACGCTCCATGATATTGAAGTCATCATAGTCGATGATGGTTCAAGTGATAAAACTGTAGAAGTCGCTAAAAGTTTTACTGACCAACGCCTCAAAGTAATAGTTAATCAACAAAACCTTGGAGTTTCTGCTGCGCGTAATCGTGCCATCAAAGCAGCTAAAGGAGAATGGGTTGCTGTTCTTGATTCAGATGACTGGTATGCTCCTGAAAGATTAGAAAAACTTCTGTTGCTGGCAGCGAAAACAAATGCAGACATAATTGCTGACGATCTCTATTTAATCCACGATGGCGCAACATCTCCTTGGAGTACATTTATTCAAGAAAATGGAGAGTATCTAGATGAAGCTCTCCAAATTGATCTCATTTCATTTGTAAAAAGTGGTGTCTATGGAGAACCAGTGTTGCCTTTTGGTTTAAGCAAGCCTATATTCAAACGAGAATTTTTGGTTAAGCACGGCATTCTGTACGATGAAAGTGTGAGCATAGCTGAAGATTTTTGGTTTGATGTGGAATGCCTCATCAATGGTGCCCGCTTTTTTATTGTGCCAGAACCCTATTATTTCTACCGCTCACGCCCTATTTCTCTTGTACGTCAAAGTATATTATCACGTCTAAATCAATGCTGCATAGCTACTAATTCTTTCATGCAACAAGAAAGGGTGAAAAACAATCCAGCTTTAATGCTTGCTCTATCTTATAATCTTGCATCCTATAAAAAACATCTAGCTTACTATCAAGTTGTAGTGCCTATAAAGCAAAGAAGATGGTTAACAGCATTAAGAGAAATCATGAAAAATCCGCACTTCTTTTCTGTTTTTATTTCCCAGTTGAACAATATTATTAAACGTCGAATACAATACTATGTAATGGGTAATAAATCAGTTTTTGATATGTCTTATAACCTACAGAAAAAACGAACAATAGCGAATTGATATTATCACAATTTCATGCGTAAATAATACATTTTTACCTAGTTATAATAAGTCTGAAGGTTAAAACCTGGTCAAGCAATAAGTATTTGTTGTTATCCCTACTAAACAAAACAAAGGCAGAAGACAGTTTTGCTGGAAGTAGAATGAAAGTGTTAATCAAGTAAAACTTTAGTTGTGAGTCATTGACCACTAAAATCACAGTTACAAATCCTAGCAAACTAGAGAACTTTTTATGAGACACAAGGGCTTGGAGCTGATAAAAGCTAGACAGGAAGCCCTCATCTCTTTCTTTGATGCTTTATTGATATTCAAAACCCTGACTCATCACTCAGTTATCATAACTCTGTAGTGAGTGTGGTAGTTCCCAATTAAGATTTTTGGCAGATGCTAGAGTTATCTATTGGCTCAAAATTGGGCAAACTAAAACTACAACATAATTAAAGTGCAAAATGATATGAAGCGTCATTATCTACTCTTTCTGCTTGTTTGCTCTGGCATATTGCACCAGTTGTAATTACCATCTCTGTTGCAAACTACCACAGGATGGCTGCAATCTTCTAAAAGAGGGCTAGAAAAAGCTAGTATAGCACTGCGTAAATGTACTTACTATCTTAATTAAACAAGACTTGGGGCAAAATCCTCTTCTTAAAGGTAGGCAAATTTCCACCCCAGTGTACTAGCACAGAACTGTGTAGATAGAGCAACGACTGGAAATCATCCAACAGCCATCCTATAAGCTTTTTGACTTCTATTTCTGCCTTATGGTACGAATCTAGAAAGTCATTTCTGGGCGCAATAATTCATATATCAGTTTGAATGCACTTTTTCTCCTAAACACTTACAACCTGCTTTTGGATTCAAATTCTCTATGTCAGACCCCAACATTGGTCGCTTACTCAGCAAACGCTACCAACTCCAGGAGTTAATCGGTACTGGAGCAATGGGTCGAGTTTATCGTGCTAAAGATACTTTGTTGGGAGGTGTACCTGTCGCGGTTAAGTTTCTCGCTCTATCAATTCAAAATGAAAAGATGCGATTGCAAGACCGCTTTGAGCGAGAAGCAAAAACCTGTGCTTTACTAGGTCAAAAAAGTATCCACATTGTCCGAGTTATGGACTATGGCGTAGATGAGAATAATACCCCGTTCTACGTCATGGAATATCTACAAGGACAAAGCCTAAACAATATTATTCGTAAGCAACGACTGCCTTTACCAAGATTTCTGAGTATGGCGCGTCAACTAAGTCTGGGGTTACAGTGCGCTCATGATGGCATCCCAGTTGAGGGCACAATTTGCCCAATTATCCATCGGGATGTCAAGCCAAGCAATATGTTGGTGATTCAAGATCCCAGTTTCGGAGAATTGGTCAAGGTTCTAGATTTTGGTATTGCTAAGTTATTACAGTCGGATGGCGACCATACAAAATTCTATTTGGGGACATTGGCTTATTCTTCTCCCGAACAGATGGAGGGTAAGGAATTAGACAACCGTGCTGATATTTATAGTTTGGGTGTAATGATGTTTGAGATGCTCACAGGCAAAATGCCACTAGTGGCACAAACTCATTCTTTTGGAGCATGGTATAAAACACATCACTATCAAAAACCACGTTCTTTTGCTGAGGTTGCACCTGGGTTAGAACTACCAAAAGAAATCGAAAATTTGGTGATGAGTTGTCTCGCTAAGGTAGCACGCGATCGCCCCCAGAGTATCAACGAAATCCTGAGAGTTCTAGCATCTCTAGAAAAACCTGAGCATACACGCAAAGTTAAGCAAGATAGCTATGCCCTAATTCCTACTACTACGGCTAGTCCTGAGCTTGAACAAAAGACTAAAGCCGATTTGCGGGCATCCTTGTTTAACGATGAAATCGCTCGTGCTATTTCTTGGCCTCAAAATAAACCAATTGCCGATATTGTGTTTCCTCAGTCCATTCAAAGCAATGGGGAGGTTTTACCAGCGCTATGGGTGATGCTACCGCAAGAAGAAATTCAGAAGCGCTTACTCTGTACCCGCTATAACCAATTTCTTTTTATTTCTATTCCCCATCCCATGTTGCTATGGATTACTGTCATCTACAACCGCAAGCATGGTGCCAAATGGTTACCTTACTACCTTGATCTTAAAACCAGTCTTGGTCAAGAAATTACTCGGTTATTACAGCACACAGGTTACTACCGACTGTTGTTCTTTGCACGAGAAACACCAAATCGCTGTACACACATCTTACCTTCCAGCGTCGCTTCTGCCCAGCGTCAACGACTGCAAGAGTGGGTCGCAATGAGCAACACATTGATGTCTTCTGCCGACCCGCAAATGAGTAAAAGCTTGCTCAAAAGCGAGTACGAAAAAATTAAGCCTCAAATTCTGGCAAAACTGGAAAGCATTGATACAGATTCTCCATACGATCTTTCCAGCTAGGAAGAATTTCTTAATATTACATGTAATATATGTAGCTAAGGGCTACTCACTCAAAGAATGTAAACTTTTATAAACAAAATATATATAAAGATGTAAGTTCTAGTTATATGTATAAAGAGTGAAAACGCAAGCTGCAAAATCAGGGATTGTCTAAATTATCTCTGAGTATTCTTGTGTACATATTTCGGAGAGTTGTAAATATTACGCAGGTGTAATTCTCTGACCAGACAAAAGAGACAGTAAAAAAGTTTTGCTCAAGTGAACGGTAAGTTTAGCCTGCAAAGCTAAATTTATGTCTAGACTCCAGCAGATGTGCAGTCGAAAGTTTTACTAGTTGTTAGTTAATTTATTGAATTGAATTCTTCCGCCGCTCTTTTGAAATTGTTTATCGAAGTTGACGCCCCGACATCCCCAGCTCTTTTCCTCCTTGGAACCAAGCAAGAGAAGGAGGTCGTCCACTGCGACAGTAGAACGACTCTATGCCATAGTGGAACCGGAATCTAAGCCCCACTGATGTTTAAGAAGCTCCTGATAAGTTGCTTCGCGCACTACCATTTGCTCATAGAGCTTTACTAAAAAGTCTTTAGCTTGGTCGTGGCTCATATTCTGTACTTGAGTGGCAAATGAGCAGATGCTGAATTGCTGTTCCAAGGATAGTTTCATTGGTTGGTTCATATTTAACTCCGTAAAAAAACGCGTAAAGGTGATATCGCTTACAGAAGTCCAAATGGTATAATAATTGGACTTGTATGTGTCCAACATTTGTTCCTCCGTATTAAGAAAGATAACAATTGTTTGACACATTGCCCACATCCTAAGTGTGGATTTTTTTTGATATGATATCTTGCACCTAATCCTGCTGATATACTACCCAAGTCAGCCGAGCCGTATTCCGGAAAATAAGCTCTGTTTGAACGAAGTGTAGATATAACTACCTCTCAACCATTTCTGCTTTGCACTGAATCTCTTTTGAGGAGATAAGCAAATTTTGTCCTGAGTCCTAATACGTTTTCCTGTTTGAGAAAAACATTAAGACACTCTGTCTCCACAAATAAATATGGAGGAAGCTTCGGAAGCTAGGACTTTAAAGAGGTTGGGGAATGAATGGTAATAAGCGTGAATTATAGTCGCTCTACCTTATTATGTGCAAGATGTCAATTTATCAATTTGATGCAAATTCAGCCTCATTAGGTGACTTTGGAGGCTAAAAATATTTGTATCAAATTGTAAAAACTAAAAATGCTCACACTGAACAAATTGCTGAGTATATCTACCAGAATTGTCATTTGTCATTTGTCAGTTGTCCTTTGTTTAAGGTTACTAAGCATCGACTAATGACCAATGACTATTTATTCTAGTGAGACGATGACAACTGTGATGTTATCGTGCCCTCCATGCTCCTTAGCAGCCTCAATTAGAGAGATGGCAGCCTTATCAAGCCAAGGAGCATCTAAGAGACAGCTAGCAATCTTCTGTTCCACAAGTTCTTCTGTAAGACCATCACTACATAAAAGCAAGCGATCGCCAGCTTTGACATCTAGTGGTTGCACATCAATCTGATGCAAGTCTTCACGCCCCAAACAGCGCGATAATACATGACGAAAAGGATGCGATCGCGCTTCATCTAAGGTTATGTCACCGATTTTGATTGCTCGTGCAACCCAAGTGTGGTCTTCTGTTACCTGCTCTAAGTGCGATTCTCGGAAGCGATACAGCCGCGAATCGCCAACATGAGCGCACCAGGGTGACTCTGGGGCGCGAAAAATTACTGCTACAACTGTTGTGCCCATATCAGCACGTTCGGGATGATTTTGCTGATCTTGCAAAATCGCTTCATTGGCACCCCACAAAGCTTGCTCTAGCAATTCTTGAGAAGATTTAGAAGATTCCCAATTTGCCAGCAAATATGCCTGAATTTCTGCCGTGGCTATGCGGCTTGCTTCTTCACCTCCAGCATGGCCACCCATTCCATCGGCAACAACAAAAAACCGCCCTTCTGGGTCGACATAGTAAGCATCCTGATTATTAGAACGAATAAGTCCCGGATCGCTAAAACCCGTGAAATTAAGTTTCATAATTTTTTTTGCAACAATTAATACATACGATCGTAACGGTCAAGGCGCAAAAGTAGTCGGATCAAGATCACTGAAATCACTAGTGCAATTAAACCAGGCAGCAGTGCCCACCAGACATGATTGCTAACTACTAAGATCGTAGCTGAAAGTGTGAAACCACTGATTAACAGAGCATAGCTCATTGAGAGCTGAATACTGCTCTGCCTCCGCAATAGCCGTTCAGTTTCTATAGACCGAACGCGGAGGCGCATATCTCCGCGTTCTAGCTTTTCTAGCGTATCTTCTAATCTACGTGGTAGACCAAAAGCAGTACTACTTACCTGAGCTGCTTGACGACTTAATTCATTAATAAAGGTATTCCCCTCAGAACCATTCATATCGGTCATAAGCTTCATTGCATAAGGTTTGGCAACTTCCATAAAGTTAAACTCTGGATCTAAACCTTTGCCTACTCCTTCTAGGGTAGAAAAGGCTCGCATCACAAAAGTGAAGGTTGCTGGAAATCTAAATGGCTGATTATAAGCTATTTCATAAAGGTCGTCACTGATTGCCGCCACAGACTGATTTTCAAAGGGCTTATCCATAAAATGATCCAGCATGTACTGGACGGAACGCCGCACTGGGCCCATATCATCTGTTGGGGCGATCGCGCCTAAATCGATCAGAGACTGCACAACGCGATCGCCATCTTTTTGAGCGATGCCAAACAGTGTTTGCATCAGTCCCTCGCGCACGTTGGATTTAATTCGCCCCATCATGCCGAAATCGTAGAATATTAAAGCCCCACTTGCACTAATAGCAATATTGCCTGGGTGAGGATCGGCGTGGAAAAAACCACTATTGAGTAGCTGTAGTAAGTAAGCTTGAGCGCCTTGACGAGCGATCGCCTTTCGATCCAAACCGGCTGCTTCTAAAGCTTCGTATTGGCTAATTTTAATTCCAGGGAGATATTCTAAAGTCAGCACTCTGGAACTGGCATAACGCCAATATACTCTTGGGACGTTCACCCAATCGTAGCCGCGAAAATTTCGGCGAAAAGTATCGGCGTTACGACCTTCGTTAAGATAATCAATTTCTTCCCAAAGAATGCGACAACATTCTTCATAAATACCTAACCAATCTCTTCCACGTCCCCATTTGGGATGGTTTTGAAAGTAGCGGGTAATTCCCTTGAGAATTTGTAAATCTATTTCAAATAACTTCTTTAATCCAGGACGTTGCACCTTGACAACAACCGATTCTCCACTATGTAGCACAGCTTTGTGTACTTGTCCCAAGCTAGCAGCAGCTAAGGGAATTGGTTCAAAATTATCGAAGAGTTCAGGAATTTTTTTGCCTAATTCTTTCTCAATGGTCGCTTCTACTTGCTCATAGCTAAATGCCGGTACTTTGTCTTGTAATTTGGCTAGTTCTTCTACATATTCACCAGGGAAGATATCAGCACGGGTGGAAAACAGTTGCCCAACTTTGATGAAGGTTGGGCCTAAATCCAGCAGGGTATTGCGAATCCAGACCGCTTGGGTTTTGCGTCTTGCAGTTTGCTTTACCTCAGTCACGCCACCCGGATAACTCCAAGATTTGTTGTATAGCCAAAGTTTGAACAATAAGGTCAAGACAAAAGACCAAATGTCCACAAAACGCCGTCTGCTAGAGTATTTTTCCCGATTCCAACGGTATGCCTTATCTGAATAACCTTGTTCCATATCCTTTTGTGTACCGTTGGTTTGCAACCGAATCACTTGAAAAAGAAGACACTCTGATTCCTAAACTGTTTTTTCATAAGTGTCATTTGTCATTTGTCATTTGTGAATAATTTTCGACCAATGACCAATGACCAATGACTAAATTTACGCAGAAGTTCTGCGATAATGTTGCAATTCTGTGCGTAACAGGGCAATTTCTGCTCGTAATTCATCAATATCTGCTTGCAAGTCACCTGAATCAGAATTGGTTTGTCCACTACCCGTAGTAGCTTGACCAGAATTAGCTGCTTCTGCTGACCGATTTGCCCGCTCTAGGACTTCTTCTGTAAACTGGCGCAACTGCTCTCTAGCTTCTGCATCAAATTTGCCCAGATCGCTCAAAGCATCGGTCAAGGCGACCTCTAAACGCTCATTAACTACTTCGGCTACTGCTCTGCCTACGAAAAAGGCTTGTACTAGTGGGTTACTCATAAATTTTTGTTACGTTGATCCGCAAGAGAATTATAACTTGCCTGTATGCTTTACGGCTTCTGCTGGAGAGTTAGAGATTTAGAGTTAGCGATATACCAATTCAATCATTCGCGGAGTTGACAGACATACAAGCGACAGCTACACCGGTCTGGAATAACATATATCATGACATTTCAGCAACTCTTGATAATATTGCTCTGGTGTATTGGGTAAATAGGTTGTAATTTGCAAGGCTTGCTCTCTCAAGTTGAAACTTTGAGTAATGTTAATCTGACTGAGAAAATCTAAATCATGGGAAATGACCCAAATAGCTCCTTGATAGTCATTGATACCTACTACCATTTGTTCAACGGTTTCAATATCTAGGTTATTAGTTGGCTCATCGAGAATCAGCAGATCGATTTCTGAGATACTGATCATAGCGATCGCTAATCTTGCCAATTCACCGCCACTCAGCACAGAGGCGCTTTTGTGAACATCATCATATTTAAAGAGAAAGTGTCCCAACTGTTGACGCAAAAGCTGATAGCTAAGATTAGCATTAGCAGCTTGCATATTTTCCAGAATTGTGTATTTACGATTTATAAGTTCGTAGCTTTGATCGAGATATACAGCTTTCATCGCTGGTGCAAGCAAAACCTCACCTGCGTCCAAAACTACTGTTTGGTTTTCCATTCCTAAAATAGCCTTTACCAGACTCGATTTACCAGAACCGTTTGCGCCGATAATGGCTATGCGATCGCCAGAGGACACGTGCAGTTGAATATTTTGAATCAATAGACGTTCTGATACCCTAAGATTTGCGCCGTGGATATTAATGAGATTTCGGCGCTTTTGATTTTTCTCCTCTAGCTGAATACTTGTGACTTTTGTAGTTTTGACTTTTGTCTCTGCAACCTTTTGATTAGCCTTGGCTACTGCTGCTTCGTGTTTCTTTTTTGCAGTTCCAGTAGACACCTCAGCTTTGGTTTTAATTAGTCCTGCTGCCATTCTATCAATACTACCATTCAGAAACTTGGCGCGACCGTTATGTTTAGATTGGGCTGCGCGTTGCTGTTCTTGCATCGCTGTGGTTTGGGTAAGTTTTAGTTCCTTTCTGGCGATTTCGTGCGATCGCAATGCTGCTTCTAGTTCGATTTGTTTCTGTTCTCGATACTGAGAAAAATTTCCTCCATATACTTTAAAAGCATCAGGTGTAAGTTCCCAAGTAACATCTATAACTTGGTCTAAGAAAAAAGGTTTATGTGAGACAATTACAAACGCCCCAGTGAAATTTTGCACAAATTGTCTTAAGTTTTCTAAAGCTTGCAAATCCATGTGGTTAGTTGGCTCATCTAGCAACAGCAAATTGGGCTGTTGAGATAATCCGATTGCCAGAAATAGTTTTGTTAGTTCTCCACCACTCAAGTTAGTAATTGGGAGATAAAGATTAATATTTGTATCGAATTGTGTTTGCAAAATCTCCTCAATCTTCCACCATTCATCAGAGACATAAATCAAAAAATCAAGTACTGTTTCTGCTGTAATTTTTTGTCTGATAGTGCTGATTTGTGGCAAATAGTAGACAACACCATTGCGCCAAATAGAACCAATACTGGGACTAATTTGACCTGCAAGTATCTTTAATAGAGTTGATTTTCCTACACCATTGCGACCGACTAAAGCAATGCGATCGCCTGCCTCAATACTCACCTGGATTTTTTGAAACAAAGTTCTATCTAAGCTGAGTTCGTAAGCTAAATTCTCAGCTAATAATATTGATTTTTTCTGCATTATTTCCAAACTTAAATTCGCAAGCTTCTGCCCGTATGTTTACGGGAGTTACGGGTATATTAGACACAAAAAACTTAGCCGCAGACACTTACCAAGCGGTTAAATGTAAATATGAATGATGACAATATTGTTAGTACATGACTGTGTGAAGTAACCCTGTCAAACTAGTTGCGTTTATTCTTTGTTGACATTTGTTGCTTTGGCGCAATAGGTGTTTGGTACTACTTCATTTCAGCTATCTCGTTGGAGTTGTGATGAGGTTTGATATTGACTACAGTGTAGCATAAAGGAATTTCGGAAGGGTAGCGATCGCTCGTTCTTAGTGGGAAATAAAGATTTTTAACCGCAGAGGCGCAGAGAACGCAGAGGTAAGATATTCAGGATAGATTTTTTGTAATCGACCACAGGGTGATCGCAAATTACAAGAAAGTAAAACCCATTGACATCAAAGAGTTGGAGGTCAAAAGAAGCAGACAGTAGACTGATTCAAATTGGGAAAT
>NZ_JACJSF010000037.1 GCF_014698035.1 Desmonostoc muscorum FACHB-395
TTCTAAAGTCTGCTACTTGCTTCAATTGTTCAATCAGAACTGCACCCATCATTTTTATCCCCTCAACCCTTGCTATTTTACCTGTTTTAGGGAATGAAACAGCCCTGCTTCTTAAGGGGGATTTAGGGGGATCTAGAACATTTTACTACCGAGAGGAGGACTTTTCAAACATCCTCTAATAACGTTAATTGGTATAGTTGTTGAAGAATTTTTGGAAATGACTGGAATTGTGATTTTTACTTATGCACTGTTAGCTTACTTTAGCAGTTTGAGAAAAAGCATTCAAATTAAAATTTATATATCTGAAAATTAATTTAAACAATTCGTAATTCGTAATAACGCTCTCTACAATACATTATGATCTTTAGATAGCAACACCTATTCCGACATTAACCCGCATTGTTAACTGTTGCTTGGCTCAAAATCTAGTGCATAATTAAATCGCAATTTAAAATTTGCATAAATGTTTGCAAAACAGAAACTGGAATTTAATTGGTGCGCTCCGGTATCTGGGGATGGATTCTATTTAGGTTTGCCCATTTGGGAACGTCCTCCCAGTCTTGAGTATACAGTTGAGATTTTTAAAACAGCAGAACGATTTGGGTTCCGGCAGGTTCTAATTGGTATGGGTTTCAACCACCACATTATGGAGGCTTGGACTTTAGCAACGGCAGTTTTAGCACTTACCATTAGTGCTGGAGCGATGGTAGCTGTGCGTCCAGGGTTTTATTCGGCTCCAGTATTGGCAAAGATGGCTGTTACCTTAGATCATATCAGTAAAGGTCGCCTTTCTCTTAACATTGTCACAGGTGGACGACCAATAGAACAGGCAATGTATGGTGATTATTTAGATCATGATAGCCGCTATCGTCGCACTCGTGAATTTATGCAAATTTGTCGGCAGTTATGGTCAACAACTAATCCCTTTGACTATGAAGGAGAATTTTATCAGCTCCATCAAACTCGGTTAGAAACATTACCTCTGCAACCGTCTGGGCCGTTATTTTATTTCGGTGGTGCAAGCGAGATGGCTCAACAAGTGGGTGCAGAATTTGCAGATGTTTATCTAATGTGGGGAGAAGCACGGCAACAACTAGCTGACCGAATCAACCAGATGCAGCAATTAGTTAGCAATTGCGGACGAAAAAAAGCGGTACGTTATGGATTAAGGATTAATATTATTGCTCGAACAACTGAAATTGAAGCTAGAGAAACAGCAAAAGAAATGCTGGCAAAAGTTTCTCCACAATTATTAGCTAAAGCACGAATTACTGAATTTCCCAATACCAAGCGGGAAAGTGTCGGTCAAAGTCGACAATGGGAATTACGGGGGAATGCTGATGAAGATTGGTATGTTGAACCACTGCTTTGGGCTGGTATTTCTGTGGTGCGAAGTGGTGCGGGAATGGCTATTGTTGGTAGTTATCAGCAAGTGGCAGAGCGTCTTTTACAATACATAGACTTGGGAATCACAGTTTTTATTTTGTCTGGTTATCCCCATTTAGAAGAGTGCGAAAATGTGGGACGAAATGTTTTACCATTAGTTAGAGAAAGCTATCTTCAGAGAAAGTAGTAGCAACTTGGAAAGCAAAGGCAACTCTTAAAATCAAAGCTTCGGTATAGAAATTACCAACAAGTTGTAATCCTATAGGTAAACCCTGACTACTTCGTCCACAAGGCAGTGATATTGCAGGTAAACCCAGAAAACTGAAAGGTATCATAAATCGCTGATTGAATCGATAGATTTTAGCATCTGCGTCAATAATAGGTGCAACCATTGGTGTTGTGGGTGTTAGCAAAATATCCACTTCCTGAAACAGTTTTTGCCGTTGCAGAAAACATTCTTCCTGTTTCTGCTTTGCTTTTTTGTAACTGTGATAAGAAATTTTTACTCCTTTGGATAAGTCACTTTGTACTTTAGCTCCAAATTTATTGGGGTTTGTAGCGTATTCTGCTTGCAAAACTTGATGGAATTCATAAAGAGCAATAGTAGAGTAAATTGCTTCGTCAAATTCCTCTACTAAAAATGAAGAATTTATAGTGACAATTTCCGCTCCTAATTGTTTCAAGATGGATATAGCGTTATAAATTGCCTTGGCAACTTCTTCTTCAATTCCACGGAATGTATAGTTACTAATTATGCCCAACTTTAACCCGTTGATATTAGTTGGTAGAGGATATAGTTGTTTGAAATTTGTAGAGATCGGGAAGAGTACAGCATCAAGTAAAATGGCAATATCTTCTACACAATTTGTCAAAAAACCAACTGTATCAAAACTACGAGCGCGGGGAAAAATACCTTCATTGCTAAGTAATCCGTAAGTTGGGCGTAGTCCTACCACTCCTGACCAACTGGCGGGAACTCGAATTGAACCACCAGTATCAGTACCAATTCCAGCTAAACAAAGGCGTGCAGCAATAGCGGTTGCACTTCCGCTAGAAGAACCTCCTGATGAGTGGTTGTGGTTCCAGAAGTTGCAAGTATTTCCATAAAAAAGATTGTTTCCAGAAAGGTCAGCCGCAAATTCGCTTAAATTTGTCTTACCTAAAATTACCGCACCTGCTGCCTTTAGCTTTTGGACAATTACACTATCAGATAATGGTATGCGATCGCGCAAGCCCTGACTTGTCAGTTCGCAAAAAAGTTGTGAGCCAACTGTAGTTTTTACTCCTGCTGTATCAATATTGTCTTTGATAACAACAGGAATCCCGTGTATTAATCCGCGCTCTTGACCGTTGCTTCGCTCAAAATCTAGTTTAGTAGCAGTTCCTAGGGCTTGTTTATCCAGAACGGTAATAAAGGCACTGAGTGTATGATTTAACTTTTGGATACCTTCGAGATAATGCTTGACTAACGTTTTTGAAGTTAGCAAGCCACTTTGCATTTGCTGACTTGCCTGTGCGATCGTTTTAGGGATAGAATCTGCTTCCATGTTGGAAAAAGCGATGAGAGTGGAATGGCACTAAGAAAAGCTTAAACACTTGTGTTTTAAGCAGTTTGTATATGTTGTGCCTCAAGGAGACAAATAGTACATCTACTGTCGTGCCATAATGGTACGCATCTCGGCTTCTGTGTCTTGAGTCAAATCTCCACTAACATCTACGATCGCACGATAAATCTTGCCCGTAAACTTGAAGGGTGGTTCATAATCAGGTGTTACAGGCGCACCAGGGGCTATCCCACAGGTCACGCCACTGGTCAGACCTAGTGCTAAGGGAGTAGTTACAGGGACATCAGCTTGTCCGACTAATTTCCCATCGATATAAAGTTGGGCGTGACCCGGCGATCCTTTCCCCTTCGCTAAATCTGGCTGACCCGTCACTTCAAACTCAAAGCGCAACTGATGGCGACCCTCCGGGACTGACTCTACAGACTCTACATGATAGAGCGATCGCGCTACATAGTTATGAACCCAGTGCAGTTTGCCATCTTTGACATAGAAAGAGTAGCCACTATCATTACCCCCGTGAGCAAGTAATACTCCTTCTGCGCCACCGGTGGGAATTTCGACATCAACGGTAATACTATGGGGACGATTTAGCACTCTGACAGCACTATTGGCTGGAATCGCCTGAGTATCGGGATAGTAAATATAGCGGGTACGATTGACAGCAATCTGAGGACGTTCTTCTGCCAATCGTTGCGTGCCACGTCCATCCACGGGCAACACATTATATTTACCCGCCTCTACATACCAAGTAGCAATCATCTCAATTAACTTAGGGCGGTTGTCAGCAGCAATGTCGTGATTTTCCGCAAAATCCTTAGCGACATGATACAGTTCCCAATGATGGGTATCCAAGTCTGTAAGGGTTTGGGCTGAGATTGACGCACCAAAAAACTGCCCTGCTTCTGTAAATGATGGCCCAGGCCAAGGACAAACCGCCCGCCAGCCATCATAGTAAAGAGAGCGATGTCCCATCATCTCGAAATACTGGGTAAGATGCTTAGTGGGTGCGTCAGTATGATTAAAAGTATGGGCGAAGCTTACACCTTCAAGGGGGGATTGAGTAACACCCTTGATAGTTTTGGGTGGTTCAATTTCTAGTAGGTCAAGCACCGTCGGCACAAGGTCAATGGCATGGGCATACTGAGTACGGATTTCGCCTTTTGCCTCAATGCCTTTAGTCCAATGGACGATCAAAGGATCGCTGATTCCACCCCGATAAGTTTCCCGTTTCCAACGACGAAAAGGCGTATTACCTGCCCAAGTCCAGCCCCACGCATAATGGTTGAAGGTTTCTGGACTGCCTAGCTTGTCGAGTGCCTTGAGATTTTCCTCTAGGGATTCTGGCACATTGTTAAAAAAGAGGTTCTCATTAACCGAACCAGTGGGCCCACCTTCCGAACTTGCCCCATTGTCCGAGATGACCATAATTACAGTATTGTCGAACTCCCCGATAGATTTGAGGAAGTCAAGTAAGCGACCAATGTGGTAGTCAGTATGGGTTAAAAAGCCAGCAAAGACTTCCATCATACGGGCATAAAGCCGTTTTTCTGCTGCTGAGAGAGTATCCCAGTGAGAGACATCGGGATCGTGGCGGGAGAGTTCGGCATCGGCGGGGACGATACCCATTTCCTGCTGACGGGCAAAAACCTTTTCCCTGTAAGCTTCCCAACCATCATCAAACTGTCCGGCGTAGGCATCAGCCCATTCTTTTGGCACATGATGAGGGGCGTGCATCGCCCCAGGACAGAAATACATGAAGAAGGGCTTATCGGGGGCAACCTGCTTGGCATCAGCGATGAAGCTAATTGCTTTATCTGCTAAGTCTTCGGTTAAATGGTAGCCTTCTGCGGGGGTCTTTTCTGGCTTGACGGTGTGGTTATCATAAACCAATTCGGGATAATACTGGTGGGTTTCTCCTCCCAGAAAGCCATAAAAACGTTCAAAACCGCGACCGAGAGGCCAGCGATCGTAGGGGCCGGCGGCAGAAAGCTGGTCTGAGGGTGTTAAATGCCATTTCCCGATCGCATAGGTGTTATAACCCTTCTGTAGTAATATCTCCGAGAGAAACCCATTTTCAAAGGGAATATTCCCATTACCACCGGGATAACCGGTAGAACCTTCTGTAATGCAGGACATGGCGTTGGAATGGTGATTTCGCCCAGTCAGCAGACAAGAACGGGTGGGTGAACACAACGCTGTCGTGTGTAAATTGTTGTAGCGCAAACCATTGGCGGCTAATGCGTCTAGGTTGGGTGTTTTGATCGGACTTCCGTAACTCCCAAATTGCCCAAAGCCCGTATCATCGAAGACAATAAATAGCACGTTTGGTGTGCCTTCTTTGGCTCGCAAAGGTTCTGGCCAAGCAGGACTGGATTTATCAACTGTCCGTCCTATCACACCAGGGAAAGTATTTCCGGGTTTGTATTCACGTAGAGACATAAACCTAAACTCCTTATCTAGGTTGACGGGTGGCTGACTATAACGAGTTAATTTCCCGACTCAATCCGGCTAATCTACGCTTATTCCAGATTGAGTAAGGAACACCTACAAAAGCTCCTAAAATTACATAAGCTACCAGCGTCGGAATCACCTGCTGCTGTATATGATTCAAAATAGCGATAAATAAAGCTAAACCAAAATTGCGAGCAATACAGAAAATCGCTAAGATAGACCGCATATCATCATCAAGTCTGCCTAAAACGTGTCCAATTCCTAGAGAGGCAATCACCATAATCGCGATCGCTACAAGTGGTAATTGCCAAACTCTGGAAAACAGTGGCAGCCCTAAGATGCACACTAAAATAACTAGTATTGAAAAGACACCATTAGCAATAAAAATCAAAGGTTTGGCAATCTTTTCGGCAAATGTAGGAGCGAACTTTTGAATCAAAAGACCGAGACTGACAGGCAATATCTGTACCGTAATGACTTGTCGGGCAACTTCTAAAATCGCCACCTTTTGTGAAATACTCTCAAATAAGGCGGCGAAAATCGCCAAGGTGAGAGGAGTAACAAAAACCGCAAGTATTGCCAGGGTTAGCTGAAGACTCGCTGCGTAGGATAAGCTGCCTCCAGCCCTTTGCGTTCGCTTTGTGCTTAGAGGCGCACCTGGTGAAGCTGCCAATAAAGCCAACCCTATCATCACTTCCGGTGGTAATTTAAACAGTTTCAGCAAGAAAATAACCACTAGAGGAACTAGCACAATAACGGCTAGAAGCGCACGGAATACTAAGGCAGGTTTTCGCCAGAAGGAGAGCATTTTTTCAAAAGAAAGGTTGCTCCCGATGGCTAACATCAGAGAAAAAATAGTGATTTTAACGAGAATCAATAGTAAAGGATGATCCATGCCTTTAAAATGGCTAATACTGGGTGTGGCCAAAAATAGTTAGCAGATAAGCGATCGCTTCCAAAGTCACAAGTTATGTAATTGGAATTGTCATTTAAAATTTGGCAAAATAAGCTAATCGGCATTTAAAGTGTAATAGAGTCACTGTTTGCCTTGTTTCTTTACTCTTAATGACTAACTCGCCCTGATTCAATAGCTTATCTAGTAAAGATTTCAACTCATCTACTGATTGGAATAAACGACAAGCAATTCATTCTTTACAGAAATACCAGAGTAATTTAATGATGTTGTAAGCCGGATTATATGCGGGGAAAAATTTTAGTAGAAAGTTATTGAGTTCTTGGGTAACTAATCTAGCAATATCTTTACGTTGATGAAAACTAGCATTAGAGACTTGCAGAGAAATAAGATACTAGCTAATGTAAAGGTTTGCCACTCAAAGTGGGTGTAAATGGTGGCTAGGCGGTTAAATTATCTGGCTGATGATTATCCCACTGCTGACAACCAATCACAGAAGCCGGATTTGCACACCGGCGCGAAGTTAACAACCACGCATAATGAGTGTATTTGTTTGAGATGATGAAAATTTTACAAATTGTTTTTGGTTTAAGTGAAGCGGAGAATTCCAAGCCTCTCTCTTAAAAAAAAGAGAGGTTTGTGAAATGCCCTAAAATTACTGATTATGCGTTGAAAATTTACCATGCTATTTGATGCGTTTAAAAATCGTAAATCTCCTAAAATCGAATTCATTCAGACTGACCCAACCTGGCGCGTAGCTTGGGGAACAGTTGATGAAAGTTATGAAAATATAGCTTGGCGAGATGAAAAATTTTCTGTAGTTTTACCACGTACAGCTTCTGGATTTCTGACGGAGAAATTAGCAATCAGTTCTGGAGGACGATTTGTTGTTGTTGGTGATGTTTGGTTAACGAACCAAGTGCAGTTACTGCAAAAGTTAGGGATTGAACCGGATAGCTTTCAAGGAAGTTATCTGCAACTAGTTGCCAATCTTTGGGAACGATGGGGTTTTGAATGTCTTCGCCAACTTGTGGGGATGTTTGCGATCGTGGTTTGGGATAGAGAAAAACAGGTGTTGAGGTTGGTTCGCGATCGCATCGGGGTTCGGACTCTCTACTACACTACCACTGGTTCAGTTCGTTGGATTGCGCCTCAACTGAGAACTTTATCACCTCACCGTTCATCCGATTTAGATTTGGTAGCGTTGCGAGATTATCTATGTTGTGCCTTTGTCCCAGGAGAAAGAACGCTTTGGGAACAGGTGCGAGAACTACGACCTGGAACCGTTTTAGAATTTCCCGACCACAAAGTTGAAACTTACTGGCAGCTTCAAGAACAGATTGTAGCAGTAGATCAACCCTTAGCATGGCATGGCGATCGCTTGCGAGAACTCTTAGACCAAGTTGTTCAAGAATATTTACCACCAGCCAATGAACCCGTTGGCGTTTTTCTTTCTGGTGGTTTGGACTCTAGCGCTATCACTGCTTTAGCAGCAAAATTCCATAAAGCACCAGTTCACACCTTCTCGATTCATTTTGGTTCAGAATGTCCCAATGAGTTAGAATTTTCCAGTCTCGTTGCATCCCATTGCCAGACGCAGCACCACATTTTAGAAATTACTTTTAAGGATATGTGGGAACGTCTGCCAGAAACAATGGCGTATTTAGATGACCCCATTGGCGACCCACTGACTGTTCCCAACCTATTGCTGGGACGACTGGCGAGAGAAAGCGTAGAAGTAGTTTTAAATGGCGAAGGTGGCGACCCCTGTTTTGGTGGGCCAAAAAATCAGCCAATGCTTATCAATAGTTTATATGGCTCTGTCACCAATCAGAATGCTTTGCAAGCTTATTTAATTTCCTTTCAAAAGTGCGCTGTTGACTTACCCCAACTTTTAAAACCAGAGGTTTTGACAGCAGTACAAACAGCACCTTGGGTTTTTGAAGAAGATTTATATTCCCAAGCCAGCTATCTGAATCGTTTGATGGCAATGAACATCAAGTTTAAAGGCGCTGACCAAATTCTGACAAAAGTCAGTAACTTGACTCAAGCAGCTCTTTTGCATGGTCGTTCTCCCCTATTTGACCAACGAGTAGTAGACTTAAGCATGGAAATTCCTCCAGAGTATAAACTTTCTGGAGTGGAAGAAAAAGCAGTCTTAAAGCAAGCGATTACCTACGGTACGTCTCCGACGAACGCAGATATCTTACCAGAGGCAATTATTCATCGTCCCAAAAGCGGCATGATGGTGCCTGTGCAGTTAGGATTTCGGAAATATTGGCAGCAAGAAGCCAAAGATTTATTACTAAATCGAAATGCAGCCATAACTCCTTACTTGAACCAGTTACCTATTCGCAATTGGTTAAACTATCAAGGAGATACTTGGAGTCGTTATGGAGTAAAGCTTTGGTTGCTTGTGAGTTTAGAAATTTGGTTACAGGTGAATCAAAAGTGCAGCAGTGAAAGCAAGAAATGAATACGCGACGACTAGAACCAACTTTGGGGAGTAAATAAGTTTGTAGTAAGGATTTTAACCTTTGTCTTAATAAACACTAAAATACTTACTGCGTACCAACATATTTCTGCCGTACTGTAGTAGTCAATAAAATATTTTTTTTACTACAATATGAACTTCTTCTGGAATTGGAATTTTCTACTGTGTATTTACACGTAGATAGCAATCAAATCTAGAACTCTGATAAAAAATTACAGACAGCAAATTAATGACACAACCTAACTCGCAAGATAAAAATAACTTTCTTTACCCTCGTAGTCGATATTATGGTAAATTCCAGCCAGAGACTTTAGCATTTAATGCCAACCTCCAAGAATTTGCCCAAAGAATTACTTACATTTCCTGTCTAGAAACAGGTGGAAAACTATCTCCAGAAGAAGCTTACGAGCAAATTAGGGCGCTTTGGAAAGAGTTGAAACATAGCAAAAAGGAACTGTCTATTGGCGTAAATAAATGAAAGCTAGTTTTTGGGCATAGGGCATGGGCAATAACTAGCAATGCCCTATGCCCCGTTAATTAGCTTCCAGCAAAGTCCAGAAATAGCCATCTGGTGCAATGAAAGAGAAACTCGTCTCGCCAAACTCATTACTAATAATATCTGTAACTTTTTGCACAGTACTTGCTTTAATGCGATCGCAATACTCCTGTATTCCCTTAACCCGATAGGTGTATAAAGACATACCCAAGCTACCTGGTTGGGCTGCCTCAAAGCGCGATTCTAAATTAATAGATTCTGGGAATCGAACAATATAAAGTCTACCACTGCGTGCAGCCATCAGGTCAGACTTAGAAGAACGCGGATCATCAAAAGTAGTAACAATAAACTTTTCACCAGGGTTAAGATCAAAAATATCTCGACCTGCTGGCGAAGATTCATAGCTAGTTTCGACATCATCACGCACACGCAGTAAACCTAAAACTTCCTCGTAAAACTTGAGGGTTTCTTTGCTGTCATCTTGAGAGATGATTCCTATATGGGTAAACTGACTAGCTTTGAGAGCAGCATTATGATTAACTTGTCCGTAATGCGGTAGTGTATAGCCAAAGCGTTGAAATAAAACTTGTCGAGCTAAGGGTTGAAGTAGCAACATTTCTCGTACACCAACTGCTGACTCAATAAAAGGACGGCTTTTCCTCTCTTTGTTGTAAATGACTTCCCAATAAGGATTAGAGTGCCTAATAGGAAAACCTGCGGCTTTTGCATCCTCTATATGATTTAAGATACTTAACACATCGGTCGTTAAGCTTGTCGCCCAGCGATTTCCCTTAATTTTCATCGATGCTATTCCCAAACCTTCATGAGTGGGGTTTTGCCAAACCATCAACCGAATCAAACCATGATCTGAATTTTGGTGGTACAACCGAATTGAGCGTAAAGAAGAATTTACTCCATATAATTGATAGGCTACATCTGCGGTTAATTCACCCACTTGACCAATACGATAGCCAAATTGCTCCCAATACTGAATTGCAGAAATTGGTTCCGGGATGCCGATACAGACTTCATAGATACCTTCAATTGCGGTTTGCTGTTCTTGAGCCATAACAATTTTAGATTTTAGATTGGTCAAATAAATAAAGCTTTCGGAAAGATATCTTAGAAAGAATCCGAAAAGCAACAACTTTAGGTTGTAGCTTATGATGTACCTAGAAAAGTGAGTATAGAGTTCTTCTGATTGCATGTAATCAAGAATCGCCATCAAGTTTTTTTAACAGGAGTTAAGCGATGACGCAGCGACTGACTCAAGAGCAATTAGCACAAATAGTCACAGAAGTAGAAGGTCTGCAAGTGCGTCGAGAAGCGGAACTAGACCAACAGCAGGTTAGAGAAATTTTACAGGAGTTGAATTTACCGCCTGAGTTACTAGATGAAGCGCTGATTCAGTTAAATCGCCGCCAAGCGCTGGAGGTACAGCAACACCGCAATCGATGGATTACCTCTGGAGTTGTGGCATTCTTAGTGATAGTGAGTGCATCTACAATATTTTTCATCCAACGACAGAATTCTGCACTCTCTCGTGTTTCTGCTCAACAAGACCGCATCACCTTGGTATCAAATACTGGCGGTGACTTGAAGACAATTTCCCGCCAAACCAATCCAGAAATTTTTTACCGTGTCACTTTAAAAGATGCACCCTTGGGTAAAAAGCTGGCTCTCTCCTGTAATTGGATTGACCCAAGTGGTCAAATTGTCAAGCAGAACAGTTATCAAACCCGCGAAATTAATACGTCTGTCTGGGATACGCAGTGCCGCTACACGATTAATCCGGCCGCAACTGTAGGCAATTGGAAGGTACAGATGTTGCTGGAAGGTCGGCAGATTAGTGATGAAACCTTTGAAGTGAAATAGTCCAGATGGACAACATCCCGCATCACTTTCTTGGCTATTGGGGTTATGGCGCTCAACAAGAGTTGGAGGCGTTGTTAAATAGCGTTTTGGAAAACCTCTCTCCTTCAAGGGGAGAGGCTTTGAATTTTCCCATCTGGAATGTTGTTTATATAGGACTTGAGGGGCATTTCGGACGGCAACAAAAGCAGGACTTACACGCTGAACACCTGAAATCTAGATCCCCCCTAACCCCCCTAAAAAAGGGGGGAAGAGTAGAAGCCCCCTTTTTAAGGGGGTTGGGGGATCTCTTATGTGTAAGTCCTAAAAATCAAATTGCTGCTATTTCGGCATCAGGATTATTAACTTCACCCGATGCTTGGGTAAGTCTCCAAGAAAATAACTGCCTAATTTTGGGTAGAGAACCTTTTGGAAAGATGCCATTATATTGGACTCAGCAAGGACAAGTTATCTGGTTTGCATCACAACTGCAACTACTCTTACCGATTTTGCAACAGTCAGAAATTAGCATTTCTGGGTTATATGGCTATAGCTGTTTTTCTTACGTTCCCACACCCTTAACTCCTGTTAAGGAAGTGTTTGCAGTGACGGCGGGAACTGAATTAGTTTGGCATAGTGATTCTCAATCAGGTAAGCTGCGATCGCCTGAATCTAAAAACATCCACTCATGGCGGGAAGCCCCAGAACAGTTAACAGATGAAGCTACAGCAATTACCGAATTGCAAACCCTCCTTAAAGATTCCGTTGAACGACAGATTGCCGATTTAAAGGATGAGCCTGTTGGGGTGTTTCTCTCTGGCGGACTCGATTCTTCAGTGGTGGCGGCGCTACTGGTACAAGCAGGGGTGAAAGTCCGCGCCTACACTTTAGATTTTGGTGACGTAGGGATTCCAGAATATCCATACTCTGAACAAGTTGCCCAGTTTCTCAAAATTCCGCTTATTAAAGTTGCAGTAACCCCAAGTTCCATCAAGAATGCCTTAATTCCGACTGTGCAAGCATTGGATTTGCCCTTTGGAGATGGTGTATGTGTGCCGTTGTATCTCCTATCTGAAAGGGCGAGTCAAGAAACTCAGGTAATTTTTAACGGCGAAGGTGGAGATCAATTGTTTGCCGGTTGGACGAACAAACCTTTAATTGCCGCAGGTGTTTATCAGGCAGAAAATCCCGCCGGACAGGAAACTTTTATCCAGCAATATCTCCGCACCTTTCACCGTCTTGGGGGATACGAATCTCAAGTTTATCAGCCGGAGGTTTATGCACAGATCCAAAATTTGCATCCTGAAGATTGGCTGTTGGCGGCTCTTAATCGTGATGAGTGTCCATCTTTGCTACATCGCCTTCGACGTGCCAGTCTGATGCTCAAAGGGGCACAAAATATCCATCCCCGTGCGACTGCATTGGGGTTTGCTCATGGGTTGTGGGTGCGATCGCCTTTTTGTGATTTACCTTTGGCAGAATGGACATTCCGCCTATCTGGAGAACTCTGTTTGCAAGGAGCTTGTGAAAAATATATCCTCAAACGGGCTGTAGAAAATTGGCTCCCGCCTGAAATTGTCTGGCGACAAAAGCGTGGGATGGGGGTTCCCTTAACTTCTTGGTGTTTAAATGATTTTTGGCATCAGCTAGGCATCTGGCTCAATCCAGAAACACTTCGTGCCAACAACCATTTTTATCCGCACATTGCGGCCCAAATCGTTGAAGGCAAACTAGGAGCAGCTATTCAAGGCCGACGGATTGGTGAAACTCTCTGGTTACTTATTATGTGGCAACTTTGGCGATCGCATGTTTTAAATGAAGAACTAAGTAAACAGTCTTGGGATCATCCTTTTTGGTTACATCGTTGGCTATGGAGAAATTACAAGCGATGGCAAGGTTAGATAAAAAAGAGTTAGGAGTTAGGAGTCAACAATTAATCCCCTTGTCTCTCCCATTTTCTGGGGAACTTGCCCAGGAGTTGCTGAGTACTTATGGTTCTCCTCTTTATGTTTATAATGGCGATCGCTTACGCGAAACTATTGAGGGCATTACTAAAGCAGTCAGTTATCCCCGCACGCAATTTCGGTTTGCAAGCGTTACTAATGGCAACATTGCGTTGTTAAAAATTTTTCGCTCATTTGGGTGGGGACTTCACGCTAATACCCCAGGAGATATCTACCTGGGATTGCAAGCTGGTTTCGATCCTAGTGAGATTGTTTACAGTGGTAGCAATTTGAATCGGGCTGAGATGTTACAAGTCTTAAATTGGGGAGTTACAACTCTCAATCTCGATAGCCTTGCTCAATTGCAGTTATGCTGCGAAGTTTTACCCAAATGCAGAGAGAAAGATATTCGGCTGGGTTTGCGCCTCAATTTGCCAGAAATTACCGGAGATAGCCGCATTGGTGTGCGTCCTGAAGAATTTGGTGATGCGATCGCATTAACTCGTGAGGTTGGATTAAAGCTGAGTGGTTTACACTTCTATCGAGGGACTGGAACCAATGCCACAGAAGCATTTACCCAGGTGATTGACACAGTAATTGCCACAGCACAACTGTTACCAGATTGGGAATATTTAGATTTTGGTGGTGGCTTTGGCTACCCATATCATCACAATAAAACAGCCTTTGACTGGGAAATATTTGGTACTGAGTTAACCGAGAGAATCACTCATTTAGGGCGGAAAATTGATTTAGTGATTGAACCGGGACGAAGTGCGATCGCAGGATGTGCAACTTTGCTTGCTCAAGTTGTTTCTGTGAAATGGCAAGGAGAAAAACAGATTGTCGGAGTTGATACCACCGTTGCCAATCTTTCAGTACCATCAGTACACGGCGGCTACCGCGAAATCATCACTTGGAAACAAGCAGACAATCCATTCACAACTGATATTTGTGGTAACACTACTTATTCACGAGATTATCTGGGTAAAAATTGCCAACTCCCAGCGTTAGAAATTGGTGATATCGTTGCCATTTTAGATGTCGGTGCTTATGGTTATGCTATGTCGTCTCACTTTTTACACCGCCCCAAACCTGCTGAAGTCTTGCTAGAAAATGGCACACATCGCTTAATTCGCAAGCGGGAAGACTACAGTGTTTTACTAACAAATCAGATTCTTGATAATTCTCCCCTTTTTTAAGGGGGTTAGGGGGGATCAAGCCTCACCTGAAGCGTATTGGCTAACAATTAATAAATAACATTGGGCAACCATTATGAAGTGCATTAACTGTGGAACTGACAATAAACTAAAAGACCGGACAGCTAATCAAGGTCGGTGTATAAAATGCAATCACACCTTTGCTTTTGAACCGACCAGTATGAGTAGTGTTAAGATTACTGACCCTTTTTTTGCAAAGGCGATCGCTGATATTTCTGCAAATCACACCTTATTTTTTACACCCAAGCAACTGCTTTATTTATTAGATAATCGGATAAAATCCAAGTCTACTTCAATATTTGGTTTGTTGTTTATATATTTATTTTTTAATATTTGGGCACCAGGATTCATCGGTGGATTTGCTTCCTTCTTGTTTGGTGCTAATTCTTTCGTGACAGTATCTATTCTATTTAATCTATGCTTTGTATTATATTTATATACAAAATCTACATCAAAGAAAACACATCTTAAGCCTCGCAAAGAATATGCTAGATGCTTACAAATAATAGGAGGCATTATTCTTGCTGTGGGAATTTATGCTAGCTTAATTATATATAAATCGTTTAGTCTATTTGTCATCGCCGTTATTCTAGGGATGCTATCGATATACTGGGGAACTCGACAGCTAGGACAAACTAAATTTGCACAGGAGTTTTCATTTTCTCAAAATGATTTTCAAGGTTGGTTAAGCCGATGGCAGAAAATCAATGGTTCAATTCTTAAAATCCTACCTTTCCCGCGTGAGGAAAATACACCAGCTACGGTTAATCCTGATGTGACTGCTTACAGTTTCGATAGATTAGTCGTGTGTGATAGTGCTACTATTGCTCAACTATTAATTGCTAATAATTTTCACTTTGAAAATAACTGTGCAATTCTCAGCATTACTGGATATCCCCAAAGCATTTTTGACACCACAATGCAAATGCTACGCCGCAATCCCGATTTGAAAGTATATGCAGTTCATGATTGCAATCCACGAGGAATTGGTTTAGTTCATCGTCTTAAAACCAATGCTAGTTGGTTTCTCAATAGCGAGATTGCAATTATTGATATCGGATTAACGCCAAGTCAAATTATCGCTACTAAACGCGGAATGTTCATTCAATCTTCTCTAGATTCGGCGCAAGCAGCTAAACAATTACCTCAAGAGATTCGTCAAACTTTGTCTGCTGAAGAATTAGCATGGTTAGAATCTGGAAAGTTTGTGGAATTAGAATCTTTCTCTCCCCAAAGGCTGATTAAAGTCCTGCAAAAGGGTATTGCTGGCAGTCGAAATCTAGAAAGTGATGACAGTAACTTGCTTTTAGTAGGGGATACTGGTAATGATATGTATGTTGTTCAAAGTTTTGGTTGATCTAGCCAGAATGCGTAGGTGTAGCCCGTTGCAGACATCACATTTAAAAATATACAAAATTCCCCTCAGACTGGAAGTCCCTAGCTGATAATAAAAGGTTGAATTCCTGCTAGAGAGCATTCAATACTTTTCGGGTTTTGGGGAAAAGGGCAATGGGGAAAGGGTTTGAATTTCCCTTTCCCCATTGCCCTTTAACCTTTCCCCAGACCAAGAGAGAGATTATTGGGTTTATCCGAAAAGTATTGAGAGAGCATTCGCTTTTGCAGGAAAATTTTATACAGCAATGGCAGTTTTGTGTATATTAGTTTACTTATTCCTAACCTTCTGTTAAATTAACCTTAATGTACGCCAAACCCATTGGTTTACTGTACTTGAGTTTTTAGCTACAAACGTGGGTAGCCATCTAGCTCACTGGCAATAGGCGCAAAATTCCATTCTGTCTCTAGGGGGAAAAAGGTAATGGGGCCGATGTTTATTACTGCCAACGATTGGCCACATATAGCGTTTAGATTGTCTTTGGCGCTTCTGGTTGGTTGCCTGATTGGATTTAACCGTCAACAAGGGGGCAGACCAGCAGGGATGAGAACATTTATGCTGGTGAGTATGGGAGCAGCACTATTCGTAATGATTCCTTTGCAGGCTGAAGGTGATAGTCCTTATGCTGCCACCAATGCACTGAGTCGCACCATTCAGGGTGTAGCTACCGGGATAGGATTTCTCGGAGCCGGATTGATTTTACAAGAGTCTCCTAGAAAATCTGCGACACCAAAAGTAAAAGGTTTAACTACAGCCGCCTGTGTCTGGACTGCGGCCGGTTTGGGGGCTGCGATTGGTTGTGGTCTGTGGCAAATGGGATTATTAGGAGGGCTACTGACCCTAATTACCCTCAGTGGGGTAAAGCGACTCAATCGCGCATTTGTATTTTTGACGAATCAGGGTAAACAGGGGACTACTCAGGAGTTAACAACCACCTCTGATGAAGATGATGATTGAGCGTCCCTACACATCCAGGTGTATTCAAAATCAAGTCAACTTGATTCCGATTCCTTACAGTGTTTGATTGCAGAATAATTTTTTGTTTCTTAGCTAATTTTAATCACTTTATCAGCGCTAATTCAGAGCGATCGCTGATTATAGTGATTAAGTAGGGAATTCCGTACTGGAGTTGATTGGCCAGTTAACCGGAAAATAGAAAATAATAGATATATGGACAAACGGTATTTTTTACAGGCTAGTGCGGTAATAGTCGGCACAGCATTGTTATCAAGGTATATCAACTGGGGAGCAAAAGCGGTGACAACATCTAATAGTGGATTTGAAATTACCAAACCAGAAGAAGAGTGGCGCACGATTTTAACGCCAGAACAGTTTAATGTATTGCGTAAACACGGGACTGAACGCCCTCACACCAGCGCATTAGATAAGGAGTACGACAAGGGTACTTATTATTGTGCCGCGTGTGAACTGCCACTGTTTACCTCTGATACCAAATTTAACAGTGGTACTGGCTGGCCAAGCTTCTTTAACCCGATTGAAGGTGCGATCGCTACTACTGTAGATAAGTCGCTGTTTATGACCAGAGTTGAAGTACATTGTAGCCGTTGTGGTGGCCATCTTGGTCATGTTTTTGATGACGGCCCTGCACCTACAGGCAAGCGCTACTGTATGAACGGTGTTTCGCTGAAGTTTACTCCCGCCTAATTTACGTTTCACTTTAAGGTTGATACAAATAGGCAGCAGAGGGACAAGGAGACAAGACGAATAAGGGAAAATGATTATCTCCCCCCTCTCCCTTGTCTCCCTTGTCTTCCTTCTCTCTTCCCCCTGCCCTCTTCCCCCTGCCTCCTTCAATGAAGTTGGGAAATAGCGCTATCAGTAAAGCGAACCTCTTCAACCATCGGGGTATAGCCTAGCCATTGCACTCCTGAGTGGGAAAATTGTTGTGGACACCCGCTAACGGCGAAACGAGTTGGTAGTGGCAGGTGAGTATTTTTTAAGCCTAGCAAGTCTAACTCTTGGGCACAAGCTGCCACGACATGAACAGCTGGGTCAACTAGCTTGACTTGAGAGGGGAGGAGCGATCGCAATACTGGTGTAAGGTGGGGATAATGGGTACAGCCATGAACTAAGGTGTCAATTTCTTGCTCTAGTAAAGGCTCTAAGTAGGCTCTTGCCACTTCCGCAGTGTAGGGGTCGTGAATCCGGTTTTGCTCAATAAGTGGCACAAACTCTGGACATCCAACTTGCCAGACTTGAACATCAGGAGCAATTTCGAGAATGGCGTGCTTATAAGCATTACTTTTCGCGGTAGCTGGAGTGGCAATTACACCAATGCGCTTCCCTTCCTGCACCGCAGCTTTTGCACCCGGTAGAATCACCCCTAAAATGGGTATGTTGAATTCTTGACGAACGGTTTCTAGGGCTAGGGCAGAACTAGTATTGCAAGCCATAATTACCATTTTTACCTGCTGCTTTTGTAGCCAGGTAAGAATTTCGCGCGTAAATTGTAAAATCTCTGCTTGTGAACGAATTCCATAAGGAAGTCGGGCTGTATCCCCAAAGTAAACAATTGATTCATTGGGGAGTTGCCGATATATTTGTCGCAGTACCGTCAATCCACCCACACCACTGTCAAAGATGCCAATTGGGGCACGTTGGGGTTCTTGAGCAGAAAAATCGTCCAGATTCGCTTCAAAGATCGAAGATGAATACACAGGCTGATATTAATTTAGGTTTTGGGATTTAAAATACAGAATTTAGCAGACAATCGGCTAATTGACCACTAAATTCTGCACGCCAAAGGATTCTAAATACCACCTTTTAATAGTAATTTGTACTATGTTAACGCTGTAAGTATTTTAGGATGCCACGAGCGATCGCTTCTGCCATCTGATTTTGATACTCTCGTGTTGCCAATCTGGGATTGTCTTCTCGACCAGTCATATAACCTGTTTCTACTAAAATCGAGGGCATAGAGCTTTTTCTGAGAACGTAGAATCTGGCTTTGCGGGTTCCCCGGTTTTTGATTGTATCGATGTTTTGCAGAATGGTATTGCGAACTACTTCTGCTAGATCATAACCGCTATCGTAATAATATACTTCTAACCCATTCACGTCAGGGCGATTATCAACAGAATTAGCGTGAATACTGACAAACGCAGTTGCATTAACTCGCTCGGCAATTTCTACCCGTCCCTGAAGTTCTACGAAAAAGTCAGCATCTCGCGTTAGTACTGCTTGTACACCATGTTGCTCTAAAATTGCAGCTACCCTTTTACCAATAGGCAGAATTACATCCTTTTCTAAAAGTCCACCTAGACCAGGAGCGCCTGAGTCTTTTCCACCATGTCCTGGGTCAATTACAACTAGTAATTTCCCTCTCGGAACTGAGGGGCGCGGCTTTGGTTGAGATATAGGACGGGGATTATCTATCGGGTTGGGGAATTGACCTTGGTTTGGCGATAAAGGAGGTAAATCAATGGGCTGCTGTGTAACGCTACCAGAGCGTTGTAATTCTAGAGCCAAAAGCTGGTCGCCAACTTGGTTAAGTTCGCCAATTCGCACTCCGGCTGCTGGCTGAACCAAGACGTTAACTGTATTAGATTCTTGGGGTTGCAGGCGGACTCGTAGGATAGGGCTATTAGAATTAAAAGTCGGCCCTGTAACTTTGGGAGCTAACCGAGCATTGTTGATGATAATGCGGTACAAACCAGAGCTTCTATCCCAGCCTCCTGTTGCAGATAAAGCTTGGTCTGCTCTAATTAGCAGTTGTGTGCCATTATTAGCCAGTTGCACAGACTCAATAGTCGCTGTACTAGATGGTATGGGGCGTGGACTATTACTATTACCTCCAGGGAACTGAGCAATGCCACGACTGGGCAGAAGCACAAAACCACTACTGTTACTATTAGTTGCTCGCCAATTTTGACTATTTTCATCCACCTGTAAAGTCATGCGAACAGCAGATGGACTTGTTTGTAGTTGGCTGAACTGAATACGGCTGACACCATAACGATTAATCGACAAATCGCGTTGCTCTAGACTTGGTGATAAAGTAGCGCTGGCAATGTCGATGTTAATTTCTCTTTGATCGTTGCTACGATTTACCTGAATCTGAGGATTACCACCATTGGTACGGATGAAAAACCCATCGCCTGTAACTTGTAAGTTCTCAATTTGAGTTACCCTGGCGGCAAGCATTCCGTTTTTAGGTGGATTGATGGGGCTTGTTCTCACCACGTTGTAAATATCTCTTGGTGAGAACACAGATGGAGATGTTCTCGGTGAAGGTTGTGTTGCTATAGCTTGTTGTTGCCCACCAGTATTTCTTGAGGGAACATTTTCGGCTACTGGCGTGGGTAATTGCACCATCCAGCGATCGCCAGTTCTACCAACAAATCGTACTCCCTTGGGGTCTAAAGTATAACCAGGAGTCAGTTCAACGACTATGCGCGTTGTTTGTTCGTCAAACTGCCCAACACGGATAGCACGAATTGCACCGCCCACCTGTTGGGTTAGCTGCGGACGGCCAAATGTTGTTCCTGGTAAATCAATTACCAAACGAGTGGGGTTAAAAATTAATTGTGCTTGGGGTTGAACATTCCCTACAGTATTTATTTCCAGCTTGTTTTGATTAACATCAAAACGCCAGGATTCAAGTTTCGCAGCCATTGCGGGCGACGATAGCATGAAGATAGTTCCAATAGTACTGGATAGTAACCAGCGTAATTTCACAGTCTTTTCTCCTGATTCACATTCATGGGAGCCGTCAAAATTTCAATATATTGGCAAATCCTCACACCATCACCGCACACACTTGAGTATTACGCTGTTATTAAGACACAGCTAATGGCGTAAAATATAGCACGCTCCTCTGATTTTGCCATGCTATCCATTAGCCTAGATAAATTTGACTTGTAAAGCATCAGATGACAATAACAAAGATGCTACTCTTGTCCCGCCGCAATAATACTTAAATTGGTTTTACTACTAAATTGGATAAACATGGTAAAGATTAGATGTATTTACTCAATAATTTCGACTAAATTACTTATCTTCTCTTTAAATACTGAAGAACGCCACGAGCGATCGCTTCTGCCATTTGATTTTGGTAAGCTGAGGTTCTCAGCCTAGCCATATCCTCTCGACCAGTCATATAACCCGTTTCCACAAGAATGGAGGGCATAGAACTTTTTCTGAGAACATAAAATCTGGCTCGCCGTACTCCCCTGTCTTTGAGAGTACCAATACTTTGGAGAATGCTACTACGGACAACGCGAGCAAGATCCAGACCACTGTCGTAATAATAGACTTCCAAGCCATTAACATCGGGACGACTCGCGCCTGCTGAGTTAGCGTGGATACTCACAAACACATCAGCATTAGCTCGCTCTGCTAATTGCACTCTTCCCGGAAGGGTAACAAAATAGTCAGAATCCCTGGTCATAACTACTTGTACACCATTTTGCTGCAAAATCTGTGCCAGTCTTTTACCAATAGGCAAGATCACATCCTTTTCACGTGCCCCTCCAATACCAAGCGCTCCTGAGTCTTTACCGCCATGTCCTGGGTCAATAATGACTACCACTCGTCCATTGGTAACTCGGCGCTGTGGTTGGAATTGGGGCTGGGGATTGGGATTGTTTGGGTCTGGGAATGGTCCCCGGTTTGGTGGTGGTAGCCCAGGTAAAGCAAAGGACGGTCTTCCGGGGAGGGAAACAATTCGACGAGAACCTTGTATTGGTATAGCCAAAAGCTGGTCGCCGATTTGCTGGGGTTGATCGAGTTGTACTCCAGGTGCTGGTTGAACTAAAACAACGACTGTGTTGGCTGCTTGGGGTTGCAGACGTACCCGAAGAATGGGGCTATTGGGAGCAAAGGTAGGGCCTGTAACTCTAGGAGCTAACTTGGCATTGTTAATTGTGACGCGGAACACACCGGATGATCTATCCCAGGTTCCCGTAGCAGATAAAGTTTGGTCGGCTCTAATCAGCAATTGTCTGCCATTATCAGCCAGTTGCACAGACTCAATGGTTGCTGGGGAGTCGTTAGCAGCAGATAATCTGCTAGGAAAAGAGGGTGATTGTGATTGATTGTCCGAATTACTACTTCCAGGCAATCTGACAACGCGACTAGGCAGAACCACCAAACCACCACTGTTACTATTACTGGCTTGCCAATCTGGACTATTTTTATCTACCCGCAAAGTCAAGCGAACGATAGGAGCTTGGTTTTGTAGTTGGGTGAATTCGACGCGGCTAATACCATGTTTGTTAACAGGCTGATTATTCTGTTGCGCCAGACGTGGTGATAAAGATGCGTCAGAGATATCTATGAAGATACTAGCGCGATCGCGGCTGCGAATTGTCTTAATCCCCGGATTGCCACCACTGGTACGGAGGAACAACCCATCGCCTGTTACTGTCAAGCCTTCAATTTGAGTCGCCCCTCGTGTAGTAGTGGCAACTCTTGAAATACTAGGTTGCCGTTCAGAGTCTGGGGTAACGACAGTGTAAGCACTTCTGGGAGGTGAGGCGGGAAATGAGGCGACTCGATCAACTTCTGGTCTAGGTAATTGCACCGTCCAGCGATCGCCAGTTCTACCAACAAATTGGACGCGTTTGGGGTCTAAAGTATAACCAGGTGCCAGTTCTACAACTATGCGTGTTGTTTCTGTATCAAACTGCCCAACCCTGATTGAGCGAATTCCCCCACCCACCTGTTGGGTTAGCTGCGGCCGACCAAATGTAGTTCCTGGCAAATCAATTACCAGCCGAGTCGGGTTGAAAATTAGTTGTGCCTGGGGTTGAACTGTTCCCACAGTATTAATTTCCAGCCTGTTTTGATTGGCATCAAAGCGCCAAGATTCAAGTTTCGCAGCCATTGCCGGCGACGATAGCATGAAGATAGTTCCAATAGTGCTGGGTAGTAACCAGTGTAATTTCACAGTTCTTTCTCCTAATTCACGTTCATGGGAGTCGTCAATATCTCAACTCATTGGTAAGTCATCACACCGTCACCACCTAAACTCGATCTTTGATGCCTTGTTTGATTTTTAAGCTGGTATAAAGACACGCTTAAATCGGTTATTAGATTTAATATTTGCTTGAAATCCCAATATAAAATCTTCCACCTTTGGAGGTGGAGGAATCTGACTCCCAAGGAAGCTAGAAAACTAATAACTGATAACTGTTCACTGATAACTGTTTTTTGTTTTTTGCCATCAATGCACTAAGTAGATAATTCCCATTACTGTCAGACGATCTAGCAAAATTTATGGGTGTTACTCCCCAATTACCTGAAAAATATTCAGATAATGGCTCACAAGCCTAGGGATACTGGAAATAAATAACATTCCGAATGCTGGTAGAAATTATAAACAGACGATTATTCTACAATCAGATGGGACGGAAATTTGGAGAGAGAAGTTTCCACTTTATAATTACAGAATCTTCAAAATACGGTGATTTTACTGAATTTAAAGTGCTGAGTTCCGAGGGAAAATCACTCAGAACTCAGTAAGAATTTACCGAAAAAGAATTCAGAATTCAGGAGCCAGAATCCATTCTGGATTTTGTGCGACTGGATGTCCAAGGGAGGTTTAAAGCCCCCGATTTGAAGACCTCGAACAAGAGCGTGCCTACGGCAAGACTCACTTTCTGCGTCGCTATCGGGAGAAGAAAAATTCTTTCCGTGGATGTTACCCCTGACTTGACTGCTGGGGTATTCTGAATTCTGAATTCTGTCTTCTGACTCCTTCTCATCCAAGATTTTGATTAGCGATCGCCAGAATCTGGAGTTACTTCCAAATTGCCACTGTCATTTGATGCTGGCACTTTCGACTTAGGCGGTTCAATTATCAACGAGGTTCCAGAAGAACCATCTAAAACCAGTTGGTCTGAGCCTGCATCCACAGTTTTTGGATCTGGGAACACAAATCGTAACAAAGGAGGAGCTAAAAAGGTTGTCAAGATAACCATCATAATGATTGCCGCCCCTAGTGGTTTCGAAAGAGCGCCACTGGCTGCGCCGACACCAGCAAACACTAATCCAACTTCCCCTCTAGGAATCATCCCCACACCGATCGCTAAACGATTGATTTCCGGTTGACCAAACACGCTTAAGCCTGTGATAACTTTACCGAGAATGGCTACTATGATCAGGAAAGTTGCCATAATTAAACCTTCTCGATTATCGGGAATTGCTGGATTTAACACTCCCAAATCAGTTTTTGCCCCAACAGTCACAAAGAAAATTGGCACTAACATATCAGCAATAGGGCAGACTTGTCTTTGCAATTCTTTGCGCTTATCTGTCTCTTCTAAGACTAAACCCGCCGCAAAAGCTCCCAAAATCGCTTCTAAGTGGATGACGGCGGCAAGGTATGCCATTGCAAAGGCGAAGATGAATGCTGGTATTACCAATCCACCGCGTGTTTTGAGTTGATCAGCGATCGCTACAAATGATTTATTGAAAACATTCCCTAGTAGGATTGCTCCCAAAATAAAACCAGTGGCGCTGATAATCAAGTAAATAACTTTGCTGACATCCACCACGCCATCTTTAGCGAGGCTGGCAACTACCGCTAAAACGATGATTCCTAGAACATCGTCAATTACAGCAGCACCCAAAATAATCTGCCCTTCTTTAGAATTGAGTCGCCCCAACTCTGACAGTACTTTGGAAGTAATCCCAATACTAGTGGCAGTCAAAGCCGCCCCAGCAAAAATTGCGGGTACAGCAGCAATTCCAAATAAAGTCATAAGTCCGACAGTCCCAGCCGCAAAGGGTACTACTACCCCCACTATTGCTACGACGGTGGCTTGGATACCAACTGCCATTAAGTCTTTTAAGTTTGACTCCAAACCGATTTCAAACAGCAGGATGATCACACCCAATTCTGCTAAAACGGAAATAACCTCAGACTGGGCTGCAAACACGGCTGGAGTGGCTTCAGGACTTAAACCAGCAGTGATTTGAAGGAAGGACATGATCAAAGAGTTAGAACTGTCTGTGCTGCCTTCTGGAAACACTAAAAGGTGGAAAACAGAGATGCCAACTACCACGCCACCTACTAGTTCACCTAAAACGGGCGGCAAACCCACTTTGTTTGATAACTCTCCACCAACTTTGCTGGCGAGGTAAATGACTACTAAGCTTAGTAGCACTGCGGCTACTACCATTGAACTGTCTGCGGCTTCTGTTGCAGTAGCCAGCAGAGGAAAAGAGAAGTTAATTGGATCTAACAAATGCATGGGTTCTGTGAAAATCCTTCTCTTTGATTTTGACGTGTTTCTGAAAAACATCTATCTGTGGAGACGCTATTGGCAGGTTCAAAAACTTAATTTGTGCCATTTGTCTACTTAACCAAGCGCTATCAGAAAACTTCGGAAACCTTTGCTACAGACAGTTTAGAAAGTTGCAGTAAGTCAAAGTCGGTGAATTAATTTACCATCATGACAAAATCTTTAAAAATGTTGGTGTAATTTTTTTAGTATCAAAAAATGTAACCATTTCAGCTTTTGACGATCGCAGTGTCAAAGTAAGAACATACAAATCGTATCTAGCGATCGCACTTAAGTTGTGAAAAACTTGTGGTGCCTGTTGACTTTTAACAGCCGCCAGAAGATTGCTAAATACGCTTATTAAAAACATCTGTGGATACTTTGAGGAGTGCAAATCTTATGACTAGAGCCGCTTTACCCGGTTCTCAGTTTCCATCTGGAAACTTGTGGAAAATACTGCCTTTAGCCCTGCTAGTATGTGCAACTTTTGTACTACCTGCATTGGCGCAAGAGAAGGAGAAAATGTGGCGAACCCTTAGTGTCAGTGGTCGCGGAGTTGAAACGATTCCTACAACCCTGGCACAAGTCAGCTTAGGGGTAGAGATTCAGGGGAAAACAGCACAAGAGGTACAGCAAGAAGCAGCCCAGAAGTCATCGGCTGTAGTTGCGTTCCTCAAAAGCCAAAATGTCGAAAAATTACAAACTACTGGTATCCGACTGAATCCAGTTTACAGCTACACCAATAATGTACAGAGGATTACAGGCTATGCTGCCAGTAACACGGTGAGTTTTAGGATTCCCACAGAGAAAGCTGGTACATTATTAGATGATGCAGTGAAAGCGGGTGCAACACAAATTAATGGTATTAGTTTTGTTGCGAATGATGAAGCGATCGCAGCTGCTCAAAAACAAGCATTAAAAGAAGCCGCCCAAGATGCCCAGCAGCAAGCTGATGCTGTTTTCAGCGCCTTGGGTTTCAAATCCAAAGAAATAGTCAGCATTCAAGTTAATAATGCCACTGCGCCTCCACCACCCATGTTTTTACGGGCTGAAGCTGCCAAGGTAGCTGATTCTTCCACTCCTGTCGTTGGTGGTGAACAGGAAGTAGAAGCATCGGTGACTTTACAAATTAGTTATTAGTCATTTGTCATTAGTCCTTTGTCATTTGTGAGGGCAAAGGACTAATAATCAATTCCCAATTCCCAATTCCCAATTCCCAATTTTCAATTAATTAAAAATGTTCTGAAGACATATCTCCACCGCCCTCTCCATCGCGCTTAGAGCCTAATAATTCTAGTTGGTCTACTCTAATAATTGGTGTAGAACGGTTTGCTCCTGTTTGGCGATCGCTCCATGTGTCAAACTTTAAGGAACCTTTGATGCCAATTAAACTGCCTTTACGCACATAATTACCTGCTACTTCAGCCGTTTTATCCCATAATTCCAGAGTGAACCAGTCAGGTTCATCGCTGTTGCGCGATCGCCTTTTTACCGCTAATGTCAATCTACACTTAACACTACCAGACTCAAAATATTTTATATCTGGGTCGCCGCCTACACGGCCAACAAGGGTGACAATATTGATACTCATAGGTTTTACCTTTCAGTACAGGTGTACTTGTTAATTCCGACTTTTATCATAGCGAATTGTGAAACACTTGAAAATAATGTGTTAAACAGTTAACAATATAGTGGAATTGAAAAATTATACATAACTACTTGGAGAAACACATAAAAGTATACGGATATACTAAGCAAACCAGAGAATATCAAAAAACAAGGGCCTGAGACATAGTAAATATTCCTGGGAATCATATAAAAATATAGTTTAGTTTGCTGAACTCAGGATACAAAGATAATCGAATCCACTCTTACCGTTGTAGTCAAGAAGTATCGCACATAGGGGGCTTAGAGAAGCGTGGGTATTTTTAGGAACTTTCGCACATCATGGGATATGGGTATCGACCTCGGTACTGCTAACACCCTGGTTTATGTATCTGGGAAAGGTATTGTACTGCAAGAGCCTTCTGTAGTTGCTATCGATGTCAACGAAAAGGTAGCACTAGCAGTAGGAGAAGAAGCCAAAAAAATGCTCGGCCGCACACCTGGAAATGTGATTGCCCTCCGCCCCTTGCGCGATGGTGTAATCGCTGATTTCGATATAGCCGAGCTAATGCTGAAAAGCTTTATTCAGCGTGTAAATGAAGGCAAATCTCTAATTTTACCCCGAATTGTCATTGGTATTCCCAGTGGGGTCACGGGTGTAGAAAGACGGGCTGTGATGGATGCGGCTCACCAAGCAGGAGCAAGAAAAGTTTATCTAATTGATGAACCTGTAGCTGCCGCCATTGGTGCAGGACTGCCTGTTGCCGAACCTACTGGCAACATGATTATCGATATTGGTGGTGGTACAACCGAAGTCGCGGTGCTAAGTCTTCAGGGCACGGTAATCAGCGAATCAGTACGCATTGCTGGGGATGAACTAACTGATTCAATCATTCAGTATATTAAAAAAGTTCATAACTTAGTCATTGGTGAACGGACTGCTGAAGACATCAAGATTCGGCTTGGTTCTGCGTATCCTACCCATGATGATAATGATGCCATGATGGAAATCCGAGGCTTACACCTGCTTTCTGGTCTACCGCGAACTGTAACCATCAAAGGTCCAGAAATCCGTGAAAGTATGTTGGAACCACTATCAGTAATTATAGAAGCTGTGAAGCGGACACTGGAACGTACACCTCCAGAACTAGCAGCAGACATTATTGACAGAGGGATTATGTTAGCTGGGGGTGGTGCTTTGCTCAAAGGCATAGATACCTTAATTAGTCATGAAACGGGGATTGTTACCCACATCGCCGCCGACCCTCTGTGTTGTGTTGTGCTGGGAACCGGTCGGGTGTTAGAAAACTTCAAACAGTTAGAACGGGTTGTTACCGAAAGCTCTCGCAATATGTAGCAAAAAAATATCATACTTGAGTTCTATTTGAGTTCTATTTGGGTTCTATATAAATAGAATCCAAATAGAACTTAATTGTATAAGTAGATAAAGGTATATATGGTTACAATACGGCGCTGGTGGGATCGTAAAGGCTTACAAATTGGGTTGTTAGCTCTAGTAGTTGGTAGTGCTTGGGTATTGCGACAAACTCAAGGTGAATTGGTGCTTGAGACATACCAGGCACTTACCCGTCCATTAGAGATTTTGCAGTCAGGGCCAACTCCAGAAGAACGTATCAGAGATGCCCGGATATTAGAATTGCAAACCCGTATAGTAGATTTGGAAAGTCAAAAGACAAAGCTACAAGATTTATTAGGCTATGTGGAAAAAGAGCCACTGGCATCACGGCCAATTCCAGCCAGGGTAATAGGACGTAGTGCTGACCAGTGGTGGCAACAAGTTACTCTGAATCGCGGCGCGAATGCGGGCATTCAGGAAGGCTTTGTAGTCAAGGCCGATGGCGGATTAGTCGGTTTGGTGGAGAGTGTAACTCCCAATACTAGCCGCGTGTTGTTAATCAGTGACCTCAAGAGTCAAGTTGGTGTATCAGTTAGCCGCACAGCAGCTAAAGGCGTTTTGCGAGGAGATTCTTCTGCCGAAGCTGTGCTGGAGTTTTATGAAAAAGTCCCAAATGTCAAAATAGGAGATTTAGTTTCCACATCTACCTATAGTCAGAAATTTCCATCTGGCTTGGCAGTAGGACGAATTAAGTCGCTGGATTTAAAGAAACTTCCCGCATCAGTAGCGAAAATTGAGCTTTTTCCGCCAATCCGCTCTCTTGATTGGGTAGCAGTTTATCCAAAGCCAGAAAACCAAGAGCCGGAAAACGAAAAGTCGGCAAATCAACTGCCGCAAAAGTCTAAGTAAATTCTCCCTTGAAAATCCATAGAAAAATGAAGATTCCTGCATTTGGTATTAGCAGGCAGAAAAAGCCAAAATCGTCAGAGCGAAAATCGAAATTCCGAATCCAGCCACTTTCTCGTTGGCATCCCGGTGTACGGCAGTTGTTTAGTTGGATAGTGACTGCTAGTTCTGTACTGTTATGTTTACTATTATTACCAACCCGCCTGCCAGGTATGGAATTATTGGGAATTGGCCCTAACTGGCTATTAATTTGGGTGGTAACTTGGAGTGTGAAGCGCACAGTATTTGCCGGAGCCTTGGCAGGTATAGTTCTGGGGCTACTTCAAGATTCCATGACAGCACCTAATCCTAGTCATGCCATCAGTTTAGGAATTGTAGGAATTTTAACTGGTCTGCTCCAGAAACAGCGTTTTATTGAAGAAGACTTTATTTCGATTGCTGTAATTGTCTTTGTGATGGCAGTTTTGGCAGAAACTATCTTTGGGTTGCAATTAACTTTGATAGGAAATGAGCGCAAAGTAACAGATATTTGGACATATTACCAGCGTGTCGCCCTCGCCTCTGCCATTCTTAGTAGTCTGTGGGCACCCGTGGTCTATTATCCCCTCAATCGTTGGTGGCAACGATTGAAATTGTTGGAGCAATAGTCAGTCAAGGGAGTTAGAATAGAATTTACGCAAAACCACACGCGGTAGAGGCAATTCATGATATTACCCCTACCGCGTGTGGTTTTGGCTATTATTTGCGTAAGTCTTGCAAATCTTTAATTATTTAAGCCGATTTACTTAGGTTATGATTGCCAGAAAAGAAAATTCTCCTCTGTAACCTGAATCTTGATGAAATTTGGGCAACTTCTGGCAATATGGATTCAAGCTACATTAAATCAAACAACACCGTATCATTGTAGTTAGTAGCATTTATGTTTGATACTTTCTTTTTTGCCTTACAAGAATATCAGGTAAGTCATGTCCTGATTTTCTGACGGCAGAATATGGAAGCTTTCACTGAATAACCTAGTTGGAGAACGCTAATGTCGAAGGAAAGAAAAAGTAATAAAGAAGTTAAAAAACCTAAAAAAGATCCCAAGGACAAAAAGGATAAAAACGACCCAAACAAATAGAACGATTTAGACCAAGGGCATTTCTAAGGTTTTTTATATTTTTTGGCAGAAAAACCACAGGTTTCGAGCTAGACGAGGTTTATACCTATTCTTTGTGAAACTTTACAGAATCAAACTAGTGAGGCAAGGGGCAAAATCCCCTTGTTCGCAAGCAACCTTAGATGTAATCAGTATTAGGAGTTAAAAATTTTGAATTAATAACTCTTAACTCCTCACTACCCACTACTGACTATTAACAGCTTCAGTCACTTTTGCCCTTACTGATATCTCCTGCTTGTGTTTTCCTTCGGCAGATGAAGAAAAACTTTTAGGAACAGTCTTTGTACCCGTTCGCTTTGCCAGTGCTAATAACAGGTAGACTGTGAACAAATATCCAGACGCTAAAATAAAAATCATCATAGGTATACTTCCGTAAATCATTGTTCTACTAGCACCCTTTCAAACGAATATAAAATTCCATAAAATTAGTAGAACCTCAGTCAACCAAGTACATTCTTGATTGCTGTAGCTTCCTATGGTAAAATTACCTATAGAGATAAAATTCTCTACGGACAAAGAATTTATTGTCTAATGAGACTTTTTGCAGACCATAGATCCACACCAGTTAGATTGCCGTTTAGCAATCTAAAACTACGATTCTCAGCGGTCTACTCGATCTGCGTTATTTTTACTCACACTGCTGTGAAAAGAGCAATGCTTGCGCTCAACGTGCGCTGAAGACGTGTAGCGGCTTCCCATAGGGATATAGCATAGCTCCAAGCCAGGAGTTTTGCATATCGTAGGAAAAATCAAAGGGATTATTCCCTTAATCTAGGCTACGACTAATTATTTTAGACTCACATCACCGAGCCAGTAAAATCACTTAGTAAGTGAATCACTTTGGGGTGTGAACATCTTAAAAATTTAAAATTCCTATATTTTAGCGTAACACAACGACCCTGAATTTGAAGCCCATTCCACTGCTAAATTTCAAATTTTTTGAATAGCTACACTTCAGTTCTGAAGAAATTTAGTTTTATCCATTGGCAAGTCAATTTAAATTATATCCATTTTGTCAATAAGTAATATTGCTTGAATTTTGCTTTGATCTGTGGCGGTAAACTTGTACTTACAGACTACTTAATATAATTAAAGCTGGTATTTGTCTCCGTGTACCGAGAAGTCATGTTTTAAGTTAGTTTAAGATATTATTATCTCAAAAATTAAGCATAATTACTTATTGACAAAAGTATTAGCAACCTTAGTTATCACCGATAGACTGATAAAAATGGGATTGTCTTATGAAAACTTTGCGCTGGCACAGGGTTATCTTAAAATGAGTGTAGGATATGTAAACTTTCGTAACCTAAGTCAGAGTCCGCCCATCCATGACCCCAGCCACCTCCCTGTTTACCCCTGTGGAAGCAGACCTGCGACTACTAGCAGATAACCTAAAACAGCTAGTTGGAAATCGCCACCCCATTTTGTTTGCAGCAGCCGAACATTTATTCGGAGCTGGGGGAAAGCGTATCAGACCAGCAATTGTCCTGCTAATATCGCGGGCAACAATGTTAGACCAAGATATTACACCGCGTCATCGCCGCCTAGCTGAGATTACAGAAATGATTCACACAGCAAGCTTGGTACATGACGATGTGGTAGATGAATCAGACGTGCGGCGAGGCGTTCCTACCGTTCATAGTTTGTTCGGTAATCGCATTGCCATATTAGCAGGAGATTTTCTTTTTGCCCAATCGTCCTGGTATTTAGCAAACTTGGACAATTTGGAGGTTGTGAAACTCCTCTCAGAAGTCATTATGGATCTGGCTACTGGGGAAATCCAGCAGGGACTAAATCGTTTTGATGCTGGTATCTCTATTGAAACTTACCTCCAGAAGAGTTATTACAAAACAGCTTCGTTAATCGCCAACAGTTCTAAAGCTGCTGGGTTACTTAGTGAAGTCTCGCGGGAAACTGTTGAGCATCTGTATAACTACGGTCGTCATTTTGGTATAGCATTTCAAATCGTTGACGACATTCTAGATTTCACCAGTACGACAGATACCTTGGGTAAACCAGTGGGGTCTGATCTCAAAAGTGGTAATCTGACTGCGCCCGTTTTATTTGCTTTAGCGGAAAAATCATCCTTGGAAGTGCTAATTGACCGAGAGTTTGCTCAAGATGGAGATTTAGAGCAAGCACTAGCACTAATTCAAGATAGTCAAGGCATACACCAGGCGCGGGAGTTAGCTGCTCACCATGCTAAGTTAGCAATTGAACATCTTGCAGTTCTCCCACCCTCAGAATCTCACCAGGCATTAATTAACATAGCTGAGTACACACTGAGTCGCCTCTATTAACTCAGTTATTAGTTATTAGGTACAAAATGGGGTTTTAGATGCCAAGTTAAACCTACCAGATGTTCTAAGGTGGGGAAATTTGGCTCAGTTGTCAGCTAAATTTTGAAAAATGTTCACTGATAACTGTTTGTTCACCAATTTTAGATTAGGCCGATCGCCTGGTTCTTTAAAGAACTAAAAGGGTCGTAATTGGCATTAATTTCTTTTCATCAAAAACTTTTTCAAACAAATTTGAGATTTAAAATTTGGGATGTGGGATTGTATCTAAAAAATCCCACATCCCAAATTTTTCTATGCAATATCAGGGGGTATCTGTTTAGGCGATCGCTGCTCCCGCAACCTTTGTTGCATGAGTTTCTCTAGATCAGTTCGCCGAATTTCGACGGTATGAGTGGTCTTACCCGGCGTTTCCAAAAAAAGGATACTATCTACGGGTTCCAATGCCACCAATTGGAACAAAATATGGGTGACAGGAACAATTTTAGCTAGCATTTGAGGGTCAAGCCCAGCAGGGGAAATTAGAGAGACATCCTGTATGGTAGGGAAAGCGTAAATAACGCGCTTTTCCAATCCTGGATTAGCACGATTGCTCAAGGTAGTTAAAACCCAGCTTGCCTCCGAATTTTGGAGAATATAGTACTGGGAGTGACGTAATTTTTGAGCGATCGCTCTAAGGGCAGGAGCAATTGCTGCAATCAGATTTGGTGTTATACCATCGCGGGGTGCATTGTCAATCAGCAATTGAATTTGTGCTTCTAAATCCATAATGACTTGTATACGGCTCCTGGGTAATGGCAATAACATCTATCAAAGTGTGAACAATCCCATCCAAGTTGGGAATAATAAAATCAGCCATATCCTGAATGCAGGATTGGTCTGCGTTTAGCTTATACGTAAAACCAAAAAAGCCAATACCCACAGTCGTACAGGTTGTATTTAAATACTTAAGGTCTTTTGAAAACTGAGACTATGAATTCAGCCGCAACCGCAACAATTCCATCTGCAAATATTCTGGGAGAAAATTCTAAAGGCGTGGAGGTGATCTTTCAACTCCTATCCAAGGAGTTTCAACAATCGACCAAAGCTTCGGAACAGAATTGCCATGATGTAGCAAGACGTATTACCACCGAAGTATATCGGATTTGCCACGAGAGCAAACGTATTCAAGCTTCTGGAACTGTAGAAAGCTCGGCGATGACCCTGGCTCGGCATCGGCTACAACAGTGTCTCAGGTACTATCAGTTGGGTTCAAATCGGGGCAGGGTAGAATTACACAGTACTCTGAGTGCAATTATTTATCGATACATTAATCCGCCTCAGAAGCAATTGAGCTATCAAGGGCGACTGACTATAATCGAAGATTTTTTACAAAGTTTTTATCTGGAAGCATTAAACGCTTTCCGGCGAGAAAATCAACTTGGTGCTACTTATCGCCCTCAGACGCTTCTAGAATTGTCTGAGTATATGGCATTTACCGAGCGCTACGGCAAACGACGCATTCCCTTACCAGGCCGTCAGCAGCAGCTAATTATCCTGCGGGCACAAACTTTTTCTCAACAGCAGCCCCCAGAAACCAGTGTAGATATAGAACAAGCCGCAGAAGGTAGCAATAACGAAGGCGATGGTTCTTGGGAAGAACCAGCAGTGCATCAATTGCGCTCCACAATGGCAACGCAAGCCGAACCCGAACCTGAAGAAGATACCTTGCGTTCGGTTGTGGTTACAGAATTAATGAATTATCTCGAACAACGACAACAATCTGACTGTGCTGATTACTTTTCCCTCCGCCTCCAGGATCTCTCAGCACAAGAAATAGAGTCGATTTTAGGTTTAACCCCTCGTCAGAGAGATTACTTACAGCAGCGCTTCAAGTATCATTTAATTCGGTTTGCGTTATTACACCGTTGGGAATTAGTTCACGAGTGGCTGGAAGCTTCTTTGCACACCAATTTGGGCTTAACTCCCCAGCAATGGCAAGTATACACAGCACAGCTGGACAATAAGCAACGGTCTTTATTAGAGTTGAAGCAACAAGGACAAGCCGATGAAAAAATCGCCAAAACTTTAGGGCTGTCAATGGCACAACTTCAAAAGCGATGGTTTAAGATTCTTGAGCAAGCTTGGGAAATTCGTAACTCATTAGTGTCCGGATCAGGTGCATCTACTCATGAATAGTGACTCAGAATCCTCACAATACCAGTATCTCGGTTGGTTATTGACAGATGATGTCAAAAATAACGAGCGATCGGTAGAATCTGAGGAAAATGACGGGGTAAAAAAACTCATCAATGAAGCCACTGCTTCAAAAAGCAGTGAGCCAAAATTGGGAGTAACGCCCCAGACCCTTCAATTGGGAGAAATTCCTACTGTGCAAGATCGTTTTCAAGCCGTCATTAAACATCGGTTACAAATCCAAGCCCAAGACCACCCACCTTTGTTTCCCTGGGAAACACAATTAATCGACTATCCCGATTTTGTTGATGAGCCGTCAATGACGCTCGTTCCTACCTGGGGATGGATGGTACAACAGTCGAAGCTAAAACTGCCTTGCCCCTTGCCGGAGAGAGTTTTCCAGCAATTGCTGGAACAGTGTCAGGCATTGGTGACATCTTCAGTCCCTCTAGGGGCAAAATTAGTTCAAGTGGTGGAGAACTTTTTTCCCAACGAGTCTCAAGCACTAAATGATATAGCTGGATTGGTGCTAAGAAGTACCTATCGCTCTGTCAGTACTCTGGAGACAATGCCCAATATTCAGAGCGATTACTCAGATTTACAGCCGCGTCAACAGATGGCTTTGTCGTTGCTGGCAGCTAAACAACTGCTGGAAAATTTGACTCTACCACTTTCAGCAACCAGTCCAGTGGTAGAAAGACAATGGCTAACCACTGTCGGTAATTTGAACATCAAAGTAGAGTATCAGTCTGAAGGTAAACTTACGAAGTTACTTGTTCAGGCTGAGTTACCTGTTAAAGGAACTTTGATACTTCGTGGAAGTGGCACTTTAGCAATGGCAACATCTTCGACTTCGGGATACTTAAGTGTAGAGTTAGGTTGTGAGCAACTTAACCCAACTTATACTCTGGAAGTTGAGTTTCCAGAAATAGACCAACAGCCGCTTTTGTTTGTCATTAATCCCACTGCGTAATCTTAATTACCACGGCTAGTACGTAATGCCGCATATCTTAAGGTAACTATTCCCTAGCTGTTGCCTTGGGGCTTTTTCAGTCTCTAGATACTACTAGCAACAGGGTGCTTACTTATACTTAGGCGTGGTTACAGTTAACTAGTGGTGTAGACTCACCCTCCATCCCATAAATTGAATGTTCGTGGATACTCGTCAGTCCACTCGGTTACTAGCAAAGCCTGGGGAACGAGTTAATTTTTTGTGCTGATTTCGCCTCTATTTTACCAAGCAACCAATTTTTCACAACGAATTTATTCGATTGTGCTGTTTTTTTATACAAAACTATGTTCACTCTTGGCACAATGAAACCCTACGACAAGAGAAGGGGAGCAAAGGTTGAAAACTGTGTTTTCAACCTTTTTATTTTGTAAAAATAGGCGCTAAACCTTGATATAGGAATCCGCTTTGATTTTTGCGTGGTAAGGCAAGAGGCAATAGGAAATAAGGCTTTTTGAGTTGTACGGAGTTTTTTCAAAAATCTAATATCAGTCCGATAGATGAATGAAAACAGGATAATAAAGCTTCTTCTAACGGGAATACTTTAAAGTAGGGCGAATAGTTTCGTCCTCAACATTGTTTCCGTGGCATCTATAACTTAGACTCGAAATGCTCAACTTATCCAGGATGAATCGGTTTTGGCGTGTCCCTGTGGGTAATTGGCGGCAAAATTTGCAGCGATCGCCTTTGACAGAAGTGGAAGATTCAATTTCCTTGCGGGTGCTGGTGCTAGCATTGGTTATTTTGGGAATTGGGGCGACAGATATCGCCGCCGAGACTTCATTCAGTTTTTGGGCGTTACCCCTGAGTGTATTTGGTGCGATTTGGAGTTACTATCGTCGCCGCGATCGCAATGTTGCAGTTCAATTTTGCATCGCTATTGGAATGTTAATAGCGCTGGGTGCTTTCTTTGGGCGGTTAGTGGGAGAGTTGAATGATACGCGGTTGGGTTTGGCGGAGTTATTAATTCAACTTCAGGTGTTGCACAGCTTTGATACACCCCGCCGGAAAAATTTGGGCTATTCGATTGTTATAGGACTGATTTTATTGGGTGTGGCGGCAACGTTAAGTCAGACTTTAGCATTTGCACCTGTGTTGCTGTTATTTTTAGCGATCGCTCTGCCAACTTTAGTGCTAGATTATCGCTCACGCTTGGGTTTGCAGCCATTAAAAACTCAAAAGGAAAAATTCAACCCAAAGAATTCCTCAACTCTTAATTTTAAATTTTTAACTCTGACTTTTTTACTAATTGTCAGTCTGGGACTGGCAATTTTTGCTGTTTTACCCCGATTTCCTGGCTATCAGTTACGGAATTTTCCTGTAAGTTCTTCTATCCAGTTAAAAGGTAATTTTACTGGTCGTACTATCATCAATCCCGGTTATGTCCGTCAAGGTAGTGGTAATAATCAAGGCAGTGGTACGGGACAAGGCCAAAGTGGTCAACCAGGTAAGGTAGATAATAACTTTTATTACGGTTTTAATAGCCAAATTAACCAAAATCTGCGCGGTGAGATGAAACCTAAAGTTGTGATGCGGGTGCGATCGCAAGCTGAGGGTTTTTGGCGAGTACTAGGATTTGACCGCTATACGGGTAAAGGATGGGAAGTTTCGCGTAATGAAGATGTTACGACCATCAAGCGATCGCCTTGGTCTTACCAAATTTTCCTGAACCCACCTCTGACTACTGCTAAAACCCAAGAAATAGTACAAACTTATACAGTAGTGGCGGACTTGCCTAACCTAATTCCGGCGATGGCTTATCCCAAAGAGATTTACTTTCCGACACCAATGGTCGCGGTTGATAAAGAAGATGGATTGCGATCGCCTGTGGAATTATCAGAAGGACTCACCTACACAGTAATTTCTGAAGTACCATACCGCGATCGCACTAAATTAGGTGAAGCTTCTACTAAATATCCACGAGATATTAAACAGCATTATCTGCAAATTCCTCCCGAAATTGCCGAAAAAGTCCGGCAACGTACCGAAGAAATCCTTGCTAACTACAGTCGGGAAGGAGTCACAAAGTCTTCTAAAAGCCTAGATTCAGCCTATGAAAAGGCTCTCTACTTAGCTCAATATTTAAAGCAACGTTACTCTCTTCCCCAAAATCCCTTAGATTTGCCTTATTTGGGAGAAAAAGATGACTTAGTAGAAGCTTTTTTATTCAAATATAAAGGTGGTTATCCAGACCACTTCTCCACAGTTCTCACGGTGATGCTACGTTCCATTGGTATCCCAGCGCGGTTAGTGGCAGGGTTTAGTTCAGGAGAATTTAATCCATTTACAGGACTATATGTTGTCCGTAATACTGACGCTTATGCGATGACAGAAGTATATTTTCCGAAATATGGCTGGTTTGCCTTTGACCCGATTCCCAATCATCCCCTCATACCTCCATCAGTAGAAGATACTCAGACTTTTAGTGTCTTGCGCCAGTTATGGCACTGGGTTGCTGGATGGCTACCTTCTCCAGTGACAGGTTTATTGAATAATGTATTTGAGACAACATTTAGGTGGGTGATTAGAGCGATCGCTTGGTTTTTAGCTTTATTTTCTCAAGGTTGGTTTGGTATATTAACTGGCTTAATCTTGGCAACTACAGCGGCTTTCTTTGGTTGGCTGGGTTGGGGTCAGTGGCGAGAGTGGCGCAACCGCCGATGGTTAAAGAGATTGCCAGCAATGGAAAGCCTTTATCAACAAATGCTGCAATGGACAACCCAAAAAGGTTTAGCTAAACATCCAGCACAAACACCTTTAGAGTATGCCAGAGGATCATACCAGCATCATCCCCCAGCAACTGCTGAGGTAATAGATGAGATTAGCCAAGCATATATTAGCTGGCGTTATGGTGGTCATACGCCTAACTTGAAGCGACTGCGGCAAAGATGGCAAGGTATCAAAAAGGCTGGTAAGGCTGATAATTAACTCCAGTTGCGGGTTATCAACTGACGTGTGTTTGCTAACCCTCAATTCATACGATGTTTTGTGTAAGTCTTATAGAAGAAACTCTAAATGCAATAAATCCTAAAATACCAAATATAGCTGTAGCTACACCTGCCTCCTTAAGAATTATTTCCGTCGTTTCGGCATAGGACGCATTGCTTCCCGACCCAACATAAACATCCCTGCAACACCCAAACTAACAAACCAAACATATTGATACCAGTATTGCCGAATCTGCTCACCAGTGCTGAGTTCTGGATGCAAGGTATTCAAGTACAGTAGTAGCACTAATATCATCAGTGCCCCAAAACCAACAAAGCTTAAGCCAACACGAATTCGTACAGGTCGCAGTTCAAAATCACTAATAGTGTCTAGGTCAATTTCTGCCAATTCCTTAAAGGAGTGATCTGCCAAAGATGAGGTTGCTTGGAATTTATTGCTCAGTTTTGGTGGCAAAATCGGCGACAGTGTTGCTACAGTTGGGCGGCGTAGTAAAGCCTCGGTATCTCGCAGCAATTGCAATGGCTTACGGTTAGTAGTTTGTTGAGCAAACTCTATATTGTCTGTGGAAGTTGGGGCATTGGCTTTACTTTCAAAATCCATAGTACGCTTCAGAAAAACCAGGATATACATAGCCTAGCGAATCATCAGAAAAATGCATCAAAATAATATAATTATGAATTATAAATTACTCGTCCATCTCTTTTAATGTTGCTAATGCCGATGGAGATAAGCGACTCAGATAGCGGAATATCCAGTACTTAAAGATAGTGTTTAAAATTACAGGAAATGTCGCAATAAATAAAAATATTGCATTTCTACTGGCTGGCAAACCTAAATGTTCTGCAAATCCTTCCAGAAGAACCTCCCACCCATCTGGGGAATGGAATCCTACGAATATATCTGTAAAGAGAATAATTATAAAAGCCTTAGCACTATCGCTCAATCCATAAACTATAGTATCTATGAAAGACTTCACAATCACAATTTCTCTTTTACTATAAACGATAATTATACTAAAAGAAATTAATGATATCAAATCAGCAAATACATTACTAACAGCACTATTAGTTTTTAGATTAAATTCCTCAGCTATCTCAATTGCTTTCTCCTTTATTTTTTCTTTAATTACCTCCGAAGAAAGGGCTGGTGCATTTTTTAATAAAGATTCAAACCTCAAATTTTGTTGAAAATTAGATAATTCATGAAGAGCTTCTTTTTCCATGTCAGAATTGATGAAAATTTGAGATGTATTCTCTCCTCTAGTCTTTTCTAATATAGGAATAACTAAGAATTGTTTAGATAAAATCTGAGTCAAAAGTGGAACAATAATTAAAGTGATCAAAAATCTTAGACCAATCTTTGTTCTATTTCTAGAAATTCGGTAATTTCTGACAAATTCTTCTTCTCCCTGTGGTGAAAAATCTCCTTTAATTTTATTAATAGTTCTGCCAAGAGACCCAGGCAAAGCTCTAGCTTTTTGATTTGGAGGTAGACGTTTAATATTAGATAATTCTGGTTGTTTATTGATTTCACTCTGATTAAATTTTAGTAGTTCATAATTTGACAATAACTCACTGTTACTAATAAGCTCATCTTTAATAGCATATTTTTCTACAACTTCATCAATCACCTTCAGCTTTTCTAATAAAACAGAATTAGAGATATTGACAATTCCCCGACTAAGTTGGAATTCTGCCAGCCTGAACTTAATAATAGTTAAGTTTTTATCAAGATAGACTTGCCAATAAGACATCGCGGTTTCAGTATATTTTACTGATTCTGAAGATATTTTTTTACCTTCAAAATGTTCTATTTCGATGTTTTTAATTCTCTGAGCGGCTTGTTGAGCTTCTAAGAGTGCCCTTTCTGGTGTATCGAAAAACCAATTTTTAAGCGATCGCAAATAATTTTGCAAATTTTGGCGAAGCAATTCTGCTGTTTTGGTAAATGAATTTTTCATTATACGTATAAATATTTATACCATGTATATTATAGTTATATAAATATAAAAAGTAGGTAATACCTAGTTTAAAATATTATTAACTATTAAGGCAGAGTATTAATAGACTCAGTATTCAACTTTATGGTAAACAAGCGTTAGACTTTGTTGCCAATTAGGTCTTAATATTTCAGTAACATATATTGCTGTTTTGTTAGTAAGCCACGCATTAATTAATGAGACTAAGAGGATGTTTGAAAAGTTTTAGGCGAATATAATTCGCTACTACACAAACGAAGCCCACCTCCGTGGACTAACGGAAAATTAAGGTTTTTGAACCCGCGTAGGCGGGTTTTGTCTGTGTAGCCGCAACTTCTAGTCGCCAAGGCAAGTAATAAATTAGACTTTTCAAACATCCTCTAAGGCTATTTAGTCAAACATCGATCGAGATTGTAACAGCTTCGCTGACTGGATTTACCACAATTGTAAGCATCAATCACCCTAGCTACGCTGGAGGGACAACCTTCTACTGCAAAAAGAGTAACGGTGTACCCATAACATTTGCTCGTACCCAGGATAGGAGAAAAGTGCTAATGATTAAATGGGTTTCTCAGAACTACTTTTCGCAAGAGTAGACTATCGAACGTCGTTGTCAAGAAGTATATCAGTTGGGAGATAAACAGGGAGCGATACCTGCGGCAACCCCAGAGGGGTACGCTGATTATACCCAAGCTTTGCGAATTAATCCCAACCTTGCGCCACCTTACGCCAGTCGAGGAATTGCCCGCTTGGAGTTGGGAGATAAACAGGGTGCGATCGCGAATTTACAGAAAGCTGCTGATCTCAATTCGGAACAAGGGATTATCAACAACTACTGGAGTTAATTAAAAAGCTTCAATAGTAAGGGTATGGGAAAAATATTTTCTAACGGTTCTCCGTTCAATTCAATACAGACCTAAGAGGTTGTTTGAAAAGTGTTTCACTGTGACTTTCATTGCCGCTCTGTCAATTAGCCTCAATGCTGCGGTACAAGAATTATAGGTAAATGCTAAATTGATTAATCTTTAGAATTTTCAAGAATTTTATCGACTTTTAAAACACGCCCTAATTAAAACATCCAAGAGATTTCTTCATTATTCCTTGAAGTAAATGTCATTAATTCTACCAATGCAGTCAGAGTTTAAATGATTGATATTAGAAAAGCCATAAAAAAATCTCGAAGGATGAACCCAGTATGTTTAGCAGCCAAGTCACTATTCCCGGTTATCAAGTTAGCAAAGAACTTTATAACGGCTCTAGAACCCTAGTTTATCAGGGATATAGAGAAACTGATCAAAAACCTGTGGTGATTAAACTGCTAAAAAATCTTTATCCTACATTTAGCGAACTCGTACAATTTCGTAACCAGTACACCATTACCAAAAATCTCAACTATCCCGAAATCATTCAAACCTATACTCTGGAACCATACCAGAATGTTTATATATTGGTGATGGAAGACTTTGGGGGAATTTCCCTTAAGGATTATTTCGCCAATAATAATAATGTTGCATCTCTAAATGAATTTTTACAAATCGCAATATCTTTATGTGATGCCTTAGATATACTTTCCCGTCATCGAATTATTCATAAAGATATAAAACCCGCCAATATATTAATTAACCCCGAAACTAAGCAAATAAAGCTAATTGACTTTAGTATTGCCTCTTTATTACCACGGGAAACCCAAACGCTCATCAGCCCTAATGTATTAGAAGGTACGCTGGCTTATATTTCCCCAGAACAAACAGGAAGAATGAATCGGGGAATTGACTACCGGGCTGATTTTTATTCTTTAGGTATTACTTTTTATGAATTACTTACAGGAAAGTTACCCTTTCAATCAAACGATGTGATGGAGTTAGTGCATTGTCATATTGCGAAACAAGCTCCGCTTTTAGGAAATAGCGAAGAAATTCCCCAAGTTCTTTGTGACATCGTGACCAAATTAATGGCAAAAAATGCCGAAGACCGTTATCAAAGCGCATTAGGACTGAAATTAGATTTAGAAATTTGTTTACATCAGCTAAACGAAATTGGCAGAATTGAGAGTTTTTCAATTGCTCAAAGAGATGTGTGCGATCGCTTCATTATCCCCGACAAACTCTATGGAAGAGAAACAGAAGTAAAAACTCTGCTTCAAGCATTTGAAAGAGTTAGCCTTGGTGCTACAGAAATGATGCTGATAGCGGGGTTTTCTGGTATTGGTAAAACTGCGGTTGTTAACGAAGTTCATAAACCGATTGTTCGTCAACGCGGTTATTTTATTAAAGGTAAATATGACCAATTCAATCGCAACATTCCCTTCAGTGCTTTTGTGCAAGCTTTTCGAGATTTAATGACACAATTGTTAACAGAAAGCGATCTTCAAATTCAGCAATGGAAAACTAAGATTTTAGAAGCGGTTGGTGAGAACGGACAGGTAATTATTGAAGTTATCCCCGAATTATCAAGAATTATTGGTCAACAACCACCTACTACAGAATTATCAGGAACTGCGGCCCAAAATCGATTTAATTTATTATTCCAGAAATTCACCAAAGTCTTTACGAGTGATGCACATCCATTAGTGATGTTTTTAGATGATTTGCAATGGGCTGATTCGGCATCACTGATGTTAATGCAGTTATTAATGGCTGATACAAAGCATTTTTTATTGATTGGTGCTTATCGTGATAACGAAGTCAACCCAGCACACCAGTTAATGTTGACTTTGAATGATATCCAAAAAACAGCAGCCACGATTAATACGATTACTTTAGCACCACTCAGTCAAGAGCAGGTAAATCAATTAGTTGCTGACACACTTCAATGCTCAGAAAATTTGGCATGGACTCTTTCTCGCTTAGTATCTCAAAAAACTCAAGGTAATCCATTTTTTGCTACACAGTTCCTTAAAGCATTACATCAAGATGGAGTAATTGAATTTAACTTAGAGTCTGGATGTTGGCAATGTGATATCACGCAAATAAATCAGCGATCGCTCACAAATGATATCGTTGAATTCATGGCATTGCAATTACAAAAGTTGCCAGAATCAACTCAAGGTATTTTAAAATTAGCTGCCTGTATTGGCAATCAGTTTGATTTAGAAACATTAGCAATTGTTTCTAAACAATCAAAAATAGAAACGGCTGTTTGTTTGTGGAATGCTTTACAGGAAGGTTTGATTTTACCTCAAAGTGAGGTTTACAAGTTTTTTGTGGGGTCAGAAAATCAAGCTGTTACTCAAGAAAATTCCGAAATTATTGGATATAAATTTCTGCACGATCGCATCCAACAAGCAGCTTATTCCTTAATTCCGTCAGATCAAAAACAAAAAACACATTTGATGATTGGTCAATTGTTATTGCAAGGGTTATCCAAGCAGGAGCAACAAGAACGGATTTTTGACCTAGTAAACCAACTGAATTTGGGACAAGGTGCGATCGCTGAAAATGATTCTCTTTCGACCATTGCTACCCATGAGCAGAAAAAACAACTGGCTCGCTTAAATCTGCAAGCAGGACAAAAGGCAAAACTGTCGGCTGCTTATCAAGCATCTCAGAGCTATTGTACCAGTGGGATTGATTTGTTACCCGTAACCGCTTGGCAGACTGACTATGAACTAATGTACAGCTTGCACCGCGAGGGTTCAGAAGCAACTTATCTGTGTGGTAATTTTGACCGAGCCGAAGCCCTTTATGGGGAAGCACTGAGCCATGCTCAAACACCCCTGGACAAAGCAGTGATTTATCGCATCCAGATGACTCAATATCAGCTTCAAGGACGCAATGCGGAAGCGATCGCTATGCAAAACCAAAGTTTACAACTACTTGACTGGGAAATGCCTACAGAACAAGAGTTGATTCAAGCGAGTCTGGACAAAGAAATTGCCATAGTTAATAGATTTTTAGAGCAACAGACTGTTGAATCCATTCTCAATCTTCCCAAAATGTCAGATGCCAGTATTGCAGAAATGTTGCGAATTTTACAAATTCTCTTCTATGCTGCATGGCTTAATGGTCAATCGACTTTAGGATTGCTGGTACTCGCCAAGATGACTACTTTATCTTTGCAGTATGGTAACAGCGATATGTCTCCCTTTAGCTATGCCGGCTATGCCTTAATTGCCAATGCCATCCTCCAGGATTTGGGAACAGCTTATCAGTTTGGAGAAATGGCGGTGCAGCTTTGCGAACAGTTTGATAATGCAGATGTCCGAGGAATGACTAATTTTTTGTTTGCTGCGGATGTCCATAGCTGGAGTCATCCAATTAGAGAAGCAGATACATACTATGACAACGCCTACAAGTATGGTATGGAAGCAGGGAACTGGCTGACCGTTGGCTTTATGATCATCCTAAGTGGTTCCGATCGCCTCACTTATGGTAAAAATCTAGATGAACTATATGCGATCGCCCAAGCCCATGCAGATTTTCTCCGTCGCATCAAAAGTTTAGAAAACCTAGATGCTTTAATCGTCGGAGTTATTCAACCAATTCGCAATCTGCTTGGTTTAACAAAAAACCCCTTCAGCTTTGATGACGATACTTTCAGTGAAGCTGAATATTTACAAAAATATAGAAATAGCCCTTATCATCTAGCTTGGTTATATTCTGTCAAAATCCGTCATGCTTATTTATTTGACCACAAAGCCGCATACCCAGATTTAATTCCCCAACTGAGCATAATTGAAAATACCATTTCCAGTCATGCCAAAGTCCCTTCTAGCGTGTTTTATGTAGCATTAATGCATCTGTCTCTAGCTGAAATTGCTAGCGACGAGCAAGAGCGTCAGTTCCATTGGCAAGCGCTAATTCCCTTAGAGGAACGCTTAAACAGTTGGGCAAAAGCCTGCCCAGAAAATATTCTCCACAAGTGTCTGCTAATACTTGCAGAAAAAGCACGCTTAAAGGGACAAAAAGCAGAAGCACTCAATTTTTATGAACAAGCCATTGCTCAAGCTCAACGTCAAGGTTATGGCTATGAAGAAGCCCTCGCCAACGAACTTGCAGCTAAATTTTTCCTCGATTGGGGCAAAGAAAAAGCCGCCTCAGATTATATACATGAAGCCTACTATTGCCATAGCCGTTGGGGTGCAAAAGCCAAAATTTCGGACTTAGAAAAACGCTATCCTCAACTTCTCAAACCCATCTTAGAACAGCAACGATTTACCCTCAACCCCTTAGAAACTATTAGCTTGCGTGGGACTTCCTCATCTAGTTGCACAAATAGCACTGGCAGTACTGCTATTTCCGATGGTCTGGATTTTACCTCTGTCCTCAAAGCAGCTATTGCTATTTCCAGTTCTCTGGAATTAGAACAACTTATTGCCAGCCTCACTCGCATTATCATAGAAAACTCTGGTGCGAAAAAAGCTGTACTGCTGCTTCCCGAAGAAGACACTTGGCAAGTTAGAGCAATTACTTTTATTGAGAATAAAGAAATGCAGACTATACTCGAACCTCAATCACTAGATAATTGTCGAGATATTCCTTTAAATATTATCTATTATGTCAAAAATACCCAACAAACAGTTGTGATTGACAATTGCAAAACAGATATCCCTGGTTTAATTGGAGAATATATACTGCAACATCAACCTAAAAGTATATTTTGTACTCCGATTATTAATCAAGGGCATTTAGTGGGAATTCTCTACCTAGAAAATCAACTGACTCAAGGAGTATTTTCTAGCGCTCGTCTCAAAGTGATTCACTTGTTGTCTTCTCAAGCAGCAATATCTCTAGAAAATGCTCGACTTTATCAAAAAGCTGGGCAAGCATTACAAGATTTACAACAAGCACAACTGCAAATTGTCCAAAGTGAAAAAATGTCTGCATTGGGTAATTTAGTTGCTGGAGTAGGCCATGAAATGAATAATCCATTAGGCTTTATTTTTGCTACTCTCCAACAAGCTAAACCGACCCTGAATGATATTGTTAAACACTTAAAGCTATATCAAAAGACCTTGACCAACAAAAGTGATGAAATCAAAGACCATGCCGAAGAAATTGACTTAGATTATACGTTGGAAGACTTACCCAAAATGATAGACGCAATGGCGGTGGCTTGCGACAGGTTGACAAATATTAGTACTAGTCTCCGCACTTTTTCTCGTGCTGACAAAGATTATAAAGTGCCATTTAATATACATGAAGGAATTAATAGTACAATATTAATCCTCAAACATCGCTTGAAAGCAAATGAAGAACATCCCGCTATTGAAGTAATTACTAACTATAGAGATTTACCCTTAGTTAATTGTTTTCCAGGGCAATTAAATCAGGTATTTATGAATATTATAGCTAATGCAATTGATGCGTTTGAAGAATCAAATATTGGGCAGACATTTGCAGAAATCAAAGCTAATCCTAACCGGATTATAATTACAACATTAAAGGCAGATGAATATGTAAAAATATCAATTGCTGATAATGGTCAAGGGATTAATGAAGCAGTAAAACAAAAGATTTTCGATCATTTATTTACTACCAAACAGGTAGGTAAAGGAACGGGTTTAGGATTAGCGATCGCTAAGTCTATTGTGGTAGAAAAACATGACGGGAGTTTGGATGTGAATTCTACCTTGGGTGTTGGAACTGAATTTGTCATCACCTTACCAATTCTCGCTTGATTTAACCTGAGTTAGGCGGAAGAAAAAGTCTGAAAACTCATTCAATACTTTTCGGATAAGCATAAACAACTTTCTTTTGTCCTGCGAAAAGATTAAAGGGCAAGGAGTAAAGCTGATTGCTACATCACATCAAAAATTATTAATTATAATTGGTGTTATTAATAAGTAACAGTAATAGCTGACTATGCTGAAAATTTTAGTGACAGGTGCAACTGGAAACGTCGGACAAGAAGTTCTTCGCTTACTGCAATCCCACGATTGTAATGTCTGTGCCGCAGTTAGAAATCCAAACAGCGCTAAACACCTTTTAGGCAGCAATATCCAAACCATCCCCTTCGACTTTACCAATCCTGACACCTTTGATTATGCTTTTTTTCAAGTAAATAAACTTTTTTTAGTGCGTCCACCTGCTCTTGCTAATATTCGTCTTCAAATTGCCCCAGCTTTAAATGCTGCAAAACTTGCAGGCGTTGAGCATATCGTATTTCTTTCAATACTCGGAGCCGAACGCAACCCTTTTGTGCCACACTCCCAAATTGAACGCTACATAAACAAATTGGGTATTAAAGCCACTTTTTTACGGTGCAGCTTTTTTATGCAAAACCTTAATACCACACACAGAGAAGACATCAAAGTTCGTGGTGAATTGCGTCTTCCGGCTGGTAACGGGAAAACAAGTTTCATTGATGTGCGGGATATTGCTGCCGTTGCAGTTCGTACTTTACTCGAAGATGGGCATCAGGGAAAAGCATATCCGCTTACGGGTGCAGAAGCCTTAACCTATTACGAAGTAGCAGACATTTTCACATCGATTTTAGGTAAACCGATACGCTATAATCCTTCTCTGCTAAAGTTTATTCGACAAATGCGCTCATCGGGGCTACCAATAGACTTTATTTTAGTAATGGTAGTAATCTATACTACAGCTCGGTTAGGATTGGCAGGCAACATCACATCTGATACTGAGCAATTGCTCAATCGTTCACCTCTAACCATACGGCAGTATATCGAAGACTATCGACAGTTATGGCTATAAGTTTATTTTGCTTACTGCCAGCAGTTATAATTCCATTATTCCTAAAATTTAACGTCCAATTTCAAATTTTTGGCACCATGATCCATACGCATAAAAATATTTGATAAATAATTTTTTATAACATTATTAAGCTCAGAATAGTACGCCTAAAAGGTATTATGTATTCAAGTAATTATGTTGACTTTACCAGTGTCAATATCGTAACAAGCACCAACAATTTTTAGTTTACCTTCACTGAGCAATTTAGCTAAAATTGTTGAGCTTTCCTGCAATTTTTCAGTCTGATATTGAATGTTGGCAATAACTGCATTTTGCATATTATCACCCGTTCTTAACTTTACCCTTTCAACAGATGGTTTGATGCCCTCAATAATCAAACCAATTCTTCCAGGAAGTGGTTCGTTTTTGATTGCTTCTGCCACTGCACCGCATCTTTTATGACCTAAAATCACAATCAACTGCGAACCCAATACTGTTGTAGAGTATTCTAGACTACCTATAACTGTGTCACTGACCACATTACCAGCAACTCGCACAACAAATAAATCTCCAAGTCCTTGATCGAAAACAATTTCCGCAGGGACTCTGGAATCTGCACAACCCAATATGGCGGCAAAAGGATATTGAGCTTTAGCGACTAATCGCAGATGTTCTAATGATTGATCGGGATATTGGCGTTTTTGATTGATAAATCTTTGATTCCCATCTAGTAAGCGTTTTATAGCTTCATTAGGACTCACTGGATTAGAGCTAACTGGGTGAATATCAGCAATAGCAGTTTGCTCTGTATTCAAAAAGCTATCACCAAAAGCAGTAGCCGCAATACCTACCACACTGGCAAATTTTAAGAAATCACGTCGCCCTACAAATCCATTAATTCGACTCATTAATCTAGCTGATAACAACAAAGCTGTTCTCAGGAAGATATCACCTTCAAGCAAGATGTAAGAGTACCATCCTACACCATTTAAGAGTCATTTAATCTTCATGTGCGATCGCTACGGCTACTTCATGTATCTAGCTTTTACAAACACAAGATTTGTATTAGACATCTCCAGAAATTAAATATGCCTTATCTATAACCTTTGTAGAAACATAGCAATGCTACATTTCTATATTTTTTATCAGATATTTATTGACACAAATGCACAATTATGCAATCTACTGAGATTGTGATTTTAATGGATGAAAAAGAATGTAGAGTTGCCGTCATTTGAACATTTACTTTAAGCTTTGTGTCAAAAAAGCTGATTTTGGTCTGCTAGTGAAAACCTTCCTAAAATATCATCATATATTGAGAATATATAACCAATCAAGTAATTCTTTTTCTAAAGTATATAGATTTTTTACATAGATAGTAAACAAACAGCATTTTCTTAAAGAAGACAGTAACATATTCGTCAAGTTACCACCTAAACTAAATTTTATTAAGTATTTATAGAAATTTATATGGCTGAGGCTTTTATTTCCTACTCGCGCAAAGATAAAGAGTTTGTCAAGAAGCTTTATGAAGCACTCAAGCAACAAAAGCGCGATATCTGGGTGGACTGGGAGGGAATTCCGTTCACGGCAGATTGGCGGAAAGAAATTTATGAAGGAATTGAAGGCGCTGATAATTTTATCTTTATTATTAGTCCGAATTCAGTGGTTTCTGAAGTCTGCGGTGAAGAGATTGCACACGCCCGCAAACACAATAAACGTTTAGTGCCAATTGTATGGCAGTATGTTAAGGATGTTGATCCCGAATTAGCCAAAATTAACTATATTTTCTTTGAAGAAAGTAATGATTTTGAGGAAGCCTTGCAATCATTACTCAAAGCCCTGGATACTGACCTAGCTCATGTTAAACAGCATACTCGCTTACTGGTACGAGCCTTGGAGTGGGATCAGAAAAAACGCGACAATAGTTACTTGCTAGAAGGTAGTGAATTAGAAGAAGTAGAGCAATGGTTCACCCAAGGGGCAGGTAAAAAACCCTTGATCGCATCACTCCAAAAAGAATACATCGTGGAAAGTCGCAAAGCCCAGAAGGTTCGTCACAGAACAAAAGTCATTGCTCTAACTTCTGGGTTTTTGATTTCAACAGGATTGGCTATTATTGCTGCAATAATTAGCTGGAAGTTGTCTGAACGCCTGCGGATAGAAACACAACAAGAAGCACAAAAATCAGAACTCCGAGCCTTGATTTCTGCGTCAGATGCACGTTTTACCTCGAATAGAAATACGATTGATGCACTGATAGAAGGTTTAAAAGCCGGCAAGCAACTTAAAGAACTAATTCAAGCCAAAGCCGACATTCCAATTCAAGAACAGCAAAAGGCGATCGAGGTACTGGGACAGGCGGTTTACTGGGTAAGAGAATGCGATCGCCTCCAGGGACACAGCGATTATATCCAAAGCGTTAGTTTCAGTCCCGATGGAGAAGCGATCGCTACCGCTAGTGGAGACAACACCGTAAAACTTTGGAACAAACAGGGTCGTTTGCTGAATACTTTAAAAGGACATCTAGATCAAGTCCTCAACGTGAGTTTTAGCCCCGATAGTCAAATTCTTGCTTCTGCCAGTTTAGACGGAACGGTGAAACTCTGGAAACAAGATGGCAAGGAACCTAAAACCTTTAAAAAGCTGAATACTGGAATTCGAGCTGTGAGTTTTAGTCATGATGGCAAGACCCTTGCCTCTGGTGGCGACGACGGCATCGTGAGACTTTGGAACATACAGGGTCAAGAACTAAAAATACTCAACGGACATACAGGCCCAATCTATAGTTTGAGTTTTAGCCACGATGATCAAATCCTTGCCTCTGCCAGTTATGACCGCACTGTAAAACTGTGGAACAAAGACGGTAAAGAATTAAAGACTCTAGACAAACATGATAATACAGTCACTAGCGTAAGTTTCAGTTCTGACGATACCCTTGCCTCTGCCAGTTTAGATAGAACAGTGAAACTTTGGAATCCCGATGGCAAATTTCTTTCAACTCTTAAGAGATCAGAACCACAAACTAGTCCCATTTACAGCGTCAGTTTCAGTCCTGATGGTCAGATATTAGCCACTGGTAATAATGATAACAGCGTGACACTCTGGCAGAAAAATGGACTGGAACTCACTACCTTTACAGGACATAGTAGTAGAGTCAATCAAGTTACTTTCAGCCCTGATGGTCGTACCCTTGCATCTGCTAGTCAAGATAAAACGGTAAAACTGTGGCAAATTGACCACCCTTGGCAGACCATTCTCACTGGACATCAGGCTGGGGTCAATCATGTGAACTTCTCAGCCGATGGAAAAGCGCTCGCTACAGCCAGTGATGATGGAACGGTGAAACTCTGGAATCAGCAGGGTAAACAGATTAAATCGCTAAAGATAAATGACTACAAAATCTGGGATGCGAATTTTAGCCCAGATGGTCAAATAATTGCTGCTGTCAGTTCTGATGAAGGGGTAGTGAGATTGTGGAATCGGCAAGGTCAGCTACTGAATATTTTATTAAAGCATAGCGATCGCATTCATAGCGTAAGTTTCAGCCCAGACAGCAATACGATTGCTACCGCTAGTCAAGATAAAACAGTCAAACTCTGGAATCGCCAGGGTCAGTTGCTCAACACCCTAAACCATAGCGCTACTGTCTATAGCGTCACTTTCAGTCGGGATGGCAAGATGATTGCCACTGGTAGTAATGACGGGATAGTGAAAATCTGGAATCGGCAAAGTCAGTTGCTTAAGACCATAAACCATAACGCTTCTGTCTACAGCGTCAGTTTTAGCCCTGATAGTCAAACCCTTGCTAGTGGTGGTGGAGATGATAAAGTAAAACTTTGGCAGCTTGACGGTCGTGCGATCGGTAGTCTTGATGGGCATCTTGCTGGAATCGGGCAAGTAACTTTCAGTCCTGATGGTCAAATGATTGCCACAGCTAGTGATGATAAAACAGTGAAACTTTGGCACAAAGACGGAACTTTGATTATTACTGTGACTGGCCATACTGGTGAGGTCAATGGGATCAGTTTCAGCCCTGACGGTAAGACTCTCGTTTCTGGCAGTAAAGATGGTACAGCAATTTTGTGGAATGTAGAAAATCTCACCCTAAATAATTTGATGGGGCGTGGGTGCTATTGGCTACATGATTATCTAGCTAATAATTCTCAGGGGCAAAGCGTTGGCGATCTTTGTGATGGAGTTAAAACTCAGGCTAAATATTGAGTTAGCCAATTTTCACTATTATTTCAGGTGGTCAGATGCTTCAAGAAAAGTAATAAACCTTAAATACTTTTTTGCATAAAAAGAATCATAACGATAGATAACAATAACAGCATCAACCTGAGAGGAAATCACCGTGGCTAAAAAATCAACAGGCTGGGTACCAGACTACCCCGATTTTCGAGACTACCGCATGGACGAAATCAATCAGAAGTTAACGATTGCAGTTCAAGATGTACAGATAAATAATGACAATGATAATGATTTACAAAGTAGTATAGAAGAATTGTTTGAGTTGTTAAAATTAATCAAAAAAAATGACCCTGCTTCTAAGTTTGACGAAACAGTTGACTCAAAGTTCAAAATTTTTGAAAAAAAGATAAATAAAGGTTTCAAATTAGTCAATGCTAAAGCTTTTAAAGAAGAAGTATTTTTAGCTTATGGTTGTGTAGGCAAAGAAGTCTATAGTCTTCAGCAGAAATTACTGAAGTTTACCAAATATAGCAAATATACCAAACATATTGAAGATACCGACTACAAGAAGCAGCTTAAAAAATGGATAAAAGAAATTACTGTTTTTATAGAAAGTTTTGAAAATTCAGATTTTCTTGAATATGGTTATTTTGGTAAAAATACAGAGAATGGAGTACAAATTTTCAAGAATATTTTTGGACTCTCAATTGTCTCAGATGAAACTGTTGACACAGTTGATAGTGTTGTTGATCAAATGACACTCTATACTTTAAACAAAGTTTTAAAAATAATAGAAAGAGAACCAAATTCTGATTCTGAAGATGAAGACGCAGAAAAAAAGATAAAAGAAGTTGAAAGATTTTATCAAGAAAATCAAACACTCCAAAAGGGCTTGACTAAAATAGTTTGTCTAAAAAGTTTAGGAGAAAATAATCAAAAAATAAATAAACTATGTGACGATCTAATACAGTATACAATTCAAGATTTTCAGGGTTCAAATGTTGATGAATATACAAGGACAAAATTAAATAATATAGTTGACAGCGATACTCCAAGAGTTGCGCTCAAAAAACAACATAGGTGGTTAGTTTTACCTGCATCTTCAGCAATACCCGTAAATCTTTATGAAATCATTTTAAGAATTTTCGAAATTTCGGATGTGCCTGCTTATTGGGTTAGTGAAAAAGGGTTTCCAGGAGCTAGAGAGAAGAATACATCTTGTATCGATAAAGACCAGAGTGAATTGAAACGGGCAATTGATATGATAGTTGAATTGGTTGCTCAACAAATTTCTCCTTTAGCTCAACATGGAAATCTTGAAAAAGCTGTAAGAGTCCTATTATAAAAGCTAGATCAATGGTTCGATAAATCTGAATGTGTTAACAGTATCCGCATAGCTTTAGGAAATAATCAACTCAATAAATCTGCAAAAAATAAGTATTCTCAGCCAGATTTATTAGGAAAAATTACGATTTTTACCCAAAAAGAAGAGGAGGATAACTTATTTCAGAATGTGGATTTAAATCCAGTTTCTTTATATATATATCTTGCAACAATCTCAAATTTTAAACTATCCCTGAATAAAATTAAAGGAACAATCAATAATAATGACAGGAAAAATAGAATAGATAAATCTTTAAAAAAGATAGATAACATTTTTAAATCTCTCAAAGATTTAGGAAATTTAGAAATTATCCTAAAAAAATATAATCCTCCAATTCAGGAAGAAAACAATTTCAAAAATCAACCTAAGAATCTGAGAACAGTTATCCAAATACTACCAGAAGTTGATGAATCAAATGAGGTGAAGAAAAACCCGGAGTTTCAAAGTAATCTACAACTTCCAGTAGAAGGTAATTTACAGAAACATCTCATACCAAAAGAAGATGGTAAGACGGAAAATGTATATTTATTAATGCCAGAATTTGTAGATTTAACCTTCTGGTGTTCCCCAATTGAAGACCAAGGCTCATTGGATTCATGTACAGCACATGCTGGGGTTGCTTTAATGGAATACTTTGAGAAAAGAAGTTTTGATAGATATGTTGATGCTTCTCGACTCTTTCTTTACAAAGCAACACGCAATCTTATGCATCGTCAAGGTGATGCAGGAGCATCTCTTCGGGAAACCATAAAGGCAATGGCATTATTTGGCGTGCCTCCAGAAGAGTACTGGCCTTATATAGAAGACAAGTTTGATGAAGAACCAACCCCATTTTGCTACTCTTTTGGTCAAAGTTATCAAGCCCTGAAATACTTCCGTCTAAATCCCTTAGGCACTACAGAAGATATACTGTTGTTCCGAATTAAAGCAGCTTTAGCTGCTGGTTTTCCGTGCGCTTTTGGGTTTACTATGTATTATTCCATTGAGGATTTAAACCCAAGTGGTTATATTCCATACCCAGTTAAAAACGATAAGGTAAAAGGAGGTCACGCTGTTGTTGCAGTTGGCTACGACGACCATAAAGTAATAGAAAACCCTGATGGTAGTAGACGATCGCAAGGAGCATTGCTAATCAGAAACTCTTGGGGAACAGATTGGGGTGAAGGGGGCTATGGTTGGCTTCCCTATGACTACGTATTAGAAGGGTTGACAAATGATTGGTGGTCGCTGCTCAAGTCTAAGTGGTTTGAGACAGGACACTTCGGTTTAGGAGCAAACGATTGGGTGTCCAATTTGGGGACACCACCGAAAGATGGTACACCGAGAGATAACCCTAGAGGAAGAACGCCCAAACCCATTAAGTGAACGTGAATTTAATAGGGTTAATTGAGTGTAGTATCAGCTTAAAGGTTAACTTTTAGAAGCAGGCAATTTTAATTTTTAGAGATATCAAATTAATATTTGCAGTCTGAGTTCTTACAAAGTCAACATCCTATTATTTCACTGTTTATTCATCTGTGGCTTCGTACAGAATTTATGCGCTCATTCTGAGAAGGTCGCGCATGAATTCTGTTTTGATAGTTTTGAACCCATATATCTCTATCATTTTACAGAGAAAAATTTCCTTTTTTAATGAAATACTATAAACAAGTATGTAAAAAATATTTTTGAGATTTTTGCAGTTGTAACAGATGAGAAGTGATTACTAAAAATATGTTAGCCGGGGGAAAAATTTTGTGGTTGAGGCTTTCCCGTCAGCTGCTTCGACCAAGGCGCTTGGCTTTCGTTGAAGCTTGCATAATTGGTTTAGTTTCTGGGCTAGCAGCAGTTCTGCTAGGACAGGCGGTAGACTGGGCGGGAGCATGGCGAGTACATCTTTCTTACATCTGGCCTGCCTACTTGGTACTACCAGGTATTGGACTTGTAGGGGGAATCTTAGCTGGTTGGCTAGTAGAGCGCTTCGCACCTGAAGCATCAGGTAGTGGGATGTCTGAAGTGAAAGCGGTATTGGCTCGTGTGCCGATGCCATTAAATCTGCGAATCGCTTTGGTCAAGCTGGTCAGCGCTACACTAGTTCTGGGTTCTGGAATGCCTTTAGGACGGGAAGGGCCAACTGTCCAAATTGGGGCAGCTTTGGCAAACCAACTTAGTAACTGGGTACCGACTTCACCAGAGCATCGCCGCCAACTGATCGCCGCCGGAGCCGGGGCTGGATTAGCTGCGGCTTTTAATGCACCGATCGCAGGTGTGCTGTTTGTAGTGGAAGAATTACTCCAAGATGTGTCAGGTATCACTCTTGGCACTGCGATTTTGGCTTCTTTCATCGCTTCAGTCATTTCCCGGCTATATGGTAGTCACAGCTTGGATCTGAATCATCTGGATTTAGGCTTTTCACATACCACTTTCTTCGCTCAGGAAATCCCTTTCTACTTGATTTTAGGGGTGTTGGCTGGGCTAATAGGCATTCTGTTTAATAAAAGTATTCTTGCAAGTCTGGCAATTAATCGGCGTTTACTAAATCTGAGTTTACCCTGGCGAATTGGAATTGTGGGGTTAGTGACTGGTGTTGCGATCGCTCTGTTACCTGTCACCTTTCGCAATAATGCTGGACTGAGAGAAATTTTGCTTGTAGGTAGTAGGAATTGGCTATTTGCAGCGATCGCTCTTTTAGTCCAATTTACCCTAATTATTTTAACCTACGGCTCAGGAGCGCCAGGGGGTTTGCTGGTTCCCACATTGGTCTTGGGTGCTGCCCTTGGCTATTTGGTTGGTGCTGTCGAACAGAGTTTGCTGGGAATGAGTGCTGCAACAACCTACGCTCATGTGGGGATGGCTGCACTTTTTAGCGCCGTCTCTAAAGTGCCGATTACAGCAGTCGTCATTGTGTTTGAGATGACGACAGATTTCAATCTGGTGCTACCGTTAATGATTGTATCTGTGATTGCTTATTTAGTAGCAGAAAAAATTGACCCGCGATCGCTCTATGACCTTTTACTAGAGTGGAAAGGGATTCACATTACAAAAGAGCCAGGTACAGAGGGGATTTTAGCACAAATAACTGCCGCAGATGTAATGCAGCGACGTGTCGAAACCCTGTCTAGCCAGATGAGTATTGATGAGGCAGTGCAGGCATTTTCCGACTCTCACCATCGCAACTTCCCAATTTTAGAAAAAGGTAAAGTTGTTGGCATTATCACTCAGAAAGATTTAGTTAATCTTGCCTCGCAACAGTTAAGTGGAAATACAACTATTAGCGAGATTATGACACCAGAGCCAGTAACAACGAGTCCCACAGCGACGCTGGCTTATGTGCTGCATATACTCAATCGTTATCACCTAAGTTGCTTGCCTGTTACAGAAGGTCGGAAGCTAGTAGGAATTATTACTCGTAGTGATATTATCCGTGTAGAAGCAGAGAGGTTGAATGGTAATACCCAACAGATAGAATCAAAATCAGCAACTTCTTATGTGATTTACCAAACTCGCGCTCCGGCTACAGGCAAAGGAAGGTTACTAGTACCACTTTCGCATCCACAGACAGCCGAGACTTTATTGGAAATGGCAGGGGCGATCGCTAGAGCTAACAATTACGAAATAGAATGTCTACAAGTAATTATTGTTCCATCTAACCGTATCCCATCTGAAACACCAGTACAAATTACCAAAAGCCTTGAGCTTTTACAGAAAGCAATACTGTTAGGAGAGAAGTGGCGGATTCCCATTCACACCCAGATTCGAGTTACCCATAATGTCGCTGGAGCAATTTTGGAGACTGTCAAAGATCGACATATTGATTTGATATTAATGGGATGGAAAGGCACTACATCAACTCCTGGTAGAGTTTTCAGCCGAGTGGTAGATACCATAATTCGACAGGCAGGTTGTGATGTTGTCTTGGCTAAATTGGATGATAAAAGAGCTTTTGACCGTTGGTTGCTGCCAATGGCAGGTGGCCCTAACTCCAGCCAAGCAATTCGGTTATTACCTGCTCTTGCTTCCTTAAGTAAATCCCCCCAAATCAATCTATGTCAAATATTTCAGCCTACTAAATCTCTACCTGACACAACATTACTAGATAAATCTGTTCACTTTCTCCAACGCCGAGTTAAAGGTAAAGTGGTGGCGACTCCAGTCCAAGCCAATTCTGTTTCTGAGGCTGTACTTGAATGCGCCCAGCAAGACAACAGTGATGTTATTGTTTTGGGAGCTAGCCGTGAAAGTCTACTACAACAGGTAATTCAAGGAAATATTGCAGAAAATATTTCTCGCAAAAGTAATTGCACAGTTATTATGGTCAAAACTTAATTACGTAGGCGCAAGCTTACACGTAGGGAATTACGAATTAGTTGTAAAGGTTGCACCTTAATTAGGGTAGCTCTGAGCAATATACTGCTCCAGTTAATGCACTCGTCCAGTTTCCAAATCTGCTACCCTGGTGTCCATCCTTGATAACTAACGCTTATTTGGCAAACAATCTGACTCCAGAACCAGTGATTTGTTTGGCGATCGCACTAATTTTTTGAGTCCATGAATGATCTGGATACCGCAAACAGAAGATTCCACCACTCCCTAATTCAAACATCTCTTCACAAACAGGGAGTATTCCAGCAACAGGGGTTTTGTAGGTATTCTCCACTCGTTTCCCTAACTCTTTGAAATCTAAAGATGGCAGAGCTTTGTTGATTACTATTAGCATTTTAGGTACTTCTAGCTTACGAGCAACATCTATCGCTACTGCTGTACCTTGATAATCTTGTTTATCTGGACGGAGAATCAGCACCAAGACATCAGAAAGAATAATAGATAGCAATGTTTCTTCGTTAATGCCGGGATGAGTATCGATCAATAGATAGTCAAGTTTTAAACGACGAACTAGATTATGTAAACCATCATTCAGGCGACGTGCGTCATAGCCCTCGCGCAAGATTCGAGAAATGTCACCCATCTTAATGCTGGAAGGAATTAGATGAACACTTCCCTGGCGACCAAAAAATGTTTGTTTTTGTTTGAGAATGGCGCTAACGTCATAAACGGCTTCTTCAATTTGACAACGACCCCAAAGATAATCGTTCAAGGTGTAGCGAATTCGCTCTTGTTCAAGACCAAATAGAACGTGGATTCCTGGGGATTGGATATCTGTATCAACTATCCCAACTCGCTTTCCAGAACGAGCGATTAGGGCAGCAAGATTACTCGTAACATTTGACTTACCAGTTCCGCCTCGGAATGAGTGAATAGAAATAATTTCAGACATAATAAATCCTCAATACTAATTTTTAATTCGTAATTCTTAATTATTAATTTGGAGTATTCCGTTTATTTCTAATTGCTTTTGCTTCCTCCTGCAATTTTTGGAATGTTTTTGATTCAGCAATTTCTGCAACTTCACGCGCACGTTTAGCTTCATCAACTTCTATACGCAGTGTATGCAACTGTTGTCTGAAATGTTGTTCACGCGCAGAAATTTCATGCACCATACGTTGAAAAACTCGTCCTAATTGTCCTAACTCATCATGACGTTGCACAATCGATGTTAGCTTTTCACGATCGTACTCTTGTGCTTCTTCGACACTAATTTCATTCATACTAATTTTCTGAGCAAGTTGAGCCATTGGTTTAAGCGGTATTAGTACATTTCGCTTTAACAAATAATTAATGAGCAAAATCATGATGGCGAAGATCGTAATAAATAAGCTAATGAATAGAACAAAAGCACGATGAGCATCCTCAAAGACTTGCTTGGCAGGAATATAAATAATTTGTGTGCCTAAAATTTCATTCAGTTTCCACCCAAAGCCATTTTCTGAACCATAACTAGCAATCTGACTTTTTGGAGCAACTTCAGGAGTGCTATGACAGCGTAGACATGTTGGATTATTAATGGAAAATGGACGAGCATTATAAAACATTTTCTCGTCATAAGAGTCATGAAAACCAGATATGTTTTTCAACCCTGGTTCCTTGCGAAACCGTTCGATAAGTTCCGTTTCAAATGCATCTGCTTTATCTCGTAAGTTAGTTGGGTTTAGGTTGGCATCTTTGTATAAAAAATCTTTAAAATCTTCGTTTTCCCGAAGATTGTCAAACACTTCTCTTACTGCAAAGCTGGGAACAACTTCAGGGATAAATGTGGCTTGAGTGTCCAGCATTGGTGTCAAAATAGGATTGATCCGCGTGTGAGTATAGTTCCTCACTGAGTTCATAGTTTCTGCAATAACTTGGCTACGATAAGCGATTTCGGCTTCTGCTTTTTGCTCAAGTGCATGAGATAAAGCAAAACCACTAACTGCGATCGCACCGATGAACACCAGCAATAAAAGTAAAGTAAATTTAGTTGCTAATTTGAATCTATTAAACATTGTTGTTTGAGTTTTTATTTACAACATTGCTAGAGACTGATAACTATAATTTCTTAATTTAGTTGAGTTAGTGATGGATGTAGAATACTCTCATTTATTAGGATCAATCCTAGTTTTGCATTCATGCTTCTACGTTTAGTCATACTACGATATTGCAGTGAAATGCCACATCGAAAGCAAATCCATGACTTTTGTAGTAACTAGCTTGGTTAGCCTATGACGAAAGTCTTACCTATTGCCCAATACTATATAGCGAAAGTTAGACCACATCTACTTACTTCGCTTAGGTAAAATACTAGACGTTTTTCAGATGTACATAACTAAGTTGATTTCGTATTCTAGAGACATCAAGCGAGGGAAGCGGTAAGCGACTAACCAGCAAATCACTCTTTCTGCTTGATACAACACACATTACACATTAAGGAAAAAACATCATGTCTGACAACATTCAACCCATAGAATTATCTTCTGAAGAATTGGACAACGTTGCTGGTGGTGCTTTTAGCTTTGTCGATGCTGACAACTACAACGCAATTGATCAGCAAGCTGGTGCAACTGTTATCGGCGCTAATGGCGGTATTAGTTCTTTGAACACTCAGCAAACTGCTGTATCTCATCAAAGTCTGCATGAAATCAAAGCAACTGGTTTCTTTCCTTCCACTCTTGAGAGTTAGTAACAGAGCAGTAATTACACAGAGCAGAACTCAATAAAGTGTTCTGCTTGATAAACCATACACATTACACATTAAGGAGAAAAGATCATGTCTGACAACATTCAATCCATAGAATTATCGGCTGAAGAATTGGACAACGTTGCTGGTGGTGCTTTTAGCTTTGTCGATGCTGACAACTACAACGCAATTGATCAGCAAGCTGGTGCAACTGTTCTCGGTGCTAATGGCGGTATTAGTTCTTTGAACACTCAGCAAACTGCTGTATCTCATCAAAGTTTGCATGAAATCAAAGCCACTGGTTTCTTTCCTACCACTCTTGAAAATTAGTAACTGATTACACAGGGCAGAACTCAATAAAGCAACTTGCTTGATAGAACACACATTAAACATTAAGGAGAAAACATCATGTCTGACAACATTCAATCCATAGAATTATCGGCTGAAGAATTGGACAACGTTGCTGGTGGTGCTTTTAGTTTCGTCGATGCTCACAACTTCAATGCGTTGGATCAGCAAACTGGTGGAACCGTTCTTGGTGCGAATGGAGGTATTGGATCTTTCACCGCTCAACAAACTGCTGTATCTCAACAAGATTTGCACGAAATCAAAGCAACTGGCTTGTTTCCTTCCACTCTTGAAAAGTAGTAACTAATTGCACAGGGCAGAACTCAGTAAAGCAGCTTGATTGATAGAACACACATTAAACACATTACACATTAAGGAGAAAACATCATGTCTGACAACATTAAACCCGTAGAATTATCTGCTGAAGAATTGGACAAGGTTGCTGGTGGTGCTTTTAGCTTCGTCGATGCTCACAACTTCAATGCATTGGATCAGCAAACTGGTGGAACCGTTCTTGGTGCGAATGGCGGTATTGGATCTTTCACCGCTCAACAAACTGCTGTATCTCAACAAGATTTGCACGAAATCAAAGCAACTGGCTTGTTTCCTTCCACTCTTGAAAAGTAGTAACTAATTGCACAGGGCAGAACTCACTAAAGCAGCTTGCTTGATAAAACACACATTAAACACATCACACATTAAGGAGAAAACATCATGTCTGACAACATTAAACCCGTAGAACTATCTGCTGAAGAATTGGACAACGTTGCTGGTGGTGCTTTTAGCTTTGTCGATGCTGACAACTACAACGCATTGGATCAGCAGGCTGGTGCAACTGTTCTCGGTGCTAATGGCGGTATTAGTTCTTTGAACACTCAGCAAACTGCTATATCTCATCAAAGTTTGCACGAAATCAAAGCAACTGGTGTCATTCCTCCCACTCTTGAAAGTTACTAACCAGAACTTAATAAAGCGTTCTGCTTGATAAATCATACACATCATAAATTAAGGAAAAAACATCATGCCTGACGACATTAAACCCGTAGAATTATCTGCTGAAGAATTGGACAACGTTGCTGGTGGTGCTTTTAGCTTTGTTGATGCTCACAACTTCAACTTTTCGGATAAGCAAAGTAGTGCAGTGATTATCGGTGCTGATGGTGGCATTGCATCCTTCAACAGTCAGGAAACTACTATATCTCAACAAGATTTGCACGAAATCAAATTCACTGGAGAAGAATTTCCTAGCGGAATTCCTAGTAATTTATTTCTAGGCTCATAATCAACACCACAAGGAGAACGACAACGATCATGGAAAATGTGCAGCCTAATGAAATGCTGGAACTATCCAATCAAGAACTTGATTATATTGCCGGTGGCGCAACTAGCGATGTCTTTGGAACAAACGCAAATGCTATAGATTCTCAGTTTGGTTTTGTGGAAATTCCTAAAGAAGGCGGCATTAAGAGCGTTACCTTTCAAGTAAGCGTTTTCTCTGAGCAAGACCTTAGAGAGTTTAAGGAAGCTGGTATTTCTAGCCCTGAAGCTTGATCTGGATTTCTCGGTTTGACGAATTTCGGGAGCAGGAGGGGTTGTTAACCATGAGCCTAGCAGCCAATCAGTTAACTCCCTCCGCCTTATTTAACTTTAACACGTGGGGTCAAGGAGCTTCTATGTCAGGTGACGAAATTACTCCGAATGATGAAGCGATCGAACTATCAGATGAAGAGTTAGACGATGTAGCTGGTGGTTTCAATTTGCAGTTTACATCTATACGATCTCATAGATCGACAAGGGGATTTAGCCAACAATCATCACGAAGAGGAGGGTTTCACTCAAAACGGTCGGCTTTTCATGCAGAGACAACAGACTCTTCTGTGTTCCACCTCTCCATCACCGACGCGACAACAGAGGATCTAAAAGTTCTTGGTGAGTTGTTTGGAGATATATCTGCGATCGAAGGTTCTACATAAACGGAGTTTCTCAAATCAATCAATTGCAGTTGAGCAAAAGTCCAACTGCTTTCTGAAATTATTCTTGTGTGATTAATAATTTCACTTTCATAAAATTAGGTCCATTTAGTAATAAATGAAATGACAAGGAAAAAATGGCAATGGAAAACAAAAAGCAAAATGAATCACAAGAGCTATCGGCTCAAGAACTCGCAAATATTTCGGGTGGTATTGCCGTAGGTGAGCATTATCCAGGTGAGTATCCTACGGATGAGAAATATAACAATCTGTCTGAAGCGATCGCAAACAAGCTTGAGAATATAAAGCTTCCTTATTGGAATGGCAATAAACCAATAAGCGTTGAGCCGAATGAAGGTCGCGGTGATTGATGCTAAAAACCTGTAGCAACTCATCAACCTAGTTAATCGCGCAATGGGGAGTTGAACAATTCAAAATTCAAAATTGCGGAAAGTCTAAGTTAAGGCTTCTCTATATCTGAACCATAAATTAAATTACGAATTACGAATTACCCCTCTCCATTTCTCTCCCGTTAGCAGAACACAAGGAAGTTAAATTATGACAGAAGTTCTACTTAAGGAACTGACAAATAGCGATATTGACTGGATCTTGGCAACGGGTCAAAGAGAAGAAATTACTGCTGGTACGACCCTCATCCGCCAAGGAACACCTGTTGATGCCCTCTATATTTTGCTTGATGGTGCATTAAGCGTTTCTGTTGCTCAGGCTGACGATAATCCTATTGGTCGGGCATTTGCCGCCCTTGAAGGTGGCGAACTATCAGGACGAGAGGTTGCACTGCTGGCAAATGGTGAAGTTGTAGGAGAAATGCCTTTTTTAGCCTCCTACCAATCTTCAACTACGGTCAAAGCTGCTAGAAAGTCGCTTGTGTTGATGATTCCTCAGCAGCAATTGATTCAAAAATTGCAAGAAGATGTCACATTTGCAGCCCATTTTTATCGAGCGATCGCAGTTCTACTTGCTCACCGATTAGAGCAGATGATGGGTCAAATAGGCCAAAGCACAGTCGTGCTTTTTCAGCCCCAAATTCGAGAAATCTTATTTACATTTGCAGAATTAAATGATAGCGATATTGGTTGGATGATTGTTGCAGGCAATGCCATGAGACTTCCTGCGGGAACGGTGTTGTTTCAAGCCGGAAGGCCCGTTGACGCTCTCTATATTTTATTAGATGGGAAGATGGTGGCTTCGATTGCTGAAGATACAAGCAATCCTCTCACCCGCGCCTTTTCAACTTTAGAACAGACAGATCATATCGAACGGGAGTTTGCTCAATTATCGCGGGGTGACATAGTTGGCGAAACGCCCTTTGTCGAAGCCAGTCCACCTGCGATGACAATTCGGGCGGTTGAGGATGCGACTGTGTTATCGATTCCCAGATGGCGACTTTCTGCCAAATTGCTACACGATGTGGGTTTTGCTGCCCGATTTTATCGAGTATTAGCGATTTTGTTAGCAGATAAACAGCAAGGAATCATCAATAGTCTGGGTTACGGCAGGATTAACTATAGCTCAGGTAAATCTTTAGATGAACGCTTGACTTATGAAGATGAGCTGAGTTCTAGCTTTTTGGCTCAAGTGACACTGGCGGGAACTCGATTTGATTGGATGCTGAAGCAGATTCGCGGGAATTAGGGCATTGGTCATTTGTCATTGGGCATAGGTTATTAATTCTTCTCTCTGATTTTCTCCAGCTTCCTTTGCTCCCCCAATTCCCCATTCCCCATTCCCAATTCCTAATATACAAATTTCTACAACTTGAATGGAGTCAGTATGGTAACGACCAACAAAAGCAATCTATTCCGCAAAGAAGCACTCGATCGTTTATCCTCACCGGAGCGGCTCGATCAACTTATGCAGGTGGTTCAACCAAAGAAGTGGATTCCGTTAACTGCGATGGGATCTCTAATTGCCGTTGGACTTGTTTGGAGTGTTTTTGGTCGCATTCCCATTACTGTAGCTGGACAAGGCGTAGTGGTTTTTCCTAGCAAAGTCGTTGGATTCCAGTCTCCTAGTTCCGGGCAGATTCTCATGCTTTTTGTTCGTACAGGCGATGAGGTGAAAAAAGGACAGGTACTAGCGACAATCGATCAAACTGAACTTCAAGATAAGTTGAAACTTGCACGAGTCAAACTTGCTCAACTTCAGGAACAAGACCAAAATGCCAATACTCTGCAACTTCAGCGAACGGTTTTAGATAAGGGGGCGATTGGGCAACAACGTCAAGCACTTCTGCAAACTCTCAAAACAACCCAATCACTAACGCCAATTCTCAGAAGTAAAGGTCTGGAGTCGATTCGGCAAGAGCGTCAGAACTTACAGGAACAGTTGCAGACAACGCGAGATTTGATGCCCACGTTCAAAGAACGATTTGACATTCGCCAAAAGCTACGCGAAGAAGGAGCCGTTTCGAGCGATACCGTTCTTCAGGCGCAACAGGAATTTCTCAATAGTAAAACTAGAATCAATGAAATCGAATCGCAACTCAAACAACTTAATGTTAAAGAAGCGGATGCAGAACGAGAATTCTTAGCAAATATCAATTCAACAAAAGAACTGCAAGCACAGTTAGCAGTACTAGATAGTAAGTTTGCTGGGCAAGCAGAACAAGATTTAGCTATTTCTACTAATCGCAGAAAAGAAATTCAAGACACCCAGCGAGCGATCGCAGAGTTAAAATTAGAAATCAAAGCAAACAGCCAGGTAACTAGCAATTTCAATGGACGAATTCTCGAACTTTCTGCTGTTCCCGGACAAACCCTGGAAAAGGGCGCTCGCATTGGTACAGTCGAAGCTAGAGACTCTGGAAATAAGTTAGTTGGGGTGGCATTCTTCCCGGTCAGCGAAGGCAAAAAGATTCAAAAGGGGATGGAGTTGCAAGTAACTCCTTCAACCGTTAAACGAGAACGCTTTGGTGGTATTATCGGGAAAGTCACAAGTATTTCTGCATTTCCGGTTAGTAAGGAAAGCGCATCAAGTGTTGTCGGTGGTTTAGAAGTTTTACAAGGGTTAACCACAGAAGGCGCACAAATTCAAGTTTTTGCAGAACTTGAGCCAGATCCTTCGACTAAAAGCCGTTTTCGGTGGTCATCCTCTAAAGGGCCAAATAGCCAAATTACGCCGGGAACCACTACCTCAGTGCGTGTGAAAGTGGATGAACAATCCCCGATTTCCTTTGTGTTTCCGATTCTGCGATCGTGGAGTGGAATGTATTGATTATGCGGCAAATTCAATCACAAATTGGGCTTAGATTAAAAAAAATTCAACGACTCATTAACCGTCCCGATCGCCGTCGTCGGACTCCCACCCTCTTACAAATGGAGGCAGTGGAATGCGGTGCAGCCGCACTGGGAATCATTTTAGGATACTACGATCGCATTGTGCCGCTTGCAGAACTCCGTCAAGCTTGTGGTGTTTCACGGGATGGCAGTAAAGCATCTAATATTCTCAATGCGGCTCGTAGCTACGGATTGCAGGCGAAAGGCTTTAAGGTCGATTTGGCTGGGTTACGCAAACTGCAATGTCCTTATATTGTCTTTTGGAATTTCAACCATTTTCTAATCGTCGAAGGATTTGCCAAAGACAAAGTTTATCTTAACGATCCTGCCACCGGACCACGTACAGTATCGCTCCCAGAATTCGATCAGTCTTTTACCGGGGTAGTACTAGTTGGTGAACCGAGTGCAGAATTCCAGCCAGGAGGACGGAAACCGAGCCTGACATTATCCTTATGGGATCGATTGCAGAGTTCTCTGGGAGCGTTGGTTTATTGTGTCATCGCTGGCTTGCTGTTAGTGATTCCCGGATTAGCCATCCCTGCGTTCTCCCAAGCCTTTGTTGATAATGTCTTGATTGAAGGCAGAAGTGATTGGTTGCGACCATTAATTTTAGGGATGATCCTCACAGCTATTTTGAATGGTTTTCTCACATTGCTTCAGCTGCAATTTCTGCGACGCATGAAAATTAAGCTAGCTGTGGGGATGTCTAGCCGATTTTTGTGGCATATTCTGCGGCTACCAGTGAGTTTTTATGATCAGCGATTTGCCGGAGAAATTAGCAGTCGTGTCCGCCTCAACGATAGTTTGGCGAATCTGCTTTCAGGAAGATTAGCGACGACAGTAATCTCAGCCTTCACCGTTATCTTTTATGCCGCAGTCATGTTGCAATATGATGTCGTTCTGACTGCGATCGGCATTGCCTTTGTAATCGTGAATGTCAGCGTGTGGCGATGGGTTTCACGTCAGCGTGTCGATGCCAACTTGCGATTAATGCAAGAACAAGGCAAAGTCAATGGGGTAGCGATTTCTGGACTGCAAAGTATGGAAACGCTCAAAGCATCCGGGCTAGAGTCAGAATTCTTTTCGCGCTGGGCAGGTTATTACGCTAAGGCAATTAATGCCCGCCAAGAAATGGATACGACTAATCAAAACCTGGGTGTGTTGCCATCATTTCTCACCTCCATTACATCCATGCTTTTGCTAGCGGTGGGAGGGCTACGGGTAATGGATGGCGTACTCAGTATTGGGATGCTGATTGCCTTTCAAGCCTTGATGCAAAGATTTTTAGAGCCTGTAAATAATCTGGTGAGTTTAGCGGGTGAACTCCAGGAAATGGAAGGCAATTTGGGTCGGTTAGATGATGTGTTACGCAATCCCATCGATCCTGCCGTAGAGCGAGACATTAGTATATCGGCAACTCAACTACCTGCTGCAAACGTTCGGCTTCAGGGTTATGTTGAACTTCGTAATATCACCTTTGGCTATAACCGCTCCGCACCGCCCTTAATCGAAAATTTCAGTCTTTCACTTAAACCCGGTCAACGAGTTGCTTTAGTGGGTGGCAGTGGTTCGGGTAAGTCAACCGTTGCCAAGCTGGTATGTGGATTATACGAACAGTGGGCGGGAGAGATTTTATTTGATGGTAAACCCAGAAAACACATTCCGCGATCAATTCTCACTAATTCAATTGCGCTTGTTGAGCAGGATATTTCGCTATTTGCGGGCACTGTGCGCGACAATCTTACGCTTTGGGATTCGACTGTTCCTTTTAGTAACTTGGTTCGCGCTTGTAAAGATGCCGCTATTCAGGATGTAGTACTTTCCATGCCTGGAGGTTACAACGCTGACCTCGCAGAAGGGGCATCTAATTTGAGCGGTGGACAGCGACAAAGATTAGAAATTGCCCGCACTTTAGTGAATAATCCGGCAATTTTGGTGATGGATGAAGCGACCAGTGCGCTCGATTCCGAGGCAGAAAAAACGATCGATCAGAGACTTCGGGAGCGTGGCTGTACTTGTGTAATTGTGGCGCATCGGTTAAGCACAATTCGCGATTGTGACGAAATTATTGTTTTCGATCGCGGCAAGGTAGTGCAACGGGGTAGCCATGAAGAATTGCAGAGGGTTGAAGGTAAGTATTTGCAATTGATTCGCAGTGAAGGGGAAGCAGTTCAGGAAGAGTGAAATATACCTATAAAATCTCTTTTTTCTCTCCGCGTCCTCTGCGTCTCTGCGGTTAAAAAGTCTTTTATTTAACCACAGAGGCGCAGAGAACACAGAGTTAAGAGGTTAGCAAAATTTTTATCCACAATTACTTTATTTATTGAACCGCCAAGCCTTTGTATTAATTTTATGGAGCAGGAATATATATGTTAGATCAAATTCGCAGCGCCACCCTGCCGGGAGAGTACTATCACTTCAAAGGCAATGAGCCAATTATTCTCAATGACCCGAAGACGATTTGGATCGTAAAATCGGGTTCATTGGCGGTGTTTGCGATTCCGGTGAAAGAGGGAATTGCTGAGGGAAGTCGCCGCTATTTATTTACTACCCGAACTAGACAGGCAATGTTTGGCATCATTAGTGATTCTCAGCCGATACCGTATCAACTGCTGGCGGTGTCGATTGAAGAAACGGAACTTATGAAAGTTTCAAGGAAAGATTTTCGGGAATTTATTAGCGATCGCAATGGCGAAGCCGTAACTTTAATAGAGGGATGGATTGAGCAACTAGGATTGGCGCTGTCTTCTATTACTCCACCTGGACTGCCGTTTCAAGAAGAAGGGGTTCGCTATTTCTCACTCAGCAATGGTCAGATTTTCCAACCACAGCGAGAGCTGGTATCCTGGGTACAAATTCAGCGTGGTTACGCGGTTTGGATGGGGTTTGAGCAACTGTTAGTTATGCCTCAATCAGGATTGGTGCCGTTGAGCGCAGATATGTGGTTTCAAGCTGAAGATACAACCGAGCTAGAAATATTAACTACGTCTGAGATTGAGGATGCGAATACTCTGTTGAGGGGGATTTTCCAAATTCAAGTCTACTTTCTTCAGAGCCTTTTTCTTCTGGAACAGGAGGAAAAAGCGGTAGAATTAAACCGATTTCAAGAACGGCAACACCTCAACGATCATGTAATGAAGGAGACGCTGGGCGAGTTAGCCTCGTTGCTGCAATCTCCGCAAATTGCCGCTTCTGCTCAAATTGAAGCCAATGATTTTGACCAAGCTTTGCTCATCGCTGCGGGTGCTGTGGGGCGAACTTTGGGTGTGACGATTCAACCACCAGCCAAGTCTGAAGACCTGAAACGAGTTCAAGATCCGCTACAAGCGATCGCTCGTGCTTCGCGTTTACGAACCAGAACGATCGCTTTACAGGGTCAATGGTGGAAGAAGGATTGCGGTGCGATGCTGGCTTACACGTTAGAAGATAACAATCCTGTGGCGCTGTTACCTGTATCTGATACGCGCTATGAGATTTTTGATCCAATTAAGCGATCGCGCACTCCGGTTAATGCTAAAAGTGCGATTAAACTGGCACTAACGGGATATACCTTCTATCGCCCATTACCTGATAAAGTTCTCACCACCATCGATTTACTGAAATTTGCTCTCCAAGGACACTACAAGGAATTGTTGATTGTCTTGGCTGCGGGTATGGCGACAAGTTTATTAGGAATGATTGTCCCCCAAGCTATGGCCATCTTGATTGACAGTGCCATTCCTGATGCCAATCGCGGTTTATTAGTGCAAATTGCCTTAGCGCTGCTAGCAACTGCATTTGGTAGTACCTTGTTTCAACTTGCCCAAGGCTTTGCAATCATGCGCGTGGAAACTTTTGCCGATGCTTCCACCCAAGCAGCAGTCTGGGATCGGTTGTTGAATTTAAAAGCTTCATTCTTCCGTCAGTACTCAACTGGAGACTTGAACTCACGGGTGAGCGCTATTAGCCAAATCCGCCAAAAGCTTAGTAGCACGGTTCTCAGAAGTATTTTCACCAGTTTGTTCGCGTTTTTGAATTTAGGATTGCTTTTTTATTACAACGGTTCGCTAGCGTTAATTGCCACTCTTGTTGCTTTTGCCAACATTACTATTACTCTGGTTTCAGGAATTTACACTCTGCGGAAGGTTCGTCCCTTACTAGAGTTACAAGGGCAACTCTCAGGGGTAATGGTGCAGTTAATCAACGGCGTTAGCAAATTGCGAGTTGCAGGCGCAGAAGCCCGCGCCTTTGCTTTTTGGGGAAAACAGTACAGTCAGCAAATCAAATGGATGCTGAGTACCCAAGGCATTGAAGATGCTCTGGCTGTGATTAATAAAATCTTACCTGTATTGACTACAGCAATCCTCTTCTGGTTCGCCAGCAGTTTACTTCAGCAAGCCAATTCCCCAGAAGGTGGTTTATCTACAGGTGTATTTTTAGCATTTAATGCGGCATTTGGCACATTTATCGGTGGAGCTACCAGTCTCAGCGGCACGATTATAGATGTCTTACAAGTGGTTCCTTTGTGGGAACGAGCGCAGCCGATTCTGGAATCCAAACCGGAAGTTGACTCGGAAAAAACCGATCCAGGTCGGCTTTCTGGACGATTGGTTGTGGATCATGTGATTTTCCGGTATCGAGATGACGGGCCTTTGACATTGGATGATGTTAGCATCCATGCGGAAGCTGGGGAATTTATCGCTTTTGTCGGAGCTTCGGGGAGTGGAAAATCAACCCTGTTCCGATTATTACTGGGGTTTGATGTCCCGGAATCTGGCACGATTTATTACGACGGACAAGATTTAACCGGGTTAGATATTCATGCAGTGCGTCGGCAACTAGGAGTTGTGATGCAAAATAGCCGATTGACATCTGCATCGATCTTTGAGAATATCGCCAGTGGAGCGATGATCTCGATGGATGAAGCGTGGGAAGCCGCACGGATGGCTGGCTTTGCTGAAGATGTCGAATCGATGCCAATGGGAATGCACACGGTAATTAGTGAAGGAGGAACTAATATCTCTGGAGGACAACGGCAGCGATTATTGATTGCGCGATCGCTAGTATTAAAACCCAAAATCTTGTTATTTGATGAAGCCACCAGTGCCTTAGATAACCGCACTCAAGCGATTGTCAGTCAAAGTTTAGAGCGTTTGAAGGTGACACGAATTGCGATCGCTCACCGTCTGAGTACCATTCGCAACGCTGATCGCATCTATGTATTCGAGAATGGTCGTGTAGTCCAAGAAGGCAATTTTGATCAACTCGCCAATCAACCAGGATTGTTTGCCCAACTGATGGCGCGACAAAAGCTTTAAAATCACAAATGAAGGAGATATCTACTATGTCACCTACTTTTTGTAAAATTATTCAGATAAATTGCAGCCTCGTTGTTTCGCTGCTGATGTTGAATGGGTGGGGTATTTCTGTAAAAACTGCGATCGCAGGAACTATGGAGCCTGCCCAACGCATAGCGGATGTCGCTGCGATCCCTGATAGTATAAAAGTCCCAAATGGTGAGCAACTTCTTTTAAAAGCATCTGCCAAAGGTTCGCAAATCTATATCTGCAAACCAAAATCAGAATCCCCTGAGCAGTATGAGTGGACGCTTAAGGCTCCCGATGCCGTGTTACTGAATGAGCAAGGGCAAGATTTGGGCAAGCATTATGCAGGCCCAACCTGGGAAGCCAAAGACGGTAGCAAAGTCGTGGGTAAGTTGAAATCTAAGGTAAATGCACCCCAAGATGATGCAATTCCCTGGCTATTATTAGAAGCGCAATCTCATGAAGGAAATGGTATCTTCCGCAAAGTAAATTGGATTCAACGGATCAATACAGTTGGTGGAAAAGCCCCTGTTCAAGGGTGTGATAAATCATCTGAAAACAGAGAAATTAGCGTAAATTACACGGCTGATTATCTATTTTATAAGATTAAATAATAAATATTAACAAAAAAGGGGGAAAATACCCTTATTGAGATGTTTTATATAAGAATTTAAGACTAGCCTTTTCAAGGTGACTTGTAAAATCTCTTTTTTTCTCTCTGCGCTACGCCAGTTGCTACAAGTCGGGGAACCCTCCCAACGCACTGGCTTCTCTGTGCCTCTGCGGTTTAAAAATAATTTATTTAACCACAGAGACGCAGAGAACGCAGAGTCAAGAGATTGAAGAGGAATTTTGTGACCAAAATTTTTACCCACTTTGAAAGGGCTATTCCTAGAATTGTTTTATCGCCCTCTGGTTTATTCTGGTAGTTTCCCGGATAGTTTCTTTTCTTGATTGAGAACAGAATTTGCATAGATTGCCAGTTGCGATCGATTTTTGAGATTGAGACGGTTTAAAATACTCGTCACATGAGTTTTTACCGTTCCTTCGGTAATATAAAGTTGTTGGGCAATTTCGCGGTTCGTTGCACCAACACCAATCAAACATAAAACCTCTTGTTCTCGTGCGGTAATTTCCGATGGCTTTGATGAAGCGGAATTTTGGTTAGCTGAAGCTGCTTCCGTAACTAATAATTTATCAAATAACCCCGGCCCAAATTGAGTATAGCCAGAATGCCCAAAGCGAATTGCATCTGCTAGCTCACTTGAAGGCATATCTTTAAGCAAATATCCTTTTGCACCTGCACGCATTGCCCCTGTTAGATAAGAATCATCATCAAATGTACTCAAGACGAGAACTTTGATATTAGGAAAGCTTTGCATAATCAGTTTTGTTGCAGTTCGTCCATCCATTTCGGGCATCCGAATATCCATTAGCACCACATCGGGCTGAAGTTCTGCAACAAGCTCTAGAGCAACTTTACCATTCTCAGCATCACCGACCACTTCCAAATCAGGTTCCTGTTCTAGCATTGCTTTCAGTCCCTGACGAATGAGGCTCTGATCGTCAACGATTAACAGGCGAATAGGAGAGGATTTATCATTTTTCATGGTAATTATCTCTTTCTAGTTTTGATGAACGATCATAGATATCTCCAAAAATTAATGAAGGATTACCTGAAACCCTTGTAGAAAGGTTACAACATTTAACAATTGGGCATTGGGAAGAGGACTTGGGGACAAGGAGAATTGGGGACAAGGGGAAAGACTTGTTTCAAGTTCTCACCTCTTGTCCCCCTATCCCCCTGCCCCCTGCTCCCCTGCTCCCCTGCTCCCCTGCTCCCCTGCTCCCCTGCTCCCCTGCTCCCCTGCCCCCTCTGACA
>NZ_JACJSF010000038.1 GCF_014698035.1 Desmonostoc muscorum FACHB-395
CGGCAGGTGAGTTAAAAGCCAAAGTAATTGGCAAGGGTTGGCGAGTTAAACGCAGTGACCTACAAGAGTACGTTGACAAGCTGTTTTGATTCTCGCCAAACTGCGACTGTCGTTATCTCGCCAGTAGCGTAGAGCATATTACGGTATTTGAAATAGTGGCGATATTTGGCGTGTTTACGCTTTGCACAGTCAGGTAAATATTTAATAAATATTAAATATCTGGTTGCTTGTCATCAAATATTTAAATGTTTATCATAGTATTCATAATTTAGTAATTAACAAAATAAGTTAAATGTTTCAAAATCTAAAATCATATTCTTTAAATTTATTATTTGATAATACACAAATAACTTTAAAAGAACTTAAAAAACAAGCTGAAGATGTATTAGTCGAACATTTACCAGAAATTGATTTTAAAATAAATACTACTCACTCTGGAACTTTGTTACTGACACTTAAGGGTAAAATTGAAGTTATTGATAAATGCCACGACAAAATTTACAAAAAATTAGTAAAAGACTCAGAACTTAACTGTTTACGTTTACTTGACGAAGCGGGTGATGAAATACGTCAAAAAGCTTATCCTATACTAGCGGAGATAGAACAACGCTTCAGAGTATTTATTAGTCAAGCTATTGTAGAAGTTTGTGGATTTTACTGGTGGGATACTTTAGCTCCAGCCAATATGCGGGACAAAGTTCAGTCTATACGAGAGAAACATCAAGAAGATGGAATGTTACTTGATTTTCTAGAATGTACACAATTCGATGATTTAATAACAATAATTACGGCTGAAGTTGCTGAATGGTCAGAGAATCAAGTATTTACGATAAATGAATTTCTAGAAATTTTTAATTGTGATTCTTTTGAATCTGCACAAAATAAATTAAAGAGTAAGTTTCAAAAGTTTTCATTTTGGAATGTTTTCTCTAGATATTTTCAGGATAAAAATAAATGGGATGAAGTTAAAAAGGATATAAATTTTGTCATTAACATACGTCACAAAGTAATGCACCATCGACCAATACGTTTAGGTACAATAAAAGCATTATTAGCTAAAAAAACAAAAATTTTCACTCTGTTAGATTCTGCCAAGCCAGAGTTATCAGTAGAAGAACTTGCTGAGGCAAAAAAAGATATAGAAGATATACAAAAAACAGTATTAGTACCAACTAACTTACAGTTAGATGCACAATTCAAGGCGATAACAGAACCTCTTCGCAGACAAAACTTACAGTTAGACGCACAATTCAAGGCAATAACAGAACCTTTTCGCAAACAAAATGCACAGTTAGACGCACAATTCAAGGCAATAACAGAACCTCTTCGCAGACAAAACTTACAGTTAGACGCACAACTCAAGGCAATAACAGAACCTTTTCGCAAACAAAATGCACAGTTAGACGCACAATTCAAGGCAATAACAGAACCTCTTCGCAGACAAAATGCACAGTTAGACGCACAATTCAAGGCAATAACAGAACCTCTTCGCAGACAAAACTTACAGTTAGATGCACAACTCAAGGCAATAACAGAACCTCTTCGCAGACAAAACTTACAGTTAGACGCACAACTCAAGGCAATAACAGAACCTCTTCGCAAACAAAATGCACAGTTACAAGCGCAAATACAACAAATTACTGAACTTTTACCCAAACCTTACTCACAGATATCAAATGAACAGGAAAACAATCTGGATTTAAATAGTAACCAAGATGAAAATATAAATATTCAATCAGAAACAAGTAATTTAAATGCCATATAGGTTTGAATCGCAGGTACAGCCAATCCCCGTTATGCAAATACTCTGAAAACTCTACTACATCCTTAACAGTTGTGTGGGTGATCGTCTCCTGCGATCGCCAGTCCGGCTACTACCGCCATACAAATACGCTTAATAAGTATTGTCAGATATCAGATTGATTCCTGATTTGAGGTAGGGCCTATATCTTCTTGAGGACTATTAAAAGATGTACTACTTTTAATAGCACTAGCATATCTAAGTGCATCTGCATAGATATTACTCATATTTGATAAATTTAGTCGCGCTCCTTCAACCATAGCTGGGTTAATTCTTGTTGCTTGTAGTATTTCCTCAACCATAGCTGAGTTAATTCTTGTTGCTTGTAGTGCTGCCTCAACCATAGCTGGGTTAATTCTTGTTGCTTGTAGTGCTGCCTCAACCATAGCTGCTGGGTTAATTTTTATTGTTTGTAGTGCTGCCGTCTGCTGTGCTAATTCTTTAGCAAGCTCAATAGTTTCAATTTTTTCTAACTGCTTTTTTTGTTCTTGCACCAATTGCTCTTCTTCGTTTTGAAGTCTAATATCTCTCGCTTCCTCTATTATTTCTTGCTGATGTGGGAGATTAAGAAATTTTTCAGCATAATCCATAAACCTATCACTTGAATACATATAAAAAATTACGCCTGCTGTTGACTGCATTTCTTCAACTAACTCTGGTCGCGGACTGTTCTTCTTTCCTTCATGTATCGACCACCAATCTTCTTTCCCATCATCTGTTACGAATATTAAAGGTTTTTTTTGCAAGCTAGCATAGTTGATTAATTGATGCCAAATGATAAAATCTCCATATTTTTCTGGATTTCCTTTATCTTTATCATCCATATAGCCAGGTGGGATTTTATTATTAAACCTTTGTTGAGCTTCTTTATAAATTGCCTCTAACTCATCTTTCGCGTAATTATTACCAATGTTTTCACTGAATATTTCGTCTAACTTGTCACGAAGTTCGTCAAAGTTTACTGACTTATGTTGTGAATTAGCTGTATTAAGAATGCTTGCAGATTTGTTCAAAGCTTCTTCAAATACAGCTTTAATTTCATCTATATCAATAAAGGTGTGTTTATTAAATTTATTTAATGATCCCTGGAGTTTAGTTAAGTTATCAGACAGTATTTTCTTTATTTCATCATATGCTTTTGATTGTTGAGATATTACACTATGGCGCTCCTTTTGGTACTCATATGCAGCTTGATAGGGAAGCCAAATCCTATCTTTGAACTTACTCAAAATATCAAATAATCTTTCTCGTGTTTTAGGAGTATAGCGATAAATATTCAGTAATACATTGGTATCAAAAGTAAAGATACATTCTTGCCAAATTTCTTGAAATTCATTTTCCGTTGGTTGGTAGTAGCCAGGGAATAAGTTACGCATATTCATTATTTAGATTATGGCTATAAAGCTAAGTTATGACTATTTTAGTGTATTATATAATACACTAACTCTTTTGTGGTATTGAGCCGAGATATGAGTAAAAACCTGCAAGATGGTCTGAAAAGCCTTATTACATATAAGTTTTAGCGTTTTTGAGGCGAAGGTAGAATTTTGCCTGAACATACTTGCAGTCTGAGGGTCAATATTTGCTTTTCGCCTACCAGAGAGAATATGCTCTAATATGTACCATCTAAACGGTAATTACACGATTGTCGGCTCAATGCCAAAAAAGCGATCGCGTTAGATCAATATATATAGGCACTAATTACACGTAATGGCTCAAAGGTGTAATGCTGCACCACCAGATAATTTATAATTTTTTACTACACTGGCGTTAAGCGTAATTATCGCGCAAGGATTTCAGATTTTCACGGATAGTGGCTGTGCTGGGATGATCTACCCCTAAGCTAGGTTCAGCAATTTCTAATGCTTTTTTATACATTAATTCTGCTTCCCTGTACTGTCCTTGGTCTGAGTAGAGTCCTGCCAGGTTGTTGTAACTGGTGGCGACATCGGGATGCTCGTCTCCCAGCAGCCTTTGCCGGAGTTCTAATGCTTTTTTAAACAGTGGTTCTGCTTCGCTGTACCGACCTTGGTTTTTGTAGAGTCCTGCCAGGTTGTTGTAACTGGTGGCGACATCGGGATGCTCTTCTCCCAGCAGCCGTTGCCAGATTTCTAATGCTTTTTTATACAGTAATTCTGCTTCGCTGTACTGTCCTTGGTCTGAGTAGAGTTTTGCCAGGTTGTTGTAACTGGAGGCGACATCGGGATGCTCTTCTCCCAGCAGCCTTTGCCGGAGTTTTAATGCTTTTTTAAACAGTAGTTCTGCTTCGCTGTACTGTCCTTGGTCTGAGTAGAGTTTTGCCAGGTTGTTGTAACTAGTGGCGACATCGGGATGCTCTTCTCCCAGCAACCTTTGCCGGAGTTTTAATGCTTTTTTATACAATAGTTCTGCTTCGCTGTACCGAGCTTGGGAATTGTAGAGTACTGCCAGGCTGTTGTAACTGGTAGCGACATCGGGATGCTCTTCTCCCAGCAACCTTTGCCAGAGTTCTAATGCTTTTTTATACAATGGTTCTGCTTCGCTGTACCGAGCTTGGGAATTGTAGAGTACTGCCAGGTTGTTGTAACTGGTGGCGACATCGGGATGCTCTTCTCCCAGCAGCCGTTGCCAGAGTTCTAATGCTTTTTTATACAATGGTTCTGCTTCGCTGTACTGTCCTTGGTTTTTGTAGAGTACTGCCAGGTTGTTGTAACTAGAGGCGACATCGGGATGCTCTTCTCCCAGCAGCCGTTGCCGGAGTTTTAATGCTTTTTTAAACAGTGGTTCTGCTTCGCTGTACCGACCTTGGGAATAGTAGAGTACTGCCAGGTTGTTGTAACTAGTGGCAACATCGGGATGCTTTTCTCCCAGCAGCCGTTGCCGGAGTTTTAATGCTTTTTTATAGAGTGGTTCTGCTTCGCTGTACCGACCTTGGTTTTTGTAGAGTCCTGCCAGGTTGTTGTAACTGGTGGCGACATCGGGATGCTCTTCTCCTAAACGGGTTTGTACTACTGATATACATTGCTTACACCAGGGTTCTGCAAGTGCATATAATCCCTGTCCAGAATAAAATCTATCTAATCCAACAAAAACCCAAATTAAATTTTCATCACTGGCTGCATCAGTCAGATTTTGTGCCACCTCTGCTAAATGTGGGATAGCATCTTTGACACTCGTAATCAATTCCTGAGTTGGTGAAGAGGGAATACTCTGTGCCACTTCTACCAAAGTTTTGCAGAAGTTATCTTTTTGTTCGTTCGCATTAACTAAATTATTTTGCTTATTTCTGAGAAATTCTTGAATTAGTTGATGTAATTGATAAGTATCTTCACCCTCTAACAGGTGCAAGTTTTCTAATTCAACTCTGGCATCTTTCAGTGTTTTTGGTTCTTGCTTAACAGGTAATTGGCGTTTAAATAAACCTACCATCTGCAAGATTTTTAAACCTATAGGAATAACTTCTTTTGGCTTGTGAGCAGCAACACTTTTTACCAGTGACCAAGGAATCGGAGCTAAAGCAAATAAACTTAGTAAACAACCTAACTGTTGGGAACGCTCACTTAATTCTGACCAACTCAATTCAAAAGCCGCCTCTACTCCATGTTCTACATTTAAAGTCCAAGTGGGGTCATTTTCATTCACTATTAAGGAAGGATCGGCTAACCCTTTTTCCTCCAAACGTCCCAGCATAAGAGCTAAAGTTATCTTGCGTTTCTTTACATACCTGCCAACTAATTGCAAAGCTAAGGGCAAATAGCCCAAACGCCGACAAAGTTCTTTAGCTTGTGCGAATTCTTGGTTTTGCTTTTCTTCTCCAATCAATTGAGCTAGTAATAAGAGTGCGTCAGTCTCTGATAAAACTGACAAAAACAAAGAACTAGCTAAATCTAGCTTGAGGCGTGTAGTAATTACTACTTTAAACTGAGATGGTTGGGGTGGTAGATACGGTTTGATGTGACTGTAATTTTTGACATCATCGAAAACTATTAGCGTGTTCCCCTGTCGCCAATGTTGCCAGCACCAACGTACTCGTTCTGGTAACTTCAAATCTTCTGGCGGCCTTTTACCCAAGTCTGTTGTAGTAAATTGTATTATTTGTAGCCCAATATCTGACTCTCTGGCTCTTAACCAGTAGATCCCGCCAGGGTAACTGTGCAATTGCAAATGTAATAGTGAATATTGGATTGCTAATTCGGTTTTACCAACTCCTCCCATCCCTTCCACAGCAGCAATTACCAGTGAGTTATTTTGTTGTAGCTGTAGGTGGAGGCGTTCTAATTCTCGTTCTCGTCCGACAAATTTATCTGTACTGCTAGCAGGAATATTTTGGGGGAAACCTGTTGGTTTGGGAAGCTCACCCAAATTGTTTACGGTTTTGTAAATCTGGGTAATATTTCCGACTGTAATATTGCCATCAGCCTGGACATTCTTAAAGATTTCTTGTCTGGGAACTTGAGAGTCTGAATGATTAGTCATGATTTCAGGCTTCTTGATTTAAGTTGCCTACATCAATGTTTGTAGCTTTCACAACTTTGATCATTTCCTGCTCAATCGAACCACCCCGCGCGGCTTTCTGGCTGATATCTTGTGCTTTTAAATCACCAGTTAATTCAATCTCACTCAGAACTACCTGACGTATCCTTTCATCTTGTGCTTGTAGCTGCTCGACTAGTTCCTTAAGTTTCTGAGCAAACGCTTCATCAGCATCGATTTGGGTTTGCAGTTCATCTTGTAGCTTTGTCTTATTCACTTCTGTAGGTTGATTTTGTGCGCGAGTCAGTAGCCCTTCTGTTCCCTCTGCTTTAAACTTTTCACGGATGGTGTTTATTATCAGGGTAAATGTATCAGCCGCACCTTTACCTAAAGCTTTTCCACCTTCTTTAATTGCCTCTGAGAAAAATAAAGAGACAATCACTGCTGCCGTTAGAGGTTCTACCATCAGCTTGCACTTAGATTTAGTAGTAACACTGTAATATACAACCTTACTGCACAATATTTCCGATTTTTAGGTGTATTTATAAAATTACGAGTGTTCAATGGGTAAACAGGGTAGTGCAGCATTACACGTAAGGGCTATTACGTGTAATAAGAGCCTCAAAGTCTTCTCAATTCATTCATATCCCCGGTGAGGGCGTCGCCATAAAAATACCTCCAAAGTCAAGCAGCAACACCTAATGTCGGTCAGTAGCATTAGAGGCCGGAGTTTCAACTTCCAAGTTGTCCCCCCGCTTCTTTACTGAAAAATCCGGCTCATTTTTACTACTTTGAGCAAGACCAGCAGCACCAGTAATGGCGGTTCCTGCAAGCTCAAGTGCCAACCCGTTAGCAGAGTTTTGTAGTCTGATGAGTGACAGGAAATTACAAAAAAGGTACTGGGCAGCCTAGTGTCATGATATTGGATTTCAAGCTGCGAACTCGCTTGCCAGTTCCAAGATATGAGTTGACTAAATGTAGGTATTGTCAACTGAGTCAAATTCCATATAATAGATAATAGTAAATAACAGTCCTGCCAAACTAATAGGTCATTCTGAAAAGAAGCCATCGAAAAGCCAATTTCGGTGGCTTTTTGCGTTTTTATCGAAAAATGTTTTTCCTAATTTCATGAAAATGACCATTGTCTATTATTTGTCCAATCAACTTCTATTTAAATCCAAAACATGGAAAAAAATCCGATAAAAAAGCCTGTTAGACCTAAAAGCAAAAAAAGTAAAGTTCGTGAGCCGCGAGAAAAGAAAATTATCTGTCGAGGATTAAAATCACTTCGAGGAAAACCAGAATTTTATGATGAGCTGAAAAAAATTGTTTCTGTCAGTTTAACCCCAACAGCAATAGAGGGATTGAACAATTTAAGCCGTGCTTATATGATTTCCAGGAGTGAATTAATCGAACGGATAGGTAGGTATGTTATCCAACTAATCAAGGCGGAGAATTTGGATTGAGTACCTGAGCTAAATATGGCTGATAGTGAATGAATAAGCCTTTGTAGCTTCTAAATAATGGCTAGTAAGTGCCGACTCAGCAAATCTCAATCATCATTTAGCATTTCTCATAGCTTAATAAAGGAGTCTAATAAGGTGTTTAGGATTTATTTAAGGGCTATTTTTTATTTCAAACCTTCTGCTTATTTATTATTAAAACGGCTAAATATTTAGCTAAAAGTCACATTATATAGTAGTTACAGACGTTTTATGCTAATTTCAATTCCTGGTGTGAAAAAAAGTTAAATCTATTTTAAGAAAAGTTATTAATAATAAATAACCGATGAAGCTCAAAAATCATGTAAAGTAAATATCAAGCCTATTTAACTTTTACATAAGACCTAAATTAAAAGTTATCTCATCATTGAAATAGGAGAGAGATTTATTATGGAAGGACCCAAGAACATATCAGAAGCCTACGAGATGTATGTAGAAGAAATTAATATCATCAACCCGGAGAAAAGTCGTACTATTCTCAACGAACTACGTACTGCTCTTCTACATCATTCACTTCCGGGATTGGGCTATACCAGAACTCAATTAGGGCGAAAGATGACTGCTAATGAGGTAGAATCAGCCAAAGAATATATGAATACTTTGCCGATTAATAAACTACTGAAGATGCGGCAGGCACTAGAAGATTCTTTTGAAAAGAACAATGTCTCTAGGCATAGTCGTAATACTTACGGCAGTCGGCTTGAACAATTTTTAAATTGGGCAGCACAACAGATTTGGTGGCCTGGTTCGCGAAGAGCTAAACTCAAGTCAGAGTGCAGTCCATCTATGCGAACTCAGCATGGACCTACTTCAAGTAGTAAACTTACAGAGCGGATTGGTACTTATCGCAAATATATTCTCAAACCTCAAGAAACACCACCAGTTCTCCGAGCCAAACTAGATGAATTGTATGCATATCTGACAGAAGTTTATTGGCCGGGAAGAATCCTTCAGCCAGTAGAAAAGTCAACAGCTGATGAATATATGAAAAATATTAGGCTGTTTCTGGGTTTTCTTCATCGCTTCCAAAAAGTGCCACTTGAGCAGTTAAGCTTGGAATTAATCGTTCCCTTAATTACAGAAGAACAGTTAGAGAGTTTGACAGTTTCCCAGCAGAAGAAACTGTGGAAGCATCACAAAAAAGCTTTGGAACAATTTCTGTGTAGCTACTTTCAATTTTTGAAAGATTATAACTCCTCTGTTAGCCCACATACACAGATGGGCAAGCTGAATACTATTGTCACAATTGCCAAGTTCTTGTATGCACAAGAAGTTGAAACCGATTCGGATTATCGAGCAATTCCTCTTTTTAGCACGATTGATAATCGCTTCAAAGAAGTATCACTAGAATTAGAGTTATGGCGTAATAACAAGCATTCGGTTTCCGATTGGAATAAAAGGTGGCCAGATGTCCCTTTTGGCCAGACAGCACTACAGGTAATTCAAGAGCGTATTGTTGAACCGTTGCGCTGCGAGTGCAGACCCAGAAATAAACGTGGGGACTTTCGGCCGAGCTTTTCAATTGCCATCAGTTTTCAAAGCTATTTGAAGTGGGCAGTGCTAGCTTATTTACCGGCTCGACGCCAAGAAGAATATCGGAAGTTAAAAGTTGCATTATCCTGTCCAATTGAAAGACCAACAGATATTCCACCTGATGGACTATATCAACCTCTGCCTCCAGATAATCAACGCGAACGTGGCAAAAATGGGATGGTGGCGGATAATTACCTTCACTTTACCTATAACCACGACAATCAGTACTACCCAAAAGGAATTTGGGTACTGGACACAAACAAATATAAAACGATGAAAAAATACGGGGGGCAGTCAATTATTATCCCTAATCGTCAATTTGATGATGGTCATTGTTTTTACGATTATATTGAGCGATTTTTATATGGATGGTGGACAGTTCAGGGATATAAAAATCAACTGTTATACGATTGGTGGCAACCAGAGAGCCAAGGTCGTCGAGGCAGGTGGTTGAGCAGTGGACGGATGGAATTTAATCCAATGGATGCTTGTTGCCTGCCAAGTAACAATCAGTCAACTCTTTGGGCTTGGGGATACGTATTTGTAGTGCCAAAACATGGGATACCGGCTACCGCTTCTTCCTTTGCTAGGATCTTTGAAACTATCTCCCATCGGTTTCTTAAAAAGCGCATCTCACCACACATGATGCGTTATATTTGGGCGACTTGGGGTCTTCAAGTTGGTTTGTCTGACATTGAATTGAGGTCACTGGCTTACGCAATGGGTCATTCAGTAGAAACCTTGCGCCTGATGTATGAGCGTTGTACTCCTATAGAGAAACGACGACCAATTGAAGAAGCGATCGCACAGCGCTTATTTGCTCCTTACGACCAGAAAAGCCAAAGTCTGCCGTTGAATTTAGGGGTAAATGAATTGGTACAGATGGCAATACAGTTAAAACCAGTTGAGCGGCAACAGCTAATTGCTAAGTTGCAAAGCGTTACGTGAACCTGGCTTTTTAGTTTGCTACAAGCGGAAGCTAAGTATTTAGAAATACAAACGTATTTGTAATGCTTTTACTCTTGGATTCCACGAATGACTAACAACGTAGAATCAATAATCGTAGCTGTCAATTACACGTATTAGCCCTTTCGTGGAATAAATAGTCGGGAATACATGGTATTTATAATGAAGAACTAGTATCTCTCTGCATATAAGTAATACCACTACCAAGGAAAGCTAGTATGTTTGGGCGCAAACCCTCTGCCAATTCACAACCAAATGAAGAAAGTAACATGACTGGTTTGATGAAAATATTAGGATGTGACAACCCTAGTCGGCAAGGGGATGTAGTTTTTGTTCACGGATTGGCAGGTCATGCGTGGAATACTTGGCATTGGCAAAACCCACAAGATACAGATTACCAAAAAGATAACTTCTGGTTAACTTGGCTGAGAAACGATTTAGATGTTGGAATTTGGACTTTTGGCTACAGTGCGGCCAGATTGAGAGCGAATGGTTCAGCTATGCCACTTTTTGACCAAGCTAGTAATTTTTTAGATGATTTAGAAAATTTTGGCATAGGCTCGCGCCCAGTAGTTTTTGTCACTCATAGCATGGGTGGTTTGCTAGTAAAAAAAATGTTGAACGCTGCGAAAACTTTTTCACGAAACGAAAGTAAAGAAGCAGTCCTTAAATCTACTAAAGGAATAGTATTCTTATCTACTCCACATCTTGGTTCTGATGTTGCTCAATGGGTAAAATCTTTGGCAGGCTTTTTGACTACAGTTAATGTCGAAGAATTGAAAGCTCATGCTCCCCAGTTACGTGAGCTTGATGAATGGTATCGCCAAAACGTTGATGAATTAGGGATTAAAACAAAAGTTTATTATGAAACAAAACCGACTAGCGGTGTTTTAATCGTCAACCAGAGTAGTGCTAATCCTGGCATTAAAGACGTAAAACCAATTGCAGTGGAAGCAGACCATGATTCCATTGCTAAACCAAAACCAGGAGATACTAAAGTCTATTTGGGTGTCAAACAGTTTATTAAACAATGCTTACCATCCCAAAAATCCCTCCCTCCGGCTGATAATCCAGTTTCTCTCACACCAACAATTGCGGAGAAAACTGTAAACCCTCAGCAGCTCCTCTAATTCCCTCCGGTGCAAGTTTAGGGGAGCAAAGGATCTTTGTACCATACCCACGGAACCCCTTTTTTACAGGGCGTGAAACCGTCTTGCAAGAAATGCGGAATACCCTGTTAACACGTAAGTCCACAGCATTTAGCGGGTTGGGTGGTATTGGTAAAACTCAGACGGCGATCGAGTATGCCTATCGCTATCGTCATGAGTATCAGCCGATACTGTGGGTGAATGCAGCTTCGCAACTAGAATTGGTGTCGGGTTTTGTGAAACTTGCACAATTACTCAAGTTACCCATCAGTCAAGAACAGGATGAAAACTTAGTAATTGCCGCAGTTAAACAGTGGTTAGCAACACATAACGACTGGCTGTTGATTTTGGATAATGCTGACGAAATACCGATGCTGCGGGAGTTTCTGCCTGGGGGCCATCAAGGTTATGTGTTGTTGACTACCCGCGCTCAGGCTACGGGGATATATCAGCGAATTGAAATCAAAAAGATGCAACCAGAAGATGGGGCGCTGTTGTTGCTGCGACGTGCCAAACTAATTGAAGAGCAGGCAGGGTTGGATGGGGTAAGTAAATCCGAACGCAGTTTGGCAGAAACAATCTCGCGGTCAATGGACGGTTTGCCCTTAGCATTGGATCAGGCTGGAGCGTTTATTGAAGAAACTCCCTCTAGTTTGGCGGAGTATTGGCAATTTTACCAGGAAGAAGGGGCGAGACTGCTGGCAGAACGAGGTGAACTGGCAATTGATCACGAGAGTGTTAGCATCACTTTTTCTCTAGCCTTTGAGAAAGTGTTAGAACGCAACCCCACCGCCGCCGATTTGATTCGTGTTTGTGCCTTTTTAGCAGCCGATGGCATTCCTGAAGAAATTTTTACTCTTGGTGCGGCAGAATTAGGAGAAAATCTCAGCAGAGTAGTAGATAAACCCCTAGATTTTGTCAAAGTCATGGCCGAAGCGGGAAGGTTTTCGCTAATTTACCGTAACCCGACTCATAAAACCTTTGATATTCACCGACTAGTGCAAGAAGTTTTAAAAGCCGAGATGGATGAAGACAACCGCCGTCTTTGGGCAGAAAGGACTGTTTGTGCAGTTACACAAGTCTTTCCCAATGCTGAATATGCAAATTGGCAGGATTGTGAGCGACTTTTACCCCATGCGAAAGTAGCAATTATTTGGATATCGCAGTATCAATTTGAGTTAGAAATAGCCGCTTTGTTACTTGCTAGAAGTGGCTACTACTTGAACGAACGCGGTCGGTACAGCGAAGCCGAACCACTGTATAAAAAAGCATTAGAACTCCGGCAACGGCTGCTGGGAGAAGAGCATCCCGATGTCGCCATCAGTTACAACAACCTGGCTCTACTCTACTCAGACCAAGGACGGTACAGCGATGCCGAACCACTGCATAAAAAAGCATTAGAACTCTGGCAACGGCTGCTGGGAGAAGAGCATCCCGATGTCGCCAACAGTTACAACAACCTGGCTCTACTCTACTCAGACCAAGGACGGTACAGCGATGCCGAACCTCTGTATATAAAAGCATTAGAACTCCGGCAACGGCTGCTGGGAGAAGAGCATCCCGATGTCGCCCAAAGTTACAACAACCTGGCAGCACTCTACTATTCCCAAGGACAGTATAGCGATGCCGAACCTCTGTATATAAAAGCATTAGAACTCTGGCAACGGCTGCTGGGAGAAGAGCATCCCGATGTCGCCAACAGTTACAACAACCTGGCTCTACTCTACTCAGACCAAGGACGGTACAGCGATGCCGAACCTCTGCATAAAAAAGCATTAGAACTCTGGCAACGGCTGCTGGGAGAAGAGCATCCCGATGTCGCCTCCAGTTACAACAACCTGGCTCGACTCTACTCAGACCAAGGACGGTACAGCGATGCCGAACCTCTGTATATAAAAGCATTAGAACTCCGGCAACGGCTGCTGGGAGAAGAGCATCCCCGTGTCGCCACCACTTACAACAACCTGGCAGCACTCTACTATTCCCAAGGACAGTACAGCGATGCCGAACCTCTGTATATAAAAGCATTAGAACTCCGGCAACGGCTGCTGGGAGAAGAGCATCCCCGTGTCGCCCAAAGTTACAACAACCTGGCTCTACTCTACTATTCCCAAGGACGGTACAGCGATGCCGAACCACTGCATAAAAAAGCATTAGAACTCCGGCAACGGCTGCTGGAAGAAGAGCATCCCGATGTCGCCCAAAGTTACAACAACTTGGCTCTACTCTACTATTCCCAAGGACGGTACAGCGATGCCGAACCTCTGTATATAAAAGCATTAGAAATTGCTGAACTTAGCTTAGGGGTAGATCATCCGACCACAGCCACTATCCGTGGAAATCTGAAATTCTTGCGCGATAAACGCGACTCTAAGTTAGTGAACATAGTTTCTTTTGTTAAACGCTTGTTCGGCAATCGTGGTAATTAGAGATTATATAAAGAGTGCTCTAGGTGCAGCGTTCCACATAAGAGCCATTACGTGGAATCCAACCCCTAAACTATTGATTCTTCGTTGAGTGCATCGAGACAAATTAACGCCCTAATGCAGAAATTTGATCCAATCACTCCTGAAGATTTCTATGGAGCATAATTGATCTTTAAAGCCTCGATAGTCAATTGTTGCGCTACAAAAATATGTTTCCATTAGTTGAACGCTCTTAATGATTCCTACTTGCCACTTGCGAACACTGTCGTTGAAAAACTCAATTTTATCCCCACTTTTCAATTCCGGGCGGAATAATTCGCCTATGGGGGCATTTATCAATTCACCATCTTGTCGACGAACCATAATTGAGCCATCTTCGGTGTCTATTCGAGAAACAGACACCGACTCTCCACAGTAGTTAGCTTTATCGCCGACTTTCCACTGTCCTAAATCCAGGCTGATACCAATATTTGCCGCCGATGCCGATTGAACTGAATTGGCAATGATTGGGGTATCAGCTAGCACAGTATTGACTTGTGGAGAAGCATCTTGTCGAGGAGAAAAGCCAGTCACAGCAGGGCTGTCCAGGCTGTCCAACCCGTTTTCGGCTGGACTAACTTCAAGGACTGGCTCAAACTTAGTCACAGTAAGGCTGTCCAGGCTGTCCAACCCGTTTTCGGCTGGACTAACTTCAAGGACTGGCTCAAACTTAGTCACAGTAAGGCTGTCCAGGCTGTCCACAAAGTCATTGGGGACTGAAGGGTTATCAGTTAAATTGACAAACTGATTAACTCCACAATCAAAATTTTCTTCTTCTTTTTTTCGCAATGCTAATTCTTGGGGGGGGACAATTGGACAGGGTGGACAGCCAAGCTGTGTAAGGCTTTCAGCCTGTCCAGGGTCAAATGTCGGGGTATTTAGTGGGTGGACAGGGTGGACAGGTAAGCTGTGTAAGGGTTCTGGGGTTTTGATAGGGTGAAAAAACTCTTCAAATTCTTCTATTCCCCCTTCAAGGCATTTATCTTTAAAGCAATACCAAAATTCCGCCCTGGATTGTGAGCTATCCGGTGGCCCCTCCGGTACTTTCATCTCAAAGACCCCAGCCAGTGGTTCAATGAATGCAAAGTGGGACTGAATTCTTTCACGCTTTCCGTTGACCGTGGGTGTCCAGCTACGTTCCTTGAAGTTGTGGGGCAAGACTGTTTTTAAATGGCTAATAAATTTGGACATCGCCAAAGGAGCATAACCATGTTCCCGGCAGTAAAGTACATACCAACTGTGTAAACGACTTTGTGGAATAAATGTTGCGGACGATGAGGGGCGTAAGCACAAATCCACAAAGGATTTGGTCGAGTCCCCGTACAAAGATGCCTCTAGCGCCAGATTCTTTGCTCGATCAGAAGAGGGAGGCGATAACAAAATGCGATCGCGTTCTGCTCGTGGCATTGCTAAAGCCCAAGAAATTATGTCCGACTTCACCTCTTGTAGCTTCAGCCACAAGTCTGGGTCAGGGGTTACATCTCGGTTTTTTACTGGAATTGGGTAAGCTCGACGCATCCAGCCGTCGCCAGCATTTTCGATCTGTAGATGACTTACAGAGGCAACCCAAAACCGAATGTACCACTGAATTGAATAAGCTACTGGATTGAATAAAGCGCGTCCGCTCATTGCCCCATTGTCAACTAATTCGTAAAAAGCTCGTACTCCTTCGGCATAACCTCCTACGTCGGGGAATCCAAATATCCGTTTTCCACTTAAATATTGATGCCGTCCTTCAGGTGTAGAAATATCCGCAAATTGTGAAGCGCTACTAGAGCCGGATTCGCCAAATAAACTACTCCAAAACCGTCCTAGCGTCCCCTTGCCCCCACCACTTAAGCCAATTAAGTGAGGAAATCGACCATAAGGGGCGGTTGGGTCTAAAAACATACTCGTGAACGCCCGAATCACTTCAACCAATTCTGACCCAAAGCTCTCATTTAGAAATTTGAGAAAAACTTCTGGGCATGGTTTGTTGGCTTCGTAATCGTGGGGAATAATATTAGTCAGGTAAAAATCTTTGCGATGAGGCATTTGTTCACCAGTTCGCAAATCAACAACACAATTGTTAAACCCTAATAAATGAGTATTGGTTGGCAGTGGTTCTGCTGGTTCTAACCGACTGCGGCAATATTTAAAGGCAGATTCCTTGTGTGCGTTAGTTTCGTAAGGCTTGGTTATTCTCCAGCCAAATGTCTTTGTGTAAGAGAGCTTGTAAGCGGATTCTCCAGCGTCTGCGAGGAGCTTGTAAGCTTTATTATCATCTTGGTGCTGCCATTGCTTATTCTCTTGTGACCACTTGTAAAAGGATGAATTCAGTACCATCCATTCAGTTTGAGGAAAGATTTTTCGGTAAGCCCAGCCATCAAAAGTACCCGCCGTCACGCAGTTAGAGTAGGCTAAATTCATGGATTGACATACAGGGAAGTAAAATGCCTCCGGGTCTGCTGGGTCAGGATCTATTCTTAAATTAAATGAATTCTCTTGTTCTTTTTCTCGACTTTCGTCCTCTGCTAACTGAGAAGATCGCTCTTTTACAGCCGCGTGGATCTGCTCCTCTAACCGATGGATAAATTCTGGTGTTTCCATTCGCCCCAAAATTTCTTTGATGTCACTTGACTTATATGGTAAGTCGGGGCAGATGCTGTTGGGGCTAATTCCAATAAATGCAATTCCTACTTCTGCTGCACAGTCTTCACACGTCTGGAGTTTTTTTAATCCAGCGTCATCGGTATCATACAGAAAAACAATTATTCCGACACCACTATCTTTAGCGCGTTGATATTGTGTCGTGATTGTTTTCTTGTCCCATCCACTGCCCTGAAATGTAAATCCACAAATTCCATTTAACCGCCCAATCTCTACGCATCCCTCGCCCTCATGCTGGAGCAATACAGGCACTCCTGTTACGGATTTACAGCAGTCGATCCCTTCATCAAGGCGATATGCTGGCCAAGGTTCGCCTCCCTTTCGCATCTCCAACGTGCCGTCCGGGAGGCTGTGCCATTGCCTAAAAGTCTTGTCGTAACCTTTCTCTTTTTCGGCATCTGACCATTGATAGCGCGTAATCCATTGAGTCTTTGAATAAATGTAAATTGTTTCCGTACTGCTGGCCGGAAGCCCTCTCGGTGGTTTACCCCTTAATTGTTGAGGTTGGGGAATATCGGTTGCTGGCTCCGTCAACCTCACCAAAACTAATTCACCTTCTGGGATTAGCGCTGGTTTGGGCTTGATGACCTTGGGCTTGTTTACCGTTTGTTTTGCTGATGGAGTGTAGTTAGTCCCTTTCCGCTCTGCTTGGAGTTTATCCCAAGGGCTAAGGATTTCCTTGATTTCCCTGCGATCGCAGCCCCTCCAGCAAGTAATGATAGGTGGTTCAGACTTGTCGTAAGTGAAGCTCGGACGGCCACAAGCCGGACAAATGTACTTGCCTTTTTCTTTTGCTGGTTCTAATTGGTCTAGAAAATTTCGGATGTCGAATTTTTCAAACTGCTTTTGATTTCTTGAGGTGTGGGTTGGTTGTACTGTTACCATGCCGCACCTCCACTATTCATAACTGAAGAGTTATGGATAACAATGTTGGCTGTATCCCACTGCAAGCAAGGCTTTTGAGCAAAACTGTTGTGAATGATACAATAATTTATTCTTATCCAGTTATTAACAAGCTGATTGCTGTTTTGGTCGTTTTTTTGCGATGGTGCTGTAAAATTAGAGATGTAAACACCCATTCCATTGGCATACAATGGGAGTACACCCGTATTGAAAATTTTCATGTTTTCCTTTTATGGGTTTCCATTACCAGAGATTCAAGGTTTTCCAGGACGCATGAACACTGGTTAAATGGGTTGATGTAAAAAAATAAAACCAAAATTCCTTAGTAGTCTAGGCTGCTGAGGAATTTTGGTTTTTAGGGGTGAAAGAGGTAAATTTGCCTGTAGGCTGTGCCGCGAGAAAATCAAGGACGCACACTCGGATTATCGGGCTGCGGCTTGTGCCTTTCTCTTCTGCTATCGATTCCAATCTCATAACAATATCCCTTTTAAGTTTTGTGGTAACGCCATGTGATGTCTACTCATAATTAAAAGTGGAGGCAATGGCTAGTCCAATCCTAAGCCTATTTTGGCAATACAGATGTACTAATTATTCTCAATCAAAGCCTATCTTAAGAATACAAATGTACTAATTATTCTCAATCATAAAACATGAAATTCGATTTGTGTGGAAATAAATAGCAAATCTTAGAAATGTTTTGAATTTACACAGCTTAATTAGATTACTAGTTTGCTTGAAACACTAGAATGCCCTCTCTGCTATAAGCATATACGCCCGAAGTGTATTACCAGTCAGTGTCTGTCCCTCCGCCCAATTTTTGGATATAAGTAGATTTGTAACCGTCCAAGGCTTTACTGGTATACAGAAATTGCATTCCTCCATCAAATTGAGTGAGCAAAATCTAAACTATTTGTAAGCGTGTGTCTGGACAAATTCGTTGATACATATAATTTTAAAATGACTGACTCCATGACCGTCATTCCCATAGCTGGTATGTGTTTCTTGAATTTAATTGTCCAATTTATTTAGCCAAATCCACGTTTTTTTTGTAAACGTGTGCGTTGACAACAGAGTTTACAGTTACTTCAACCTTTGTAGATTTCCTCTATTCCCGGATTTTCGCAAAGCTGATACATTTACCCGTCGCTGCCATCAAACAGTCTGTAACAAATTGTGAAGTTTAGATCGTTAGTTTTGGTCGGGTCGGTTAACTAGAGTCGGTCATGCTGTACCCTTCCCTTTTTTGTCCTTCGGTGCTGGTGTTTCATCTTGGCGAGATTTTACTGCTTCAGTGATTAAGATTGCTCCCATCTGACTGAGCGATCGCATTTCTGACTCTGCCATTTTCTCTACAGCCTCTCCTATATCATCTGGCAACACAACCGATATTCGTTTGCTCATAATCTCATTCTGTGAACAATTCATAGAATACTACTTCCTCTCATTAGTTTATTTCTTGTTAAACAATATCATTTTGCTATTTCGTAGCAGTTGACGCATAATGCACACACTGTTACCATAACACCATAGCCAAAAAACGCCACGCAACAAGGCAATACAAGCCAGAAAGTGACGCTTAGGTTACCCATGCCTGGATATCTGGATTGATGGTGATTTGCCTAAAAACCAACGCCAGTCCAGAGAAATCAAGATTTCCAAAGAATTATTAACTATGACTTCGACAACCACCAATGCCAAAAATTGGTTGCTTCAGGCTGACTTAATTTCCAAATCAGGGCTAACTGACCTTATCGCCGGAAAAGACTCAGGTGCAGGGTATGGCAAGGCAATCATCGGTGATTTTTCGATCATGATGCCAGCCGCATACTCACTTGTTCGCAACCGCAACATCATGCACCACGAAACCATCTCAAAAGATGGGGCATGGCTGCGTTATGTAGAAGGTTCACGCCTGGACTTAAAAGACATTCAATTCTTTTGGGGCAGTGCTGCTCTAGCTCAAAGTGACCACACCCTGCTCCACGAAGATAAAGCGAAAAAAGCAGAACTGGCGTTAGAAAGCATCCTTGCAGACTTAGCAGTTCTGAATATTCCTTCGGGGGTCAAACTTTCGATTAGTTTGAGCAATCACAACCCAGAACGCTGGGCAACTGAGATTAAGCGCAGAGTAGAAGGGACTCACACCTTTGAACATCTGCACCCTGTAACTCGTTCCATTGTCACCAAGACAGTTGAAATCGTAGTCACAGGCATTTATCCCGAAGGATTTGGAAGCATTGCCCACTGCCTATTCGGTGAAGCATCCCTGGTACTTGACCCCTCAGAATTAGCGATCGCACTCGATATCGGTTCATCCACTTGGTTGATTACCGTGTTCAACGGCAGTGGTGCAGTGATTGACCGTCATTTGATTGAAGGTGGAGCGGGTGAACTGCATTCGATGATTGCAGAGGCACTAGATAAACGAAACGACAGAGTGAGCTTGCTGTCCAAGGATGTAAAACACTCACCCAGCTTAGTGAACCAGGGGATTATCGAAGCCACTTTCACATACGGCGGCAACCACCTTACAGGCAAGAAGTTCGAGGCAGAGTACAGCCAGTGTCTAGATGAGTGGTGGAGTACCAGGATTGAGAAATTCGCCAACTTTGTGACTGCTGGCAATTATCTAGACCGCGCTAAATACCTTGTCGCCTGGGGTGGGGGTGTTTCCTTGCCAGTGGTGGATCAAAACTTAGCCGGTTTAGGCTTTGTGGTCTTGAATAATCCCCAATTCATCAATGCCTTGGGGTTGAAGCTATTAACTCAAATATCAATTGGAGCCTGATCAATGAATTATGAATCTCGGCGTATAACCATCTCCTACTTAGCAGTAATTGAATTGTGCAAGATGTTTGATTTACCCCAAGATGCACCGACACAAGCATTATCAGCAGGTGTAGAGAAGCTGATTTTTCAACACGGCAATGTGCAAACATCACCAAAAGTTGAAACACCGCAATCTACACAGCCCAATAAATCGGCACTTAGCGCAATGGTCACTAATTTCAAAGGGGCAGCATGACCAAATCCAGATTTAGAAACACGGTTTTAGGCATTGGAGCAACAGCAGCAGCGTTAGCCCTTGGCTATTTCGGAGTGCAGTACATCGGTAAAAACAATATGTTCACCATCGCCGCAGCTGTGGGAGGTGCAGGGGCAATCAGCTATGTACTTCAGAAACCGAACCAGCCACAAGCGCCAAACAGTGAGCCAGAAGTACCAACCGCACCAATCAAAACCCAAAGGAGAAGAAACAAGTCATGAGCGACCAAGACACCCAAAAGACACAGCCAAGCCTAACGACCACCGAAATCATGACCATCATCCTCGGTTGCGAACAGACTCTAAGGTTTGTGCAAGCATCCCCAAATTACAAGCAAATCGAAGCATCGGAGCGGTTCAGTACATCGAATGACTTAAAGATGGGTGATGCCGTTCAAGCCTTGATGGAGATTCACGAAGCAATCCTAAATATCGAGTTTTATTCGCAAGTTGAGGGACAAACTTATGCTTTCAATGACAGCCTTACAACGTAATCACCTCTATGAATTCCGTGGTCAACAACTGCGCTACAGCCATCGCTCTAATTGTCGAGTCAATGCCCCTTTCATATTCAATGACTCGAAAGGCAAACGAAAAGAATTAAGCCAAAACCAAGTGCAGAGAGAGGTTTTTGAACTTGTTGAGTTTTGTGAGAACTGATGATGAAGCGATTGCACCGACTACCAATCATTGCAATCGCCTCACTTCGGGACGTATCTCTCGCCGCAAAAACGAAAAGTACAGAAGGATTTTAACATGGCACTTGATTACAAAAACCCCAACGATTGGGGCAAATCGCCTCTGACTGACTCCGCCCTAAGAAAGCAGCAATTCAAAGTAGAAAATCCTGAACAATGGTCAGCAATGATTTCGGCAGATATTGAGGCACTTTCCACACCAATATTCGAGAGTGAAGATTACCCACCTTTCACCGGGATGGAATTTCTAGCAACTCATGAAACCATTGATGACCATCCATACTCTGCTGCATTTGGTCAATTCTTGGGTAATGGGATTGACGCGGACATTGCAAATATATTGGCGTTTGGCTCCAACAGATTTGATTTAATTTCTGATGATTTTGACGACCCCATAAGGCAATTAGCAGCGAGAATTTATAGCCGATTTGAAGACATGGGGTATTGGGATGAATTGTCCTCAGAAGAAGGTGATATCGACTACGACAGCATACCTTATTAGGAGAATAACGCAATGGACTTTGCAATACGTAATCCGGTAGTTGGTCATGCAAGCCATATTGATGAAAAAGCGCAAGCATGGGGAGGATTTGAGTCTGATATTCTGGGCTATCTTTCAGATATAAATAAACTCGAACAGTTTGCCGATTATGCGAATAATGCCCAAGAGTTGAGTGATAGATTAGAGCCATTTTTGGACAATGCCAAGGTGGTCTTTGAGGCAATGGAGAAGTTGACCAAAGGGCAGGTCACTTGGACGGAATTAAGAAAGCAATATGGTTCTCATGTTGCGGGTGCTATCGCCAAAATTCGCAAACTCAATTCGGAATTTGATTCAGAAATGAGTAAGATAGATGCCCAAGATAGAGCCGACTTGTTGCGGATTGATCAGAAACGTAAACACGCGCTGACCGAAGTTGCTACACAATTACACCATGATTTACAAGCCGAATTGTGGAGACATGAAAACAAGATTAGCAACATAGAAAATAAACAAACTGTGCAGGCTGAGAGACAAGCAATTACTACAGGATTAAGAGAGAAACGCCAACAACTTTTAGCCCGTGCTAGGTATGGTTCCAGAGCTTTAGAACCGAACCAAACACCCCAGGAAGTCATACCAGTTACTAGCCAAAATCATGCACCAGCATCAAGTGTTTCTGCAACAGGAACAGTTCGCGGTTGGGGTGCAATGTTGGGTAACTTATGGCAGAAGTTAGGCGATAGATAAGTAATCAATAAAGGTAAGGCTGATGCTAGTAAGGAAACGATATGAAGATTCCCATAGCGTCAGCCCTTTTTCAATGGAAGGGCTGGCACAAATTCCACAACAACAGAAGCAACCAGAACAACCTCAAGCATTACCAGAAAATAACAGAGGTAGAACATTTAGACGTGCTGGTAATGCTTGTGAAATTGTCGCTGGCAGTTGCCTAAATTCGGCAGTGATTTTTACTTTCCATCTCTTACAAGTTCACCCAGTTGGAATGTTCTTAGCTGTGGGTACTGCACACCTGTACTTTACTGCCACTGCAACAGGTGAAGGGTTTAATAATTTCGTCACTAATTTAATGACTGGATGCAGTGCGTCATTAGCGTTATTGTGTGCGCTCAATGAACCCATTAGTGAGTGGAATGAATCGAGAACTTCTACTAGTACAGTTAAGACTTCTATTGAGTCGGTATATAAGCCAAAAACTGCTGAATCTTCAAGTTGGATGGATGGTGTAGGAGTGGGAATATTTCTAGCGATATTAATGATTTTTCTATTTAGTGGTAGGAGAGGTAAATGAATTATCTATCTGAGAAACATAAAACTTTATCAGAGTCGCAACAATCGGGTTTTATGTTGTGGTTTGGTCGCCTACCAATGGACAAGAAAGCTGTTGCAATTGGGCTGAGTTTGACTGTGGGAATTAGTTCGGCTGCAATGGCGTGGCAAGGAACTAGCAGCGATCGGATCTACTTCTGCATCAAAACCCCAAAGAAAACATTAGTGTGCCAGGACTTGAATAACCGACCTTTTAGGATGACCCCCCATTATTGGGAGCAATGGAAACAAGAAGGAACGCCGCGCCAAGTAGTGAGAGATCCAGCGATGGGGGTTAATGGCTTAGTCAAAGCTACCAACCCATGTAAGCCGTTTTGGGCGTTTGGTGGATTCTTGGGGTTTGCGCTTGCTGGCTGGATGCTCCGCCATTGCCAGTATGAGGAGAAGCAGAGAGCAGTTTTTGAAGACATCGCCCAAAAACGAGATGCAGCAAAGGCAGAGATGGCCGCACGTTCCGAGCTACTAGAGAGTTACCGAGACGTTGCGATCGCAGAAGTCCAACTACAAGCCGACTTGGATCTAGTGGCCAATGATCGCACAGTTGACATACAAAAAGCGGAGATTTACGCCCACACGGAAATTGAAGTTACCCAAATGGAGGCATCCGACGCTATTTTTGAGGCGCAAACGGCTGGGATGACCGAGCAACAGAAGGCAGATTACATCAAGCAACTGCGTGAGATGAAAACGCCCTATCTGCAAGGAAGTCAGACTTTGCAAGGGACGATTGACCCCAACGATAAGGTTACTGGGGCAGACAGCCAAACGATTGCCCCTAGTGACAAATATCGCTGGATTAAAAACACCATCGGCTACCCCACTCTGATTTTTGGGGGCATGGGTGCGGGTAAGTCGTGGACTACTAGAGAGATTATTTGGGCAAAGCGTCAAGCCGGTTGGAATCAAATCTTTGTACTTGACCCACATGGTACTGAGGTTGAATGGCGAGGGGTAAACCTGATTACTGGTTACAGGGAAATAGCCGACTTTATGCAATGGTACATGGCGGAAATGCGCCGCCGTTACAAAGCCTATCGTGAAAGTGGAATGGTTGAGGAGCAATGGACGCAACACTTAAGAGACACAAACCAACATTTCTCTGTAGTCGCTGAGGAGTTTACAACTTGGACAGATAACATAATTGAGCCAATGCCAAATGATTGCGATGAAGATAAATGGAAGCCCGACCCTGATTTTATTGGTAAATGGTTTCGCTGCGCCATGACTGAATCTCGCAAACAATTAATGATTCCTTTGTTTGTCGCTCACGACCGCACAATGGAGATTTTAGCCAAAGCCAAAGGATTATCAAAACTTCGGGATGCTGCACTCTTAGAAGTAGAATTAATCGCAACTATTGACCCAATCACCACAGAGGCTAAAGCTAGTGGTCACGGCAAGATTAAATTACCTGGACATGGGCAATGGATTGATATTGAACTGCCTAAACTTGACCAGAAGCGGATTGATTTTCGGCTTGATGAATCTAGAACAGTTAATGAACCGCCAACCATCGATAAAGCTACCTGGGAGCGCATTTATCAACTGGAATTTAATCTTGAGGCTAAGGCAGACAGCCCCGAAACGGCTCAATCACCAAACGAAACGCCGAAACAACCAGAGGGCAATGATTATAGCACTACACAAGAGCGTTTCACCCGATTTTCTCTCACCCGTGAACAGGCTATTGCTGAGATTGGGCGACTGCGAAACGAATTGAAAATGAACCAGACCAGTATCATCAAATTCCTTTGGGGTGCAAAGCCTGGGGAGAATGAAGCCTACCGAAACGCCGTTTCGGAGTACAAAGAATTGATGGGGTAGAAGCAGGTCTGTCCATCTGGCTCAATGCTAATACCATCGAAATTGCCCCAACTCAGATGGTAACAGTCCCGGATATTGTAAGAAGAGCGAATACTAAATCTGAAAACCCATGAACGACAACGGATTACCAGAGGGCATTGAAATAAGGAGAGACTTTGAAGAAGAACGGTTGAACCCCCCATACACTTACTACAAGATTTATGTTGAAGGTGAAGAAGTAGCTGTTGCCAGCTATCGACTCTTCAATAATCAAAATCCTTATTGGTACATAGACGAATTTATCATCTTTGAACAATATAGAGAGAATGGGTACGGGACTTACCTTCTCAAATATATAATTCAGAATATGTGGAGTAAACAACGCCTCCCTATCCACATTTACCCAACTGAATTGCAAATATCAAAAGAAAAATTTATTGCATGGCTGGTTGACAGAGGTTTTCAAATAAAACCAGACCGTAACACGGGACATGTGTTTTGTATCCTATATCCTAAAGATGAAGGACAAGTTTGAAAGGATGTTTGGGGACTTCCAAGAAATAAATTACTCAGCCAAAATCATAAGTTGACAGCTAAAATATAATGATAATCATTCTGACGGGGTGAGAGGTGGTTGCCGACGGCAACCACCTCTCACCCCCTCAAACACAGAAAGAAAAGTCTGCACTTTGTAAATAATTTAAGTGCAATTTCATAATAGGCATGGAATTGTATGTGAAGCCAGAAGCACCTCAATTTGATGTGGGTGAAATAAGAGATGTTTACAAAATCTTTTATGGGTATTAATTAGTCCTAAGCACAAACTCAGTATTATTATCATTGCATTTATTAGTATATAAAGTTACAAAAAGATATTGCATAAATGACGAGTTACTCTTGCCTCATGTTTCCTGCCATGTCTCGACTCTTGGAGAAATTAATCGAATGGAAACATTACCCTCTAACTTTCATTAAAAAAAACGTAATATTTCATGAAGAAATTATTAACAGCTTTATTAGTTGGTTTTACAACACTACAGCCTCCTGTACTAGCTTGTAATGATGAGTATCCTTTGCAGAATAAACTAGCCTATCAAAGCCACATGATAGAAGACTTGGATCAAAAAATCTATGATGTTTTAGGTGATGAAAGAATACTTAGCCAAGGAAAAGATTATTGTAAAGAGCTAGGGCATGGTTATCCTTTTAGTGGGTTAGTAGAAAAGATTAACCGAGACACTGATCCTAGTCTTTATGTTGGTGACCCTCAATATAAAGAAGCATTTACTAGTAATATGCGCCACTATTTTACTAGGTCTTTAGTTAATGCGGGGCTATATCTTTGCCCCCAACACGCCTCAAAAGTTCAACAATAATGGAAATGACTGAGGAATTAGCTAATAGTCTTCAGTCATTGGAGAAATTAATTGAATCGAAACACAACATTTTCTAGCTGTCCATTCATAGCGTTCGCCCTCTCATCAGCTCATCTGACTTTTCCACATCCCGTGAAAAGTCAGGTTACTGTTGCTGCCGCTGCCGCTCTCTAACAAAAGTCTCATTCCAACTTTGTCATTTCCAATAATCGACGCGTTCTCTGTGGCTTGTGGAAATGGAAAGAAATGAACTTAATCATTAAAATTACTGATGTGAGAATTTTCAGTATATTTCCTGAATGCAGTAAGTTATTCACAGGGTAAAGTTTGGAGAATGGCTTTTTTAAGCCTTTCATCGATAAATACAGGGAAAATAAAATCTTACCTAACCATTCTGATTTTACCTGTGTAACTTCGGGAATATTATAATTATTAAAAATTAATTTTCAGGTCTTATCCTATAAATAATAAACTAATTAAATATTAGCTATGAGTGAGCGCCAGAAATCTTCGTTAGAAGTAGCTTTAGAATCTTTACCAATTGAATATAGAAAAAGCCCGGTTGTTTTAATTCTTTATTCTTGTTTTTTATTTTTTTTTACATGGTTTATAATAACTTTTATTATCTGGTTATTTGTTATTATGCCTCTTGCTTCTATGGGGATGAAAGATTTAATATACGAATGTACAACTTTACAATCTTTTAATGAAATATCAAAAACTTGTACAACTAAAGGATGGGTAACATTTATTCATAATATAGTTTCTTTTTCAATAACTGTTTTTCTTTTAATTTCACCTACGACGCGAACTCACTTCTAAAAAAAATCTTCGGTAAGGCAGCAGTAAAAATTTAAGTTTAATAACTACTCTTCACGATCCAGTTCAAACTATTTTGGATAGATTGGTGAAATGAAGTATTTCTCATAAATAATATCTCAGTATTAGTATTTAGTTTATGGAAGAAAATAAGTTAGTATTTGACCGCACTGGTAGCAGAAGAATATTAATGCAAGCACTAGAAGAATCAGAAAGAAGATTAATTTTAGTTTGCCCTTGGGTAACAAACCAAGGTGTCAACGAATCCGTAATTAGCTCATTTACTAGGCTGCTTGAATCAGGAGTCGAGATTAATCTAGGGTGGGGATATAAACCAGATATTTTTGAGAAAAATAAGACTTATTTTTCTCAAAAAGATTTTGATAATATAATTAACTCATGGAAATATTCTGGATTGAAAAAACTAATACCTTTAAAAGAGCGTTACCCTAATTTGGGGTTAAAGTTACTATGTACTCACGAAAAGTATTTAGTTTGTGATTACAATTTTGCTATGTTGGGCAGCCATAATTTTCTGACTTCCATTGAAAATAATGATGAGAGAGAAGTTGGATTTTATACTACAGATATTGGGATAGTTCAAGATTTAATAGAGCGTTTTGATAATGCTAAAAATTTCTATTCTGGAGATACTATTAATGAAGATGACTTCTTTTTTGATGAATTTAGCCTTGAACAAGAAGCAATGGGATACTATGCCTTTGGTGAAAATCTAGGAATTAGCTACGAACAATATCTAGATATGTTTTGTTAGGAGTTAAATTTAAACTTTAATAGCTAAATCAGAATTTAGCTTTCCTTATTATGAAAACACGTAGCAATTTAATTACCAGTTATTGAATAAGAGTAATCTGCTATAATTAGTCAATTTCTTAATTTCTCTCACTCCGAATCCTTCAACATTCCCGTCAACAATTCCGACATCTCCCACAAGTCTTTATTCCAGTTATCGTCATAAATCATCAGCGTTCGCGGGTCAGCATGACGGCTCAACTTCTGCACCTTTTTAATGAACAGTGCCAGCAAAAAGATTGTTTAATACTCAAAATCATAATGTCAAATAATTCTGTTTCTTTTTTAAGAATATCTATTCATCCAAGCACTGTAATCATACAAGGCGAACCATATAAACGTGTGCTGAAAGAGATTGGAGTATCTATTAATAAATCAATTATTGAATTAGAACAGATTAAAAAAACAAATGAATTTCCAGAAGAATATTTGGAAAGTATTGCAGAAGATGAATGTTTAGTTGTTGAACATCTTCTTGGCACAGCTTTTGTTTTATGCCAAGGATATATAACAAAGGTTGTATCGAAAATTAAACAATATCATAAGTTAGCAGAACACAAAGGTGCAAAATTAACCACTACTGACGGTCAAAAAAACAGCATTTTAAAGTTTGCTTATAATCAAAATAAATTTTCATCTTCTATTCAGTTAATTGATGGATTTGCAAATTACTTTAAGCATCGAGATGAATGGAATCTCAACTGGGAAAAACTTAATGATAATCAAAAAAAAACTGCTGAAGTTATTAAAGAAGTATTAACAAAACCTTATAATGAAACTAATATTATTTTGGCTGGTTCTTATTATTTAGGAAATACTGAGTATAATAATCCCTTAATATTTTTTGACAAGCTAGAGCAATGGCATCTTAGCCTAGCTTCTGCTTACGACAAAGAATTAATCGCCTACGATACTGCATATAGAGATGGCACACAATGGAAATAAGACTTGCTCTAAAGAATTATTATTGAAGATATTCAATTCAATTTCTGCACCTTTCTGATATTCTCGCCTGTGACATCGAGCGCCGCCGTAATTGCCGAATGCCTGACCCTATGCGGTGACATTTTCCTGCATAGGGAAGGAATGATATCAATCGTGATATCAATGCCCCACAAAGTGCGATGGTGTAACCGCCCATCTACGCTGGCGATCGGATCGCTTCACCACCTAGACGGGACTTTCCTGAGTGAGCTTAGGGCTAAACCGCAATATCCAGATTCATACAGCATTATTACTTAGTCAAATCGTCAGCCCTTACACTTTCATAGAAGGAAAATTCTCTTCATCGCCCTCAATAATTGTCAATCAACTGACAAGAACTCGCCCCTGACCCACTCCCCCCCTTGTTGCGAGATAGTGCGACAATGTCAGTTTTCACACCACTTAGAGTAATAAATACCCCTGAGCGGCTAAGATGGTCAGCAGGGGAGCAGAGGGGCTTCTTGTGCAGGAGCGTAGAGGAACAGGGAAATGGAAAGAGAAGCGATTAAGAATCACGATGAATATTTATTCTGAAATCCAAGATGACGAACAGCAAGACAAAATTAATTCAAATCAACCCTCATGCGACTAAACCAGAAGAATATGCAGCGATTACTGCCAACGCCAGAATCCAAATTCAGGCAAGAAAGCGTATCGGTACACGAGACGACGATGGAACAGCAATAATTGAACAATGGTGGGTAGAAACTGATTTACTTGCTTATCTTCCAACATGGGATCTAGAGGATATCCAGAAAGGACGCGATTATGCGGTGATTACTCCACAGGCAGATTTTTACCCTTCATGGTGGTATCAACCTTGGGAGTGGCAAGAAAATCAGCGTCAATTGCTCACCCGCGCTAGAAGCTCAATGGATATTCACCCTGATGACTATCAACAGTTAAAAACTTCTTGCCACAAAATTCGAGAGCAAATCGGAAAAGAATTCTTGATTAGTAGGAATGGGCTTGCCTGGGGATGGAAAGATTTTAAGATTATTTAGAAATTTCTAGTTGCTCTCTAATCCTGGTTTGAAAATGCCTTGGTTGCAGGTCGTTACAATTAACAACCCATAGCCCTGGCTGATGAATAAAAATTAAACATCTTCTCTCCTCTGCTTAAACCCATGAACCCCATTCACCCGGAAAATCTTAGTGTTCTAGAAAACTCGCTGGCGTTAGCGATCGGAGAAGATTTTTCTCTAGAGAATGACCCCGATGTGATTCAGCAGCTGATTGGTGATAAGCGGAGTGAAAACACTAAGCGCGAATACCAAAAAGACCTGAAAGATTTCTTCCTGTTCATTGCCAAGAAAGAACCCAGCCGGGATTTAGTTCTAGAGTTTCTTCACCTGGAACAACGTCACGCCGTTGCTGTGGTTCTCAAGTACAAAGCGCACCTGATTAAGAAAAAGCTGGCTGAAGCTACGGTGAATCGTCGCCTTAGTGCTATCAAGTCAATGGTGGAGATGGGGCGACGGTTAGGGGTCTGCAATTTCTCCCTAGATGATGTCAAAGGTGAAAAGGTCGAAACCTACCGTGACACAATGGGCATTCCAGCCGAGGACTATGCCCTAGTCATAGCGTTGGTTGACCGCAGTACTCTTAAGGGCAAGCGCGATTATGCCATTATGCGGTTACTTTGGGATAATGGCTTGCGTCGTCAGGAGATAGTCAATCTAAATGTGCGTGACTTTAACGCCAAAGAGAAAACTCTTGAAATCCTGGGTAAAGGTAAGGGTAGCCAGAAGGAAGTTATTGACCTATCAGACAGAACGGTTGATGCAATCACCAGTTGGATAAAAGCCAATAAGAAGAAACGTGGCAATGAACCGCTTTTCACCGTGCTGGCCTATTACAAGAATGGAGCAAGATTAACCGGGGAGGCAATCAGGCGACTGGTGGACGGGCTTTGCAAGCAAGCTGGAATTACTAAGAAGATGTCACCACATCGTGTCCGCCACAGTGCGATTACCACAGTATTGGATTTGAACAATGGCAACTACCGTGCTACCCAGCGTTTCAGCAGACACGCCCAAGTGCAGACGGTGTTGAAATATGATGATAACCGCCAGCGCTTGCAAAAGCAGATGAGCGACTCAATATCAGAACTGATTTAGAAAAAACCTAAAAATCTTGATAAGCCGGAGTTAGATATTGTCAATTTGAAAATTATGGGGATTTTTCAGGATAAAATGATTGTCAACTTTTACTAAATCACCTGTGCAGTGAATTGGTAAACGTTCCTGATAGGCTTTAATGGCTAAGATATAATCGTGGTCTACTAGTTCGGTTTTAATTTCTTGTAATTTATCAAAAACTGCACATAGTAAAATAATTTCTCCACTGAGTTGCTCAATGTGGGGGGTAGCGATTTGCATGACCACACCTTGCACGGTGAAATTAGGATAATTGGTAATAAATTCGCTTAATATATCAACTTGGTCACGATTTTCTACTGTCTCCAACGTTTTTAATATATCGCTGATTCTTTCGGCATAATCTCCTAAACTATGTTGGAGAGGTAGCAGGATTTCATACTCAGGAACGGCATCTTTTTTTAATCGCCAAATTGCCCCGGCATCATTATATATACGCCCTGTTTCATGCCAGCCTGTTGCTTGCAAATGTGCCTGTATCACATTAGGGTTAACAGTTTTGAGTATTTGACTGTCTTTAATAGTAACTTTCATGGTAAATCTCCAAAACTAATGCGTTGAATGATGGTTTGGAGTGATACGGGTGTCAACTGATTACTACGGGGTATTTCAATAGTAACATTGGTTAGATTTTCGGTGTCTGGCATTTCGCGCAAGGATACCCAGTAACCACAATGTCTTAGACACAGTTCATCTTCGGTTTGTTTTATCCAGTCTGTTATTTTTTCTGGAACTAAAACGACAACTAAAATCCGAGGGACAAGGGCATTGATTTTTAAATCATTATAGTTTTTGAGATTAAGAGGATATTTAATATAGTTTTCCTCAAGAATATCTCTGGATGTACATTTTAGTTGTAGTTCTAGTCTAGGGGAAAGGATTTTACCTGTACCGCCTCTGCTAACTATGCCTAAATCTACGCTGTCGTTATCAACTTCTGGTCTATATAAAGAATAACCTGCAACGGCGGCGATGGCTCTAATATAGGTAATGCTAAATTGTTCTTTTTGTTGGTTGATATCCATTAAATTACAAATTACAAATCAAGCTAATACCAACAGCATCGATTGTTACTCAAGCAAGATACTTTCCAAAGAATGCGCTAAGAGAACTTTTGCATCATCGACTGCGCCCGTCGCATATTTGCCACTTGCTGCCTGTAATCATTCTTCGTTATCGCTTCAGATAACACTGCACTGAGAAATTCTGGATTTGCCTCACAATACTCAAACATGGCTTCAATCAGAACCTCTCGACAAATGCCGTTCTCCCGACACACCTCTTGTAGGCGTGAGCTTACTCCCTGCTCCAACCGCAGCGTACTCTGCTTTGTTTGCAACGGTTGTTTAGATACATTAGCCTGATTTTCTGTAACTTCAGGTATCTGACTTTCTTGGTTTCTAGATATCGAGGTATCTGGACTTCCAGAATTTAACGAAGTATCTCGACTTTTGACAGAAGGACGGCTTCGCTGTTTCAATCGCTCTAATGCATCACTCATGAGTTAACGCCTCAATAATTTGCTCAAAGGGATATTGCAGGTCGGATTGCCCCAGGTCTGACAACAACTTGCCTTGTCGGATTGCACTCTTAAACTTCTCCGACTCGCGGATAGAAGGTAAAATTGGAATGTCGAGAGCAAACTCTCGCATCGCTTCAATATTTTGCCTGCCTTCTAAGGTTTGGGTGTTTCCTACCCAGCGATCTCGAAAAGGAACTATCCCTAATACTCTCCCTGTAAATGCCATTAAGTTGGCTTGTTCTGTTAAGAAGCTCAGGGTATCAATTAAGCTGTTGGTTCCCTTAACATTGGCTTCGACGGGGATGATGACATAATCAGACGTTCCCACCGCTGTTAGGCACAGTTGGGAGCGCGATGGTTGCACGTCAATCAGGACATAATCAAAGATATTGGCTACAGATTTGAGGCGTAGTTTGAGGATAAATGCTCCTGTACCACTGCTACTCAGGAAATCTGAAACCTTGAACAGTCCCCTATCCGCTGGGATCAGAAATAGATTTTCATGGGTGGTAGGGTAAATACCATCTTCTGTTGTCACTTGCCCAGTTAGCACTTCAAATAAGCTCGGCTGGTTTGGGTCTACCTCGTGATTTAAATAAAAAGTCAGATTTGCTTGTGGATCTGCGTCGATAGTCAACACTCGTAAGCCAAGTCGTGCTAGTAGCAGTGAGGTAAAGAAGATAGTTGTTGTTTTCCCCTGTCCGCCGGAGAGGGAGATGGATGAGCAGGTTCGCATGGGTTAAACCCCCAATTCGATATAGCAGAGCATACAGATATTAACTCTAACTGTCTAGATATTTAGATATCCAATTAAAAAGATACCTGAGTATCAAGATACCTCGATTTCTAGGCATCTTGATATACCTGAGTATCAAGGTGTCTTGGTGATCACTAATGGGCTGGTTTAGGCAGAGGGCAGAAAGAAGAAAACTACAGAAATTCCTGCGTTTCTTGGGTTACAGAACCTCTACATCAAAATCTTGTCTTCGGGTCGCACGCACGGATGCTCATTTCACCCACTTACGGAAAGGATTTTCATTGATACTGTATAAAATTTGTCTCTTTAGCACTGTATAGTGGTCAAAGGGGCATTAGAGGACTACAAAAGTATGGCTACAGCAAGAAAATCAAAAGTAATCGACACAAACACGGTGGTAATTTATTGTCGGGTGTCCACTGACCAACAAGAGAAATCAGGGCTGGGCTTGGAGGCTCAATTAGACTTGTGCCGTCAAGTAGCCCAACAATTAGGCTTGGAAATTATTGGAGAATTTGAGGAGACAGTAAGCGGGAAGATAGACCCGAAAGAACGCCCGATTTTCTGCCAAGCTGTGACATTAGCCCAAATGAATGGATCGAAGATTTTAGTCGCCAAACTAGACCGATTCAGCCGTGAAATGTATCATGTCAGTGGCTTTACTCAAAAATATATGTGGTGCAAGGAAACGCCAGATTTATTGATAGCTTCATCGCCTAAAATGAGTCAGATGGAAATTTATATTTGGGCAATGCTGGCAGAGCAAGAAAGAAAACAAATAGGTGAGCGCACTCGCGCAGCCTTGGCAGTGAAGAAAGCCCAAGGCTATGAATTAGGTAAGGCAGGGAGAACGGCTTCTGTAGCGAAAGCAAGAGCAAATTCGGAAGATGCGATCGCACTTGCAGAACAACTACGGGGCGAGGGATTGGGCTATTCAAAAATTGCTGACAGACTTAACGAATTGGGTCTGACCACCTCAAAGGGTGGTCAATGGTACGCGGCGAACATACGACAAAGATTGATGAGTATTGGCATTAATTAAACATTGCAATTAACTACTATAAATATGTGGTCTAAAAAAGTGCGATCGCATTTCCTCTTGTTGGTAATTTAGAGGATGCGATCGCACTTTGGGATTTTAGGAAATTGGCAGGCTTCTAGACTAGCAAAGATGCCAATTTAGCCCCTCCAGAATGCCCTAGAAGGGCATCAAAATTACTTGGCAGTATGAATCATCGTCTGTAAAATCTGCCATGCAGAATTGAAAATTTGGACTTCTTTATCATCAGCAGGCTGCCATAAGATTGGTTGCTTGCCTCTGATTTTTTGGGCATTTTCAAAAAGCACTGAATTGATGAATCCGTAAGCCCAGATGTTACCCGATTTAGAGCAATAGCTTAGGTAGCCAGCCCCGATAATATAGCCGCGTTTCGCGTCTTCAGGTGACATATCTAAATATTGAAAAGCTGAGTCTGACTCTGTTGAAATACCTGAATGGAAGAATACCCAGCCACGATATTTAGTTTCTCGATAACGATATTCCTCGCGTTTCTCACCCAATGCCGGGTCTTGTCCACTTTTGGTGATCTAGTTTGGAGATATTAGTTTAGGCGATCGCAAAAATACAGTTTACTTTTCACCCTCGCCTGCTTACGCTTTATATAGCCAGCAAGAACCGACGCTCAAGTAAATCTATTCCTGCGCGACCGTACATTTGCCGTTTCAACATTTTCAACCGGTTGATGTGACCTTCAACAGGGCCATTGCTCACTGAAAGCGTTACACCAGCCTTGACAGCATCATAGTCTTCTCGCAAACTTTTAGCAAAGTTGCGAAAAGGAGAAAGAATGCTATTCTCCGACTGTATCAGCCAAAGATCAAGTTGTTCAGGTTGTCGAGTACGCACCACTTGAGCAAAACCTTGACCTAATTCAATTGCCTCAGCTAATTGGGGGTGTTGTGCCGTTAGCAGTGCAATTAGTTGTTCATCGCCTCGCTTCCACAATTCCTGTCGTCGCAGCACAAGCCAAGCTGCCCGACTAGGAGTAAGAGACTTCTTCTGCGGTTCAGCAACTATAGGCAGAGGTTTATTTACCAGCCGTTGCCTCAGTTTCAAACCTTGTGAGGAGCGCAACCGACGGGTGTAGCGGGCTACAGTATCATAGCTACCAGAGTAACCACGCCGTTGAATTTCCTCAAACAACCCTTTGGTATCGATATAACCCTCGTTCCAGCGTTTGAGAAGATAATCTTTGTAAGGGTTCAGCAGACTTCGACCACGGTCGCTACGTCCCTGACGTTCAACAAATGTGGGACTACTCAGGTAACGAAACACAGTTCCATGACCAATACCAAGTCTGCGGGCAATAGCTTGTCCCGACCACCCTTGGCGATGTAATTCCCAAACTTGTTGATAAATTGCTAGTCTTCGTGTACGGCGCTGTTCAGCAAGATGCTCCTGTTTAGTCGGTGTTGGGGGTGGCGGTACTGGTGCAACTACTTGTAGCGAACTGCAAACATCCAGCGATAAAACTGCAAACAAGGCGATTTTGAAACCACATTCTCTGCAAATAAGGGTGGTCTCAAAACCACATTCTCTGCAAATGAAACTGCAAACATAATTTTCAAACTGCAAACAAGGGTTTTGAAACCACATTCTCTGCAAATAAGCTGTAACCTTTGCGGGGATTGAGGTACAGCATTTATCTCTCTATAAGTGTCCAGTTTATACGAACTTTTATGCCGGACATATATGTACGCTTTTCGTGGTTTAATTTGAACTAATACCGTTCGATTAAATCTATAAAGCTGTTTAAATCGACAGCCATTCGGGTATGGCCATTTATGCTTATCTGAGGGTCTCCAGCGACAAACAAGACGTACACAACCAACGACATGGCATTTTAGAATATGCCAATATCCACGCTTTAAGTCCCATACAGTTTGTAGAGGACACAATTTCTGGACGGGAGAAATGGGTCGAGCGAGGTGTAGGACAACTACTGAATCAAACTGCCCTTGAATCCGATGTAGTCATTTTTTCAGAAGTGAGTCGGATGGCACGCTCCACCCTACAAGTATTAGAAATGCTGGAGTGCTGCGTGCGTCGAGGAATCAACGTCCATATCGCCAAACAAGGAATGGTACTGGATGACTCAATGCAAAGTCGAATCACAGCAACAGTATTGGGCTTGGCAGCAGAAATCGAGCGGGAATTGATTGTACTCAGAACAACCGAAGCACTAGCCAAACGAAAAGCTGAAGGAAAAACGTTAGGGCGACCCAAAGGACGACAATCCGCACATTTGAAACTGGATACAAGGGAAGCAGAAATTCGCAGTTATTTAGCCAAAGGCATCAGCAAACGCTCAATTGCGAAACTAGTTGATTGTTCACCTTCCACACTATACGATTGGTTGTCACGCAAACATCTCCACCCACGCCACAATACATTGGTGGAGAAATCATAGGATGCCAAAGAAACAAATACCAATTGATGCAATCGTAGACCTTCGTCGTCGCTTAGAACAACTACCACCGCGCAGTCCATCTCGTCGGGTATTAGTCCAAGAAATAGCTCAAATGTATGGTATTTCCGAAGATACTGTGTATCGAACACTACGAGAAGGGAATGTGGTGCGCTCAGTGCGCCGCGTTGATTGTGATGTCCCGCGTGTGATTCCTAAAGCCGGACTAGAGCGGTACTGTGAAATCATTGCTGCCATTAAAATACGTACATCTAATCGTAAAGGTCGCCATTTATCTACCGTACAAGCAATTCGTTTATTGGAAGAAGATGGCATCAACACACCAGATGGTCATGTCACAGTTCCAGTAGGTTTGCTCAAACCAACCACCGTCAATTGTTACCTGAAAAAATGGGGTTACGACCGCGATACCCTCCTACGACAACCACCGGCGGTTCGCTTCCAGGCAGAATATAGCAACGAACACAGAAACGGGCTGACCGAATTGAATCTTTAGCTAAACAGTTATCTTTACCGAACTCTGTGATTGGTAAAGGCAATCAACCAGATTTCGGGAGTAATACAACCCAACTAAAGGTGCAGCCCTTTGTTAACCCTAACCCTTTTCAAGAATTGACATTCAGCACGGTGATTGCAGCCAAATTAGCGATCGCCGATTATTTGGCACGCCCATTAGCCAAACTCACCCCTGAACAAATGGCTTATATTAATGCGGTTCTGGTGTCTACTCTCAATAAGCAGGAGGTAATGAAACAAATTCGAGATTTCTTCCACCCCTTATCAGGTACGAGCCATGTTGAGTGATGTCATGACTTATTTTGGTCTCAAACGTACCTTAGATCATGTGGGGTATTTTGAGACCCAAGAGCAGACAAATCTATTCAAAGAACTTAAACCCCAAATCAGGCAAGGTGGTTTGATTGCTCTAACAGGTGTCGTTGGTTGTGGTAAAACAACAACTTTACAACGACTGCAATTGGAATTGTCCTCCGAAAAAGACATAATTATTTCTCGTTGCCTTGCAATTGACAATAGATTTGGTCAACGTAGGGGTTTTGATGAGTGCTTTGTTTTTGGATTTAAGCACAGAAAAGGATGCTAAACCACCAAATCATCCAGAACTTAGAGAACGAAAATTGTTAGCTTTAATTCAAAAATGCCGTAAGCCTGTAGTGCTTTTTGTGGATGAAGCTCATGACATTCATCCCAGTACGTTAGTCAAGATTAAGCGTTTAATCGAATTGGTACGTCAAAATAGTTGCATTTTATCTGTAGTGCTGCTGGGACATCCCAAGTTGAAAAACGATCTGCGCCGACCATCTTTGGAAGAGATTGGTGCTAGAACCAATATTTTTAGTTTAGAAGGTATTAGAGGACATCAGGGTGAGTATATAAAATGGCTTTTGAGCGAGTGTATTCACGATGATTATCTGCCTGAAGATTTGATTACCAATGAAGCAATTGCATTTTTAGCAGAACGATTGACTACTCCATTGCAAATCGAACATTATTTGCAGAGGGCTTTTGAAGACGCTTATCAAGCAGCAACGAAGCCTGTCACCCGTGATATGGCTGAAGCTGTCTTAAACGTAGGACTTAACGATTTAGAACCCCGCTTAATACGGCATGGTTACAATGCTAAGGTGCTAGCTGAGTTATTAAATATACGTGTAAGTGAGGTCAATTCTTTTTTACACGCTCAGTTGCCTCCTGGTCGAACCCAAGATTTGAGAGACCAGATGTTAAAAATGGGAATTCCTTTGTATGCGTCAGAGGGAAATTAAATTAATCCGAGAAATACTTCATACAGAATTTTTCGGTTTCATTTGTGTTCAGTTTATATCTAAATAAATCAACATATATGTCCGGTGTAAAAGTTCGTATAAACTGGACACTTATAGAGAGATAAATGCTGTACCTCAATCCCCGCAAAGGTTACAGCTTATTTGCAGAGAATGTGGTTTCAAAACCCTTGTTTGCAGTTTGAAAATTATGTTTGCAGTTTCATTTGCAGAGAATGTGGTTTTGAGACCACCCTTATTTGCAGAGAATGTGGTTTCAAAATCGCCTTGTTTGCAGTTTTATCGCTGGATGTTTGCAGTTCGCTACAACTACTGTGCCATCTGTTTGGATGACTTCGATTTGACTGTAAGCTTCATCAACTTTTTTCAAGTCTTTACTATGCCCATGAAACACTCGTTCCAGTGTTTCTCCTAGATTCTGTAGTAGATGAAAACGATCTGCAACCTGGATAGCTTCGGGCGCTCCCTGGCTAATGCCACTAGCATAAGCTTTGGCTCGGTCTCGTGAGACAACTTTAATACCTGGATGTGCTTTTAACCATTGGGCTAAAGTTTCCGCAGAACGGTCTTTTAGTAAAGCCAACGGTTGGCTTTGCTCTAAATCAACGAGTATCGTCCCATAAGTTTGGCACTTGCGAAAAGCGAAATCGTCTACCCCAAGAGTTTCTAGGAAATCAATTAATGGTAGAGGCATTTTACGCACCAGTCGCAACAGTGTATTGCGACTCACAGTGAAACCATCACGCCGCGATAGTCTCACCCCAGCTGCACCGCCTAACGCTAAACCGATTGTGGTAAGTTGTTGAGCCAACCGCAGAGTCCGACGCGCCCAAGGAGCAGTCACATTAGTCAATCTTTCAGTAAAAATGCGCCGTTTACAATTAGCATTGAGACAAAAAAACTTCCGCACACGCATCTGTAAAATGATTCTGTAATCAGCCCATGATAAATCAGCCAACGTCCGTTCATAGCGACTATGAATTCGGCGAGTTTGGGAAGTGCAGATTGGGCACTGAGTAACAGCTTGTACTGAAGCGATAATTAACGTAATGGTAGCTTGTGCTTCGTTAATCAGCCAATTCTTAAGTTGAAGATTTTTTGTATCGGGTAATAGGTGACAGAGTACTTCTATAGCCTTTTGACCCATATTCGACTCTGAGTGTGTGATTCTCAACTATTTTTCGTTTTATTACCTAAAAGCTAGAGTACACAAGAAGTTTAGACTTTTCATCTCCATTCTAGCTTTTATTGATTTGTTGACACCATTCTCAACTACTGAGACGTTCGTTCTATCGCTATTGACTAAAAGAAAATTCATCTTTTGCGATCGCGCTTGGCGGGTGCTTGCACCATCGCTCAATTGAGAGTATCCCCAAACAGGATCACCAAAAGTGGACAAGACCCATAATCCTGGTTTGTAAATGTCATGATTGCAGGTTTAAGCGATTAGCATTGCAGGTCGCTACATTTACGGAGAATTAAAGAACTACTACAAATTGGACATGTATAAGGTTGACCTTTCTCTGCAACATTAGCTTTAACCAGTTCTCCTGTTGGCAACTTGGCTACAGAATAGAGAATATTCACAACTAAAACTGTCTTATAGGGTAAAGAGACTCAATGCCCAACGTCACATATATATAATATATTGGGCTATTACGTGTAATGCAGTCGCTCCCTACTTATCAAACCTGATAGTCCACGAGTCCGAGCGCAAATCAGGCGGGATTTCTGCGGGAAACTCATCATTAGCATCTATCATGACGCTAAAGTGTTGAGAGGCGCTCAACGTTTTGCCTAAAACGTGTAATTGATGACCGAAAGTATTGTAACTCCGTTAGTGTCACCAACGCGAACCCAAGACATCAATTCCAACTTATCAATCGCAAGCGATACAACCCTTATGATTTCGTTGGCTGATTAAACCTGCTTATGCTTGCAGCACGTTGACCAATTGCAGGTATAATCTGCACTAATAGGATTTGCTCATGTTGCGGCTTGCCTGACTGTCTATACTCGCTTCTATACCCCGGTTGATCAATCGTTGCTATCAGTGAGTGATATCAATCGCTCCGCTTTGCTCTTTCAGTATTTGTCAACAGGTTTTGGCTATGACTCTCTCCGCGTGAGTTGGTAGCATCTTTCTAATCTCGTTTGAACTCCATTTGGGCGAAGTGGTCTTGCAGCAGTTTGTGGATGAAGCGGTAGCGACCACCAACACGTTGAAGGAATAATCGCTCGGTGCAGTAGTCGAGAAATCGGGCGTAGTTCCAGGGGATGTAGCCGTTGCGGTAGAGAACGAGGCGTAGGGCGAAGTGTTTAATGCAGGTTATACCGCCAAAATTCAGCCCAAAAATCAGCCCTCCAATCAGCCCAAAAATCAGCCCTTCAATCAGCCCAAAAATCAGCCCAAAAATCAGCCCTCCAATCAGCCCTCCAATCAGCCCTCCAATCAGCCCAAAAAAAACAGCATTGGATGCAGACTTCCAAATACCTTGATTAGTGATTTTTTTATTTTCTATATTTAGGTCAGGTTGCCCTGACAGCCCTCCAATCAGCCCAGGAATCAGCCATCCAATCAGCCCTCCAATCAGCCCCCCAATCGGCCCTCCAATCAGCCCATAAGCCAGCCCAGGAATCAGCCCAAAAATCAGCCCATAAATCAGCATTTTTTTATTTAAATTGGAAAAAATTATTTTTTCCATTAGGTCTATTTCTTCTCTCTTCAGCCCAAAAATCAGCCCAAAAATCAGCCCAAAAATCAGCCCAAAAATCAGCCCTTCAATCAGCCATCCCATCAGCCCAAAAATCAGCCCCCAAATCAGCCCAAAAATCAGCCCTCCAATCAGCCCAAAAATCAGCTTATATTTAATTATTTGAGATTCATTATTTAACCATGCAGGCTGCATTTCTTCAATCAAAAACTCCGTTTTCGATTCTCGTTGCATTTGTTTAGCTAACCAAACAAGCCACATTCGCGTTTGTCTAGCATTAGGAGTTTTGTTCTTCAAATACGTCCTACTATTAGTATCCCGTCTCAACATTCGCGCTACATAGGCATCTAGCAAATACTGAATTCGGTCTGCTGTAGAGTTCAAATGCTGCCATTCTTCAACAGATATTTCTTGAGATGCTAGAACAGTAATGCTAAGTAGTAAGGGAGTTTTAATTAACTCTAGCAAGTCTAAGTCGCTACTGATATTTGACCAAAGTTTTATATATTTTATAGAGGTTAGATAAGCAAAAATTTGATTATTCGTTAAAGGCTGTAAGTAAATAGCCCCGTTTAGTTGTAATTGAGTAGCGTAGTTACTATATTCTTCACTTCGACTACAAACAACTAGAGAAAGGGGTCTAGTTTCGCTTGCTAAAAACTGATTAATTACATAAACGCAAAGTTCTTGACGTTGTGGCTCCAGTTCATCTAAACCATCCAACATGGGCAGCAGTTGGTGATTGACTACCCATTCTTTACCAAGTTTAGTTGAAACACCATATTTAGATTTAAGTTCTGCTACCAACCAATTAGTTAGAGATTGGCGGTCATCTTTCCACGAGGACAGGTTGAATAAAACTGGAACGGGATAATCAGGCTGTTCTTCTGCACGGCTGACTAAAATTTGAGCCAGTTCTAATTGTGTGGTTGTCTTGCCTGATCCTGGCACACCCAAAATTAACAGTTTACCTGCAATTTCTTCTGACTCAAAAACTGACAAAATAGTTGTGGTATCTGGTAGCGATACAGCAGGCTTTAAACCAATTTTTATCTCAGCATCCCAAGGTCTTTTTACTTGTTGAGGTTGCGACTCCTTGCCCAGATTAATTAGCACAGCATTGTGTAGAGACTGCTTTAATCGCGCTGTAACTTCTTCCTTAACTGCGGCTAATAGTATCCGTTCGTTCTTTGGTCGGGCAGGGTTGCCTATTGGTGCTGTTGTCTGCTGACCACCTAGAATATTAAAAATATTTTGAAAAACATTACCTTGAATATAGTCGCCTTCAATCCGTTCGTTATAATTACCTTTTTCAGTATTGATATTGCGGTTGTCAGGCAGGTTCGGCTCTTCCATATTTTTGCATGAGCTAAATTTTCAGCCTAGAAGCTGCGGGTTGGTAAACTATAAACTTATTAATCCAATTCTTTAATCTTCTACTTCCTGCCAGCCTTTGATAGCACCAACAATAAAAGCACCTGCTGGGTTATCAATAGCTTTCTCAAATGCAGCTAAACCACCTTCTTTAACAGCATTTATTACTCGTTCTTTCAATAATGGGTTGCTTTCAATGCGATTTATGGCTTCTGCCGCTACTACCATTTGCTGTGATGTAGTTGCGGTTGGGTAAGTTTGCTCTAATTGTTTTAGTACCATCTGAATCTCGGCAGCAGCTTGGGCAAGGCTCTGCGGTTGTCCAGCCGCGTAGTAATTACCTTGGATATAATCGCGTTCAATGCGCTCGTTATAGTTGCCGCCGCCTGTGTTGATATTGCGATCGCCAGTCATTGTTGTATCTCCTTGAATTACTCGGTTGCCTTCACCTTGAACGTTATTGACGTTGCCGCCTACAGAACCATCAACTGAAAAGCCACCGGGATTATTAGTCATAGTACCTACCTCTTCTACTTGTATATTTGAATAAAAGCTTGGGCGCTCTAACGCCGTCATTACCATATTCTCTAATCTGCCGATTTGATTATCTTTTTCGGCTAAAAGTAATTTAATTTCTCGCTCTGGCAAGCCTTTTATCTCGTTATAAGTAGCAACATATTCTGCACTTAGTTGGGACTTATCAGCCGCGATCGCTGTTTTGGCACGAAGTAAAAACTTATCCTGTCCCCGTTTCTCCATTGCCACAATTTCTAATTCGGCATCAGGGTGATTCTCTGCCAACTGCTTAAATGAAATTGCGATCGCTCTTGGGTCAACGCCTTGGTTGTGGTACAGATCAAGTGTGTCAAAAATTGGTTGAATAAAATCACCAAACTCCCCATCTGCAAACACTTCTTTGTTATTATCAGGTTTACGAAGTGGGTCAGGGTTTTCTTTTGTAGGAAGTCGCATATAAACGTATTCACATCTCACCCCATCAAATTTGGTGTCGATGGTAATGCCCCAGTCTTGAGTGTATGCGCCAGTAAGAGTAGCCCCTGTTAAATCAGTTCCATTAAGTTGTGCTTGAACTAGCTTTGCTCTGGACAAATCTGCGTCTTGTAAGTTTGCTTGGCTTAAATCTGCACCAATAAAACTGGCATCTACTAAATTGGCTCCTTGAAAATTTACTCCTCGCAAGTCTTCGCGGTCAAAATTCAAGTCTAGCCCCTGACCTTTTACTAACACGCTCACCACTTGTGCTTTTTGCAGGTAAGTTGTTCCAGGGCGAACAAGGTCAAGTTTCTTAGTTTTGCTGAAACAAGTGCGAGTCAAAATAGATTTTCTAAAATCTGTACTTTTAAGTGTGGCAGTCGTCAAATTAGCATTAGTTAAGTTGGCATTACGAAAGCTTGTACCACCAAAGGCTGTAAAAGCAACAGCAATGTTCCGAATAATGGCGTATTTTTCATCTCCTTTCATTGCTCTCCAGGCAATGTAAGCACTAAGTAAAACTCCGGCTCCGGCTAAGGCTACGGCGAAGGCTACGGCTACGGTTACGGCTACGGCTACGGCTATGGCTCCGGCTACGGCTATGGCTCCGGCTACGGCTACGGCTATGGCTCCGGCTACGGCGAAGGCTACAGCGAAGGCTACGGCGAAGGCTACGGCTACGGCGAAGGCTCCGGCTACGGCGAAGGCTATGGCTACGGCTACGGCTCCAGCTACGGATACGGCTACGGCTTTGCCGAAGGCGGCGAAGGCTACAGATGCGGCTACGGCTGCGGCTACGGCTATGGCTATGGCTACGTCGAAGGCTGAGTTTAATCCTTGGTGAAGGATAACTATAAATAAAACAATTATTACTATTAAACTAGTCCAGCCAGTAAACCGATCGTCTAGACGTGAAGTATCAAATATAGAAGATATTGTCGCTCCAGCAAAGGCTAAGAAAAATCCTGAAACTCCAGACAGCAACCACGAAACACCTACCAAAAAAACAGCCCAACGCTTTTGCAATCCAGCAGTAGCATGACTAAAGTTTGCATTCCTCAGATTTGCTCCTGTAAAATCTGTGCTTCGGATATCTGCATAGCTAAAGTTTGCACCCTCAAGATTTTGACCTCTGAAGGAGCGCCCTCTGAGATTTTGACCGGAGAAGTCTTGGGGCATGGCTGGGTACTATATACAAATTTCTTTTTGGATACAGATATATTATGAACAATTCCAGAATTTTAACGTTTTAAGTCGATTTTATATTTCTATTGTCAGGATTCACTCTTAATTGCAAGTCATAAACACCATACTTGTGTGAATCCAAAGTGATCGCTATGTAGATTTTAAAGAAACCTGTTCATTACAAGCGTGAGCTAGCTGGTGGCAGATAACGCTTTTCTTGTCCTTTGACAGCGAATATGGCTGTAACCCTTACACAGTAGGGTTATTTGACTCATATAGTTGACAATACAACAACCACGCTCGTGCTTTTCTCCGGCTGCATCATCGTGAGGGGCTGTAACCCTTATACAGCAGGGTTATTGGACTACTTTAGTTCTGATAAGCATTGGGTTTAATTCTGTGCATATTTTTGACATCTAAAAATACTCTCAAATGTTTACTGAGCAAGGTGTATAGCTTGCAATAGATATGTAGATTTTCCTGTAAAATAATCCAAAACAACCTGCAAGGAAGATAAATCCTGGTGCGATCGCACTTAGCGGTGGTGTAAGGGTATGGCGATCAGGATGGATATGGTATTGAGCCGAGATACAAGTAAAAAGCAGCAATATGGTCTGAAAAGGCTTACTGTATATAAGTTTGGGCGTTTTTGATGCGAAAATAGGATTTTGCCTGAAGATACTTGCAATCTGAGGGTCAATAATTGCTTTTCACCTACCAAAGAGAATTAATAATACTGTTTGGTTGGAGTCTCTGGATTGGGCTACAAAGCTTGATGTCAAAGAGTTTCAGTCAATTTACGCCAAAAGATGATCATTGCCCTAGCTATAAAACCTGTAAATAAAGTTAATAAATACTCCGGTTTTTGTAGCTATGGATACCTAAGTTTTGTCCCCTGGTGCCAATTTTACTTAAAAATGGCTGAACCCTATATATAGTAGGAGTTTCCAGACCATCTTGCAGGTTTTTACTCATATCTCGGCTCAATACCTACATGGTTTATAGGCTAAATTTCGTAATTAAGGTAAAAATTTGTAGTTAGCTCATTGTTACGCCTTTTGAGTCATCCAGCATTAGGCAGGACTGTGGTCGGGTAGCGGGATTATAGCAATATAGTCCTGCTACCCGACCACAGTCCTGCCCATTACACGATTGGGCTAATACGTGGAATACAAGCCTCAAAGTCTTCTCAATTCATTGATGTTTACAGCACTCGCACCTACCACTACCGCCATTATTCCCTTTCTCCGATCATCCATCGAGATATTAAACCAGAAAATATTCTGGTGGATGACCAACTCAAGGCTAGTTAAGTAACCACTGCATTTCCTCGGCATCTTGTGTCATGCCTAAGTGTTCAAAGGCATCCATTGCTTCTCTAGCTAATTTATCAGCTTGATCGGCACTGCCCCACCTTCTCTGCCATTTTGCTAGAGAGCGTTGATAGCGGGCTAAACGTCGCTTGTTTTTGCTACTGTCAGCCACAATGATGCCTTTAGTTAATAACTGTTGAGCGCCATCGCGATCGCCTTGTTCAATGGCGATATCTGCCAGCCAATTTTGAGCAGAATTAATTACCCGATACCAGTTAATTCTTTTGGCACTTAGCATGACCTCTTGAAAAAGAATTTTAGCTTCAGAATATTTATTTTCTTTGTGTAAGATAACTGCTTGATGATAAAGAACAGGAATGTAATAACGGATGTGTTTTTGCTCGGTTAAATTAGCTTGAGTCACTAACTTCTGTTCTGTATCTAGCCATGCACGGGCATCTGGATAATTCTTTTGCCTAATTTGTAACCTAGCTATATTTTCAGCTAAGTCAGCCTGATCGCATAAATCTGCATGGTCGCGTAATACCCATGCCCGCTGCAACATCTCTTCTGCTTCTCTCAAACTCTTCTCGGAACATTCCCGAATTAAAAGCCAAGTTTTGCGGATGATGAATATCACCAGAAATGACCATTCACCGCGTCTTTCTGATTGTTCTACAAGCCATTGCCACCAATCTAGTCGATCGTCCCAATAAGCATAGAGATTAGCGTAGTGGTTCAAAAGCAGACCTAAATCTCTCACTTCTTCATAGTGGTCTTGGTCTTTACACCAATAAAGTACAGCTCGTAAATTTACCTCTTCTGTTTCTAGCCTCTTGTAATGTTTCGAGTTTTGCCAATCTTCCCCGGCGTAAATATTGGCAAAATCCAAATACCATCTCACCCAACGCCGCCGCGCTTCTCTTTCAAAATCTGGGTTAGCAGCCAACTTTGCCAAAGCATACTCACGAGTCAGAGACAGCATTTCATATCGCTTAGTCTCTGGATTTTGATTCACCAAAGAAAGTTGCTGCAAAAGTGCCAAACCATCGTTGTTAGAATCAGGGGCAGTTGTTAGTCCAGCTACCTCAGCCACAGCACCTTGAGTAGGAGAGTTAGGAAAAATGGCTAGTGACATCAGCAATTTATGGGCTGGCTTTCCTGTGATTCCTTGGACAGATTGTTCAAAGCAAAAACGAGCTACATCACCTGTAGCCAAGGCTAATCTCTTCAACACCGAATTTAAAGAGTAACCACTAGATACTTGACCGATCGCATAGACAATAGCAAGGGGAATTCCGCCTGTGTGAGTATAAAGCTGCCTAGATTCTTCATCGTTAAGAGTAATACCTTTTTCTTCGGCTTGTTGCTGAATTAACTGCAAGCCATCATCTAGGGTCAAGTTTTGCAGGCTAATTGGTAGTAACGCAATTCGCTCACGGGTAGTAATTACTACTTTTATGCAAATCGGTAGATTGTAAAGGAATTCTATTACCCCACTTCTATCCTCTATAGTCTCCATATTGTCCACAATCAATAGTGTTCGCTGTCTGGAGAGAATTTGGCGTACACGGTCAGACTGATCATTGGGAGGGGATTGAATAATAGTAGGATCGCCAAGAGCATTACCAATCTCTCGAAATATCTCACGCAGATTACGCTGTCCCTGCTGTCGTTGCAAAATTCCGTCAGGATAGAGTTCCTGCTGTTTCGCAGAAGTGAAAATAATTGCATCAAATTTAGGTGCGATATTCAGATTTTCTCGACTACCTTTTAAGCATAGGTAGGCTGCTGCTAACACTAACGCTGTTTTACCAACACCACCAATACCATGCACCGTGATCATGTGAGCGCCGTGATCTGGTGAAAGGCGTTCTAATAGGATTCTCATATCTGCCTCGCGGCCAATAAATTCTGTGTAGGTTGGCGATGGCAGATTGTTAATGATTGTGAACCGATGCTTAGAAGATGCCTCTACACCTTTGCGGTATCCATATTTTTCTAAAATGTAAATCAGGTTACTAGCTCTAACAGTATTGTCAGATTCTCCTGTCAAAGTTTCAATATCTCGATAGATATTGCTTAATCCTGCTCTGACAACAGCATTATTTTTATGTAAATCTTTACCAATCTTCTTTAAGCTATATCCACAAAGTAACCCTAATAACAGGTCTTTTTTAGTATTTTGCCTGTATCGGTTTTGGGTTCTAGCTTCTAAGTCAGTCAGTAGACGGTCTATTTCCCAGTCTTTTGTCAGCTTTCGATACCATGTTTTAGACAGATTCCAACTTTCTGACTCACCTAACATAAATATCACCCTATAACTTTGTCAACAATGTTTTAATAGCCACATTGTATCGAAGAAAATTCGGAAGAATTAGCTACAAGTGTTTCTAGCAACATTGTAAAAACAAAACTATAACAAATCACTAACAAATTTTTAACAGTGTCACTGGCTGACTGAAGCAGGGCGGTTGCATCATATCAATAAGCAAAGTCTATTCTCGCTAGAGTTGAAAATAATGTCATTAACTCTAATTTAGATGCGTTTACCCTGCTGACTGAAGTGAGTTTAGTAGGCTAATTGATAAATGCTTGATACTAGGTAATTAGCAACGTGGGGATAACAGATATATTTTCACAAAAAAACTATCTTGACGATTCTTTCGACATCTTTATAAAAAGGAATTCTGAATGAGTAGAATATTGCATTACTTAACTCTCATGCTTGGTATGAAACAAGATAGACTTTATTTTCCCGAAGAAAAACAAGTCTGTGTCTTCAATAAACGTCCCATACTTTACCAAGATTTTACGCCCAAGTCTGTACAAGAATCAATCAATGAACTGCAAGAACTTTTAAAAGCTCAAGGTTTCCCGATAGAGATTACTGGTAAATTTGATTTACAGACAGACGCAGCAGTTAAAGAATTCCAGAAAATAAATCATCTTTTGTCAGATGGAGTAGTTGGTCCGCTGACGTGGGCTTGCTTGTTATATCCCAAGCTTTACCTCGGCCAAAAAAAGAATTTCTCTGATTTTAGGGATGCTGTCAAAGAACTACAAGTTCTTCTCTATGAAGAAGAATTTTTGAAAAAAGAACCCAACGGATATTTTGACTGGGAAACAGAAAGGGCTGTTAAACGCTTTCAAAGAGTTTATGGATTAAAGAGCGATGGTATTGTTGGGGCAGCAACCTGGGCAGTTTTATTAGGAATGCGGCAAAAAATTGACAAAAGCTTTCCTCAGTTAGTTTATTTTCTGTCGCCTCAGTCTTGGTTTTTGTGGCAGCAATTTTTGATGATATGCTTTATTTTACTGGGGATTTATTATAGTCCAATACCAGGAGAGCCGCCACAATTGAGTACAGCCTTAGCAACAGCCTACGGATTGACTTGTATTGTGCCGTTTCTTATAGAGTGTCTACCGCTAAAGCAGCCAAAACCAAAGAAACTACCACTCTTGGAATATGCACCCTATGTATTAACTGGGTTCTTTTGGAAACCAATTGTCAATTTATTAGGGACTTTGTTTAATTTATAATTCACTAGACTTATTGCAAAAGTCTTGATTTTGAACTCTTTCTCTGCCCCTTTACGTGAGGCAAAAAATGCTGGTGGGTATCTTTTGGTAGCGTGGTTGATAATTTTTCAGTTTTTGATTGCTCACGGGCCATATATTTAATGCATGGAAGGAAACTAGGTTGAAATAATAGTTCAGCTTCAACTGCTTAGACTACCACAACTCAAGCAACTCTTAACTTCTAGGCGGGCTGATTCGGAGTGTCTGCCGCTAACTGCAACAAATTGGTTGGCTCCAGATAGGATTTGTGGCAGTGGCAGACACCGACTATTTGAGCTTGCTAGGTTTTGAGTTGCGCCATCGCTTAGAGGGAGATCCCTTTACTTTGTCTTTTTGATTGTTGCTGTTCTTCTATTATCTGTTGCAATATGCGCTCTGCTTCTTGCCAAAAACTCAGGTCTTCTCTCTCTATTTGTCCTATATAAATCGGTGAATACTCAAGCTCACCTAACTGGTTTCGGTTGACTGCCACTCGAAAAATCTCACCTCGTTCATCATGGGTAAATACCAATTCTCTACCCTGCTTCTCCAGAGTGGTATGTTTGAATCTAAGGCTATTTGAGCAACTTTCTCTTAATTGCCAGTTGATTAGTTCAACCGCAATAGGCACAGCCATAGCTAAAAATTCCGACTCTTGACGCTGCTTTTCTGTGAGTGACTGTTCTGGTTCAGACTTTTGAGTTGCCAGTTGATTGCTAGCGATTAGTACCAAAGACTTAACTTCATCAGTAGTCCATCCGGCTGGACTGGCAAAGATAATTTCTTCAAAATTTTGGGGTGACTTATTATCTAATAGCGCCCTCTTAGCGACTTCTTTATCTCGGTCAGTCACTAATAAGTTTTGCAAGTCGGCGCTGTAATACTGGTATAATTCGGCTGGAAGATTATCTTTTAACTTTGGTTCATCTGTGGTTATAGTTGGAGTTTGATTAAGAGCAATTGCATCCACTGCTTTTTGCGATCTATGAAGTTGCTCCAAATAAACAATCGCTGCTTCCAGGTCGTCGAATATGGTTCTTCCGGCTGATAGCTGCTGCTGAGATTGAGAAAGTTGTTGTGTTAATTCTAATACTGTTTGGGTTAATGCTGATTCGACAGTTGATTGCTCAACATAATCAGAAATTGATGAAATGGCTCTCTTCTCTAGATATGATTGTAACTCAGTTGCAAGAACTGCATCCAGGTCATTAAATGTAGTTTTGCCTGTAACGAGTTGGTCTTTGTATTGAGAAAGTTTTTGCGTTAATTCTAATACTGTTTCAGTTAAGGCTGACTCGACAGTTGATTGCTCAATATAATCAGAGATTGATAAGATAGCTCTCTTCTCTGCATGAAATTGTAACTCAGCTGTCAATGCTGTTTCAAAGTCATTGAATGTAGTTTTCGCTTCAAGTAGCTGCTGATGATATTGAGAAACTTGCTGTGTTAATCCTAATACTGTTTCAGTTAAAGCTGATTCGATAGCTGATTGCTCAATATAATCAAAGATTGATAAGATAGCTTTCTTCTCTATATGGGATTGTAACTCTTGAGTAATCGCCGATGATAGCTCGTCGAATGCGGTTCTACCTGCTGATAACTGCTGGTGATATTGAGAGAGTTGTTTTGCTAATTGTGGTAACGTTTCACTTAAGGTTGACTCAACTGCTGACTGCTCAATAAAATTAGCAATTGCATCTACTGCTTTTTGTGATACAAGCCGTTGCTCCACATCAGCAATCGCCGATAATAGCTCGTCGAGTGTGGTTTTATTATTAGCTAGCTGCTGGTGATACCCAGACAGTTGTGCTGTTAATTCTGGTAACGTTTCAACTAAGGCTGACTCAACTGTTGACTGTTCAATAAAGTCAGAAATTGTATTTATTAGTTCTGAACTGGCTCGTTGTTCCGCATCTAATTTAGCTGGGTTTAGCTGGTGTTTATTTTCGGCTATAGCTTGAGAATTTTTAGGTGATATGGTTGATATTAGCTGTTGATTAACTTGGTTATTATCTACAGATTGTAAGAAATTATTTAAACGTTTAATTTCGCTATCGTCCCTTAATGGGTCATAATTTATCCCCAATTCTGTCTGAAGCTTTGTAAATGAACACTTATATTTATTGAGATTACCTCCCTGTTTCCAGAGCAAACGGGGGCTACCATCTTCATTAACTGAACGTACATCAATACCAAATTTAATACCCCTTACCCCACCGTGACCGTAATAACTAACGATAGCTTTAACTTGATGCTCTCTCCATAACTGCTCAATTAGCTGGGGCATTGTGGGTTTATTTACTGCCACTTGCTCAATCGCCCGTCGCATTATTTCTTCGCCTGGAAGTCCATCGCGTTCGACTCGTTCAAGCTGATTACGAGTCATAGCTTTCTGCTTACTTTCCCAACTACTCTGTACTTGGGTTAGCTGAAATTCTCGCTCTATTAGTCGGGCTGAGTGTTCAGAGTGGGCGTAATTATTCCAAGTGCGAATAGACTTACCATCTAGATTATTAACTCTAGATGCAACGATGTGAGTGTGGTCATGTTCTTTGTCAGAGTGCCGCGCTATAAAGAAGTCATAAGCTGGTAGTTCAGTTTCTATAAATTCATCAACTAGCTGGTTCAGTTTGGTGTCAGCTATTCTTTTATCTGGCTGTTTGACTTGGGATTCATCACATTGAAGCCGCGATAACACAATGAGCGATGCCAAGTGACGTTGAGACAGATTAGCTAATTCGTCATCATTTAGCGTTCTATCAGTCTGAGGTACACTAAGCATTAAGTGGTAGCAAGGGTCTTTAATTTGAGGGTTAAGGTGGGCTGATAGGGTAAACTGCTCTACCAGTTCATTGGTACTTTTACCATACATATTCCCGCCAATAATCTTAGCTTTCTCTTTCTCAAGCACATATTTAGTTGTCCCGCGAAATGATTTATTAGCTTTAACTTTGGTAATCATCTCTCAGCCCCAAACGCTTAGATATTACTTGAGATAAATGTGAGAGTATCCTGTGCATCATCGGCGAAAGTTTGACTCTTAACCTCTAATATAGAGACAGGGATATGCTCTTATAGTTTGGATTCTATCTGTGATATTTGTTGGGAAGTAAGTCATTAATAGTAACAAGTATAGAACCAGCTTCGCTTGGAACTATTACTTTAGCATCTGGTGCATAATCCGCTATTAACTCTCGACACATACCGCAGGGCGATACAACCTGACCACCTCTATTAACTGCTACAATCATTTCAATTTCTGTGTCTCCAGCAGTGGCAGCCATTCCAATAGCAATTGCTTCAGCACACACAGCAATTCTTCCGACAGTTGCCTCTATATGTACAGCAGAAAATACTTGACCAGAGCGGGTGAGGATAGCCGCTCCAATTTCGTGGTAATTAGGCTTGAAGCGAGTTGCAATAAGCTGACTGGCAACGTTGATTAGCTCAATTTTTCTGTCATCGTTTTCTGGCATAATTCAGCTACTCTCCAGTTTCTACCTTATCGAGTTTACCATTCTCATCAATTGATATAGGTTGATTAATTTCTTGCCGAGTCTGTGATAAAACTGCTGTCAGTTCTTCAAGAGTTTTCAGATATGATTTCACTTCATTACTCAGAGGTTGACTACCAATTTTCACAGCTTCGTTAATAGCCCTAGTCTGCTGATTCAGGTTGTTACCAATCTTCTTTAGCTCATAGATAGCCTGTCGGTTCACTTCGGGAATGACTAATTTAGGATGTGGCAAAGGGTAGTCAAATAATCTCGCTCTAATATAGTCACTTTGCACCACTCCACTACACCGTTGCTCTAGTCTAGCTTTCTCGGCATAGCTAGCCCTAAACGTGATGGTTATTTCTCGCTTATCATCTGGTGCTACTGACCGATTGGTTAATGTGTCAGCTAGTTGATTACTGAGATTGGTACGAGGGTCTGGCTGCATAACTAATTAGGCATTAATTTATCTACTTCTTCATTTTTCACCGGGTTATTCGCTGTAGCTGCTATGGCGCGAAGCGCCGAGCAGGTAGGCGAATAACCCGGAACTCTCTTGACTTATTAACCCCTTGAAAAGACTTGTTTAAAGGGGGTTTGGGGGACACCCCCAACAAGCAACCACGCCGCTTTACCCGGAGGGTAAAGTAGCACGTAGTGCGTTACGGCGTATTGCTTGCCTATGCCCCCACGACAGGACTGAGGTAACAAGAACCAGGGGGCACAACGGGAGACTGGGGGAGTAAGAGACTTTGGCGAACCATGATTGACTGTCTGCAACAGCCTCGATGTAACCGAGGGCAGGGTCTATTGGGCAATGCTGGCCATACTAGTGATACAAAGGATGTTGATTCATGAGTAACTGCTTTTTTAGACTAGTCTACCTCACGAAGATACAAACCCTTTTTTGTTGATATTTGTCATATCACGACAAGAAACTTAAACTTTTTCTGACCACGAACTTTTTACAATGGAATAATTTATTACTAGTGCTGAATATGCCGCGCAAACCGAAAGCTGTTCCTTTATCAAAAATAGAAGATATTCAAACCAGTCTCAAACAGAAAGCGGCAACACCTAAAACTATCAGTCTGTCAGATTTAGTCCTCAGTTTGGCTAAACCTATTCAAGAGATGTTAGACGCTGGCTACTCTTATGAAGATGTTTCTGATGTGTTTAAAGGTCATGGGGTAGAACTGGCGGCCAGTGGTCTGAAGAGTTTTCATAAAAAAGCTTCAATAGTAACGGAGAATAATTCGAGTAATTCATCATCATCTAAAGCGGTTGAAGAATCAGTTAATTCTGACTCCGAGCCAGAATCAACTGATTCTTCAACCACAACTAATAATGATGTTCCAGCAGTAGAGCCAGATACTTCACCAATTGATAGTAGTGAACCATCCGGCTCATCATCATCTAAAACTAGTAAACGAAAGAAAACAACTCCTAATACTTCTTCCCAATTTAATATCACTGATAGGAGCGAAATATGAAACGCATCGTGATGATACTGGGGGGCAAGGGTGGTACAGGTAAGACTGCCTTTACTCGCTTGCTATTGGATGTAATGCACAATAAAAGCATTAATTATCTAGCTTATGACGCTGATACAGAGAATCCAGAACTGTACGAGTACTATCAAAACTTTGGCTCAGGGGTAAGGCTGTTAAACTTCCTAGAGGTGGCAGAGGCGAAACGCTTCTTTACCGAAATAAAAGCGGAATCACCCGACTCAATAATAGTAGATATGCCGGGGGCATCAAGCAATAAAACTAGGGAGATTATCAGTAAGTTTGGGCTATTCAAGATTGCAGGTGATTTGGGTTATCGAGTAACGCTGGTGACTGTGCTTAACCTTGGTTACTCGGTGATCACTAGCTTAAAAACTATGGCTGAGTTCTGCGGCGCTCAAGCTGATTATGTGATTGTGAAAAATCTATGTTGGGATAAAGGTTCAGGTTTTCAGCGTTGGGAGAATAGCAAAACATCGGCAGCGATATCTGAATTGAAAGGCATAGAAATAGAAATGCCAGAGCTAGACTACTCGACCTTTGACACGTTGACAGAGAAAGGTCTACCTTACTCGGCTGCGACTGAAGAGAACGGATTTCCCTTTGGGGATTACCTGCTAGTGAGTGGATTTTTGGATCAGGCTAAACCAGAACTTGAAAAGGCTGGAGCTTATTTGGGGTTGCAGCAACCAGAAGTTCTGGTTGCTGCTTTAGAAAACACTACGACATCAAAACAGACAAAAGTTACTGCGTCTACTTCTCGTCGGGGTCAAAATAAAACTAATGAGCAACAATAATAATGGCAACGGCAATCACAGCAATCCTTACTCCTCAACTGCCGATTCTATAGAGAGCAGTGAACAGGGTGAGGTCAAGATAGCACTAGGCAGATTATATAGAGAGTTTGAAAATTTTAAGCAGTCACAGAAAACTGAACGTGAAAGAGATAGGGCAGAGTTACAAGCATGGGCGCAAACGAATTTAATTCAGAATCAACTCCTCAGCAAAGCGATGGTGACAATCGAGATGCTAACGGGGGAATTGAAGAATCAGAATCTCTCATCGAACGAGTACGAGAAGAGCAACGAGAATTTGAGGCAAGAATTAACTCCCTTGCTGACACAGTTAAAGAATATGCCCAAGTCATCAGCGACATTAGAGAGCTTAGAGTTCAAAGGGCTAAAGAGCGAGATAACAGAATTAAAGCAGAACTGGAATCAACTGTTGAATCACACGCAGAAGTTGACTACGGTTATTCAGGAGTTGAAGAACAGCCCTCGCCCCGAACCCATCACCATAGAGAAAGAGGTTTATCGCGCTGAACCCATAAGTAAATATGGGACGATGGGGTTGTTTACTGCATTATTTACTTTGTTGATTTTCCTTGGATTCAATCAATTTATTCCGGTAAAAACCTCGGATGATTTCAATAACTATCTACAAGCTATCTGGCAGCGTACTGGTTACAGCAATGTCAAGCTACAACGGATAGAAAAGCGTTTGGGGACTGACCGAAATCGAAGATAAAGGGCAATATATAGTGATTGGGGCAAACAGGCTTAACGTAATATTTGCCCCAATAATAGAAATAATCAAAGGTAAGAATGCACAAGCTTACCTTGAGTTGACCACTTCTCATCTAGAAGGCGAAAAGCGACGTAAACAACATTTTGAGGATTGCGCTTGTGTCTTCCATTAGTACCCCAGGAACGGACGGTATAATCACCTTGATAACCTAAAACAAGTGAAAGTTCGTCATAAGTTAACTGCCATTTTTTCTTAAAATCAATTGGGTGCATAAATTTAGATCCATTACTAGGATTCAGGCTTTTGATGTCTTGATATCTTGGAATTAACTGAAAATTAATGGCTTTTTGAGATTGCAGTAAGATTAAAAAACGGTAAAGCCTAACTTCTCACTACCGTTCAATTGCTTGGATTCTATAAGTTGTGCAATCGCACACCTTAAATAGCGAACACTAGGTTTCTCTTCGCCCCACTTCCGGCTATTTCTAATCGCCGCAAAGCTGACTGGTGTTGTAACGGCTGAAGTAACAATGTTTAAAATCTGCGACAAATCCGCTTCAGAAATACTTACGAATTCTATCTCTGCAATTTCAACCTCTTGGGTAGGCTTTGAGAAAATGGATTCTAGCTGATTAACTGCGTCTGATGGTGCAATTTTCTCCCCTCTGGGCATAACTGCTGGTTCATGATGCTGCACCAACTCCGGGAAGAATTTGAGTAATGTTCTTGCTGGATCTGGCTGACCATTTCCAGGGTGTAACTCTATCTTTAGCCAGTCAGGAATCATGCCGAGATTGCCACCGTTAACAGGTTCGGCAAAGTTATTAGGGTTAGCCTTAAAATATTCCCCACTGGCAACATTAATCTTTCGCAATCCGCCAGCGCTGACAGACTGAGCTACACAGCCAATGAAGTTAACCGATAGCTTAAAGGTGTCTGCTAGTCCTGCTGTCGCCTTGCCAACCACAGAAGTTAAGTTGGAGCCGTGCAACACAATGATTAATGTACCGCCACATTTGGCGAAGCGAGAAAGTAAATATTGGATAGCCCAAGTGCGATCTGTCTCATCAAGTAAGGACAGCAACCGCATCGCCTCATCAATGACTAACAGTAAATTTTTGTGTGAGTAAGGTTCACTTGCATCTAAGCCTTTAAGAAATTTAAGCAAGTCACGGGCGACTAGTTTATCTGCACCGTCTGCATCTTTTTCAGGGTACTTAAGAGCAGAAATCAGATTGCAACTAAAGGGGTAAACGTCCACGCCGGCTGTAAAGTATTGGGTGTTTAATCCCGAATCTAAAGCTAGAGATAATGTTGCTAAGATTGCTGCTAAGGTTCCCTTACCACCTCGCTGAGTACCAGCGATCGCTATCACTTGAGAACTCATCATATCTTCTACTTGAAAACCACTTTTCCTTAAAGCCGCGATGAGTGCGTTTGCTCTAGTCGCCAGAGGGAGATGAGTTATAGTCTCTGGTGAAAGCCCCTGTGCTGATGGCTGTAACTCCTCCGGTTTAGAAATAGAAGCCGCTTGGTGAGTGTCCCGAATATCTATAGTCGGTGATTGAAACTGCTTAATATCTACGGTGGGTGGTAACTGGGTTTGAGCCTGTGCGATAGCACTTATCTCAGATCGATTCACCCGACTGTCAATGGTCACATCCTGTAAATGGAGAGCCATACTTTGATAAGTCGGTAGCTGACGACCCTTTAGCTTGCCAAACCAGCCAAACATCCAGCGATAAGCATAAAAACGTTTTCCTGGTTCAACTTGCGTTAAATACTGCCCAATATTTTCAAACTCAGCATGAAGAAAAGCGTACTCTTCTGCTGATTGTCGCTCTAGGAATTTGACGGTATTAGCAAGATGATCCGCTTGATAATTGCTCCGATTATCATAGTCACCGGCACGAGAGATCGCATCTACAAAGTTGCCACGTACAAAGGGTAAAGGTGCAATTTCTTTAGTGCGGTTGGAGTGTTCGACAACAAACCATAGCCATGCAGCACCACCAATTAAACCACCAACTATAGCCAAAGGGTTCACCGCATAACAAACCGCTCCGATGCCCCCAGCCACCAAGCCAAGTACACGGGTCATGTCTGCTTCGTTCTCAGAAACTCGGGCCATTTCAAATAATTGATCCTTGCGCTCTTGCAACCATTCAGAAATATTTCCTGCCTCCAAATGGGATAAGGCCGGATATGATTCGCGTAAGTGTTCCGTTTCCTTAGTTGTAATTTTTGGGATATTATTGCTTTGCATAAAACAAATGCTCTGTTGAATTAAGAAGCCGCTCAATGTAGAGAGTTGTTGAGCGGCGCTCACTTTAATCTTTAGTCAATCGCCAGATGGCAAACCCAATTTCACCCGCCATCATTGTCCCAATGTTGAATAATGTGCAGCCCAATATCATCAACGGGGCTGTGTAGTCGAATGGGTTACGAGCCGCAAAGGTGGTGACAATATCGAACGCCCAAACCGCAATCACAACCAGCCCTGCACTAGAGCGATCGCGTGTCCCTGCGGTCTTGTAGTCTTGCCACAGCTGGCCTACCAAGTCAATCTTGCCACTAGGCTTGGTTTCAAGCTCATAGACCATGTGATCTTGAAGTTCCCGCCTAGCTGAATCTGGGTTTTTACCGCGTAGGGCGTGGGCTTCGATTACCTGAACGCCTACAGAAATGATGAATGCCAAGTAAAACAAAAGATTGAACAGTGCAAACGGCACATTTAGCCAATTCCAAGCCGGCTCAAACCAGGGTAAAACAGGGGGCCCAGTAAAGATTAATTGCCAAGTTGAATCAGCACTAATTATGGAACCGCCGATAAATAAAATCCCACCTACCAAGGCACGACCCGCGCCACCGTTAGCAACAAACTGATTGACTATAGCGGCGGCTGCCCTAATGGGTAAGCCAACAATCATCACAACAGCTTTGGCGCAAAAATCAATGATTTCACCAAGCGTTCGCTTCTTACCCTTGGGTTTACCATCGCTGTTACCAGTGCTATTACTTTCTGCACCAGATGTTCCTAACGCCATTACTTCCTCCTCACTGGTTTGATATTTTGAACGCTTTTACAAATCTCTTTGGCTTTGTATTTCCATTTCCAAATCCCTTCTTCAATCCGACCTATGCAGCGCCCAGAAGCATCAAACACATCAACAATCTCGTCATCTTGATAAAGGGTTGTGTCTGGTCTGGGATTGCGTTTACTGCTGTCAAAATAATTCGTAATTCTCAGTTTTCGAGTTGTGGGCATGACTCCCGCCTCGTATAAGGCATCGCTGGTTTTTGCCCGTTCTTCTATGCGAGTTCGCTCTAATCCTTCGGTGGCTTTTAATCTTTCGGCTTCTGCATAAGCCCCCAACTTGGGTACTAAAGGGATGAAGAAAGGCAAGAAGCAGACTAAGACTCCAGCCAAGGCTAAATACAATTGCTTCTTGTACATCTCACTGTGCCATCGCGGTAATCAGTGCAAACTTCTCCCATTGCTTTAACTCATGCAGTCGTTTCAATACTGACTCAGCTTTATTGCTAGGAGGGTTAGAAGATTCACACTCTACCCATGCTTGATGAGCGATTTTTGCAATTAACCAGAGTGTGTCTGATTCGCTCATCTTCTCTAGTCCTTCGCCCCATGTCTCACACATATCTTTAATCAGTGCGTTGTCGTGAGACAGAGAGTAATATCCTACGGGGTGCGCCATTTTGATATCCTTGAATGTGTGTACTGATTTCATCCCTGATATAAGTCACAACTGGGCGAACGCTTTTCTTGTCCGGGCAAGCGTTCGCACAATTATTACTCATCAGAACTGTTAGCGAGTTGTACTTTTTCAATGCCATCTAAAACCTCAGATATTGATTGAATGGCATCATTCAAAACCAAGTCATTTGATGTAGTAAAATGCTCTGATGTTTGCAACCTTCTATATTCGGGAGTAGCTTGAATCAACCTTAAAGTTTGCTCAACACCAGCCAGAACAATTACTATTTCTTCTGTGCTAACAATACTGTTCATCATATTATTCACCTCTTATCGCCTCCAAATCTCCTAAATTGATTTGATGATTGTTATTGACAGAGAACCTTTCCGAAACTACTTTTTCTAGAGCTTTTCTCAGCCAGTAAGCGGGGGTTGTCCCATCCATTTCTGCAAGCATTCTGATAGCTGGAGTCAAGTCTTGAGGAACGTTGTAATTAAGCCGCTTGGTTAACATCGGTCGTTTCTCCTAAGTAAAGTTTTTTCATTTCTGATAAAGCAATGGTTCCCGGATTTTCGGGGATCAACAAATTACTTTCTGGAATGCTCCCTTTAAGTAATCTTTCTTTAATCAACATCTGTACGGGTGCGATCGCAAACGCACCGCCACACAAAGTTACTTTGCTACGTCTGGCTTTCACGGATATGTCATCTAGGGCATAAGCCAAGGGAGAATCTTTCATCCATGAATGAATCGCGTTCTCTAACTCACTCCCAATGTCTTCACCATCAGGTGCAATCGCACTTATGCCGTTATCGCCAACGGTTGCAGTTTCTAAAATCTCGCGCAGTTGAGAGGGGCGAATCATTTTAGAAGAATCGGTATTGCTCAATGCTCTGGAGAATTCTTTGATTAGCGTGGCAACACCACCGCCACCGTTCGGACTACAAGTTACCCGTTTTGGTAACTTGCCGAGATTACTGTATTCGCTGATTGTAGCTGTACCATATCCAATATCAAAAGTATGGAACTGTTTATCGTCAAAGCGTTCGCTTGCCCAAAGTGATGCGCCATACCCCTCTGGAAATCCCAGAAAGCCAAGTTTAGAGAAACACAGGCGGTATCTAACACCATCTACGGCTATCCACTTGCATTGTTCAATGGCTTTTTTTAGTTCTAATGGGGAAGCTAGCGAGAGGGTTGATAAACGAATATGCAAGGTTCTACGCTTGTCGCTTGTACCCGTGGACAACTCAAGTAGATTTGGCAGAGATGCGATTGCGCCTAATGCAAGGATGGGGAAGTAGTGTACTTTGTGATTCTCGGAATCACTCATCGCTATGTACTCTTTACCTTGCAGTCTGGCGGAGCTACCAACGACCCAATGCTCTACAACATCTTTGTTGTTTTCATCTTTGCCTCGACTTAGGCTGAAAGCTCCTAATTCTCCAAATGGTACTGATGGCACACAACACACTAAAGATTCGGTCTTCATCACTGGTGTTGTGCCAGTTTCGTTATTAACGAAAGCCTGATATTTAATACTGGAGCGCCCAGCATCTAGCATCAAATGAATTACCTTTTTTGATGGCATTGATGCTTTCTCTGTTATAGTTTCAGGCTCGTTTATGTTCGGTGCGTTCGCGCTTATAGATGTTGATTGTTTTTCAGGTCTTGACATATCGTTTTACCCTCAACTTTTTATCGTCACTGTCACAAGCAAAAGTAGTCGTTATCAATTAACGTTTCGTGTTTCATGTTTCATGTTTCCGGCTCGTGTAAGTGGCGTTTCACGGTTGTTGTGAGGCTGAAACATTGATGCAACCGTTGAAACCGTTTCATGAAACGTATTTATGAAATACTACTGAGTATCTTGGCTCCCCCTTGTGGGAGCCTGTGACAGCATCGAATTTTGCAAAATCTGGAGTAAAAGGAAGTTAACTACCTCTGCATGGTCATTAATGCCTAATTCCTGCGCTTTATTGCTGATAAATGGGTGTAAGGATTGCCTGATTGTTACTCGCATAAATTCTCCTCAAAATAAATTTGCAGGCTGAAGTCGCCAAGAATACGTGTATCTTGTCTGTCGCTGGCGCTTTTGCCTTATGTCTTATGTCTGCTAATATAATGGATAAGTTGCGAAGTTGCAACTTATTAAAATAGCAACTTCGCTCTTAGACGTTCTGTAAAGCTTATGGTTCAATGGAGACAGAAGTTGCGAAATTTATATTTAGCTACCGTGTCAGCCAAAAAAGATGATCCAGACTACGTGGCGTTACGTGGTCACATACCAAAAGATTTATTTAGGAGATTTAAAATGTTTTGCCTAGAACGTGAGGTCGATAATAGTCAAGGCTTAGAAGAATTATTGAAAGAATATTTTGCTTGGAAAGATTCTCAGAATACTAAGGAAACGGCATAACAAAAGCACAGATTCTAGACGTTTTCTCGCGCTTAGACACGTTAATAACAGAGGTCAACTCGTTGAAATTCTCAGCAGGAACTATTGGCACAAGCCAGGTAGCCCTGAATATCCAGCATATCAAAGCGTACAAAATCTATTGTTTTTTTCGCGCACAGGCTAAAAATTCATGTTTGTATAGATACAGCCCAAAAACACGCAAAAAAAGGGGTAGTCCCTACCTGCTTTAGGGTACGCCACCATCTCTTACTAGAGCTATGCCATACCAAGACGATTGTCAGTCGTCGCCAAAGCGGTCAGTCCTACCGCAACACTAAAAATTTAGTTTTTTCTATAGCTCTAGCGTAACAGTGGCGTGCCTTTAAGTGAAAGGGATTACTCAATCTTTATCGAAAGTAATCACTAAATTCAGGAGCCACAAATGAATACGGTAAAAATTGAGAATGCGCCCGGACTCTCACATCATGGCGCACTACTGAATAATTCAGATCCCCAGATTATAGCACAGTCAGCCACAGGGGAGCAAGATTTAGCAGCACGCAATACCAAAACTGCCAGCAGCACCCAAAAAAAAGGACAGCAGAACCGATTTGAGAGTTATGAAGATTTCCAAGCCTATATTCGTAAGTCCTTCATTGAAGGAAGTGGCATTCACCCGGAAATTTTCGATGCCTGTGTAGAGTTTCACCAAGACATTGAATGTGGGGCGGGGGGCGATGTAGAAACACCCATACATGACGCATTGGGATGGGAATACAAGCGATTCAGACATCAAGCCAATGAGCCATTGTACGCGGCATTTCTTCTTAATGAAGACAAGAGCGTATGGCAAGTAGTCGTCAGCATTTGGGACATTGAAAAGCAGCGCCCATACAAATACTTTGCTCCAAAAGGAGATGGCAATCGTGCATTCCTGCCCCCCCTCCCAATAGGAGTACGCCAACTCATCGCCCAGAAATCTGGCTTGGATGTGCCGATGTTTGGTATTTTCTGGCAATGGGTGAAAGAGTCAGTGAATGAGGTTGGAGCTACGGAAGGAGGTAAAAAGACCCTTAGCGCCCTATCTCACGGACACATCATGATTGGGCTGTATGGCTGTGAATGTGGCGCACCGGGAAGACCTCCCGCTCTGATACCGGACTTAGCGGGCTTTGTCGGCCCTGGTTCAACATTGGTCATAGCCTTTGATCAAGATGAAAAACCAACAGCCGTCAAAGCAGTCAACAGGGGGATAAGAAAGCTAAAACTTGTACTTCAAAACCTGGGTGCGTACCTTGCTATTGTTGAATGGAGTCCCAAAGATGGCAAAGGATTGGACGATTTGATCGTGAACAAAGGAGTTGACGCTTTTGACGATGCCTACAATAAGGCAATCGCTTACATGGAGTCACAATTTGCTGTTTCAAAGGACTCCTCAACCGACAAAAGACCGACTGCGGACATAATCAGCCGGGAGATAGCCGAAGAATTCCGAGATCGCCTAGCTTACAACAATGAAGCTAGGCAGTGGATGCACTACGAGATCAAGTTACCTGGGGTATGGTCAGGGGAAACTGAAGAAGCCATAGAGATGATTGTTTATCAAATCATCACTGCTAGGGGCATCGAGGGCTATAGCACCCACAGCTACATTACTAATATTGTCAAGTTCCTGCGATCGCAACTTTTTGTGCGGGAATGGAACGAGCGCTCACCCAAGGAACTGATGCCATTTTTCAATGGAGTCCTTGAGATTGCGACTGGGAAATTTTTACCCCATTCCCCAGGTTATCGGTTGACTTGGCAGCTGCCACGCGAACACGATCCTCAAGCCACAGATTGGTCACACATCGACGCATTCCTAACACACTTGGCTTCAGGCAACAGACAGCTCAAAGATTTGCTAATTTGCTACTGTAATGCGGTATTAAAGGGACGTTCTGATTTACAGAAATTTCTTCACCTGATTGGGCTGGGTGGGACAGGTAAAGGTACTTTCAGCCGACTGATTGTTAACTTAATTGGTAAAGAAAACGTCCACAGCACCACGCTAGACGATTGGTGCAGTAATCGCTTCGAGGGAGCAAATGCTCACAGGAAGCGGCTGGTACTCTTCGCTGATGAAGACAGACAAACCGGGAAGTTGGGTAGATTCCTCTCTCTGACTGGAGAAGATCCGATTCGGGCGGAGGAGAAGGGGAGAAAAGCTTTCCATTACCAATATGACGGCATGGTGCTGGTCTTATCAAATCTGGCAATTTTTATGGGTGATGCTGCTTCTCGGGTGAAGCGGCGGGTAATTTCATTCCCCTGCAACAATGCTGTAGACCCAATTAAACGCCGGAATCTTGATAAAGAATTTGAGCCAGAACTAGCAGCGTTTACCAATTACGTTCTGAGTCTATCGGACGACCATGTAACCGCAGTAATTAAGGGTCTGCAAGAAATCCCCGAATGCACATTGGAGTTCTGGGAGAACCGCACCCGTGTTGACTCGATTGCCGCGTGGTTGAATCAGTGCGTGATTGCTGACTCAATGGCAAAAACTGCGATTGGCTGCGATCGCTTTGAAGGTGAGGATGGCTCTCTCGTTACTACCCTGTTTGGTTCTTACAACCGTTATTGCCATAAGGCTGGCAGCAAACCGAAAAATCATAACAACTTTTCGCCCGACCTGCTGGAAATGTGCCGTAGCGTTTTGGGCTGGTCAGTGGAGAAAGAATCTACCAAAACGGGTAAATTTATCCGGGGACTGCGGCTGAGGGTGGCTGGGATAGATGATCTCATTCCCACTCATGATTACACCCTCGCTCAAAATTTGAATTTTGGTGACGGCACTGGTGACGGCACTGGTGACGGCTCAGAACCTATACTCAATAAGGGTTTACCGGATGGTGACGGCACTTTGATAAGTCAGCTAGAAAAACAAGTGGAATTAGTTTTCGAGCCAGAGTCCCAAATCGACAATTCTTTGTTAGAAGAAAATTCTCTGACACCACAGCCCGTTGAAAATGATTTGGTAATAAATAAAAGTGGATTGGGGTTTGAGCCGTCACCCAGCGTAAAAGCCAGTCCAAATAATGGTTTTGAGCCGTCACCACAGCCGTCACCACAGCCGTCACCATCCGTCACCACTCGCCAACCCGTTAAAGGAGATCGTGTCCGGCTACTTTCAGGCGGCGAAGAATATAAAATCTCTTGGGTTTCCTGTGGTAGTGATAAAGTGCTTTTGGTTTCTGCCCGAACCGGACAACCGTTCACTGCTCCTTCACCGTTGCGTCCTGGCGCTGCGGCGGGTGGATTAAATCTCATTGATGTTAGTGAACTGGAGTTTTTGGATACTTAGGGCAACTAATAATAGGAGCTTCGTGTCGAGGCTTGTCGGTTCAGATCCATCGCTTGTAGACAATTAAGATTGAATTAGACCGCGATTTCTCCCCTATTAACAATAATCATGGCATCTGCTGAATTTACCTCGCCTGAGTCAACCCAAGCAGTACCGACAGTTGAAACTCCATCGGATGAAGAGCAAGTAAATGTTGATACGTCAACATCAACAGAAATTGAATCGCCAGCAGCAATATTTCAAGCTGTTGGGGTAATTACTGGGGATGTCAACTTTACTACTGATGGACAAAGCACTGTTACTATCGGTAGCTATGAATACCCACTTTACTACTCGAAGCGACAATGGGATGTATTAAACGCTCTCAAGAAGGAAATAGAAAATACTGGCAACCAGAATCAGCGTTTGGTTGTTTATCCAAAGGCAATTCACTTTCCACGCAAAGAGCAGCCACATCGCATCGCTTTTCAGTTAGTGGGCTTTGACAGAGGGCGAAAACTAGATGCCGTTTCAGGGGAGTTAGAAGACCTAGAGTTTAAATTATCGGGACTATGGCAGTTCATTCCTGTCTGCTCTACTCCCTGTATCTCTGTGTTCCGAAATTTCTCTGATGAAAGACTCGAATTTATTAAGCAGGCCGAACCTGCCCGAAAGGTGAAATTCATGAAGGCTAGTCATATACCGTTGCTATGGAAGGATGCACCGATCCGACCCTTCAGATTTAATCCCAAGGTGGCTAAAGAGGAGCAAGGACGCGCAGTTTTTGTGACAGTCAAGGCGAAATTTCTGCCAGGGCGTGATGTCTTCGGTTTTGTTGCACTGACTGCGCTACCACAAGAAGCTGCACCGAGATTTCTCAAAGCGTCAAAGGAGGATAAAGCCACAGTGCAACTTGCAGCGAAAAAGGCCAAACCCAGAGTGCAGCGACCATCTAAAAAAGATAACCAAGGCGGCAGCAATCCTCCACTTAAACCAATCCTGAAAAAAAAGCCCCCTTTGGTTGAGGGAGAAGCAGACAAATAGTGACACTAAAAAGCGCCCCCAAATTGAAGAGCGCCTTTCATTTTATTTGACGTTATTGCTAATTAACCGTTGATAGCAGGAGCGGTAAGAGCAACAGGAGCAGATTCAGCAGATGCCAAATCTAGAGGGAAGTTGTGAGCATTGCGCTCGTGCATTACTTCCATACCCAGGTTAGCGCGGTTGATCACATCCGCCCAAGTTGCAATCACACGACCTTCAGAGTCAATGATTGATTGGTTGAAGTTGAAACCGTTCAAGTTGAACGCCATTGTGCTTACCCCCAAGGCGGTGAACCAGATGCCGATTACAGGCCATGCTGCTAAGAAGAAGTGCAGTGAACGGCTGTTGTTGAAGGAAGCGTATTGGAAGATTAGACGACCGAAGTAGCCGTGAGCTGCAACGATGTTGTAGGTTTCTTCTTCTTGACCGAATTTGTAACCGTAGTTTTGTGACTCGGTTTCGGTTGTTTCACGAACCAAGGAAGAAGTTACTAGTGAACCGTGCATTGCAGAGAACAAGCTTCCGCCGAATACACCAGCTACACCTAGTTGGTGGAAGGGGTGCATCAAGATATTGTGTTCTGCTTGGAACACGATCATGAAGTTGAATGTTCCTGAGATACCTAAAGGCATACCATCAGAGAAAGAACCTTGTCCGATGGGGTATACCAAGAATACTGCGGTTGCTGCTGCAACAGGTGCAGAATATGCGATCGCAATCCAAGGACGCATACCTAAGCGGTAGGATAGTTCCCATTCACGACCTAAGTAGCAGAATACGCCAATCAGGAAGTGGAAAATTACCAATTGGTAAGGACCGCCGTTGTACAACCACTCATCTAAGGATGCTGCTTCCCAAATTGGGTAGAAGTGCAAGCCGATAGCGTTGGAGGAAGGTACTACTGCACCAGAGATGATGTTGTTTCCGTAGATCAAGGAACCTGCTACTGGTTCGCGGATACCATCGATGTCTACTGGAGGAGCGGCGATGAAAGCGATTACGAAGCAAGCGGTAGCTGCTAGCAGGGTGGGGATCATGACTACGCCGAACCAACCGATGTAGATGCGGTTGTTGGTGCTGGTGATCCACTCACAGAATCGATCCCATACGTTGGCGCTTGAGCGCTGTTGTAAGGTTGCTGTCATGGTTTTATGATTGCGGTTAGTTATTTATGAATCAGGCAATTTCGTTTTTGCCTGTGAAACTACTTTACAATGCTTTACAATTTTTCATCAACTATCTGGCTTTTGTAAAGGTGATACAACCTATTCGCTTTACTTATTTAAAGGGGAAAAGTGAGTAGACGTAGCTTAACCCAGGCAGGAGGAAAGCGCGATAGTGTACCTGCCCGTATTAAGAGCGATTGGACAACGATTAGCTAGGTTTGGACTAACCGAGATTCAGGCACAACTTTTAGGAGTCGCCATAGTGCATTTTATCTGCGGCTGACTTCAATTAACACTCGTTCGTCTGAGCTAATAAACACAAAAAAGTAAACCAATCATCATGATTGGTTTAATGTCCCACGCGAAGAAAGGAAAATGAAGGTTTGAGGGCTTTACGCGATGATTTTGACAATTGTTAGCCAGCTTTACTCTTGATGCTACTTCACCCTATGCCTTGACTGGCAGCGTAATTAGAAATTCTGTACCTTGTCCAAGTTCTGAATTGACTTCTAGTGTTCCCTGATGATTCTCCACTAGAATTTGACGAGCGATCGTCAATCCCAATCCTGTCCCTTTTCCTATGGCTTTGGTAGTAAACAGGTGGTTGAAAATTTTCTGCTTAACTTCATCAGTCATCCCAGTGCCATTGTCCTTAATTTGGATCATTACCAGTTGCTGATCTTCTCTATTACTGATCAACGCAGTTTTAATAGTGATACAGTTTGGATTCATCTTGATAACTTCTATACAGCGTCCTTGATTAGATTCTTCTAAAGCATCAATTGCATTTGCTAATAAATTCATAAATACTTGATTGATTTGTCCTACATAGCATTCAATGAGTGGTAGCTGTTCGTACTCTTTAATTACCTCAATTTCCGGTCGAGATTCATTAGCTTTAAGGCGATGTCTTAAAATCAAAAGGGTACTATCCAGTCCCTCATGGATGTTGAAACAAACGGGGCGCTCGCTATCGGCACGAGAAAAGATTCGCAAACTAGTGCTAACGCCAAGGATGCGGTTGACCCCCTCTTGCATTGAAGCAACCAGCTTGGGTAAGTCTTCACGCAGATACTCTAGATCAATGGCAGTGATTTCGTTTTCAATCTCGTATCCTGGTTTAGGAAATTTTTCTTGATACAGGTCAATCAGTCCAAACAGGTCTTGTACATAATCTAATGCAGGTTGGATATTACCTGCTAGAAAGCCAATTGGATTATTAATTTCGTGGGCAATGCCAGCAACCAAGTTCCCCAGTGCCGACATTTTTTCACTTTGCACAATTTGTAATTGCATTTGACTCAAATCAATTAACAATTGCTCTAATTTTTGGGTGTGTTGATGTAATTTAGTCTGTGCTTGCCGTAGTTCCTGCTCAATATATTTTCGTTCTTGAATTTCTTTAACTAATGGTTGATAAACAAAAAAGTATAACGCGGGCGTGATTAAGAGTGAAAGCGAACTTGCATCAATAAAGGCCTCAGTCACTTCAGGCAATTTGGGAAATAGTGGAAACACCAACATGATGAGTAGTTCCATAAGGAAAATCCAGAGTGCTACCCAGATGAGAAAGTAGAAAGGCGAACGCTGGATATTTTCTAAAATTGGTTGCATTTTCACTACCTATTTCTGACCAAGTATGATGAAATCTAGAAGGTATAACCTACTAGAATTTTTGCTTTTTTTAAATTTTTTTCTAAAAGAATGCCTTCAAGTTTTTAGTAATACGCCAATTTAATAGTTATAAGACATCCTTTAAATACTAGGATTCCCAAAATCTGGTTAAAGGTAACAATCAATTGATAACTATTCGCAATAACTCTTGAGTGGCTTGTCTCTCAACGTCGGAATAGGGATCGTGGCGTAGTAGACTGTCCTGTTTGGGGCGCGTACACCGGACACTACCAGCGAGAATAAATGAGGCCGTCAACCCCAACTCGTCTACCTAACAAGCATTATAGGTCTAGAGAATACCTTACACCAAGCGAGGTACGATCTCTGCTGAATGCCGCCCTTGATCGCAAAGCTCGTTATTCTCATCGTGATTATACACTGATGCTGATGATGTTCCGCCACGGTCTAAGGGTAGGGGAAGCTGTAGGCTCTAAATGCGGTTTGCGCTGGGATGCACTGATGTGGGCCGAACGCCAGATTTTCATCACCAGGGAAAAGGGCAGTGATTCTGGGGTGCATCCCCTGAGAGATGATGAATTAGTTTTGCTCAAAGAACTCAGAGAGATGTTGCCAGATAGCAAATACATTTTCGTTTCCGAGCGTGGTGAGGTGATGTCTACTGATGCGGTGCGAAAGCTGCTTGGGCGGTTGGCGGCACAGGCTGGGCTTGATATCAAGGTACACTGCCACATGATGCGCCATGCTTGCGGCTACTATCTGGTGAATCAGGGTTATAACACCAGAGAGATTCAAGACTTTTTGGGACACCGCGATATCAAACACACTGAAAAATATACCAAGCTGAATGCTCGACGCTTCCTGAATTTTGATTGGGGTGATTTATGACATTGAGCGCGGGAGCGGGAGCGCGATCGCGCTGAGGTAAGAAAATTGTTAGCGTCACCACGAGAATGGGAATACTAAAACGGCTCAATTAATCTGTTGAGTTGAATATTATCTAACAGCTAAATTTGGATTCAGCTTTAGCTCGTGAAAAATTTCCCAGTTAATTATGGATAATCTACAAGTTTTAGAGGGACTGCGGGTGCTAGTAGTAGATGACAACCCCGATAACCTGGAATTGATTCAATTCATCCTTGAACAACACAATGTACAAGTAACAGTTGTCACTTCAGCCCATGAAGCCCTCAGTACAATTACGCTTTTGAAACCAAATATTCTGATCTCCGACATCGGGATGCCAATTGAGGACGGTTATTCACTAATTAGCAAAATTAGAAATCTCACTCAACAAGTAAGACAGATTCCAGCCATAGCTTTAACAGCACATGCGTCTATTGAATCACGTAACTTGGCTCTAGATACAGGTTTTTCTACATATCTAGCAAAGCCATTTGACCCTGATGAGTTAATAGCAGTTGCATCAAACCTCGCTGTTGAACACAAGATTTATGCTGAAAAAGTGTAAAAAGGCAATGCTTTCAAAACGACTCTACCGTAGATGATTTAGTATAAAACCATCTCAATTTTTTTTTCAAATACAGAGAGATTGTGATTAACAATACTGCCCTTTTATCTCAATGCGGCAGAGCATCGGGAACTGGATTATGTAGGTGCGAGTGCATTGGTATTATGTGCGACCACTCTTCTTCCTCTAATCACTGTATAAATCCTTGTGGGGTGGATAGATAATAACTCTTTACAACAGATGGGGATATATGCGCTCCTCCAACCATGCGAAAACTCAGTTAATAGCATCTCAAGACAAAATCATTTTAAGATGCTTTATTTACACCAAATTATTTTCAAGAGCTTTCAATTTTTTATAGCGATTCTTTTGTACAAACCAGTGTTCACAAGCTTCTTTAACAATTTTTATCTCTTCGGATGACAACAACTCATCTGCTTGACCAGACGCTAAAATTTTAGCAGAAATAACTGCTTTTTCGTATTTCACTCCATACTTAACTAGTTCTGTGCAAAATATTTTTTCTATTTCTTCGTCTGATATATAAAAGTTACTAGACATTCCTAAACATATATAGGACTTATTTGAAAATACATCAACGGAAAAAATTTTTCGTCTGAAAGTTTACCAATTTCAAAAAAATCCAACTACTATCTGAAGAAGGATGAGTAAATATACTTAATATGCTCACTCTCTATTGGAGTTTAGATTAAATTATTTAAAAAAGCTACAACCTTTGTGTAGTAGCCATTTTCAACTCTATTGGCAGAATTAACAGAAAAACAAACAGACCAACACCTATGTGGGTGGAAAAGTCGGGAAATAATAGTTAAACGACATCTACCAAAAAGCACCTACAGTAAAGCATTCAACCCAAGATTAATCCTTAAGAGCGATCGCCGGTTAGTTATACAACATTCTTGTTTATATCATCAATAGAATTTATAGCTTCGGATAATGCTACTTCAAATCCTGGATAATATTTGTCTTTCTTGATAATCGGAGATATTTGTTTTCCTACAAGTGACAAATGTTTTCCAATTAAATAAACTCTAAACATCCAATAATGATCTCCAGTCATCCGATCTGGTTTCAAGCTTTGTTCAATTACAATGCTGTACCCGTTATATTCGACAGGTGATCTACTCATATTTTTTCCTCCAAAAGTAAAATTTTAGCACGAGGTAATTAATGACAACATTAAATCAAAGAAAAAAGTAAAATTGTAGAAGTTCAACACAAGGAAAATGACCGACACACCCTTCCCCAACCGACTTGACCGTATTGAACAAATAATCTTGGGGGTTGCTGAAAGACAAGCTAACACTCAAGCACAACTGGATGTACTCAGCCAAGAAATGAGAGAGCTAACCAGTAACGTTGATCGTGTTCTAGGTCGTAGTGCGATTTTGGATGATGTATTACTTGAGTTACGTGATAGCCATGAACAACATCAGCGTAACTTTGAGGAACACCAGCACCAAGCAGAGGAGCATTTACAAGCATTCAAGGAACATCAACGCACTACAAACGCTGCACTACAAAGCCTTGAGTCTATCTTGTTGCAGTTGATCAGAAATAATTCTTGAAGGTCAATCAAACCAGGAGCCTAAACTATAAACCCTCATTTCAGCAAAAAGGAATGAACAATTTAGGTGAAATTTTCTGTAAAATACGACGTTGCTCCCATAGAGAGATGAATAGAGAAGCAACCCAAGCGCTCACCTACACCAAAGCTCGCCAAAACTCGCCAATCACTGATAGGATTTTGGCGAGTTACGATATTTGGCGAGATTTATGAATAAGCAGTCAGCAGCAGATTACTTGGGTGTCAGTGTTAGGGCTTTAGAGCGCTACGTTCAACAGGGGCGAATCAGCGTCAAGTACGAGAAAGGTAAAACTCGCCCGACTGCCAACTTTGACCAAACCGAACTGGAAGCATTCAAGGAAGAACTAAACCAACCGAC
>NZ_JACJSF010000039.1 GCF_014698035.1 Desmonostoc muscorum FACHB-395
CCCATCTACAGCCATTATTCTTAACCCTCCCAAAAAAGCACCTGGTGTTAAAGGCGTTGCTAATGGCTTTGCAACCATCTCAAACAAACGTGTCATTACAGATGCTCCGGTTCGTTGCCGTGCTTCGGTAATTGATGAAGAAGTTGGTGTTTTAAAACGTATTAATTCCGGTATGCGTAAACTGGCGAAACCATGAATCAGATTTTTGAACACCGATACAATAGAGTCCGATGACCAAAAACTCATGGCTATTACCAAAACCACAACTACATGAGTCGGAAGTATTCGTTGTCGTTGTCCAACAGAAGAAGTACTGATAATTGCGTTCGTTATGGTTTGAGATGGAATTACTTTATCCATTGCCAGAAGTAATTGGCTTGGGGTAATGTATGGCTGTTGAACCTCAAAGTTAACAAGTGACATTAACAAGACGGTACTTACGTTTAATTTTGGCTGTAAAATAATATAAACTAAATTCGGGCTTGTTCTCGTAATCAATACGCGAACACTGCGATCACCATAAGCACTCTTGTTTTGCCAGATGGTTGACTCTGACATTATTTCTAGAGCCGAACTCATACAACAAGCCATTGCGACGTTACAACTCTCCATTCAACAAATTCAGACTTCGGGGGAAGTTGCACCACCTGGTTGTTGCGTTTTGCGTTACCAAGCACGCGGGAAAAAGCAAGCTTACTGGTACTATAAGTTACATGCAACCAAACCAATTTTTTCCACAACTCAACCTAACAAATTGAGCAAATACAAGCATTTGGGTAAGGCTGGAAGCTCTGCCCATATTAATGCTGTTCTTTCTGTGGCTAGAAGAACCCAAATCGATTACTTAACAGAGTGCATCGACTCTCTTCGTCAAAATTGGGTGGACTTGTACGATAGCCTCAAAGAGAAAAAGTAAGTCTAATTATTTATTTTGTTCGCGGACAGTTTACGCGAACAAAATCTTCCTTGTTTTACCCTCTATTTCTCCTTAACCGAGCAGTATTGGGGCAGATATAGCAAATCAAAATGGATTTTTTATCTATTTGTGAACAACGGCTAAAAACAGAGTACCCAGAAATAAAACCTAATAATTATGGCTTTAAGAATATTCTGGAAATAATTAAAATATCTAATTTGTTTAAAGTCAAAAAATTAAAATGGAAGAAATACAATAAATATAAAATTTATTTTCGGTTTTATCAAGAAACAAATGAAATTAGCTGAAATTATCAAAATAGAGAATCATGTTAGATTTGCTGATTCAAAACGGGTTAATTTTCGATGGCTTAGGTTCTCCACCTGTTCGGGGAGATATTGGCATTCAAAATGGACGGATTGTCACCCTTGCACCCTGCTTAACTACCCCAGCGCGTGAAGTGGTTGATGCTTCTGGGTTATGGGTGACACCTGGATTTATAGATATCCATACTCATTACGATTTAGAGTTAGAAATTGCACCAGGATTGAGTGAATCAGTTCGTCATGGTGTTACCAGCGTGGTTATTGGTAACTGTAGCTTGTCTGTTGCGATCGCAGAACCCCAAATCCTGGCTGATATTTTTCAGAGGGTAGAGACACTTTCCCATCGGCTGATTGCAAAATGGCTAGAAAAGTCGGTTTCCTGGCAGACACCAGCAGAATATTTACAGCATTTGCAACAGTTACCCCTTGGCCCCAATGTTGCCCCAATGTTTGGACACAGTGCTTTACGCGCTTATGTGATGGGATTAGAACGCAGTTTAACCGTTCAGCCGACAAAATTTGAACTAAAACTTATGCAGCGCATAGCCAGAGATGCAATAGATGCTGGCTTTATTGGCATTTCTATTGATATGTTTCCCTGGCATCGGATGAGTGGAGAATGGCAAGGCTGTACAATTCCGTCTCAACACGCCAAATTTAAAGAATATGCAATGTTGGCGGATTTATGTCGGCGGTGCGATCGCGTTTTTCAAGTCACACCCAATTTACAACGACTCGCTTCCTTTGTGGATATTCTGCGTATGGGTTCAGGAATTGCACAAAAACCACTGCGGCTAACAGTCCTCTCAGCCTTAGATGCCGTACACGATCGCAAACTATGGCGAATATTTTCCCCTCTACTTTTTATTTGGAATCGGCTTCTAAATGGGAATGTGCGCTTTCAAACCCTAACCGAACCCTTCACCATTTACTCTGATGGATCTGTGACTCCCTTATTTGAAGAATTTTCCACAGGCGCACAACTCAATGGCTGTCAGTCACGAGAAGAAAGGCAACAACTATGGGCATCAGAAATTTTTCGTCGTCAGTTTCGCCAAGAATGGCTCAGTAAACGGCGTAAATCATTCCATCGTCAGTTAGATTTAATGGAAGTTATTCACTGTCCCGAAGCAAGTTGGCAAGGGTTAAGTTTTGCCCAAATTGCGCGTCAAAAGCAACAAGAACCAGTGGATTTATTTATCAACGCATTACAAAAATACGATACAGATTTACGCTGGGTGGCGACAGGAGCGAACGATCGCCTAAAACCCCGTTTAGCGATGATGCAGCATCCCCATATTTTGCCTGGTTTTACCGATGCTGGCGCTCACGTCCGTAATCTGGGCTACTATGATGGAGCTTTGTCTTTGCTCAAACAAGCAGTTGCAACGAAATTTCTTTCACCTGAAGCTGCGATTTGCCGCGTTACCGGAGAACCTGCTGGTTGGTTCCGTCTTGATACGGGAGTTCTCAAAGTTGGGGCGAAAGCAGATATAGTTTTACTCGATCCTAATGGTTTAAATCAGCCAATTAGCCCGCAGGTGCAGATATCAGATCCGGTTTTAGATGGTGAACCTCGGATGGTTAAGCGTGGCTCGGATGATATTGTGCAAGGGGTTTATATTAATGGGGTTCGGGTTGTTTGTCGGGGGAAGGTGAGCGATCGCTTGGGGCGTGAAAAGTTTGGAACGGTTTTGTTTCCTTGTTGAAGTATGTCACGCACAGACGCAGAGGTGCAAAGAGAGGTTTAAGAGTTTAGTATTATACTAAAAATCTTATCTATATTATGAATCTCTCCCTTAACGGGATATACGGAAAGTTTTCGTATAATAAATAGTTAGATTACTTAAGTTGCTGGTATGGCGGTAGCTGCAAGATTATCTATAAGATGTTGAAAGTTGAAAAGTTGATTGATACGTATGCAAGTATTAAGTGTAATCAGCCGTGGTGGGTTTGGTCGAGTTGATAAGGTTAAGTTAGACAAGGGAGAAATTGTTGCCACAAAAGTATTTGATCCTCTTCAGGATATCCTAGCTGCGGCAGAAACACCAAAGTTAAAAAAACGGTTTCAGAGAGAAGTTAAAGTTCAATCATCACTAAGTAGTGACTATTTTATAGAAGTTTTGGATTCCGACCTCGAAGCCGAAACTCCTTGGTTTACTATGCCTCTTGCTGATCGAAACTTTTGGCAAGAAATACAAGATGCCCGTAGTAGCAAAGGTACTATTCCTCTTGCGGCTTTGTCTGATATTCTCAATGCTCTGGAAGAACTTCATTCCCTCGGTTATGTTCACCGTGACCTCAAACCACAGAATATTCTTTTTCATCAGGGACGTTGGAAACTATCAGATTTTGGTTTAGTGCTTCCTTTTACAGGCACTACGACTAAATTAACATCCCTTGATTCGTCTTGGGGAACAGCAGCATATTGTGCGCCAGAACAAGCTGAAGACTTTCGTAATGCAACACTTAGTGTAGATATCTATGCTTTTGGTTGCATACTGCATGATTTATGCGTAGGTTCTTCTCGTGTACCATATCAGCGATATACAAGTCAAACCCCTGTAGGTATGATTATTGAAAAATGCACTGAGTTAAACCCGAAGAAGCGATTTAAGAATATCACAGCACTGCGTGGAACACTCCTCAAAATTTTATCAGAGCCTCAAAGTCTTACTCCTAGTCCTAGTGCGACAGAATGGGTGGAGAGATTACAAAATATTTCTAATTGGAACAACCAACAATTAGAAAATTTTGCAAGGTTTATGAAAACAACACAAGACGAATCTGATTTGTGGGTTGTATGTCAGGCAATTGATGAAGATGTGTTAAAAACAGTACATTTAATAGAAGAAGAACTTTGGCAAGTAGTAGCTCTCGCATATTGCGATTGGGCGCATAGCTCTTTTAGCTTTGATTACTGTGACGTAATTATCAGAAGATTAGAGTTGATTTTTGAATTGGGTAATTTTGATTGCAAATCTTCTGCTGTTATAGCAAGTGCTATTTTGGGGTCATCACATTATCGTTGGTTTGTCATGAAGCAAGTTATGCGTATGTTAAGTTCAAGCTTGGATGATTTAATAGCACAACGTATTGCAATAGAAATACGCGTTGAGGAAGTACAGAAGCAATTTATTTCCTGTGCAGAAGCGATTGATAAAAGTATTAATGATTACCATCCTCAAATTGCTGAGGTTTTGATTGAGTAGGAAAATATAGTGAGATCGACAACTTTGTAAGTTGAGTTAATGAACGCAATCCAACAGCAATCCTGTTGTTCTTGTTGATATTAATTTTTTGGGTTTAATTTTATTTAACCCAACTTTGATCTAATAACTTATAACATTTTAAAAGGGAAAATTCCTCTATCCTTATGAATGTAAAACTTCAGACCGACAAAGACAAGCTACAGGCAAGCAGTAGTATAAACATAAATAAAGAACCAGAAAATGAAAAAGTTCTATGTCCTCATTGTCAGCGCACTGCTACGAACGGTATTAAATGTAAAGGTATTTGTGTGGCTGATAATGACTATTGATGTATAAAATATATCGCTTTTTTACCAACTCTCTTATCAGTAATATCAATTCTAATCCTCAACAAAGTTTGAGAAATCGAATTAATAATCAAATTATAGATCATCCTTTTACAGACTATTGGGATATTTTTATTCTTAAACATCAACATCCAATTAATATTACTCTACACATTTTGGGAATATTCTTTTTTTACAGTTTACTTTTTTATACTTGGAAGTTGCAAAACTTTTGGTTACTCTTAGGCTTACCGTTAACTCAATTATTGGGATTAACTGGACATTTTTTCTTTGAGCGTAGCCATATTGATTTACAAGATGCTGTATTTTCTTGGCGGGCTTCTTATTGTTTAGGTAAAATGTTATTTAGAATTTTGACGGGTAAATATCGAGATGATATTCGCCAAAGACAAGAAATATTAAATAATTATCTATCAAACAATTATGCAAATATTCAATAATTGGAATGTGATTGCTAGGGGTTGGTATATTGCCTGTCCTAGTCATGAAATCCCTAAAAAAACAGCAAAATCTGTAGAAGTATGCGGTCATAAAATTGCCATTTTTAGAGGTGAAGATGGGCAAGTACGGGCTTTGGATGCTTACTGCCCTCATTTGGGAACAGATTTAGGAATTGGGAAGGTTGACGGTAATTGGATTCGTTGTGCATTTCATCATTGGGCATTTGATGAAACAGGGCTTTGTCAAAATATTCCCTGTCAATCAGAAATTCCTATTCAAGCTAAATTGCAAGCTTATGCAACAGAAGAAAAGTATGGATTTATCTGGATTTATCCAGATGCTAAAGCACCAGAAGGAGTGGCTGATTTTGATGAATTGAAGGGAAAAGAAATTGTTGCACAAGCTGATAATGCATTTGAAAGAAGTTGCCATCATCATATTTGTATGATGAATGGGATTGATGCTCAACATCTAAAAACAATTCATCATTTAGACATCAAAATGGATCTTTTGCTACATCGCAGTGAATTAGGGACGCAAATTGACTTTACAATGCGGGGGCAATTCCCTCAAACTACTTGGAGAGAAAAGTTAGGTCAAAGATTTCTTGGTTCTACATATCAATATTCAATGCGTTATGCTGATGGTTGCATTGGGTTGTTAACAATGATGAAAGATGTTAGGCTTTTTCCGCCACTGTTTATGATATACGCTTATACTCCCATTGCGCCTGGAAGAACGAGAATTCAACCGATTTATGTAACTGAAAAACGTCAAGGTATTGTGGGATATTTGCTGAGTCAGTTTTTGCTATTCTGTACTCGCTTGGCTTACTATATGCTCAGGGATGAAGATGGTAAGATTTACGACAATATTCGCTTTAATCCGAAGTTGCTCCTTAGTATTGATCAGCCATTAGCTGAATATATGGAGTATGTAAATCAGCTAAAACCGTCTCGATGGTCAAAAAATAGGGGTGTAGAATAGTACATTGGGTTAGCGATCGCGTAACCTAACAAAAGGTTTGGTAATGTTGCATTTTGTTTCTCAATCTAAATACATCTTAATTATTTTGTAGAGTAGGCGATTTCCATCAACCCTTATTGAGAAGGTGCAAGATCTGAATACGTAATTGTAGCGTAAATAACCATTCTGGAATCTGTCACATTACACCGTAAATTTACCATAATGGTCGATAAAGTTTTAATTAAATATAATACAAATCGAGTTTAGGTAATTTCCGCGCAATGAAGAGTTTGCTGATTCCTGTTGAAAATTTGCAACAAAGCGATCGCATCACCATGTATGCGTTGCTGCAAAATCACTTTCAAGGTATAACCTGGGATGGTTTTGAAATTGATCTAGAGCGCAAAAACTGGGTTTTGTTGTTGAGAGATGAAACATCCAACGCACTCAAAGGATTTTCAACTTTGATGTTATGTCAAAAGACTTTTTTGGGAGAAAAAATTAGTGTGGTGTATTCTGGCGACACTATTGTTGATCCTAGTGCTTGGTCGAGTACAACACTACCACGTAGTTGGATTGCCGCCATCAATTTTCTGCGACAACACTATGCAGAAAATAAACTTTACTGGCTGCTAATTTGCTCTGGTTTTCGCACTTATCGTTTTCTCCCAACTTTTTGGCAAGATTTCTACCCGCGTTATGATGTTACAACACCTGCCGATGTTAAGCATCTAATGGGTAATTTGGCACAGGAATATTATGGTAGCTTATATCAAGAAGCAACTGGTATTGTACGGTTTCCGCATCCCCAAATTTTACGGGAAGGGTTGATTGAAATTCCATCTGGACGACAAACTAATCCCCATATCCAGTTTTTCGAGGAAAAAAATCCTGACTATCGGTTAGGTGATGAATTGGTTTGTTTAACTGAAATTAATTATGACAATCTCACTCGTTCTGGGCACCGAATGTGGAAGTCAGAATCATCATTAAAATTTGTGCAAGATTGTGTTCTTGTTTAACTTGTATGCCATCTACCAACCCACACTTAAACTTTAATAATCCAATACAATTTATAAAGGGATGGTACTGGACATTACCATCAAAAAAATTAAAGCTTGGCCAGGTAAAAGCTATAACTTTGCTAGGTAGAAATCTGGCAATTTATCGGGGAGTTAGTGGTCAGGTAGTAGCTATAGATGCTTATTGTCCTCACATGGGCGCTCATTTAGCAGAAGGTAAGGTAGAAGGTGATGGAATTCGTTGCTTTTTTCATAATTGGAAGTATGACAGTCGCGGAATTTGTGTAGATGTTCCTTCTTTGGGAAAACCGCTACCTGTGTGTATTAAAACTTGGCACACGGCAGAAAAATATGGCATGGTTTGGGTTTGGGTGGGAGAAGAAAAGCCAAGTTTGCTGCCCTTTGTACCAGAATTAGAACAGGCAGATTGTGATTATATATTGGGGAGTAGATTTGTCAAAAACTGTCATCCAAATGTCTTACTAATTAATGCGATTGATGCTCACCACTTCAATACAGTACACAATTTGCCTTTAGAGATTGTATTTGATTCTCGCAACCTCAACCCCAACGCTATTACCTTCAGCAACACTACACGAGGAGGGGATGATTCTTGGTTAATTCGCCTGATTCGTCCTCTATATCGCAACGAAGTTACTTATAGTATGTGTTACTGGTATGGCAGTACTGGCAGTGTGACGCTAGGGCCAGATTTTCTGCACTTCTACATTATATTTACACTGCGAATGATAGAAGGTGGTAAAACTGAAGGGCAAACAATTCTTGTAACTCCCAAGCGTCCGGGATTTTGGGGATGGGTTTTAAATCGTGGTTTGTTATGGTTAACCCAGCAAGTTGGTAATTACTTTGCAAAAGGGGATACACAGGTATTTCAGACAATTCAGTTTGATTTAAAGACTCCTACTAAAGCAGATCAATCTATTCTGGAATTTATTCAGCACGTAAATCAGCAGAAAGCTTTAGCCTGGGGAACTTGGGACACTATTAATTATCCAGATATTGAAACCCTATCAATACCTAATACTAATTCGCTATGAAGATACAGTTAATTATTAAACGAACCGCCAAGTGCGCCAAGTACGCCAAGAGAGATAAAGAGTAATTATTAAGTGCAAACTTACGGATAATTAGTATGACCCTGAATTCACTTTAATTGAACAGGAAAAATGGATTTAAAATATAATATTGTTGGCTTTGATCTACCTCACACAGATTCTGATGACCGTTTGCGACGGATATTAACAGGAGCATTACCCAATCAGGATAATTATGCTAATTACTCACAATTAAATTATTGGAATGCTAAATTTTTCAACTTACATAAAGTAAAATGTTTTCAACAATCTAATCTTACTGAACAATCTGCTATTCTGAAACTTGCCAACCGCAGCCTGTTAGAAGAATCATATTTCATAGAGAAAGCAGGTGTTGGCTACATGGCAAAAATGGTACTGTTAGCAGAAACAGTTGAAGAACGAATGCTTTATGGATTATTTACGGCTGATGAAGCTACCCACCTTCACCAAATTAGCCATTTTTTACCAGCAATGGAAGTAACTAATACGGACGATCCGTTTTTACACTTACTATCAGAAGTAGTTGAAAGTGCAGATAAAACAGTTTTGTTGTTTGTGCTGCAAGTCGTTTTAGAAGGATGGGGTTTAAGCCATTATCGGCGTTTAGCAAAAGAATGCCGCTATCCAGTTTTAGCAGAACTTTTTTCCAGTTTTTTACAATCTGAATCCCGTCATCACGCCACGGGAACCACTTTATTTAATCAAATTACTGTTTCAGCATTGAGTCAAACAACAATTCTCGATGTATTGGCACAGTTTTTGTTTATGGTACAGGTGGGGCCACAAAGCTTACTTGCAGCAATCGAACAAGTGAAAGGACATCTGACGCGATCGCAAAAAATCCAAATTCTAGAAGAACTAAATACCGAAACCCATAGCGGAACGCGATTACAAATATTGCGATCGCTCATGGGGGGAACCTCAGCCCAGTCTATCCTGCAAAATTTAGAAGAACGCGGAGCCTTTGAACCACTCCCCGCCCATCAATGTGTGTAATAAATATCAATTTTATCTCTGCGTGAAATAAAAACGGATATGGAAAAAACTATTCATCGCAAATTACAAATTAACCACACCCGCAACAAACAGCAAGATCATACGGCTTTAATGGATGAAGCAGTTACTAATTTTCGCTACGAAGATTGTCAAAACGAGTATTGGAATCCAGAGGAATTTTCCCTGCTATATGGTACACCTTTATGGGAACAGTCCAGCCAACATCAGCGTATAATTTTGAACCAACTTTACTGGGTAGCTTACTACTCACAAATTGTTTCTGCGGAAATTGCAACTATCTTTTTCAATCAAACCAGTGCAGCCGGACTTTACGCCCAAGAGGATTTTCGCTTAATCTGCGATACCTTAGATTTGGAATCCGCCCAAGAGCGATCGCACATTAACGCCTTCCGCACAATTGCCAAACAGGTTGAACAAGCGTTGTTTGAGGAACTTATCTTTACCTACCCCATGCGCGGCCCCTTTACAGAAACGATGGTTTATGCTGACACCAATGCTCTAAAAACTTGGTGGAAAAAAATTCAACTTCAATACTTTGGGCTGATTTCTGCGAATAATACTTTTTTGGCTTGCCAGTATTTCACTGTCCGGGGGGTACGGACACTAAACGGCAAGTTAGTACAGCACAAACTCAGCAATTATTATCAAAAATATTCGCATCCTGAAGCTGCTCCAATTCCTGCTAAAGTCTCCTATTATCACTTCATGGATGAAAGTTTTCACTTCAATAGTTCGACAATTATATCTCACGATGTTATCACTTGCCTTAAGCCACCGACTGCATTTGAGCGACTGGTTGCTAATTTAGGATTGTTGGGATGTCAGCGCGATCATTTTCATTTTTCGGCGGCGATTAACGGGATTTTTTGGTACGATCCGGCGCTGTATAGTAAGATTTATCGGGTGTTGCGATCGCCAATTTTTGACATGAGTGACAAAGATGCTAAAGAAATGATGCGGCGTTGTTTTACGGAGGAGTCGGAAGGATTACAGCGCAGTTTTTCAACTCATCAGGAGGCGATGAAATCTTATCAGGTTTATCTTGAAAAACTCGATTATCTTTGGCAACGTAATCGGGATATGTCGCTGATGGCTACTAATTCAATTTCTCGATATTTGGCGACTCAAAAAATAGCTTTTCAAGGTTTTGAACATAAAGAGGATTTGTTCTTATCTCACGCAGAGACGCAGAGGCGCACAGAGGAATGGAAGAGTGTTGTTTAGGTAAAATTATTGCGTATTATGGCTGATTTGTGTAAGATATCGTTTCCGGGAAGTGATTTTGTTACTATCACTCTGGAATGTCATCAAAGTTTGTCTGAACATCTCACGATTCAGAATTCACCTGTTTTGTTTGGCTGTCGGACTGGTATTTGTGGCACTTGTTTGGTTGAGGTTATTGGTGATATTCCTCCTCCTCAACCTGATGAACAGGAAATGCTGGAGACGTTAGCAGCTAATTATCCTCATGCGCGGTTAGCTTGTCAAGTTGATGTTACAGGTAATGTTGAAATTCGTAGATTGGAATGGTAACAGGATATCCGGTTAGGTTAATAGGGAATTACATTTAAGGGACTTTTAATAATTAAATTATCCCATCCTATAACGCTTGTCATCGCACCCAGTCCTAGCATTTAGTGGGAAGCTACTGACATTCTTTATTCCTCTGTTTGAACCAACTCTAACCCATCACTCCATTGTTTGTTTAATTTATAATTAGTTATTATAACCTTTAAATCATTTTTTATGATTTCTCTGAAATTGGGAGTGTCTTGAATTCTAAGCTTCCATTTGTCTAGCCAAAATTGTTCCGGTAAACGTTTAATGATATCTAACACTTTTTGTGCAATTTCCTCACTTTCAAATATATCGAGTAAATCCATCTCCCAGAAATATACTAGTCGGTCAGTTATATACTCATTGAAGGCATTAATATTGGCTTTCCTCATAAACTGATTATTTTTTCCAAAAAGCTCGGGGTAATTCCCTTTCACAGCTTTCCAGGTTGCACAAAAAAACTCGATTAAGGAATCTTCATCATTTTCAAGTACTGTAAAAGACTTACGTATATATCGCATTGCTTGTTCTATTGCAGTAATTGGCACTAGCTGAGTTTCTTCTGTAGCTTCTCTGTTTAAAGACCATTCTAATAAATTTTGAAATGGACTTGTTGGAGAATCATTGAGAAACTTAAGTATCAGTGGCTTATCACCATATTTTACACGCGCTAGTATAAGTCGTTTCTCAAGTTCATCTTCATTAAAATCTGCAACAATAGATTTGACATTTTCAGTTGAAACTCGTACTGCTTTATTATTTACCACAATAAACTGAAAAGCCTGTTCTTGAGGAGTGGCATCTATTAAACTAACAACAGTTATAGGTAGATTGTCTTGATTGAACTCAGACATACCATAAAGGCGATGCTGTCCATCTACAATAAGTGCTGGTTTGAGATGTTCCTTTTCATCGTGTTCAAAAGAAAATTCAATAATTCCCCAATCGATTTGATTCTCCCTACATCCATTGAGTATATCTATACTGTTCTCTAACGAACTATTTGCTTGAATAATACAGTCGCTAATGTTTGTTTTTAAAGATGTAAACTTGGCTCTATTTGGATCAAAAGCTATGAGTATACTGTTAGGAATTATATTAATCGAACTAGCTTGCATAAATTTTGTGACTGCACTAGCTCTAGCTTGTCTTAGTACACGCTGAGATCCTTTTTGGATATCTTTTATTCTTCGAATTCCTAACCAAGATTTTAAATCTTTCACTTGTGCATTAAATACAAAAAAACAAGTTGCATTCTCATCCATGCGTTGTGATACTAAACTTCCAAAATAACATTTGTATTCCGTCATATCTATCTACTTTTACTTATTTTATGATGCTTTTCACAAAAAATATCTATATTTAAAAAATGCCAGCTATCATTGGGATTTTTGCGTGCAAATTTTAACTTTCCACCAAAGGCTGCTGTCTGTCCACAAATAGAGCATTTAAATTCTCTTTTAGCCCATAATGCCAATTCATATTCCCTCTTCATTTCAGTTGAAAAAGAATTATCATTTTCATCACTCACGAGACATATTTTTTCATAATGGAAATCACTAGCATCTATGTAATCTGATTTTTTACCGTTACAAGTTGAGCAAGCAACTTCAAGATTAAAAATATCACTTGCACCACCCATTGCTTGCGGCCATTTATGATCTACTTGAACTAAGTTGTATGCTCTTTCATTTTTTAAATCAAACTCCAATTCGCTACCGCATATATAGCAAGCTTGATTATTATTTTTGGCCTTCGTTCTTATCTTATGTTTAGTGCTGTCTGCTACCTCTGCTTTTCTCTTATTCAAACACTCACGAATTAAAATATTAATGCGTCCAATATCCTTCTCAGGAAAATGCATATCTTCTTTAAGAAACTCTTTTAATTTACTTATAAATACTACATTTTCTTGATTATTGTTCTCACACTGCCTTTTAAAAAAATCAGCAGTTACTAGAAGCCTTCGCAATACATAATTTATCGTGCTATTGTAAACTAAATTGATCAATTCTCCATCAGCTTGCACACTATAGTCAATTCTTGAAATAAAGGAATTATCTTTTACATCAGCAGGAAAAAGCTCTTTTAGAAGTTCCCTTAACTGTTCTCCTGGGTTAATATCATTTCCATCCACACTGTTTGGCATAAGCGGAATTTTTGGGTTTTATAGAAAAATCAGATGAACAAATTATTACTATTAATCGTAGTACTTTCCTTTTTTGACTTGCTCATTAGCTCATACATCTAAACTATATTATTTTACTTTATTATTTATAATTCATTATGCTACTTTTACTACATGACTACATTTTTTCAACATTTCTTAACCACCTCATCAATAAAATAAATGTGCTTACCCCTAAACATCCTTAACCACCTCTTCCAATGTTCTCTCCCCTCCACCACCCACCATGCAATTTGCAGATTTCTGGTACATTGTCGCACTCAGCGAACAGCTACAACCTAACAAGGTATTACCACGCACCGTTTTAGGAGAATGGTTAGCAATATTTCGCGGTGAAGATGGACAAGCCGTAGCTTTGCGCGATCGCTGTTTACACCGCAATAGCCGTCTATCATCAGGTAAAATCTGTAACGGTGCTTTACAATGTCCTTATCATGGTTGGGTATATGACGCGGTTGGAAACGTTATTGCTGTTCCAGCCGAAGGAGATGATTTCAAATCTTCCCCACAGCGTCGAGCCAAGTGTTACGCTACCAAAGAACAGGATGGCTATGTTTATGTGCGGTTAGCCGATACCCCAAGCGTTGATTTTGCACCCTTTTCTATGCCTCACTACGGACAAACAGGATGGGAGACGGTGCGGGTAATTAACCGTTTTGCTAACAATGTTACTAATTGTGCGGAGAACTTTATTGATATTCCCCATACGGCTTTTGTTCATCCTGGTGTTTTCCGTACTTCTCGCCAACAAAAGTTAGAGATGACTGTAGAACGGTGGAATGGTTCGGTTTTGGTGGAGTATCGCAACGAAAACAGTAATTTGGGATGGTACAGCCGTTTTCTAAATTTGCAGGATGCAGAGATTAAACATAGCGATCGCTTTTATATGCCAAATATTACCTCTGTAGAGTATAAGATGGCACATAATCGCCATTTGTTCATTACCAGTCAATCTATTCCAGAAACTGATAATTCAACTCTGGTTTACACGGATGTCACCTACAACTATGGTATTTGGAATAAGTTAGCACGTCCCTTTGTGCGGTGGACTGCTCAACACATTATCCGCCAAGACGTGGAAATCTTGGGTATTCAGGGGGAAGCGATCGCTAAATACGGGACACAATTTTATAATACCCCTGCGGACACAATTCATATATTTGTCGAGTCAATTATGGCAGCTATATCTCGTGGAGAAGATCCGCGTTTATTGCCAAATCAATCAGTAAAAGTTACATTTTGGGTTTAAAAGGTTGTTTGAAAAGTATTTAGCTGTGATTTTAGGCATTTGTTGATCCCCCCTAACCCCCCTTTTTTAAAGGGGGAACTGGAATCAAAGTCCCCCTTTTTAAGGGGGATTTAGGGGGATCTAAAACGTTTTTCTACTAAGAAAAGGACTTTTTAAACATCCTCTAAGAATAATTCGTAATTAATCCAAATCACCGTGAGCAATCAAAAGTGGAAATACAAAACTTTTCACAACTACTAATTTTTGGCTCTTTTATCGGATTAGTTGGTTGGACTATTACCAATCAGGTTGGACGAGCTCAATTTAAAGTGAAAAGTCGTGAAGATTGGCTAATAGATAGTACAGGGTTAACAATTCAAGGAATTTTGATTCCCTTACTACAAGCTACTTTAGTTTATTGGCTTTATCAATATTTACTACCCACTCAACAAGGATATTTAAAAGTATCAGTAGTTGCGGCTTTTCTTATCAGTTTTGTTGTAGTTGATTATTTATATTATTGGAATCATCGTTTATTACATACTAAATTGTTGTGGAAGGTTCATCAAGTCCATCATACTGTTACTCAGATGGATGTATTAGGAACTTCTCGCAACACACTTTGGACAAGTTTGTTAATTATTTATTTATGGATACACACTTTATTTTTATATTTGTTAGCAGATCCAACAGGTTATTTACTTGGAGTAAGTCTAACTTCTGCCTTAGATTTATGGCGACATAGTAACTTGATAATTCCAGAAAATACCAGCCTTTATCAATTTTTATCTTCTTGGTTAATTTTACCACAGGATCATGCTTGGCATCATTGCCGCGAAGTCCACAATTATAACTATGGGGCTAATCTGAAAATTTGGGATAAGTTATATGGAACATATTATGAAAGCAAAAACTTGCCATCTATAATCGGAATTCCTAGCTCATTAAACTTGTTCCAAAAACTTTTCTTCCCATTTTCATGACAGTTATAAGTAAAATTCTTTCCTTTTTTCCCACCTTTCTATTATTGCTAACTGGGGCAGCAATAGTCTACCTTGCCTATTCACCCAACATCTTCAGCATTCTGGCGGTATTACTTTCTATTTATGGACTACCAGTGCTAGTTTACCGCTTGCATGAATGGGTTTATCCTGTGCGGGAAGGTATTAGTTATCTACTAGGTAAAGAATATAGTCCCTGGTGGGGTAGTCATCAAATCCAGGTAATTTATATTGCAGTTCCGGTGTTGGAAGCAGTGCTGCGATTGATTCCGGGGGTGTTTTCGTGTTGGTTGCGATTGTGGGGTGCTAAAGTGGGGCGAGATGTATACTGGACAACAAGATTAGAGATTGCCGATCGCAGTTTATTAGAAATTGGCGATCGCGTCGTTATCGGGCATGGTGTCGGTATCTATTCTCACATCATTAAACCCCGCAAGCAAAATTTAATGTTGTATGTCAAAAAAGTCAAGATTGGCAGCAATGTCTTTGTTGGTGCTGGATCTAATCTTGCTGCTGGTGTCGTCATTGCTGATGGTTCTTATGTAGCAGCAGTCAGCAATCTTTATCCTAATCAAAAGGTGCAATAATGCGTCCGATTATTCAGCTTTTTGGGCAAATACTCGCACCAACTGCGAGGCGATTTCATCAAGCTTTGGATAACCCAGAGTTAATGCAGACATCTGTACAAAAAGAAATTTGCGATCGCCTAATTAAAAGTGAGTATGGTAAAACTTTGGGGATTAATTCTGTAGACGATTGGCAGCGTGTACCAATTGTAGATTATGATGCGCTCGAACCCTACTTAAATCAAAAACATAAGCAAATTTCTCTCACACCAGAACCCATTTTGTTCTACGAAAAAACCTCCGGTAGTAGTGGAGCAGTAAAATGGATTCCTTATACTCAATCTTTGCGGCGATCGTTTAATCAGATGTTCTGTGTGTGGGCGCATGATTTGATTATACATGGCCCAAAATTTTCCACAGGCAAGATTTATGCTTGTATCTCGCCGCAATTAAATGTAGCTGATAGCCAAGCTTTACAGGATGATTTAGATTATTTAGATGGCTGGTTGCGTTGGTTTTTGCGTCCTTGGTTGGTGATGCCAAATAAACTTAATCGACTGCATGACGCGAATGTGTTTAAACATCAACTAGCTTTGGCATTATTAGAGGCTGAGAAATTAGAAATTATCTCTATTTGGAGTCCTAGTTTTTTGCAAGTACATTTAAAATATATTCAAGAAAATCAGGATTTATTGCGAGGAGAATTACACAATCGTATTTCACATCATCGGCTGCAATTTCTCGGCGAAAATAATATTCCCTGGATGGAACTCTGGCCAAATTTGAAGCTGATTTCTTGCTGGGATAGTGCCAATGCAGCAGATCAAGCTCAGGGATTAAGATCGCAATTTCCAGGTGTATTAATTCAAGGTAAAGGACTACTAGCAACGGAAGCCCCAATGACGATTCCCTTGATTGTGGCTGGGGGATGTGTGCCAGTTCTGGATGAAGTGTTTTTCGAGTTCGAGGATGAGACTGCTTCACTACATGGTTTACACGAACTCAACATTGGCAAGGAATACACTATCATTTTATCGCAGAAAGGCGGATTGTATCGTTATCGAATTGGCGATCGCATCCGGGTAACTCATTACTATCGCCATACTCCCTGTTTAGAGTTTCTCGGACGACATCAAGCTGTTAGCGATTTGGTGGGCGAAAAGTTGCAAGAAACCTTTGTAAGTAATGCTCTGACTATGTTGAATTTGCAAGAAACTAATTTTAAAACTTTGATGTCGATTGCCGATCCTCCACACTATATTCTATTACTAGATTCGGCAACACAAACCCCAGAAATTATTGCCGAACAGCTGGATCTGGCTTTATCAGAATCATATCATTACAAAAGAGCTAGAGCCATCGGTCAACTTGCACCAGCAAAGGTTTTAATCTCTAGTCAAATTCCTGAAATATTAGTTTCCCATCGTATCCGCACTGGAAGTATTTGGGGAGGTATTAAACATCCAATTCTGGCAACTTTACCCATTAGCACTGAACTTTTACAAGAGTTGAAGTTGGAAATTGATCAGAAATAGCTAACCTCTGGATTTTGATGATTTCCCAATAGTCATCATCTGCGATTGCCTCTGTGGTAAGTTTATTTGGATAATTTATTTCTAGGAAATACTTAAGTCTTAAAAAGCACATTTATATTGACACACAGATGTGCATACCGGAGATAGAATATTTTTTACTATCAATAAATTAATCTAATTTCGTTCTGTAGATTTTGAAAAATGTAGAAGAATACTACAAGCAGTTCAATATTAAAGACGCGAAATGGCATTGGGCTGTACTTCGTCCTACAACGCTAACGCATCTCTAAGGGGATTATTGCGATAAGGCGATCGCTAGATGCCATATTGATATACACGGAGACAAAAAAGTGCAAATTACTAAGCGCAACGTTGAGTTAAGAGTCGATGGCAGTTTAATGCGTGTTTATGTTGCGGCTCCTAAAGCAGCAGGAAAATACCCTGGTATTGTCTTCTACAGTGATATTTATCAGCTAGGCGATGCAATGATTCGTCTAGCGAACTACTTAGCAGGATATGGCTATGTAGTAGCAGCACCAGAAATTTTTCACCGAATAGAGCCAGTTGGTTTAGTAATAGAGCCAGACGATCTGGGAAGGATGCGGGGTAATGACGATGCGCGTCGAACCTCCGTAGCTGATTATGATGCCGATTGCCTTGCTGTGATTGAATTTCTAAAAGGAGAGAGTGCAGTTTCTCCAAATCAAATAGGCACTCTCGGCTTTTGTATTGGTGGACATTTAGCATTCCGCGCAGCATTTCAAAGCGAAATTCGGGCTTGTGTCTGCTGTTACCCGACTGGTATTCCCAGTGGTAAGCTGGGTAAAGAGGTAGCCGATACAATCCAGAGAGTAAGTGAAATCAAAGGCGAGATGCTAATGGTGTTCGGTACTCTTGACCCTCATATACCAGATAGCGATCGCCAAATCATAATCAAAGCAATTGAGAATGCTAACATACCTCACCAAGTTTTCTTATATGAAGCAGAACATACATTCATGCGCGACGACGGTTATCGTTATGATTCTAGTGCTACCACCGCAGCTTGGTCTGAAATAGTAACTTTCTTGGGGCGCATATTTGCAAACTGAAAACTTCTATTATTGCTTTCTTCGCGTCAATTTTGAGTTGTCTGCAAAGCTAATAAACCAGCACCGTAAGCAGGCTCGTACCTCGGAAAAATTACCTTTACATTAGGAAACTTCTTAAGAAGAGACGCTGCAAATCTTTCATGGATATTGCATCTACCGCGCCACACACTTCCCGTTGTGACTACTTCTAAAACTGAGTCAGCACTAAAAATCGCATCAATTACTGTAGATGTAGCTTTTACTAACTCTTTTACAGCATCATCAATTATGATATTTGCTACTATATCACCTGACGCTGCTGCAAAATCTACAACTGGTGCTAAAGCAGCTATCTGTTTGACTCCCCATTCTCGGCGATATACTACTTCTATTAAATCTTCTATACTTTCTAAATCAAGATGCTGTTTGAAACCCTCTATCAAACTCGTTGATATTTCTCGTCCATCATAAGATTTTAATGCTGCATTCATGCCTGCGATCGCAATTTTATAGGCGCTACCTTCATCTCCTAAAATATAACCCCAGCCACCGACCCGTTTCGTATGTCCTTCATGATTTCGTCCGAAAACTATCGAACCAGTACCTACTGCAACCACAATTCCTACAGGCTGGCCAATTCCACCAACTAAAGCAATTAAAGCATCATTACAAATTACAATATTCTCTGGTTGTAATGCCCAAATTACAGGCAGAGATTTGTGATTTTGTAACTCTTCAACTAAACCTTTTACTACTTCAATATCTGCTGCACGACCGACACCCGCTAAACCCAGACATATCGCGTCAATCTTCAGGGTATTTGTAATTTTTGCTGCCTCGACAGCATTCTTAATTGCTGATTTGATAGATTCTAAAGTTGCTTCAATACCTATACTTTGATAATTAGATGGGCCTGCTTCACCGCAGCCTAGTACTTGACGCAAATCATCCATCAAGACACAAACAGTCTTGCTACCACCGCCATCTATCCCCAAAACATAAGTCATATAGCAGTCCTAAATCATCTTGTAAAATCCCCATTTCTTATCTCTCTGTGTTCTCTGCGCCTCTGTGGTTCGATTAAAATTCTATTTTAGATTTGTAATAATGTTAATTATTTTGACGCTTCAATTCTTCCTTTAAAGGAATAAAAAAGATGGCAATCATCCCAGGAATAGTAAACAAACAAACCAAGAGAAAAAATAATGGATAGCCAAAAGACTTTTGGAGATAACCGCTAACTAATCCAGGTAGCATCATTCCTAAAGCCATAATGCCAGTGGATATGGCAAAATGAGAAGTTTTATATTCGCCTTGGGAAATATACATTAGATAAACACTAAAAGCCGTAAATCCAAAACCATAGCCAAATTGTTCTAATGAAACCAAAGGATATATTAATTTTAACGAAGGTTTAGCATAAGCCATATATACATAAAATATATCAGGCAAGTTTAATGCCAAAGCCATAGGAAATAGACACTTTTTTAATCCATATTTTGAAATTAGCAAGCCTCCTAAAATTCCTCCACAAATCAGGGATATTACCCCAAAAGTACCGTATACTAGCCCGACATCTGACGTTGAAAGCCCTAAGCCTCCTACTTCTGGTTTGTCCAATAAAAACAAAGAGGCTATCTTGACAAGCATCGCTTCGCCAAATCTGTAGAGCAAGATAAAGGCTAAAATACTGATAATTTTATCTTGAGCAAAATATGAGCTAATAATTGACCAAAATGGTATATTTTCTTTAACTTGTATTTGCCGTTGATTATCTGATTCGGGTAATGGTAAAAATAGCCGATGGGAAATAAACAGGATTGCTAAAATTAAAGCTGAGAACCCAATAGCAATAGTCCAGCTTAAAGGAATGTTGTTGAGAGATACTTCAAGCTGACCCGCTAAGACTACTAATATTCCAGAACCGAAGATAACAGCCATTCTATAAGATAGTGAGCGAATGCCGACAAAGAAGGCTTGTTGTTCTGGAGATAAGGCGAGGAGGTAGAAACCATCTGTGGCAATGTCATAAGTTGCAGAAATAAATGCTCCTATTGTTAATGTTGCGAGGGAGATGAAAAAGAAATTTGGCAGTTGTAAGGAGAAGGCTATCAAACCCAAGCAGCAGAACATGGCAAATTGGGTATAAAGTATCCATTTACGTTTGCTAGAGTAAGTATCAACAATTGGGCCCCAAAACATTTTGATGACCCAAGGTAGATAGAGGAAGCTTGTCCAAAGGGCAATTTGGGCGTTATCGATTCCGAGTTTTTTGTAAAAGATTACGGAAACTGTGTTGATGATAATGTAAGGGATGCCGGAGGTGAAATATAGGGTGGGGATGAATGTCCAAGGGGAGGTTGTTTGGTGTTTCATGGGATTTGGAGAACGAACCGCAAAGGACGCAAAGGGCGCGAAGAAGATTAAGAAGAGAGTATGATGCGTTTGATGCCGTCTTTGAGGAGAGGGACGTTAAAGTTGATGAGAAGAGCTAGAGGGTAATGAGTCATTTTAAGGTACGAGAGGACTTGGGCTTCGTGAATGGGGATTAAGTTTTGGACAGCTTTCAATTCAACAATTAGAGAGTCTCCAACCAAAAAATCTAATTTGCCCTCGCCGACTGGACGACCTTTGTAGTTTACTTTTACTGGATGCTCAAACTTGTGAGGTATCTCGCGCATTAGAAATTCTTCTCTCAACGCCTTGTGATAAACCTCCTCTAAAAACCCTGCTCCTAATACCTGATGTACCTCAATCGCCGCCCCAATCACTCTATAAGCTAGATTTTCTACCTGACCACTTGGTTGTCTCATCTTACCTTCCTCCTCTTCCTTTGCGTACTTTGCGCCCTTTGCGGTTCGTTTCCATCAATCCCTCTCCAACCCTGTGGCAAAATTTATTAGAGTCCTTCCTTAGTTTTCCCGCATGACCGCAACCATTCCCAATCTCCCCAGTCTCTACGACCCCTTTTCCACCGAAGCCAAGTGGCAAAAATTCTGGGAAGATAACCAAGTTTACAAAGCTGACCCCAACCAAGGCGGCGAACCCTACTGCATCGTCATTCCCCCCCCAAATGTCACCGGCAGCTTACACATGGGTCACGCCTTTGAAAGTGCCTTAATTGATACCCTCGTGCGCTACCACCGGATGCAGGGACGCAATACCCTATGGCTACCCGGAACTGACCACGCCAGCATTGCTGTGCATAGTATGCTGGAAAAGCAACTCAAAAAAGAGGGTAAGACTCGCTACGAATTGGGGCGCGAAAAATTCCTAGAACGCGCTTGGCAATGGAAGGCGGAGTCTGAGGGAACAATTCTTAATCAGCTACGACGCTTGGGTGTCTCGGTAGACTGGTCACGGGAAAGGTTTACCCTGGACGAGGGTTTATCTAAAGCTGTTGTGGAGGCGTTTACTCGTCTTTACGAGGAAGGCTTAATTTATCGTGGAGAATATTTAGTTAACTGGTGTCCAGCTTCTCAATCGGCTGTGTCTGATGTGGAAGTAGAAAATCAAGAGGTGAATGGAAATCTCTGGCACTTCCGCTATCCACTTACCGATGGTTCCGGTTTTGTTGAGGTAGCGACAACTCGACCAGAAACGATGCTGGGTGATACGGCGGTAGCGGTTAATCCCAATGACGATCGCTACAAACATCTCATTGGCAAAACTCTAACTCTGCCAATTCTACAACGAGAAATTCCCATTATTGGCGATGAATTTGTTGACCCGACTTTCGGCACAGGCTGCGTGAAGGTAACTCCCGCCCATGACCCGAACGATTTTGACATGGGTAAGCGTCACAATCTGCCGTTAATTAACATTATGAACAAAGACGGCACTCTCAACGCCAATGCTGGGGAGTTTCAAGGACAAGACCGCTTTGTTGCGAGAAAAAATGTGGTTTCTCGCCTAGAAGCAGATGGCTTTTTGGTGAAGATAGAAGATTATAAACATACCGTTCCCTACAGCGATCGCGGTAAAGTACCTATTGAACCTCTTCTCTCGACTCAGTGGTTCGTCAAAATTCGCCCCCTAGCTGACAACACTCTCGAATTCCTCGACCAGCAAACTTCCCCAGAGTTTGTCCCCCAACGCTGGACTAAGGTCTATCGTGATTGGCTAGTAAAACTCAAAGATTGGTGTATCTCTCGCCAATTATGGTGGGGACACCAAATTCCGGCTTGGTACGCTATCAGTGAAACAGATGGACAAATTACCGATAATACGCCCTTTGTCGTGGCAAAATCGGAAAGCGAAGCTTGGGAAAAAGCTAAATTACAATTTGGTGAAAATGTCAAGTTAGAACAAGACCCAGATGTATTAGATACTTGGTTTTCTTCTGGACTCTGGCCGTTTTCGACTTTGGGCTGGCCAGAACAAACTCAGGATTTAGCAACTTACTACCCGACTACTACTTTGGTAACAGGCTTTGACATCATCTTTTTCTGGGTAGCCAGAATGACCATGATGGCTGGGCATTTTACGCAGCAAATGCCTTTCCAAACGGTTTACATCCACGGCTTGGTGCTGGATGAAAAAGGTCAGAAGATGTCAAAGACCAAAGGTAATGGCATTGACCCTCTGTTATTAATTGACAAATATGGTACTGATGCCCTGCGTTATACCCTAATTAGAGAAGTGGCTGGCGCTGGTCAAGATATCCGCTTAGAATACGATCGCAAAAAGGATGAATCGGCATCGGTTGAGGCATCGCGCAACTTTGCAAATAAGTTGTGGAATGCTGCCCGCTTTGTGATGATGAATTTGGATGGACAGACACCGCAACAATTGGGGAACCCAGTAGCCACAGAATTGAGCGATCGCTGGATTATCTCGCGGTATCATCAAGTTGTTAAACAAACCAGCAATTACATCGATAATTACGGTTTAGGGGAAGCAGCAAAAGGACTCTATGAGTTTATTTGGGGTGATTTCTGCGATCAGTATATTGAACTGGTGAAATCCAGATTGCAAGCAGATGCCGATCCAGTATCGCGGCGGGTAGCACAGCAAACCCTCGGCTACATATTAGAAGGAATTTTAAAACTGCTTCATCCGTTGATGCCTCATATTACCGAAGAAATTTGGCAAACTCTCACCCAACAACCAGCAGATTCCCCGCAAACTTTACCATTGCAAATCTATCCCCAGGTAGATGCAAATTTAATTAATTCAGCCTTAGAAGAACAATTTGAATTACTGATTGCTACTATCCGCACAATTCGGAATTTGCGCGCAGAAGCGGATATTAAGCCAGGGGTAAAAGTAACAGCGAATTTGCAAACTGAAAGTGAAAAGGAGCGGGAAATTCTCACTGCTGGACAGTCTTATATTAAAGATTTGGCGAAGGTTGAGACTTTAACCATTACCGACAAGGAAAAAAGCCAAACTGTTGCTGCTAAGAAGAAACCTCAGAGGGGTTTGAAGATAATTGGCTTAACTCTTGTGGCCATTGTCTTTGGTAGATTGGGTTTAGCTGCGGGAAATGCCATCGATGACATTCCCATCGTCGGAACTTTCTTTGAATTGGTTGGTTTTGGTTACACAGCTTGGTTTGTTAGCCAAAATTTACTCACTGCTCAAGCGAGAGTTAGGTTATGGGGACGCTTTTTCCCGCAGAGAGAATTAGAACAACCACAAGAACCAGAAAATGCGATCGCAGGTGTAATTGGTACAATACAAGTGCTAATTCCTCTAAGCGGTGTGGTAGATATTGAAGTTGTACGTGCCAAGCTAGAAAAAAGCTTGAGTAAAGCTGAAGCCGAAGTTCAATCCCTGAGTACCAGATTAAACAATCCTAGTTTCGTAGATAGAGCTAGACCTGACGTGGTACAAGGGGCGCGGGAAGCCTTAGCAGAAGCACAAAAGCAAGCTGAAATTTTGCGCGATCGCCTTAAGGGGTTAATGTAGGCATAGCCTGCGTGGTCTAGGATAACTGTAATGGGTAATGGGAGTGTTAATAATTCCAATTACCCATTACCAATTAACAAGATCCAAATATCAATTCTGGGACTTATTATTTTATTAAATTTTTTTAATTTTTAATTTTTAATTTTTAATTGGAGCGAAGCGACCCTCATGCTATATCTAGCCCAGGTGCGTAAAAACGATTTTTTAGACCAGCACCAGTTACGCTTGTTGGCGCGTCAAGAAGCTGATAACTTGTGGGCGATAATTCCAGAAGAGGCTTTCATTCTGCTAGGAAAGGGAAAGAACATGAGTGAAAACTTGCTTGTTTTAGTAGAACTTTCCTCAACAGGCGACATTGAAAGAATAGAAGACGCTACCAACTGGGTACTCCATTTGGTACAAAACTACCTCACTATTGGCATTACCCCAGAGTTTTTGCAGCACGAAGCCGAGCGAGCAGAACATTGGCGACAATCCTTGACGTTGCAAAACCAAGATTTAGCGAGGCGTTCCTTAGAATTGGAAGCTCGTCGCGAACAAATTCAAGCCTTAGAAGAAAGCCTCAAACGCGAGAAAAACGGTTATCCCCAACAGGAAAGTTAAAAGCAATGCTTTGGGGAGCCTCCATACCCGGACAAATTATCCTCCGGGTAATATTGAACAAAAATTGAGAGATTCTTTCCTCAAAGGCAACTTGATAATTTCATTCACGGGTATTGGATTTAAGTCAATGTCAACATAAAAATTTTTACTTATGTGGCATAGGTGAATAAAGCGCAACATCATACAGAATTAGTACAAGTATGCTGTATTCTTAACTTCACCGATAAATTGCTTTTCTAATAAATGCTTAATTTTATTTCCTATTTGCTTTTGGCTCAAGCAGCACCTTCTCCAGCATCTGAACCCCAGGAAATCTTCATTCCGCAACAAACAAGACCTTTACCTGGCCATCTTGATGCAATACCAGTATTTAACAGTAATAACCCAGAAGTAGTTCAGAGTGAAGGTATTCTGCTGTCTACATTTCCTCCTCAAAGCAAAAAAGTGCCAAGCGCACACCTGAACTTTTTATGGAAGGGACGCTTTGATTTGTTTTCTCATCATATTGCTAGAGCCATTGAGACTCCAAATGATTTGCGGACTCTTTATTTGGGGGTGATTGTTTACAATCCAAGCGATCGCCCTGCAACTATAAATATATTGCAAGCAGCCAGTTATGTTAGCCAACCTGATGCACCTTTTCTCAAACTTCCCCCCATACAGTCAAATAATTCGGGAAACATTTATGCTGGGCCTGGCGATCGCGTCATGAATGATATGCTACGAGGAAAACGGCAGTCAGGATGGCCAGCCCAGTTGGTAATTCCACCAAAACAAAGCCGGATGTTAATGAATCATCCAATTCCTGTGCGTCCTTTAAAACCGCCATTAAATGGACGTTCTACTTTGTTGCGTTTGTACAGTGATAGTCCAGTTTATATGGCGAACCTAGCTATGTTTGCCAAACCCAATCCAGATGCTACTGAACGAGCGCCCACTTTAAAAGAATGGGAAAACTTGTTAGAAAATGGTGATTTTGCGGGGCCGCGTGAAACTGCCCCTAGTCCTCCAAATAATCTTACAGCGACAGCAGAAATTTACGGTCGGGTAGCGGCGGTAGCTGTCGGCTCTCGTTGGCAAGCACAAGTTACCGACTCCAATAGTTCATACCTGACAATTCCTGCTTCAGGACAAGCTTTTTCATACGGTTTAAGTACCCTTTTAGCAGGCAAAATGGGTACTGGACAAAACCAAACTGCCAAACTCGCGGTGCATTATCCTGGTACTGCTTACGAAGCTCACGGCAACTACGGTATTGAATATAACATCTCGCTACCATTAATCAACAATACCGCCAAACCACAAACTGTAAATGTGCTTTTTCAAACACCTATTAAAGAAGACGACTTAAGTAAACCTGGGCTTCGCTTTTTTTCACCACCCCAACCATCCGTCTTTTTTCGAGGCACAGTTCGTATTCGCTACAATGACGATAATGGCTTACCCAGAACCCAATATTGGCATTTAGTTCAACAACGGGGACAGATGGGAGAACCGCTTGCTCAATTAAAAATGTCTCCAGGCCAGCTGCGAATGGTAAAAGTAGATTTTCTCTACCCACCAGATGCTACACCCCCTCAAATGCTGACAATTCAAACTGTAGACCAAAAATAAGGCAAAGCAAAGAAAGCAGGACTTGCATTCCTTCCAATCCATCTTTATCAAAGTAGTCTACTCAACCTATGTTGTTGCTTTCTTCAAGCAGAGTGTATCCTTACCAGCCTCTTTGCAGTCTTCAAAAACGATTTTTTTATTAACAATTTCTTGCTTTGCATTCAATACCTTTTGCTTAACTGCTTCCGGTATGATTGCTCCAAATTTCCCTAAAAATAATATATCTGGTCTTTCTAAACCAATTGTATATATTTGTCCTTTGATTTGTTTTTGCTTGGCTAATTCTGCTATATAAACTATGGCTAAATCTAAGCGTTTGACAGCACTGGTTAAAACAGCTTTTGGTGCAACGTCTAATTGATCCTTGGTGTTACCAAAAGCATATACTCCTTTTTCACCTGCTGTTTGTAAAACTGCGGCTGAAGCATTATCTAACCATTGATAGATGACATCAGCCCCAGAAGAAATTAATGCCAGAGTTGCTTCCTTCGCTTTAGAAACATCATCCCAATCACCTGTAAAAGTAGAGGTAATTTGGATATTTGGTTTAACAGACTTTGCTCCTAATTCAAATCCCCGCAGTTCTCCCTCGGTAGCAGGAAACTTCTCTCCAGCAATATAAGCTAGTTTATTAGATTTAGTGACATAAGCAGCGATAATGCCACACAAATAACTAGCTTGTAGATGATCTATTCGTAAAGAAGCAATATTCTCACCCTTGAGATTACCATTTATTCCCACAAAAAATGTGTTGGGGAACTGTGAGGCGACTTGTTCAATTGCGGCATCAAATTGTCCGCCATGCGCGAAGATGAGATTGTAGCCTTTACGAGCAAAATCTGTTAATACTTCTGTCTGATCTGCCTGTGCTACTTTTTCTACATAGGCGGTTTCTGCACCTAGCCTTTGTTTTGCTAGATTGATTCCTTCATAACCAGATTGATTCCAGCCTTTGTCAGTAATCATCCCAGGGAGAGCGATCGCTATTTTAAACCCTTCAGTACCACCTGTTGTTGTCGCTGTTGGTGCCGTTGGCTTATTACTGCAAGCTTGTACCACTAAGCTGGTAGCAAACGCGGCTGAACCAAACAAGATAAATTCACGCCGACTAAAGTTTGTTGTCATACCTCGCCTTCAGATAAATAGTTATTTGAGTTATTTCAACACTCTAAAGTCGTAGGTGGTATTTTGGAAACAATTTCTCCCAGATTTCTAAATTCAGCAAAATCATAGCATTACCTTGACTGTTTGAAGACAGCAGTAATTTATACAATAAATTGCTTTTTTCTGTTGCGTGCCGCTAATCCTCGCTGTAATTTAGTTATGCTAGTTACTTGTACAATATCTCTTGATAACACCATACGTTTCAGTTAAGCATTTCTTTATTCTCTTTGCGTCTTTCTCTAACGAGACGCTGCGCTTACCTTGCTTCGACCTAGGAGTATGCGGTTTATTAAAAAATTGACTTTGGCAAATAGTTTTAGCCTTAACTGAACTGTATTGCTCGATAACAGGTAATTGACACAGTATTTTATTATTTACAAGACCACCAGCCAATCGTAAATAACTCATTTACAGCCATGAAGAGCCGGGATTACCATTCTGATTGATTGGCTGATAATCAGCGCGGAGAAGAATTTTTAGAATTCATTATCCGTAAAGGGAACTATGGATGGTAAAAACTTTTGAAGAGATGGAGAAAATTCCAATCTTGCTGCATAATCATCTATTTGTGATACTTCTAATTCAATTGTTTGCTGATTCTCTTCATCAAAGAGCAATTGAATTTGATAATTTGTCCAGAATTTTTCGCCTAGTTCATCTTCTAAATCGATAAGGAGTTGTTCATCATCACTCCATATATTCGACCAAAGTACTATCCTATTAGCCCGAAAATGATTTTGACCTGTTGTATCTCCAATTACAAAATATGCTTCAACACTTAAATTAAATTCTAACTCATCGACTTCTGCTTCTGTGATCTTACAGTTAACCACTATTAAAGTATCTGGGTTAACGTTTACTAGCTCCTCTTGGCGTTTTAATAATTCTTGAAATACGAAATTCGGCAACAACTGGGAACTCTCTTCAAGTGCTTGCTTTTGAGTTTCTGGTGAATAACGAGTTTTTAATTCTTGTGTGATTATATTTAAAATATCTTTACTTGCTAAATTGATAACTATCTTTTTATTTGCAGGATTAAGGAAGCATCCTTGATTAAGCTCAATGCGCTTTTTTATTGTCATAGCTCTCTAAAGTACTTTTACTGCGATCGTATCATCTATAAATCAAACTAAAATTTGGTCGCATCATTTTAGCCTTAAGCTACGCCAACACAATCAAATGCGAACAAGCCTTTTTGATATACCCCAAAGACTTGACACACCCACTAAATATTAAAAGCGATCAAATTCGAGTCCGCAGCCTCACATTTTCCCTAGATGATAATCTCGATCGCACAGGTCAAACCTTCTTAAAAAAACTTTTTCTCTTAATCCCTCAGAACTCACACCGATAATTAGTAAAGGGGATAGATGACATTCGCTTGTGGCGAAGCACCCATCCCCGAATAGCTGCCCAGATCATTAACCTGGAATCTATAGTCCGGTATCTAATCATCCCAGTATGGTCTGAGATATGTCGATTGTCACTGGGATAGATACTGATTTAGAAGATATCTACGAAAAGATAGTTACACATTAATCTTTTTCACGCCTTCCATACCCAACAGCGCCGTTCCGTAAGCAGCTTCTGTATACACTGACGGTACTACAGGAATCTGTAAATAACGCGCTCTAATCGTAGTCCAAGTATCATTAGCCGCACCACCGCCAGCAGTATAAACACGGCTTAACTTGTCTGCTCCCATTTGCTGTAATAATTCGTACCCTCGTGCTTCTATGCGGGTAATACTTTCTAACAACCCATGCAAAAATTCCACTGGGTTATCTGGGCGTGGTGACAAACGTGGGGCTAAATTGGGATCATTAATTGGAAAGCGATCGCCTACCTTCAACAACGGATAATAATCTAACTCGCTGGCAATTGATGGATCAATCTCGCGGCTAAGGCTTTCTAACTCAGCGTTGGTGAAAAATTGCTTAAGTACTGCACCTCCAGTATTAGAAGCACCCCCAGTCAGCCATAAATCACCCAACCGATGGCTGTAAATTCCATATCTGGCATCTTCTATACGGGTACGACTTAATAACTTTAGTACCAATGTTGAACCCAAGGAAGTCACGGCTTCACCAGGTAATTTTGCACCACTGGCGAGAAAAGCCGCGATACTATCAGTCGTACCAGCACATACCAGACAATCACGGCTAAAACCAAACTTATCCACAATTTCAGGACGTAATTCGGCAATGGGAGTACCAGGAGTTAAAACGTGGGGTAGCTGAATCGGTATTTGCAGTTTTTCTAGCCATTCTGGGTATTTCAACTCTTCCACGTCATAACCCAGCTTTAAAGCATTATGGTAATCGCTAATTCCCAACTGTCCATGTAGGAGAAACCCCAGCCAATCTGCCTGATGTAGAAAATATCTAGCTTCACTAAAAGAGGGTAATTGCCTCATCCACAAAAGTTTGGCTAGGCTGGAGGTGGCACTCAACACGGTATGATTGGGGGGTACTATACTCCTCAAATGCTCTAGCAGCAATGATCCCCGCGCATCGTTATACATCAGTGGTGCGTCTGTTGGATTGCCAGCAGCATCAACAAGCAAGACGGTCGAAGAAGTACCATTAATGGCGATCGCTTTAATTTTTCGCCGCAATTGGTCAGGTATTTGTTCCAGCAGTACAAACAAAGCCTCCTGCCAAATTTTTAGCGTAACGGTGGCTGTTGAGTCTTGGAAGGGATATCTCACCTCAGCCTGAATACAATAGGCTTCCTCGTCAATTACCACGCCGCGTGCGCCAGATGTACCGAAGTCGATACCCAAATACAAATTCATAATTTTTATAAATTTTTTTAATAGAGAATAAATAAGGACTACTGACTAATAACTGCTTTTGTTGCATCTTGTAACAAGATATTCCACAATTCTGGCAAAACAAGGAAAAGTAGTAAACGAACTGTTCAAAATCTATTCAGGTTAGGAGGTTTTCAGCCATGCCTATCTTAGATACTCTGTACATCGCTCAGATATCTTCCATCTCAGACACTCAAGTCTACATCGCTCTAGTTGTAGCGCTGATTCCAGGAGTTCTAGCTTGGCGATTAGCCACAGAACTTTACAAATAAGGCTACGATGTGACACAGTTGAAAAGCTAATAATCCTGGCAGTACGGGGTGCAATTTCCTTTCTTCTTTTGGCGTTATGCCATCAGTAGCGAAGAAACTAGCACTTACGTAAGCCAGGTTATTTTTTAACTGGTGCAACACTTGTAGCTATTTCAAAAAAATGAAGTAATATGACAGCTAAATCAAGCATTCAAGAGTGCTGAGTGCTAATTCAGTTCCGAGTATCGAGTGTTGAGTGCTGAGTGAGATTTCCAACTCAGCATTCATAACTCAGCACTCAGCACTCATAACTCAGCACTCCCGATCGTGCTTCCCTTCACTAAGCGAGGTTATCTTTTAGCATCATGAACGCGATTCAACCCTCCAGACCACCGTTACAACCTATACAAAAACGCCGGGCCATTCCTCGACCAAAGCGGCATCTTCGTCAACGTTCTTACCAGGTGATGGCACTAGAAAGCACAGCCAAGATAGCGGTTAATCTTGTAGTTACAGCCGTTGCAGCATCTGCTTTAGCACAACTTTTGCCTCATCATTGGTTACAGCAAGAAAAGTTGCGAGAAATTAATACTGAAGTCAAGTTGATGGAAGTACATGTCGATGGTTTACAGGTGGAATTTAGCCGTAACTTCGATCCTCAGCAAACTAGAAGAATTATGCAACAACAAGGATTCCGATTTGCTCCTAATCAGCGTCGGGTCGTGTTGATGAATAAGGATCTTAGAGAAGATGAACAAACAGAGTCATCACCTTAAGCTAAATGGCGAATTTGGCATTATTTAGGTTTCTTGTGATTTTGGCTACGTAAAAACCGGGTGCTAATTTATATTATTGCTAATAAATAATGGTTAATAGCTAATGTTTGAATAGCTATGTAGTTATCATCTATTAGTAAAATCCTATTCAAAATTTAATCAATTATTTTGAATTTTGAATTCCCAGTAAGTAGGTCGGCGTAAATAATTATCCTTGGGATCAGCCAGGGGACAAGGAGCAGTAAAAAAAGGGCTTGAGCCTTGTTTACTTTTCTTCACGCAATTTGGTTTTATTGTGCCGACTTACTTAAGAACTAATCTACCAAATAGGCAGTAGGATGCTCAGGAGATAACAAATCGTTTAGCCAATTTTCGATTTGTAAACGCAAGTGAGAACCAGTAAAGTCCCTAGTTGTTTCGAGAGCAGGCAGTTGGGTGAGGGCACGACGATAATCAGCGATCGCACAATTCCAGTCACCCCAAAGATGGTAAGTTCTGCCGCGTTCAGCCCAGATATGACCTTCTAGTTGACCGAAAAGCTGTGCTAACTCAAAATTCTCAATTGCCTCCTTGTATTGCCCCAATTCACGCCAGGTAATGCCTCGGTTAATCCACGCCCGAACATAGCCAGGATTCAAATCAATGGCTTGATCGTAGTCGGCAAGTGCTGTTGCTAATTCTCCACAAGCTGCATAGTAATTTGCCCGGTTATTATAAGCACTAGCCAAATAGGGATTGAGTTTCAGGGCGGTGTTATAGTCGTAAAGCGCTTTTTGCCTTTCACCACTTTGGAAATAAATTAGTCCCCGGTTGTTGTAATCAACGGCATTGTGCGGACGGCGGTAAATTAGTTGGCTTAAAAGTGCGATCGCCTCAGCATAGTCACCTTCTTGAGCCGACTTCAAAGCAAAAGAGCGTAAGTAGTTATTCCCTAAAGTAGATGCGCTGCGATCGTTTTTCCTGTCTTCTTGGACTTTACTTGTATTATTTAAAACACATTTATATTGCTTTCTTTGCTGGTCATCGTCAGCTAAAAATGAGTGAATATTCATCTTTCCCTGCCTGAAATCCCTGCTTTGTAAAATTAAATTCTAGTTTTTGCTCGGTAGTGCTTTTACCACTGTGTCTATTTGTAAGGTATTTAGGGTTACAAAAAAGCCATCTAAAGAGAGAACTTTACCTAGCCGCACAAGAAAAATATACGATACGTCCTAAATAAACAATTGCTCCTCAAACCTAATGATGGATACTTGATCCCAGAGGTCAATTCCAGAAATAGCAGATGTCAATCTCAAAGACTAGTCAGGTAGTGAGAGCGACAAATTGGTAGAATGCCAACAAGCCGTTCTTTTAGAGATGAGAAAGAGGGGAGAGGGGGACAAGGGAGATGAGGGAGCAGGGGAAGCAGGGGGAGAAAGAATAAATAACTAATGCCCAATGCCCAATGCCCCATGCCCCATGCCCAATGCCCAATGCCCAATGCCCCAGCATCTAGATTTAATTTTTAAGTTTTGAGAAATTTTCTGATGACAACTGCAATTTCCTATCCCAATGCCCCTGATTTAGCAACCGATGACTACATTGTTCTCGGCTTGGCAACCTGCTTCGTCAAAGAAGATGGAGAAGTTTATCAAATCGAAGTCATAGAACCGATTCCCTCTGCGGCTTTGGAAGCGCTTTTAAAAGGTATTCCTACCTCCTATAAGCTGGCTCATGCAACAACTTTGGGATCTGTCTTGGATGGCGATTCACAATTCTTGCCAGATGGCTTCCCAGAGTCGGCTCAGTTTGGAGAGGAATTTGTGCCGCGAGTATTTGCAGCAGCTCGTACATACAAGCGGCGTGAATCTGCAAAATCCCTAATTCCATTAGGCACAAATTACACTGAATTCAAGTATTCCATTGAGCGCAAACGGGTGCTAAATGCCGCTAGGGTTGTAACAAAAGAAGATAACGTTAAACAACATTCTCACACTCACAAAGTTCTTTAAATAATTATGCTCAAACTTTACGGTGGCGCTCGTAGTCGAGCCTCAATTGTTCAATGGTATTTAGAGGAAATACAAGTTCCTTACGAATTCGTCAAACTCGATATGCAGGCGGGTGAACACCTTAAGCCTGAATATTTGGCAATTAACCCAGTTGGTAAGGTTCCAGCAATTGTTGATGGGGATTTTCAGCTTTGGGAATCTGGGGCAATTTTGCTGTATCTTGCCGAGAAGTACAGTAAAAGTCCACTTTCATTAGAGGAACGTGCTGTATTTTCCCAGTGGGTGTTATTTGGCAATTCTACCCTAGCTACAGGGATTTTTGTAGAAGCAAATCGGGAGCGAGAAATGCCTCGCTTGTTGAATGCGTTAAATGAAATTTTCAGTAAGCAGCCTTTTTTGCTGGGTAATGAGTTCACTGTTGCTGATGTGGGAGTGGGTTCTATTCTGAGTTATATTCCCATCATGCTGAAGCTAGACCTCAGCCCTTACCCAGAGGTGTTGAACTATATCAAGCAGTTATCTGAGCGTCCGGCATTTCAAAAAAGTATTGGCGGATAGGGTTAGAATAATTCGTAATTCGTAATTAAGAATTAAATTACGAATTACGAATCTTTTAACGATAATTTGTAAATTGCAAAGCAACTGGGTAGTCTTCTTGTTTCAGGCGCTGCATGACTACTTGTAAGTCATCTTTAGATTTGGCAGAAACCCGCACAGCATCACCTTGGATTGAGGCTTGTACTTTTTTGAATTCGTCTCGAATCAATTTGGAAATTTGTTTGGCGATTTCTTGACTTATGCCTTTTTTGAGTTTGATTTCTTGACGGACGCGATTACCGCTAGCTGATTCAACTTTGCCAAAATCAAAGATTTTCTGGGAGAGGTTACGCTTGGCGGCTTTTTCTCGCAGGATGGTATGTACAGAATCTAACGTAAACTCGCTGTCAGTACTAACGTTAATGCTTTCTTCGACCAACTCGACAGTAGTTTGAGTGTCTTTGAGGTCGTAACGACCTTTGATATCTCGTATCACTTGATCGACGGCGTTAACCAACTCTTGTCGGTCAAAGTCGCTCACAATGTCAAAGGAAAATGTAGAAGCCATAAAACATTTTAGATTTTAGATTTTGGACTTTCCTGCGGAACGCTACGCGAACGACTTCGCTCAGTCGAACGATTTTGGATTGGATTTTGGAAAAATTTTTCCCATTCCCCATTCCCCATTCCCCGCTTAATTAGTAGCTTGGATAATGCTCAAGAAGATGAGAGTGGTAGAGCCAAGCATACCAATGGCAAACATGAGCGATCGCAAAAGGGGTATATTCAAAATATAAAAAATCGAGTATAGGAAACGAGCCACCACAAAGGCGATCGCAGCCACTTGTGCTGTAGAGGAATTTACACCAGTTACATAAGCCATCAATGCGGCTGCGGCAAATACCATAAAGGCTTCAAAGGTATTCTGATGTGCCCAAGTAGCTCGTTGGGCATAAGGCGGCAATTTATCCAACATGGCGCGAGGAGTAGCAAGCATTTCCTTGCCAATACGCACACGGGCATAAGCTACTACCAAAAATGGCAGGTAAATCAGAACGACAGCAGCAGCAATCGAGTACAAAAAAATTATCATTACTTAATTGTTGTTGGTTATTAGTCATCAGTCATCAGTCATTGGTCATGAGTCAAATACAAATGACAAAAGACAAATGACAAATGACTAATCAAAGTAGAAAAGCGTTACCACTTTTCTTTGTTCTTCTGCATCTTGACAAGTTTGCAACAGGGTGCGGCTGTCGTGAAACGCAAAACAGATCAGTTGCTGGCAACGGGAGACAATCTCCTTGTTGCACAGGTAACTAGCTTCAGCAAGGGACAGATTATCATTACTGGGATTTTCCACTAAATGCATTACCTGTTCTAGTTGCTGGCGCGATTCCAAAGGCTGGCGTTCCAGGCTTTGAGGTAAAATCACTGTCAACAAATTTGCATCAGCCCGCATTGCTCCCTTGATGGCCGCTGAGTTTGTACCTGTAGCACCAGAAGTAATGATGCGATTACCCGATAAAACTAGGGCATAAGTCATCATTTCAATAAGATTCTGGTGCGTAATCGGAACGTGACGAGAACCCAACAAGGCGATTCTTTTAGAACCCGTTTGCTGGATGGTCGCCAGTTCTTGCGCTAATGTGTCTAGGTTAATAAGGTCTGTTGATTGGCTCAAAGATAGACATAATCCGATTAAACGACCCAGATATTTTACCAAACAGCGTGTAGATGCGAGGAAAACTTGAGTTAGACATTGCTACAATTTTTCGACTGTTTGGTTCAATAATCGCTTGTGGATTTGGAGCGTTTTGCCAGAAATCCAGCTGATGCACATTTAAAAGCTTGGCAAAGGTTTAATCGAGCCATTGGTACTGATGGTAGTGTTGGTATTTGGCACGAAACTTATTTAATCGAGCCGGGAAGGTCTGAAGCGATTTACGGAAATATACCTGTTTTTGGATTAGCTGCTGCAACTAAGCACGTCCCAGCTATGGGGCGGAGGAAAACAGCCCGTCGTCGCCTGGGAGGTGACAACGAGCCGGTTATGCCTTTACCAGTACTACAGCCTCCTAACTGAGCATTGATGATCTCAATTATTTGAGTTGATGAGGCTAAGACAATGCTGCTGCGGGAGTTAAACCCAGTTTCGATAACAAGCGGTCAATGTCAAAATGCTCAGACATTAACTGGCGAACGCACTGAACCTTAATTGGCTCGTGGAGACGGACTTGCCCAAAAGTACGGTTAACAATTTCTACAGTGGTGAGAGTGTCTAAGTCAACAGATAAAATGGGGATTTCTAGTTCTTCAGCACGACTGAGAATGAACGGCGGCGGGGGTAGTTGCCCGGTGAGAATTAAACATTGGGTGGAAGTTTCCAAAGCCGCTTGCTGAATTTCTACGCGATCGCCTCCTGTCACCACTGCCATATTTCGGCGTTTACGGAAATACTTGACAGCAGAGTTAACATTCATTGCTCCAATTGCCAGACTTTCCACTAACAAATCCATGCGATCGTTGCGACAAAGAACATCAGCCTTTAACTGCTTCACCAGTTCGCCAACACTAATACTGCGGAGCAAATCGCTACTCGGCAGCATAGCTAACACGGGAATCCCTTGCTGTTCCAAAAACGGACGCAAGAGAGTGTTAACCGCTTCTAGTTGGGTGACAGGGATATCATTGATCACAACTCCAATCAAGCGATCGCCCACACGCCCTTTAGCAGCCAATAGCGCCTCAACCGAAAGCAACGATTTATAGCGGCTTACTAACAGCAGGCCAGCATCCAATACTTCAGCCATTTGCAGCAAAGACAAGTCAAACAAATTGCCTTCGGAAAAATCACCAGGTCCCTCCAGTAATACCAAATCTCCTTGGGACATTTGTAAATATTGCTGTATTAGGGACTGCTGATAATCGGTTTTGTCTTCCCCTCGTAAGCGCTTTTGCACATTGAGTTCATCCAAAGCCAGCATTGTAGGTGCAACACGGTTTTCCGGCAAATTGAGGCTAAGAGCGATGAATTGGACATCTTCCTCAATTACGGTTCCACTAGACGAATTTAGACACGTACCAAGCGGTTTACCGTAGGTAATATCCAGTCCTTTTTGCTGTAGCTGATGAGACAAACCCAGAACAGTTGCAGATTTACCGCTGTAAGTCTCGGTTGATCCAATCAGCAAATATTTAGGGGATTTTGGCACACATGCACTCCTAATTTCAAAATTCAGAAGAACCCAGCTAGGTGTTTCCTAATTCTAGTTCCTTCTGGCAAAAGCCTCTCGCTCTCACAAATTAAGGTTTCCCATAATTCGCTTTTGAATAAGCAGGGGGAAGCAGACTCGTTATCACTGCACTATGCGCTTTTTTGTTCACAATGAATTCTGTCTGTTTATAGGGCTTACGCAAAATTACACGCACACTAGGGGCGATACCCTGCGGTTACTCCGTTGGAGAACTTGTGGAGTATCTGCTTCTCTACGAGACGCTGACGCTCCTAACGTCGCTACCGCTTCACTAATGCGAATGCGTCTACATGAATTGCTCTAAGAAAAAAATCTTTCTTTTTGGCTAAGGTTTTGCGTAAGTTCGATGATAAATATATTTTTTAATTACTTTTCTCAGGAAATACTTCTAAGTGTAGATGGCTAGATGATAGGGAAAGGGATAATGCTGAAAGAGTTGATTTTCTCTGACCAATTACTGACTAGGAGACTATTTGATGAAAACCAGAAAACTAGGGAAACTTGGGTTAGAAGTTTCAGCTATCGGACTTGGTTGCATGGGAATGTCTGAGTTTTATAGTGGTCGTGATGAAAATGAGGCGATCGCTACAATTCATCGAGCATTGGAACTTGGAGTTAATTTTCTTGATACTGCCGATATGTATGGGCCTTTTACTAATGAGCAACTAGTAGGCAAAGCAATTAAAGATCGTCGAGATCGAGTAGTATTAGCAACCAAATTTGGCAATGTCCGCACTGAAGATGGTGGTTTTAAAGGAGTTAATGGCAAACCCGAATATGTCCATCAAGCTTGCGATGCCTCACTCAAACGTCTAGGAGTGGAAGTGATTGACCTCTATTATCAACATCGGGTAGATACAACCGTACCCATTGAGGATACTGTCGGAGCAATGGCGGAGTTAGTAAAGCAAGGAAAAGTGCGTTATTTAGGGCTTTCAGAGGCTGCTCCGGCGACGATTCGGCGCGCTGTAGCAGTTCACCCCATTGCAGCACTCCAAACAGAATACTCGCTTTGGAGTCGAGAGCCAGAGGATGAAATTTTATCTACCGTGCGGGAATTAGGAATTGGGTTTGTTGCCTATAGCCCATTAGGAAGAGGGTTTTTATCAGGTGCGATCGCTAGCATTGACGATCTAGCACCTGATGACTATCGCAGAAATGCGCCTCGCTTTCAAGGTGAGAATTTTTCTAAAAATCTGCAATTAGTTGAGCAAGTAAAGGCAATTGCCACCGAAAAAGGAGTAACTGCTAGTCAGCTTGCACTAGCATGGCTATTGGCTCAAGGAGAAGATATTGTCCCAATTCCTGGTACAAAACGCCGTACCTATTTAGAGGAGAATGTTGCAGCTACCGATATTACTCTGACTGAAGAAGAGTTGAATCGACTGGAAGCAGTTGCACCAAAAGGTGTAGCAGCAGGTGAGCGCTACCCTGATATGAGTACTGTTAACCGTTGATCCATTAACGAAATGTAACCCGATTTGTGCCGATTGTTCCCAGTAGTGCGATGTCTACGACGGGCTACGCCTACGCAGGTAAAAAGCTAGGATTTAGGCACTACACAAAATAATTATGGTGTGAATCAAGGTAAGTATGTCATTTCAGGTTTTTATTAATCATTTTTGGATGGTAAATAGACCTGCGCTGTAGGGGCAATTTATGTAGATGCAAAGCGGCTTATCGTTGGGTATTGCCCCTATGACATATATGGTTTTTCAGTATGGCAAAAGTTTTCGGAGAGTGACACAAGAGGATTATTTAGCAATTTGTTGCTTGCGTTTCATTTTCAATGCTAGTGCGATCGTTGCCAGCACACCAAGAACAGTATTAGGTTCTGGGACTGAAAGCTGATTATCCACAGTTCCTGTTTTGTCAATGTCTATCAATATACTTCCAGTATTGTCACTATAAAAAACATCGTTCACAGCTAGGAGCAAAAAAGTCGCTGTGGTGGGAATTGTAAGTGTTGTCTTACCGAAGATACCAAAAACACCATCAAATAATGTTTGTTGACCGCACATTCTGTTAGGGTCACTCAGGGTTGTATCACTGCACATATAAGCATTTTTGCCAGGGTCAAAGGTAGAGCCTGGGGAGGCGGTAGAATCAAATAAAGTCTTAGAAGTCCATGTGTTCTGAGTGTAGTCATATTGATTGGCATCTTGCTGATTGAGGGCTACAGCATCAACCACACGTTGTTCAGAAGATGTATCAAGAAGCTGATCTGAGCTACTGAATACCCCTATCATGTCGCTCCTTTGACCTGGATTCCAAACACTCGTGTTAAATTTACCAGAAATATTCAGGCTGATGGAGTCGCCACCTTTCAAACCCAAATCTGCTAGGGATATGGCTTTAGTGTTACCAGCAACAGTACTCACACTTTGGTAATAAGTTGTGTCAGCGTAGGTTCTCAAAAAGGTGTCTGTAGGATCGATTGTCAGGGATGCGGCTTGAGCTTTGTTAACGGTAGAGAATGCTCCTAGTCCTACTAGACTAGAAACCATTAAAACACCCAGAAATTTTTTCATATTCTTGCATTGATTGCGTGTAAATCTATGTTATGCAATAGCCGATAAAGCTTGTATAAGTTTACACAGATTAGTATTGAATATTAGATATATTTAACTGGAAAAAATTCGAACATTTACAGTATTTTTATTTATAATTACTAAACTATTTTTTACCTTAAATTGCAGTATACTTAGCCAATATTTACACGTAAGGGCTATTACGTGTAGTCGGCAATTGAAAGTGCTTTTAACTCAGCCATAAGAGAGTGGCTGAGTTAGAAATTATATTGTTCGTGCCGCCCCTGTGTGTTTGAGCATCTATCAACGATTCTTCATCTGAAGAAGACGGTTTTCAAATCATCTATACTTGGTATTTCTTGTTAATACGTAAGCTTTAATATTATTCATAATTTTACTCAAAATCCCAACACCTGCCTTGATTTTTCAAGTACTTCTTTGGGGCGAAATGGTTTAGTTAGGTATAAATCTGCACCAACCTCAATCCCTTTTTGTTTATCAAATTCCTGTCCTTTAGCTGTCAATATGACAATGTAGATGTCAGTCATTTCCAAGTCATGTTTCACAATGTGGCAGACTTGCAAACCGTTCATTTTAGGCATCATTACATCGAGAAAAACTAGATTTGGTTTTTCAGTTTTAATAGTTTCAAGAGCTTCTTCTCCATTTCTAGCAGTTAGAAGTTCTACGCCCTCGTCTTCTAATGCTTCTAAGGCTTGTTCCATCAAAATCAAGATATTGGGTTCATCGTCAACAATCAGAATTTTATGAGTCATAGTAATTAGGGATTGGGAATTGGGCATTGGGAATTGGGAATGGGAAATTGGGTACTGGTTATTCTCCTCATCTCCCATTCCCCATTCCCCGCGAGAAACGATTACTGCTCAGACAGCATAATAAAAAATACATTTTCTAACTCTTTCTCAAACCGTAGGGTTTTCACCAAATCACCTTCTTGAGAGAAGATAGAATCGATGATGATCATGTCAGGTTTGGCTGACAGAGCTTTATTTATGCATTCTTGCGGATTAGAGGCTTCAATCACGTTGTATCCCTGAGCTTGTAGTACATCGGATAAGGTTTTTAAAGCTGATGCATTTTTATCTACAACTAATACCTTTTTACTAGAAGTACCCTGGTAAAGCAGTGAGCCAATTTCGTTGAGGAGTTTCTCTGTATTAATGGGCTTGGTGAGATAGCGATCAATACCAATATGGTAGCCCCGTTCTTTGTTTTCAATAATTGACAAAATAATGATCGGAATGTCTGCGGTCTGAGGATCATTCTTGAGAACAGCTGCCACATCAAAACCGTTGATTTGGGGCATCATCACGTCCAAGAGAATCAGATCGGGACGGGCTATTTTAATTTGATGAATTGCATCCACGCCGTCCTTTCCTTCCTGAACGTTGTAGCCTTCATTTTCTAGTTGTTGACGAAGCAGTTCCCGAATGTTAGCGTCATCATCCACAACTAAAATGGTTTTACGGTTTTTGTTCACCACTGGGTTTGTGGTAATGACGTGTTCTTTAAGTTGTTTGACTAGCGTATCCAGATTCAGATTAGTAGTGGTTTTTTGATCGCTGGTGTAGGTGGGAATGATGAATGAGAATATACTGCCATTCCCTGGTTCACTTTCAACCCAAATTCTACCGCCATGATGATCGATGATTTGTTTACAGATGGGTAGCCCTAACCCTGTGCCTTTGGGTTTGTCGGTGAGGGTGTCACCAACTTGGCGGAATTTCTCAAACACTTTTGGCTGATCTTCTGGTGCAATTCCAATGCCTGTGTCGATGACGCTGATGCAAACACCGTCGTCTCCTTGTTTGACGCGGCAGGTAACACAACCAGATTCGGTAAATTTGACGGCATTAGAAATCAGATTGATTAAAACTTGCAGCAAACGGTTGCGATCGCCTACTATCTGAGGCAGTCCAGGTTCAATCTCGCTGACCAACTGCAAGCCATTGGTTTCAAACAACCCGGCGGTAGAATTGGTTGCCCAATCGAGTAATTCGCTGGGATCGAGCGGCTGCATCTGCCATTCCACCTTACCTGCTTCCATCTTGGCGATGTCTAAGACATCGTTAATCAAAGATGTGAGTCGTTCTGCTTCCGACACAATAATGTTGAGATTATCCGCCACCCGCTTAATGGTTTTTTGAAGCTTGCGGTCTTCAGTAGAAATTATTGGAAACACATCAGTTTCTAGCTTTTCTTTAATAATTGATGCAAAACCGAGAACAGAAGTTAGTGGTGTTCGCAGTTCGTGGGAAACCGTTGAGATAAAGTCGGTCTTCATCTTGTCAATCTCTTTTTCTGCTGTTATATCCCGAATCAGCAGCGCAGAACCGAAGCAGGTAGGGGGTTCTTGCTCCACCGTCTTTTTGAAAATAGCGGTCGCCACTGCCTGACCAATGCGTTCCTTCGTCAGTGCAACTTCAGCAGAAAATACCTCTCCGGGATGAGATTGAGTTCGGGCAACCAGTTCTGCTAAACCAGATATTGGCAGTTCTCGGTAGTGACCGTTGACAGAGGTATCTGTCAATTCATACATAGCTAAAAAGGCAGGATTGAAGTGGGTAATTTGTCCTACGGTGTCTGCCACTAATAAACCATCTGCTAAATTATCCAAAATGGCATTTAATCCCTGCGCTTCTGCTAGGGTATTTTGCAGGGCAGCTGTCCGTTCTACAACTCTGGCTTCCAATTCTTGATTCAGTTGCCGCAAAGAAATTTCTGCTTGTTTGCGGGCAGTGATATCGGTATTAATTTCTAGCACCGCGCAGGGCTGACCATCGATGTCTCGTTGCAATGTCCATCGACTCTGGACGATAATCAATTTGCCAAAATGGGTGAGGTGTTGCACTTCTCCTTCCCAATTACCTTGTTCTAATAACTCTGCGATGATTTCTTCTTTTGGTTTTGGAAAGGTTTTTTTGATAAATGCTTGAATGCATTGGTCTTTTACTTCTTCACGCGTCCAACCGTAGAGTCTTTCGGCACCTTGATTCCAGTGAGAGATTTTGTCGCTCATGTCACGGACGATGATGGCATCGCTGGAATGATTCAACATATCCAATAAACGTTGATTTTCAGCTTCTGCTTGTTTGCGATCGTGAATATCATTACAGGTGCCAATCCATTCCCGAATGCTGCCGTCTTTCTCCAGGACAGGGGCACCACAGACAGAGAAGTAGCGGTATGTGCCATCTTTGCTACGCAACCGATATTCGGTTTGGTAGATACCTCGGTTTACCACAGCAGTATTCCAAACTTCTGCGGAACTGGCACGGTCATCGGGGTGAATTGGATCAATCCAGCCCCAGCCCTCAACTTCAGCTTCGCTCTGCCCCGTATAGTCCATCCAAGTGAGCATTTCATTGCTTATTCCCAGTCCTTCCGGGGTAGCTCCCCAGACGATCTGTGAAGTAGCAGTTACTAACGAGCGATATCGTTCTTTAAGACGCTGATTTTCGGCTTCTGCCAGCTTGCGATCGTGAATATCGGTACAGGTGCCAATCCACTCCTTGACGCTGCCATCTTCTTCTATAACGGGCGCACCCCAGACCCAAAAGTAGCGATAGTTGCCATCCTTGCCACAAATTCGGTATTCAATTTGATACATACTCAGGTTTGCCACGGCAGTACTCCAGACTTCTCCGGTGTAGGCGCGATCGTCAGGATGAACAGCATTAATCCATCCCCCATTCTCAGCTTCGGCTAGACTTTGACCTGTATAAGCTATCCAGCTTGCCAGTTCAAAGCAAATTCCTTCTGGTGTGCTTACCCAGACAATTTGTGTATTAGCTGTCACCAGAGAGCGGTATCGGGCTTCACTCTGTTTCAGGATTTGTTCATTATGTTGGCGTTCCTGCTGAATGCGTCGAAGGTCGCTGATTTCCTCCACACTAGACCAGATCAGTTGCTCCCCATCTTTCTCAATCATCAGTCCAGAGATTCTGACCGGAACCAGATGCCCATCTTTGTGGATTAACTCCTTCTCATAGGGGCCGTAGCGACCAGTTTGTTCTAGCTTCTCTAGGGTAGCTTGGTCAGAGGCAGCATAGCTTTCAGGAGTAATTTGCCAATAGCTGAGATTCAGGGTTTCTGGAACAGTGCGCCCCAAAATAGCGGCATAGGCAAGGTTAGTATTAATTAGCGTCCCATCTATTCGGTATAGTACTAGCCCAACAGGACATTGTTCAAATAGCTGACTGTTATATTCATCAAGTTGCTTAAACATGGTTAAGGTTTCTCTAGTGGCGTATTTTAAGTAGGGTTAGAACAACAGAACCAAGACAACAAAGTGGCGTAAAGCTTTAATGAAATTGGGTGGCGTTGGAACATCTGGTAAATTTCATCGGGTGATGCAGTTTCCACACCTGGATTTTGCTGTGAAAGTCGCTGGATCAATTGAGTATGGCGGGTCAGTAAATCCGTCGGTTTGAGCATTGGAATTGTTGATGGAATGAAGCCGTCGGCATCGGGTATATGGGGTAATATCGTTGTGACAGTTGGCGAGGCAGAGGTGTAATTCTGTTCTTCAGTAGGGGCCACCACTGCACAATTTAAGGGAATCTGAATCCAGAATTCTGTGCCTTCACCTGGTTGAGAACGACACTTGAGCATTCCTCCATGTTTGTCTACAACAATTTGATAGCTGATTGCCATACCTAATCCGGTTCCCTTACCAATATCTTTTGTGGTGAAAAAGGGATCGTAAATGCGGTGAATAACCTCCTCCTTCATGCCTGGGCCATTGTCGGCAATTAGAATCACAACCCACTGGGGATCAAGAACTTTGGTACGAATAGTGATTTGGGGAGTGGGGAGTGGAGAGTGAGGAGATGGCGGGACAAGGAGATGAGGTGAATGAGAATTTTTCCATTCCCCATTACTCATTGTCTCCTCCAAAGCATCAATGGCATTTGCCAGGATGTTCATAAACACCTGATTTAACTGTCCGGGATAGCATTCAATGGGGGGAAGTTTTGCATAGTCTTTGATGATTTCAATTGCCGGACGGTGAATATCTGCTTTCAGACGATGGTGAAGAATCATTAGCGTTCCGTCGATACCATCATGGATATTGACGGCTTTCATTTCGGATTCATCGTGGCGGGAGAAGTTTTTCAGGGATTGGACAATTTCTACGATGCGACCGGTGCCCAGTTTCATCGAATCTAGCAGTTTGGGGAGATCCTGCATGATAAATTCCAGGTCTATATTGTCTAACTCTGATTCCAACTCTGGAGGGATAACAGGTAGGAATTTCTGATAGTTTTCCAATAGGTGTAATAAGTTTTGGGCGTATTCGGCAACATACTTTAAATTGCCGCAAATAAAGTTAAGCGGGTTGTTGATTTCGTGGGCAACTCCGGCAATAAGTTGTCCGAGACTGGACATTTTTTCGCTTTGGATTAACTGAGTTTGGGCCAATTGCAGCTCATGAAGAGCTTGCTGAAGCTTTTTTGTCTGAGCTTGTGCCTGAACTGCTGCTTGAGTGCTTTGCTCGTAAAGCAGAGCTTTGTCAATGGCGATCGCTGTTTGAGAGGCAAAGATACTCACAAGTTTCAGGTGTTCGGCTTTGTATGATTCAGTTTTGGATGCCCCAATCGCGATCGCTCCCAGTACCCGCTCTTTGGCTCGTAACGGTACACAAATCATGGCGCTAACGTTTTTTTTCACCTCTAATCGAAGATCGGTTTGCACATCATTGATCAGTTCTGCCCGGTTGGATTGCACAATGTTGCCAATAATCCCCTTACCTGGTTCCGGGTGGCTATCGTCAAAAAAATCTCCAAATTCGGCAATGATTTCAAATACAGTTGCATCTGGACTCAAAAGCAGAATCATCCCCGCAGACGATTCAATTAATCGACTTAATTCTTGAAGCACGAGTTGAGCAATCTGTCGCGTATCCAAACTTGTTGCGAGTTGAGTCGAGATATCGTCAAACAAATCAATTTCTTGGTATCGCTCTAGCAATTCTATGGCCAGTACTTTCTTCTCAGCTTCTTGCTTTGCCAACAATGAGAGCAAATTTGCAACTAGAGTTGCCTGTTCTCCTCCCACAACCCAACCGATGATTTCTCCTGACATCTCGATTGGATATCGGTTTTCGGTAGTTTGCTCCCCAATGCTAAGTAGTTTTGTGCCGTCTACGAGTTCAACATCAATCGCAATGTTGAGTTGGTAGACTAAATTATGAAGGAGAGATGGCAATTCTTTTTTGTTGAGAATCTTTCTGAGGCTAACTGGGGACATAAAACACCTCATAAGCAGCAAGTTGCAAATTAACCCCATTCAAGCAAATTGGGTGATTAATCTTATCAATGAAGACAGGAAATACAGGGCAAGAAGTGAGACAGGTCGGTCTTGGAGGTTTTCCCCATGAGCGACTGCGTTCGCGTAACGTCTCCGTTCGCAAAGCGTGCCCGAAGGGCTTAGGAGATACCCGAAGGGTAGAAGGAAAACAGCCCTCTCTAGAAAAGAGAGAAATTATCATAAAAATCTAGAGATATAATAATTTACTAATTAAGACTAGTTTTCCCAAAAATATTGGCGATATAACAGTGAAGTTGAACATTAGCAAATACCTTTATACTTCGTTACAAAGGTATACTTCTGTTTGTGTAACTCGCTTATTTTTAGGGCTTACACAAAGCCACATACAGTAGGGGCAATTCATGAATTGCCACTACCTGATAATATATTTTTCTGAAAAGATAAATAGCGTACCAAAAGAAGCTGCGATCGCAACTTCTTTTGGTACGTTTAAAAAGTATTGAGATAAGTAGTAGCTTCAGTTAGATCCGCGAGTAGCGAAAGCGAAGTCTGAGTAACCGAAGCCAGCGTAACCACATTTGTGCAGGTTGTTCAAAGAATGTAAAAATATCACCGAAACCTAAATTAGTTTTGTGATGATGTAACCAGTGTCTCTCAGGAGTAGTAACAAATAAAATTTGGCATAAAATATTTATAGGCTTTGGAGTTTGCCAACCAAGTACACTTATGTGTCTCCACCATACATGAAACTGACCAAGCAGTAATCCCGAAATAACGCCAATGGGAGAGAAAGACCACAAGACTACTGCTATGAGTACATAAGGCAAAGCTCCTAAGATACCATCTAAAAGAACTTGAGGATTAAAAGTCAAAATAGCGTAGTGGCGGAAATCTTTTTTCCAGGAGTGGTGCGTTTTTAAATGAAGGCTACCAAAAACATGCTCGGGTACGTGGTAAATAAATGTAGATAGAAAATCACCAAAAAACAGTAATAACCAAGCAACAGCGATAGCCTCAAGCATTTGTACTCCTCAAGAATAGTTAAGAAAACTCCACAGAAAATATGCAAATGTCATGCTGTCGGCGTAGACACCTGGTTTCCTCCGTGCAAACAGCATTTGTGCTTATCATGGGTCTACGCTCCAGTGAATTTGGTTCAGAGTATATGTAATTGGATCAGTTGCAGTTTCATGAATCTCCAATCCTCAAATGCAGTAAACAGCAACTCCTAAGAACCTCCAGCTTGACTTCTAGCTCTGGGTTAATGGTAGCAATACATCTAAAACCCGATTGGAATACAGTATTTTACCAGAGTTACTACACAATCTTCTTACTAAGGCATACAGCGTAGGCAAAGATTGAGTTAAAGTTAGTACAAATTTAGGTTAAGGCTTTTTTCGAAATTGTTAATTCCAAATTGATTGCAATTAAGTCTCAATGATGAATTTAATCAGAACCACAGAAATAAGGATTCTGCCAAAACAACTTGGGTCATCAAGGTGAGTAAAGCGAGTTTACAATTAAATTGAGATATGGCAAAATTTTGAGTATATAGAACCAACATGATTTTTCAGAGACAAGTGATGTAAAATCTACATTTAGACCCCTAAAATTCAATTCAAATTTTCCCATAAAAAGTAGATAAATGCCTTGATTTGGCTACGAATAAGCTAAAATTAGTCCTGAAATTATGATCCTATAATAGAAAAAATAACCCTGTTTTTTATAAGCGGGTTCGGGTGAGATTCTGAGGCGGAATATCACTATTCTAAGCATGTTGCCATATATCCTAATTATTTTATAATCTAACAACATAAAGAGTTTGATGAGTAATTTATCTATAAAAATTGCTGAAATGTCTAAAGATTTTCCTACAATTAAAGCAATTAGACAAGTAGTTTTTCAGGATGAACAAAATGTAGATCCTGCTTTAGAATTTGATGGCAAAGATGCAATATCTGAGCATTTGATTGCTTATTTAAATGAAAAAGCTGTTGGTACTGCCAGAATTAGATACTTGGAAGATAAAACTGCCAAGATAGAAAGGCTTGCAGTTTTATCTACAGCTAGAGGACAGGGTATTGGTACAAAAATTATGGAAAAGGCACTACAGATTATAGCTAAAAAAAATATTACACAAGTTGTGATTCACGCTCAAGAATATGTGATAAATTTATACAAAAAACTGGATTTTATAGAAGAGGGAGAAATATTTGAAGAAGCAAGCATTCGCCATGTAACAATGAGAAAAAACATCTCATAGTCTAAATAATCTGCTTATTTTAATAACTGGTAATCACAGCAGTTGACAATGATTTTAAATACGAAACTGCCTAACCAATAAACAAGAAATCTCATAGTAAAATTAGCTCAAATATCGCATTAGTAATGACTCTAGCTGGACTGTGCGGATTGGCTTAACAAGATAGTCATTAGCACTACCTGGTAACTTATTAATTTCTTTTTCTATAGGTTCGCTCAAAGTCATTATTACAATCGGTGTATCTTTCCAAGAAGGCTTTTGTCTAAGAAGATTTAGCAAATTTAAGATCCTAGTTTTTCTAGTTAGCTGGAAATCAAAAAAAACTAAATCTGCTTGGAGGCTTTGCACCTGGGTCAAAAAATCGTTTTCATTATCTATCCACTTGACTTTATAGCCAATTGACTGAAGATAGTCTTGCAAAACTGTTGCAGTTTTTTCCTCTTCTTCTATAAGTAAAATAGTTTTATTTTTGGAGATGTCTGGGGAGGAGGATAAAGTAAATTCTTCTCCCTCATCTCCCTGATCTTCCTCATGCTTTTCATTCTCGACTGCTTTCGAAATTACTGGATTTGGTAAAAACAAAGTGAACTGACTACCTTCTCCTAAAGTCGATGTAACAGTTAAATCTCCACCATGTAAACGTGCTAGTTTGCGTGTTAAAGCTAAACCTAAACCAGTGCCTTCATACTGCCGATTTAATTGGCTATCAAGCTGTTTAAATGGTTCAAATAGAAATTGAAACTGATTTGGGTCTATACCAATTCCAGTATCTGAAACTGTAAAGGTTATTCCTTGAGGTACTTTTTTCACTACCAGCGCTACATCACCGGCTGGGGTAAATTTAATGGCATTGGTGAGCAGATTGAGTAGCATTTGCTTGATGCGCCGCTCATCAGCAATACAAATATCCTCTTGTAGGTCAATTTTGTAGGTGAGTTTTAACCCCTTTTCTGAGGCGCGATCGCGCACTGTCCAGATAGCATAATTACATAAATCAGATACTGGTAAAGGTGACAGTAACAGTTCTTCTTTGCCTGCTTCTACCTTCGATAAATCAAGAATATCGTTAATCAGTGCCAACAAATGCTCACCACTACTATATATACAACTTACATATTCGTTCTGCTTTTCATTGAGAGAGCCAACTACTTCTTGTTGCAGCAACTGCGATAAGCCCATAATCGCATTAAGAGGTGTTCGCAACTCGTGGCTCATGGTTGCTAAAAATTCACTTTTTGCCCGACTAGCAGCTTCTGCTGCTTCTTGAGAGGCACGTAGTTTCAATTCTGTTTCCTTGCGTTCAGTAATATCCTCAATCATCGCTAGAAAAAACTCAGGTTCACCATTGCTGTCTGGTATAACAGAAACAGAGATATGAGTCCAAACTAGGCTACCATCTTTATGTAAGCAGCGTCTTTCCACCTCAATGCGATGTTTATCGACAGCCTGTTTCTCAAGTTCGGAGACTTGGAAGCCGAACCTTGAAGTTTTCCCTGAGTTTTTGCCAATTTCTGACACCAGTTGTTTGTAAAGTTTTAAATCCCCCTTTTGCGTGGAAATGTAATCTGTAAAGCGCTTACCGTATAGTTCTTCTTGGCTGTATCCTAAAATCTCGCACAGTACCGGATTAGTATCGACTATCTGCGCTTTCATATCTATAAGTCCAATACCAATAGAAGAACGTTCAAAAATTGCCCGAAATTTTGCCTCACTCTGTCGTAGTGCTTCCTGTACCATGTTTCGCTCGCTTGCTTCTATAGCCAAAGTCACGAAATCTGCAATCGAGCCAGCAAAAGTTTCTTCTTCTAAAGTCCATTGGCGAAGTTCACCTATATGTTCGTGGCATACTACGCCTACCAAACGACCCTCTAGCCAAATGGGTGCATCCAATAGGGATGTGATGCCTAAAACACAAAGATAAGGCTCGGATAATTCTTGGGTTCTTATATCATTTCTGGCATCATTTGCGGCAATGGTACGTTCTTCTTCTAATGCCTGGAAATAAGCTGGATAATTTTCTTGTGAAAGCGAGTTACCAAAGCTATGCTCCTTAGTCTTTACATCATATAAATCGATGCATTCAATTTTTGAGCGTTCTTCATTATATAACCACACCCCAACTCGCTTGACTAAGAGCGTCTGAGCAGCAGTTTCTGTGATCTCTCTCAATACTGCATTAAGATTACCTTGTTGAAATGTCTTACTTCTTGCCAGTTGTACTAATGTCTGGCTTTGTTTTCGACGACTATTTTCTCTGATTTGTAAAGCCTCTTGGGACTGATTTTGCTCTGTAATATCTCTAGCTGACACCACCTGCATTACTTGACCTCAAGAAGAAATAATTTTGCTTTCCAGTTCTACGCAAAAAGTAGAACCGTCTTTGTATAACTACAATTACTTGGTATGCTTTTTCATAACCGGAAAGTATATTTTTTATAATCAAATTTTTCTGATTCTGGATAACGAGTTCCAAACTATATTTTGCTAATCACTTTTATTACTTCATGCCAGTAATTTTTGCCAGGGGATAATTAGCATTTACAGGAATTCTACTATCAAGTAATTTTACTCAAATATTAAGTAGTATAGTGTTTTGATTTGGGAAGTAGGAAGTGGTGTAGTTTAATTACTTGAAAAGGGCTGTAAGCCAATTTGTTGGTTAGTGTTAATGTTAATTCATTTTTTTGGAACTGTACAAAATCAAGCTTGCTGAGGCAATGGGCATAAGCCCTAAGTTCTGGAGCAACTTCACAGATAATCGATATGATTACCAAAACACAGTTGATTCCCCTAGAGAAAGATACTTAATGACTAAAATTTTGAGAATATTAAGGTAATGCGAGCTTTTATGGAGGTGGAGCTATGACGGTTAGTAATGTGAGAATTGTTTCCCTAATTCCCGGTGGAACAGAGATTTTAGCGGCACTAGGATTGGTTAATGCTATTGTGGGGCGATCGCACGAATGCGATTATCCTCCAGAAATCCTCAATCGCCCCGTTTGTACCCAAGCACGCTTAGACTCCAATGCCTCCAGCAGCGAAATTAACGATGAGGTGAACGATTTATTACAATCTGCTCTCAGTATTTATGAAATCAAAACTGATGTTTTAGAGCGGTTGCAGCCTACTCACATTCTCACTCAAGACCAGTGTGATGTTTGCGCTGTCAGCTTACACGAAGTTGAAAAGGCAGTTGCTACACTCATTGACAGTAAACCGCAGATTATTTCTTTACAACCCAATATTCTCCAAGATATTTGGGCTGATATTGAGCGAGTCGGTAACGCCTTCGAGGTAGATTCGGTAAAAGTCTTAGAAAATTTAGAAGCTCGCGTCAAAATTTGTCAGCAAAGAATCCAAGGACTTTCTTTAAATGAACAGCCTACTGTTGCATGTATTGAGTGGACTGATCCTTTAATGGTTGCCGCCAATTGGATTCCTGAATTAGTTAATTTGGCAGGAGGACAGTCTCTATTTTGTTATACAGGTCAGCCTTCTCCTATCTTGCCGTGGGAAACACTATTAACAACTAATCCAGATGTCATTGTTTTTATGCCTTGTGGCTTTGATTTAAATCGCACTCGCCAAGAAGCCAAATTGTTAACTAAACGTCCAGAGTGGGAAAAACTACACGCTACGCAAGCTGGTAGGGTTTACATCACTGATGGCAATTCTTACTTTAATCGTCCAGGGCCACGACTGGTAGATTCTCTCGAAATTTTGGCTGAAATTTTGCATCCCGAAATTTTCCAATACGGCTACAAAGGAACAGCTTGGGAACTTTTGTAAAGAAGAATTCAGAATTCAGGAGTCAGAATTCAGGAGTACGATGGTTACTGAGTTTGTCGTACCACTTGCCTACGGGCAGCGTCTCGTAGAGAAGTACTGAGTGATATAGCTTAAAGCTTTGGCGGGTTCCAATAGCCCACAAAGAATAAATTCTGATTCCTGGATTCTGAATTCTGAATTCTTCTCTAAGGTGTTTCTTCAGAATCCGCCGATGGTTCGTTGTTAAATAACAGCAGGCGTGCAGCAAGGATGGCAAATCCGATCGCTGCGATCGCTTTTAACAAACGTGTAGGTAATAATTCGGCTACTGCTCCCCCTGCTAATGCTCCCAACAGGCTAGTCAACAGCAATGCGCCTGCTGCACCAAAAAATACCGCGCGTGGAGAGTTAGAACGCCCTGAAAGTGCGATCGCAGCTAGCTGACTTTTGTCACCCAATTCTGATAAAAAAACTGTAATAAAGCTCAGTCCTAAAAGATGCCAATCCATATTATTTAGGGGGAATGGGGAATGGGGAATGGGAGTTTCTCTAATGACAAATGACCAATGACTAATGACTAGTAAATACATCCCAAAACAGCATTAGGGAAATTACCAACAACATCACACCTGCTGATTTTTCTACAGTTTTTGGGCTGAGTCGGTTAGCCATCCAACTACCTAAAAGTACACCTAATAAGCTCGTGGTTATCAGTGCCGCTGCCGATCCGAGAAATACCACCCAAGGCGAATGAGATTCTGCACTCATTAATAGGGTGGATAGCTGAGTCTTATCTCCAATTTCTGCGAGAAAAATGGTTACAAAAGTTGTGCCAAAAACTACTAACACTGATTGCTGCTTTGGAGGACTATCGGCAACTACAGGCTGAACTCGCTGGGCGATCGCAGGAGTTAAGTTAAAATCAGTGCTATCTTTCAGTTCTAGCTCGATTTCAGTCTGAGCTATGCCAGAAATCTCCAAAGGTGCAGAGTCAAGTTTCACAAGCAGTAGTTTTGGTTGCTAGATTATTTTCATATTTCTATCATATTCTCAGATTGTTGTAATAAATTGCAACTACATAAATGGAGATAAAAAAATTATGGGGTGTTTTTGTGTCCTAAGATCCTCCTTACACCCGGATTTCTCATGCATAGTGTAGGCAGAGAGGGAAGAGGAGTGTGGGGAGTGTGGGGAGTGTGGGGAGTGTGGGGGGTAAAACTTCTTCCGCATCCTCCCATACCTCCCACACCTCCCACACCCCTTGGATTTCTCACTTGTGAGAAATCCAGGTTACAGCCCAATAGCTTTATCGAAGCGTAGTATTTCTAAACTGCGATCGCCGTATACTCCTTCTATTTGCTGGCGACAGCAGTCTATAGCAAAATCGTTGACTTCTTCAGGTTCAACCCCATACATATCTTGAAAAACTTCTGATTCCACGCGGCAGAAACGAGGACGATCTGAGTAGATGCGACATTCGCGCGTGGTATGGTCAAAATTAACGCACCATCCGCCTTCGCCTACCATGCTGAGGTAGAGTTCTAGTTCTGGTGGAGAGAGATACTCATCCAAATCTGGACGATCTGCTGGATCAAGATTACAGCAGGCTCCACATTGTTTTACACATTGCCAAGTTGCCATTTTGAATTAGGGAGTGGGGAATGGGGAATGGGGAATAGGGAGAATAAACAATGCCCAATGCCCCTATTTTACGTTTTTATGTCTTTTCTTATAATTTTGTTAAGTAAATTAAATCCAATAGGCCATAGACAGATATGATCGATTGCGGGTTTTGTAATTAAGTTATTGAATTTTTTAAGACAATTGGGAGGAGAAAGGGAAAAATGTTTGACGCTGTATCTGACTTGTTTAACGCTTTTACCAGTATCAATTGGGAAGTTATTTTCCAATTGCTGTCCGTGGCGCTAATTGTGATTGCTGGCCCAGTAGTAATCTTTTTGTTGGCATTTCGCAACGGCAACCTATAAGATTTCTGAGTGCTGATTAAGAGTTAGGGGTGAGGAGTTAGGAGTGAGTAATTAAATTTTATTCTCAACTCATAACTCATAACTCATAAATCAGCACTCACAGTATCACACTCAGAAGCAATAAGTTAATAAAGAACTTCTAACTCTTAACTGACAACGCTTGAAGTGCAGCTTGAATAATACTGTCATACTGTGGCTGAGAAATATCAACTTCTTTAGCGTTTTGACGATTAGTACCAAGTAAACCGATTATATGTCCTGGCTGCATGGCTAAGACTTTGCCTTCAGAATTTTTAATTCTTAATTCTGCTTCAATACCGTTTTTATAGAAACCACAAGTATATTGTCGCTGGTTGTACTCAAAGGTGGTGCTTGACTGGATAGGTGAAGAAGCAAAAAATTGTTGAATCTGAATTGGCAGTCTGGCACCGACTAACTCTAGCTCGATAGTGGTGTTACCGTTAAAATAATTTTCTCGCAGTTTGTAAGCTACATCCACTCGCGGCGGTAAGCGGAAGTAGTCGCCCCAACGCCAAGCGATCGCTTTAATTCTATAATCCTGATTATCAATAGTTTGGGCAATTGTCAGTTTGATGTGACCCTTACCAACGATTTTTTGCTCAACCACTTGAACATTAGCTGTCCAAAAAACTGGATCGGGGTTGTCCATACCGCAAGGATGTAGAGCATTAAGCTGTTGGTAAAGCTGCTGATTGATCTGATCGAGGTTGACTTCGGCATCAATTTTGAGCAGAGGCTTGAGATGCTGGGGTTCAAGACACTGGTTAGCAAACTCAATCAAACGTGATCGCACCATCTGTAAATTCTCTGCTGGTAGAGAGAATCCCCCGGCGGCTTTGTGTCCGCCATATTTCCCTAGTAAATCGTGGCAATATTCCAAAGCTTCAAACACATTAAACTCTGGAATTGAGCGTGCAGAACCGCGTATATGTTCCCCATCCTCATAAGTACCGATAAATACAGGAACACCGTAGCGTTCTACCAAGCGGGAGGCGACAATCCCAATAACACCGTGATGCCAATTAGGTTGAACAACAATTAATACACGATCTTGTTGTAGAGATGTAACAAATTCTGCTTCTACATAAGCGATCGCTTCTTGTTCAATTTGCTGACACATTTCCTGGCGAGAAGCGTTGATTTGTTCGCACTGCATTGCTCTTTCCAGCGCCACCCCCATATCATCTGTAGTTAGCAATTCAATCACAGTCTGGGGATTACCAATCCGACCGATAGCATTAATTCGCGGCCCCAGGCGAAACCCGATATCTTCAGGCTTGAGCGATTTTGGATTTTGGATTTTGGATTTTGGACTTGTACTGAGCGAAGTCGAAGTATTGGCAATTTCCTCCCCTGCTCCCCTGCTCCCCTGCTCCCCTGCTCCCTCATCTCCCCTCGCTTGCACGCCACCTACCTGAATCAACGCCTGTACCCCAGCTAAGTTTGATTTGGGTAAATGCTGTAAACCACGTTTCACCCAACGGCGATTTACGCCAGTTAAGGGAGCTAAATCTGCGATCGTTCCCAGTGTAAACAGTGCTAGCATCGGCTGGATTAATCCCTTCGTCTCGCCTAGCTGTTGTGCTAAAGACACTGCCAAAATATAGGCAACACCAACACCAGCAACACCCCTATAGGGTGACGATTCTGCTATTAGTTTAGGGTTGAGGATAGCATTAGCTGGCGGTAATTTTTGGGGGATATCATGATGATCGGTGATAATCACTGCAAGACCAAGCTCTCTAGCTCTAGCGACTGGTTCAAACGCAGATATACCATTATCGACAGTTAAAATTAACCCTACACCTTCGCTGTGGAATTCTTCAACTATGCGTTTATTAATACCATAGCCTTCGTGCATCCGGCTGGGAATAGCATAATCTACTTGTGCGCCTAAAGTGCGGAGACTACGCAAAAGTAGAGCCGTGCTGGTCATTCCATCAGCATCGTAGTCACCACAAATAGCAATTTTTGTTTGAGAAGCGATCGCATTTTGCAACAACTCCAAACTAATTGCCAAATCTGGGAAATCTTCTAACGGCGAAGGTAAGACTAAAGATTCTGGCTCTAAAAATGCTTGTGCTTGTTCTGGCGTTTCCATACCCCGATTAATCAACAACTGGCTGATAATGGGTGAAACATTAATCAAAACCGCCAGTTTTTGGGCAAATTCTGGTTTTTGTGGATAAATTTGCCAGCGCTGATTCGGTAAGCGCCTGGTAGGTTTTGAGAATTCAGATACAGGTCGGTCTAGCACAATACAAGTTAGAATTTACTTAGTTATGAGTGTTGAATTGAAAGTTGTTTCTTAACTCATAACTAATAACATTAATTTGCTATCTAAAACACGTTTATTCTACCATCATCCATAATATACAAAGAGCGATCGCCTGGAGAGCGCCAAGTCGGACGGAGTTCGAGCCGCAATGTGCCAAAGTTAGGTTTCGAGACAATTGCTTGTAGTGATAAACCCTTTTCGCTCCAAAATATCAGAGATGTATTTGGCTCTGTACCTTCTATTTGTTCTAAACTTAGTTTCTGCCCTGGACTCAAGGTAATTGCATCAGTCCCAGAGGGTTTTTGGATTTTGATGATGTTAGGCGTGCTATTTATTACTTCAACTCGGATGTGTTGCCCAGGTGTAAACTGAATTGGATGCGACCCACACTTAGAAGCACAAGTTTTAGCTAAGGTAGCACTGGGATTATTGATTGATGCTACTAAAACGGTAGCTGCAACTAAAGCAAATGACAGAGGCTTAAACATAATACACAGTATAACTACTAAACTGAAATATTACTTCAGTTTAGTCCTGTCAAGCCTCAGTATATTTTGCAGAATTACTTTGCTAATTTCCAGTTATTAAATTAGTAATTACGAATTATTTATTATAAACATCTCCTCTTGCACCAATGGCGTAAATCTCGATGTCTTTGGAATCAATATCTACTGTAAAAATAATTCTGTTTTTACCTATACGTAGTCTGTAAAATCCCTCCCAATCACCTTTGATTTTTTTGATATCTAGTTCTGTAAACGGGATAATGCCTTGGTTCTCGACAGCAATAAAAATTTGGTTTATTTGCTCCCGAATATTTTCGACATCTTCGGGATTTGCTTTTTCTAAAAATTTAATCGCTTTTTTGCGAAATTTTATTGCCATATCTTACCCAATCGGTCATATCAATTACTTCATCCTCAGTATCATCTGAAGGTACACCAAATTCGGCTTCAAGTTCGCGTTGCTCATTATCACTTATGTAAGGAATCAAAATTTGGCACAGGCGAAGTCTTTCTTCTTGCAGAACTTCACGCATAGTTTCTTTAATCAATGCTTTTAATTCTTGAATTTCCACTGTATGCCTTTTATTCATAGTTATATATGTATATATATTACCTAGTCTCGGCTTGTAGTGGAGCGGGAATTTGTACGAAAATAGCGACTACAAAAGTTGGGAGATTGTTTTACCGATATAAATTTCAGTAGACAGAAGGATTTTTTAACAGGGCGTTGAGCTGACTAGATTTAGATGAAAGGGAAAGGGTTAAAGAGTAAAGGAATTATAGTCTCTCACAACTGAACTTGGCTTTTGCCTTTCCCCTTGCGTTGTCATGTCTTTTTAACCGAAGCGTCCACTGATATAGTCTTCAGCTTCTTTAGTTTGAGGAGAACTGAACATCTGGGCTGTTGGATTAAACTCAACTAATTTTCCGCGACGTTTGCCATACTCGTCAATTTCTGTATTGAAGAAAGCCGTGAAATCTGCCACTCTGGAAGCTTGCTGCATATTGTGTGTCACCATGATGATGGTGTATTGCTGCTTCAGTTCTAAGCAGAGTTCTTCTACTTGGCGGCTAGAAATCGGGTCGAGAGCAGAACATGGTTCATCCATCAATAATACATCTGGCTTCATAGCGATCGCACGGGCTATGCAAAGTCGTTGCTGTTGTCCGCCAGATAATGCAGTACCCTTCTCTTTGAGTTTATCTTTGACTTCATCCCAGATAGCAGCGCGTCTGAGAGAATCTTCCACTAATTCATCAATGTTACCTTTGTAACCGTTAGAACGCGGCCCAAAAGAAATATTTTCGTATATTGACTTGGGGAAAGGATTTGGTCTTTGAAAAACCATTCCGACTTGGCGGCGTAATTTGACAGAATTGATCTTAGGATCGTAAATATTGCGATCGCGATAATTCAGTCTACCCTCAACCCTAGCTCCAGGGATTAAATCATTCATCCGGTTGAAGCAACGCAGTAAAGTACTTTTACCACATCCTGAAGGCCCAATAAAAGCAATAATTTGTTTTTCAGGAATCTTGAGATAGACATCTAAAAGTGCCAGAAATCCCCCATAAAAAACCTTCACACCTTCAACATTGAAGACGCTCTTTTCATAGTCAAGGGTGGCACTATCTGATTGACTTCTACTATTATTGCTATAAGTCATTTTTCGATTCTCCTAATATTCGTGAATGTATCCAATTAGATATTTAATTACCTAACGTATTGAAAAGCGTTGTCTAATATAAATTGCCACACCATTTAAAACTAAAATCAAGAGTAACAACGCAATAATTGTTGCTGCTGCTGCATCAGCAAAACCCGGTTCAGGACGAGTGATGTAACTGTAAATTTGAATGGGTAATGCCATAAATCTCTGAAACAAACCGGGGTCAAAAGTGAGAAAACCCACAGCACCGACAACAATTAGAGAGGCTGCATCACCAATAGCACGGGATACAGAGATAATCACCCCTGTCAAAATACCGGGAATAGCATAAGGTAAAACATGACTGCTGATAGTGCGCCATTTTGTAACACCTAATCCATAAGAAGCATTTCTCAAGGAATCTGGGACAGCGCGAATTGCTTCTCTAGAGGTGACAATAATTACTGGTAAAGACAACAAAGATAAAGTCAATGCACCAGAAATCAAAGCGGGGCCAAACCCAAGCAAATAATTGAAAACTCCTAAACCCAGCAATCCATAGACAATAGAAGGTACACCCGCCAGATTACTGATATTAATCTCAATAATTGCTGTCCACCAAGCTTTCGGTGCATACTCTTCTAGATATAAAGCTGCTCCTACACCAATTGGTACAGTAACCAAAATTACAACAGTTCCTAAAAGAACACTGCTGATAATTGCAGGACGAATACCGCCTTGGTCAGGAAAACGAGAAGGAGTTTCTGTGAGAAAACCGGGTGTTAAAAATCTGCCTAATCCGTCTTTAAAAATATCAAAAAGTAGCAATGCTAAGACAAATAAACCAATTAGCAATCCTAACAAAAAAAGTACTTCAAATACTTTGCCTAATGTCTCCCTACTCTCAACATTATCGGTAAATTCTATCGTAGAATCTAGAGAATTATCTTTTTGGTAACTTGTAGCCATACTTAGTTAATCGTATTTTTCTTTAAAGCGATTTGCAACCCAGTAACTAACAATATTCAAAGCTAGGGTAATTATAAACAGAACAGCACCTACAGCATATAATGTCTTAAAATTGAGACTACCACGTGGGCTATCTCCACCAGAAATTTGTGCCATGTAAGCTGTCATTGTTTCTATTGATTCGGCAAAATTAACAGTCAGCTTTGGCTGTAGTCCGGCAGCGATTAGGACAGTCATTGTTTCACCCACAGCGCGAGAAATACCCAATATAATTGAGGCGATGATTCCAGAAAGCGCGGCTGGTAGAACTACTTTAAAAATGGTTTCTAGTTTAGTGATACCTAAAGCATAAGATCCTTCTCGCAAAGAACGGGGAACTGCTTTAATAGCATCTAAGCTGATAGAACCAACAGTAGGGGTAATCATCACGCCCATCATTAACCCTGCACTCAAAGCATTGAATATTTCCAGAGGGATAATATTCCGCAACAATGGTGTGATAAACAACAGCGCAAAGTAACCATAGACTACTGTTGGTATTCCTGCTAAAAGTTCTACTGCTGGACGTAAAACTGCTGCTACTTTGGGTTGAGCATATTCACTTAAATAAATGGCGGAAGACAAACCTAAAGGAATAGCAACTGCCATCGCAATAGCTGTTGTTAAAAAAGTGCCATTAATCAAAGGCCAAACGCCAAAATGTCTATCGGCAAATAGAGGTGTCCATTTAGTATCAAGAAAGAACTCGGCAAAGGAAACTTCTTGGAAAAAACCAAATGTCTCTTGAAAGATAATTACGACAATACCAAAGGTAGTCAAAACAGAAACTAAAGCACAAGCAAATAAAATTACTGCAACAATCTTTTCAGAGATATCTTCAGATGGGTTTTTATCCAGTGACTGTCTAGATAGTAAATAAGGATCGTCTTGAGAATTGGTATTCTGCATAAACAGTTAATTTTTGACTACAATTAGACTACAATAAACAAGACTTTATTTAGATAAAGTTTGTGATTGGTTCACCTGGTTTTGCTTTTTTAAACTTTGTCCCAGTTTCACCCGTAGCAAATTTTTGTTTAACTTTGACATAAGCTTCATCAGGTAGTGCCACATAACCAACACTATCTACCCACTTCCAAGAATTTTCTAGATAAAAGTCTACAAATTCTTTGACTGCTGGCTTGGTATCTAAAGACTTTTTGCTGACATAGATAAACAGGGGACGAGATAAAGGTGTGTAGATATTTTTGATGACATTATCTACTGGCACTGGTTTTTCGCACTTTCCAGTAGGACTTTCTACAGCCACCAGATTGAGTTTTTCTTGGTTTTGAATGTAGTAAGATATCCCGACATAACCCAATGATGATACATCCCCAGATACTCCTTGTACTAGAAGGTTTTGATTGTGGCTGGGAGTGTAATCTGTACGGCCATTCTTGGCTTTGCCAGTAACAGCTTGAGTCATATAATCAAAGGTTCCAGTATCGGAAGCTGGAGCATACAATTTCAGCTTTTGGTTAGGAAATTTGGGGTTAACTTGATTCCAAGTTAAGATTTTACCGTCTGATTTAGCACCCCAAATCTTGCTCAGTTCTTTAATAGTTAGACATTTGGCGAAATTATTTTGACGGTTAGCAATCACAGCTATGCCATCTAAACCTATAGGCAACTCGACGAAATCAATATTCTTACTTTTGCATTTTTTGATTTCTTCATCTCGAATGGTACGAGAAGCACCGGCAATATCAATATCACCATTACAAAATTTACTGAAACCACCACCAGTTCCACTTGAAGCAACGCTAACTTTCGCTTCAGGTTTAACTTTGCCGTATTCTTCTGCAACCGCTAAAGAAACAGGGAAACCTACAGCCGCACCATCAATACTCACTTGACTTTTTAATTCCTGTCCGCTATTACAAGCCGTGATACTGCTGGTAATCAGCATTAAAAAGGTAAGTGAAAAGCCATCTTTCAATCGGCTATGAAAACTCATAAATTATCAATTGAGGTAAAGTGATTGAGAATTATTTATATTTGGCTAGCTGCTAGAAAAATATAGATATTATGCTTTGCTGGCAGCTTGAACTTTGTCAAAAATTGCCCCATCGCCAAAAAACTTTTTCTGGATAATATCCCAACCGCCTAAATCTTGAGATGTAAATAAAGTTTCAATTGGCTGATATTGAGATGCTACTTCTTGCGTGACAGTGGGGTTAACAGGACGATATTGTAATTTAGCAAATTCTCGTTGAGCTTCTGTAGAGTAAAGAAAATCAACAAATGCCTGTGCAACTTCCCTTGTACCGTGTTTCTCAACATTTTTATCAACTATGGCTACAGGATTATCAATGGAAATATTGACTTTGGGTACAATATAAGGCAACTTATTTCCATTTTTACCTGCTAAAATTACCTCATTCTCGTAATTGATTAAGACATCACCCTGATTTTTTTGAAAAAATAAATCGCTAGCTTCACGGGCATCTTTCGTCAAAATGGGAGTATTTTTATAAACTTTAGTGACGTAATCTAATGCTGTGGCTTCGTCACCTCCGTTTAGAGTTACCGAACCCCAAAAAGCTAAGAATTCCCAGATAGCAATACCAGAAGTTTTTGGGTTTGCCGCAATCACTTTCACGCCATCTTTTGCTAAGTCTGCCCAAGTATTTATACCTTTGGGATTACCTTCACGGGTAACGATCGCAGCAACCGATCTACTCACAATACCACTTCTGGGAGCTTTGGTTTCCCAACCCGATTTTATCAAACCTGCTTGCTGAATTTTGCTGACATCCAAAGGAAGTGCTAAATGTACTATATCTGCTTCTTGGGAACCAGCAATCACAGCCGCCGCTTGAGCTACAGAACCACCATAACTTTGCTCAAATGTAACGCTTTGGTTATGTTCTTGCTTCCATTTTTCGACAAATTTGGGGATTATCTGGTCATGAGCCGCTTTGGTGACAGAGAAAGAAACGAGTTTCAATTTGACATCATTTTTGCTAGCTGAACTGCTTCCAGAGCAGGAGGCAACTGTTATACTCAAAAAAGCACCTACTAGAAACAGACTCACAAAGCTTTGCACGGTGTGTCTATTTAACCAATTTCTAATTGTGTCCTTATATGAGAGTTGTATGGTCTGTAATGCTTTCATGACATAAGACTGCATTCTCTCAGTTAGCAATTTACTGAAATGTGTCGTTTGTTGCGACTCGCTCATCAGAATTCACCCCTAAATCTACGGTATTTCTAAGCAGATACCGTATTAGAGATTATAGGGTATATAGAATAATATTTATCATCTGGCTTCAATTTTTTTTTACAAGTAGGAACACTAGGGTCTAAACTTTGCTTGCCAAACTTCAAAAAGCTGATTTGTTTACAGCATACATACATTATTTTTGTATAGAATTTCCACAATAATTTATTGTGAAGAATTGGGGGAAAGCTAAAAAAGTTTCTCGCTTTTGTCCATAAAAGACCTCTCCCTGGTTTTACTACCCAAAACCTGTCCCTCTGCAAAGTAGAGCTACGGTGTACACACATCCTCTACAAAACCAAAATGTTGTAGATCCTCCCTAAATCATCCTTAAAAAGGAGGACTTTGAGAGATTATTGCCCTCCTTCTTTTTAAGCAGGGCTGATTCATTCCCTAAAGAGCTTTAAAAATCAAGGGTTCTAGCGATTAAAAATTAGTTATTTTGTTACTAGCGTGCCGATGAAACCAACTATTTTCCTGATATTCCAGTGCTTAAATGTTCATCTCTTCGTCACGCTTACTTAAAATTTTCTCGCTAACCATCTTGACAAATCCTGTTTGAAATGGAATGAATCAGCCCTGCTTCTTTTTAAGGGGGTTGGAGGGATCTTAAACTAGAATGATTATCAAAATATATAGCTAAGAATCCCATTGCCTTTAAGCTAGGGAATGTTGAAATCCAAGAAAATTATTATATGAATGCTGAAGAATTTTTAAGCCAAGGACTGAACCACAGTTTGCAAGGCGATTATCAAGAAGCGATTGCAGCTTACACCCAAGCAATCAAGCTCAACCCTAACTTTGCCGAAGCTTATCATAATCGAGGGATTATTCTCACTGGTCAACTCAAAGATTATCGTGGTGCGATCGCAGATTTTAACCAGGCTATAGAAATCAATCCCAATTTTGCTACAGCCTACTATCACCGGGGTAATGCACGTTACTCTTTAGGCGATTATCAAGAAGCGATCGCAGATTATAACCAAGCATTAGAAATCGATCCAAATCTCGCCCAATCTTACCACAGCCGGGGTAATGCTTACTTTGCCTTAGAAAAATACGACAAAGCGATCGCTGACTATATCCAAACAATAGAAACTAGCACCCAGTTAGCTGATAATATCAATATTGATATTGCTAATGCTTATCATAATCGGGGTGTAGTTTGTTTTGAACGGGGCGATCATCAGGGAGCAATCGCAGATTTTCAACAAGCTTTACAGTGGTATCCTAATTTTGCCGCAGCTTACAGCAATCGGGGTAATATTCACCATATCTTAGGAGATTTTCACGAAGCGATCGCCGATCATGACCGAGCATTACAATTAGATCCAAAGTTAGCGGAGGCTTATCATAATCGAGGTAATGCCCACTACTCTTTAGAAAATTATCAAAGTGCGATCGCAGATTACAACCGCGCTCTAGAAATCAATCCCAGGTTTGCTGGAGCATATTACAACCGGGGTTTGGTTCTAGCTCATCTCAAAGAATATCACCGAGCAATTGAGGATTTTAATCAAGCCCTAAAGTTCAATCCTGATGATGTGCAAGCTTATTGTGAACGGGGTCTTGTCCGTAGTACCCTTGGGGATTATGAGGGTTCGATCGCAGATTATGACGAAGCCTTACAAGAAAATCCGACTCTAGCTTTAGTCTATGGCTTTCGGGCGAATGCTCTCCGTCGACTGGGAGACTATCAAGGTGCAATTGAAGATAGCAATCGCTTATTACAACTTAATCCTAGTTTAGCTGAAGGATATTGCGATCGCGCGGCGGCTCGTCGTTCTTTAGGAGATCATAAAGGAGCAATTAAAGATTACGATCGGGCATTACAGATTAATGATAAATTAGCCGCAGCTTATTATGGTCGGGGGATTGCCCGTGAAGCTCTGCAAGATTTACAGGGAGCAATTGATGATAATACCCAAGCGATAGAGTTGGTTCCTGAATTTTCGCAAGCGTATTGTAATCGAGGAAATACTCGTCGTCTTTTGGGGGATGAACAAGGAGCGATCGCAGATTATAATCAAGCATTAAAAATTAATCCTGATTTAATTGAAGCATATTACAATCGCGGTTCGACGCATTACGCTTTAGAAGCTTATGAAAATGCGATCGCAGATTACACCCAAGCTTTACAAATAAATCCTCAATCTGCTGCATTTTACAGCGATCGCGCTAATGCCCGCTATGCTCTAGAAGATTATCAAGGAGCAATCGAAGATTACAGTCGGGCGATCGCGATCGACTCCAGCTTTGCTGAAGACTGGTACAATCGGGGTCGTAGCCGTTCTCTATTGGGAGATTTACAGGGAGCGCTCACAGACTTAAACCAAGCCTTACAACTTCAGCCTCATTGGGCTTCAGCTTACATCCTGCGAGCAGATGTCTACCAAAATCTGGGTGATTCTCAAGGAGCAATTGCGGATTTCCAGAAATCCGCAGATTTGTATTACCAAGAGGGAAATGTTCAGTATTATCAACAAATTATGGAGCTAATTGAACAGCTTCGATGAAGGGATTAGGAATTGGGAAGAGGACTTGGGGACAAGGAGAATTGGGGACAAGGGGAAAGACTTGTTTCAAGTTCTCATTTCTTGTCCCCAAGTCCCCCTCCCCCTGCCTCTTTCCCAGTCCCTATTCTCTTATTTCTTCAAAATTAAAGCGTTCCATGAAACGGCGGTCAATACAATCTTTGTAATGCCACAAGAGTTTATGAGGTGGTAAAGTAAAGATGCCTTTAGTTGCGATCGCTCTTCTATCTCCTGTACCAATTAGACTTAAATATTGTTTCTGCGGCTTATAGGGTTTGAGTGACTTACCTAATATAATTCGCTGCAAATTATTAAATAAAGGTTTACCTTGTCTAACAGCAAATACCCCAGCTTTTGGGCGCGGATAATTTACCATTGTGGCGATGTCACCAGATGCAAATACCTGCGGGTGCATTTGAGATTGTAACGTGTCTTCTACCAGAATAAAACCTTGCTCATCAGTTCCTAATCCCGCAATTTTTAACCATTCGGGTGCTGAAGCTTGTGTTACCCAAAAAATTTTATTACACTCTACTCTCAAACCAGAGTCGCACTTAATCTCAAATGTTTCTCTAGTTCCCTCGGAGTTTTTAGGTGCGATATTACACACATTTTCTCCAAGATGTAGCTTAATACCTCGCTCGGTGAGAATTTGCTGAAGTTGATGCCGTACTGATTGATGATAATTGGGCATCAGTTGTATGTTACGCTGAAATAAATGAATTTCCAGATTTTGAATTGGTTGTTGATTTTGATGGAAAATCTGATGTAAATGAGATTGCATCGCCAACGCCAATTCTACACCGCCAGCACCTCCACCTGCGATCGCAATCCGAATTGGTTCTTGAGGATTTTTACCTACGGCGGCAATTAGTTCATACCAATGTTTCAATAGCTGAGATACTGGTTTAGCTGCGATCGTATATTCTGCTGCTCCTGATACAGACACTCTGGCCGGAGTGCTGCCAATATCAATAGACAGCACATCAAAATCTACCGCCAATCCGTTAGCACAGAGAACTTTGTTGTTTTCCAAGTCTAGGGCAACTACTCTGTCAATATACAAATTTGCTTGAGCAAAGTTAGCCAATGGTTTCAAATCAATATGACATTCATCATGGGTGTAAAATCCAGCAATGTGTCCTGGTAACATTCCAGAGTAGGCTGTCTTTTGATTTGCAGTAATCAACGTCAAATGCACTCCGGGTAACGGCTTTATTCCAAACATTTTCAGGGCAATTGCATGGCTGTGACCGCCACCAATTAGCACTAAGTTTTTAAGCATAGTATGTTGACAGTAATCATTAATTATTTTCACGCTGTAAAATATATTTCATCAATCAATAACAGTCAATTAGCAAAAATATATCTGGGGATACAGGTTTTCCAAGAAAAAATTAACCAAACTCAACATAAGTCCCCAAAAAAGCATTTAAGAATCGCAATTGAACAACTAGAAAATAACACAAGAGAAAACAGTTTAGCTGTAATTAATGATTTAGAGCAAATTGCCAAAAATCATCCACAGTACCACTGGATAATTATGAACATTCTTACTACTTTTATCCGAAAAAATACTCTTTATCTACCTCAAGAAGAAGTAACAATTAATCTGTTAGAAAAAATTCGTCTAGATATTCAAGCAGCCCTTACCGTTATCGCTAAAAGAGATATAAATAAAGACCCAGAAAATGAGCAGCTTGATTTGAGTTATATCGATATGAGAGGAGTAAACCTGAATAAGGCGAATCTACAAAAGACAAACCTTTATCAAGCTAATCTTGCTGGGGCAAACCTCACAGAGGCTAATCTTGCAGGAGCAATTCTCAGTGCGGCTAACCTCGAAGGTGCTAACTTATATTTAGCTAACTTAGAAGGGGCAATTCTTAGTGCAGCAAACCTAAAAGGAGCTAACTTAAAAGGGGCTAACCTGCATTGTGCAAGCTTATATCTAGCTGATTTACATGGAGCAATTCTCAATGATGCCATACTTGATGGGGCAAACCTTAGAGAAGCTAAATTTTCTGAGTAAAACACCAGTCCTGCAAGGTGAAAGTTAAAATTAAAAAGTTTATAGGGTAGGATTTTCACCAATTTTCAGTAATTGTTCTATTTTCACCCTAATCTACTAATATATTCGATATTATTACTTAGTTAAAGAGTCCTTCTGACACCTATTATAATTTTCTGCTAAATGCTATACTATTTTTTCCAAGCATCTAAGTAATAATTCTAGGTTGTAAGGAAAATCTTTACCATGTCTTCTAAAAAGACAGACACTCTGTTGAATTGGTTGATAACTATAACAGTTATATTTGGCTGCTCATTGATTGTAATTTTCTTTGCTTTGTCCAGTATTAAAGAATTGTCAATTCAGGAAAAAATTCAGTATAGAAACCAAGCTTTAACAACTACTGCAATAGTTTTTCTGGCATCGGCGGCAATGTTTAATACCTATTACGCAGCAAAGCGGGCCCAAGCGATGCAGAAAAATGCGATCGCAGCTGAGAAAAACCTAGAAATTGGCCTGCAAAATGCCAAACTCAATCAAGATAGATTGATTTCAGAACGCTTTATGGGGGCAATTGCCCAGCTTGGTCATGATAAAGTTGAAACCCGAACAGGTGCAATTTATGCCTTAGAAAGAGTTGCTCAGGATTTTCCTAAAGAACACTGGACAATCATGGAAATCCTCACTGCCTTTGTGCGAGAAAATGCACCTATTCAGCAGGTGAAGGTTGAGCAACAAAAGCCGGAATATGCACCAGATGCTTATTCAGGTAGGCGTAGAAGTGGGCCGCGTCCGACACAGCAGTTAGAGCAAAACCTCCATGAAGAATTTCCAACAATCCGCACTGATATTCAAGCAGCCCTAACTGTTATCGGCAGGCGTAATTCACTAGAAGACCCAAAAGATCAGAAACTTGATTTACGTCATATCGACATCAGACGAGCAGACTTGCTAGGAGTTAACCTACAACAAGCAGATTTACGTGGTTCTGACCTGAGTGGGTCTGACCTGCGTGGAGCAGACTTGAGTGAGGCTGACTTAAACGGCGCTAAACTCATTAGGTCTATTCTCTATGAAACCAAATTATTAAAAGCTAGCCTCTGTGGAGCTAACCTATGTTGGGCTAATCTTAATCGTGCTAATCTCTCAGGGGCTAACCTGCGTTCAGCCAACCTTTCGGGAGCAAGTCTGCGTGTAGCGAATCTCCAAGGAGCAAACCTCTATAAAGCCAACTTGCAACAAGCAACTTTGAAAGTCGCCAATTTATCTGGAGCAAAGCTGTTTTTAGCTAACTTGCAAGGTGCAAAACTAGGTAAAGCCAACCTAAATCTAACGGGTTTGATTGGTGCTAACCTTTCAGGGGCTAACCTGAATGGAGCCAACCTTTCAGGGGCTAACTTGAATGCAGCTAAACTCCACCAAACAGAAGTCTATTTTGCCAACCTCTCAGAAGCCAGTTTAACTGAAGCTGACCTGCATCAGGCAAACCTGATTGGAGCCAACCTGCATAGAGCAACCTTTTATCAAGCTAACCTGACTCAGGCAAACCTGATGGGAGCTAACTTTTTAGAAGCTGACCTCAGTGATGTGAAACTGGAAGGGACAATTTTAACAGGGGCTAAAAACTTAGAGTTGCATCAGATTAGAAAGGCACTTGGCGATCGCACTACTCGCCTACCTGATTATATAGAAGCACCGACAGATTGGCGGCAATCAGGTTGAGTTAACGCAGCATCAGTTAGTTATTTGGGTGCATTCTACCGTTTTCACTTCAGCTTATTTTTCCAGACTCCAACCCAGTGCTTCAGCTACCTCAGCAGCTAATTCTAGCGGATTAAATGGTTTAGCGATCGCACCAATCATTCCCATCTGATTATAACGACGGCGATCGGAAGCCTGGATTTTGGCAGTTAACAAAATTACGGGAATCTTTTTAGTTACCGGATTAGCTTGTAACTTTTCAAAAGTGGCAATCCCATCCATCTCTGGCATCATTACATCTAGTAAAATCGCATCTGGTTGGTAAGTTTCAGCTTTCATTATCCCCTCTTCACCTGAACTCGCTGTTTCAACTTTCCAGCCTGCAACCGTTTCCAAGCAAATCTTGGCAACTTCTTGAATATACTGCTCGTTATCAATCACTAGAATTTGCTTTTTTGTCATCATTGCTATCCTCTTGTTGCCCACCAAATTTTCAATTTGGTGAGGGTGCAAAAACGCCGATTATTCATCCGCCAGTCGTACAGAATTCATTCTGAATTCTGACTCCTGACTCTTGAATTCTGTTCGATAAATTACAGGGATATTGGAAGAGTTTTTTGACACTCCCCGCGATAAATCGACGGGGATTCTTGAATCTAAGACATAACTTGCTCTTGCAGGTTTTCACCAACAAGAGTAGAGGTTTCATCTCCGCAAGCGTTGCCTGCGTCTAGCGCAGAGGTTCCGATATGCCCTACCGTACCCAATCCTCGGCTAAGGATATTTCTAGCTGCATTTTCATCACGATCCATCACACAACCACACCTACAAACGTGCGTTCTAGTAGATAGTGTTTTCTTGACAACTTCACCGCAGCTAGAGCATTCAAGGCTTGTATATTGCGGATTAACCGCAACCGTGACACGTTTAAATACCTTTCCAAAGTACTCAATCCAGACACGAAACTGATACCAAGATGCGTCATTAATAGACTTGGCTAAACAGTGATTTTTCACCATGTTTTTAATACTCAAATTTTCATAGGCTATCAAGTCGTTAGACTGAACTACGCACCGTGCTAACTTCACAGCATGGTCTTTACGTTGCCTACTTATTTTGAGGTGGCGTTTGCCTAAAATCTGTCTTGCCTTGCCTCTATTTTTTGAACCTTTTACTTTTCTGGAGACTCGACGTTGTGAACGCTTGAGAACTTTTTCACTCCTTAGCAGAAACTTTGGGTTTTCAACCATTGTTCCATCTGAATCGGTGTAGTATTCCTTAAGTCCAACGTCTAAACCAACTGTGTTACCAGTTGGTTCTATGTTTTCAGAACGTTCTACATCAATGCAAAATTGAGCATACACGCCATCTGCGCGTTTTACCAATCTCACCCGTTTAATCTGGTTAATTTGGTAGAAGTGCAAATCACGAGTACCTTTGAGTTTTAACTTTCCAATACCTTTTTTGTCAGTGAAAGTTATTGATTTACGATTATCTGCAAGCTTCCATCCTGATGATTTGTACTCAACAGAGCGACAATCTTTTTGGAACTGGGGATACCCCTTTAAACCTGGAATACCTTTCTTGCAGTTTTCATAAAACCGAGAGATAGAAGACCATGCCCTTTCAGCACTAGCCTGTCTAGCCATTGAATTAAGTTCATTAGCAAAGGGAAAATTAGCTGCAAGTACAGCACAATATTTTTGCAAGTCGTTTTTACCTGTGCCTTTAACGTCCATCCATAGCCGAATACAACTATTACGGATGAACTTTGCAGTCCGAATTGCATCATCTATTGCGACTAGTTGCGCTGACTTTCCATAAGCTTTGAACTCAAAAACTAGCATCTCTTTACCTCCTGTCTTATACTATCACGACTGGTATAAGATATTAGAGATGTTGAAAATCTTGTATCTTTTCTTGACGGCTGAATAAATTCAGCTATTCGCTTATATCCCCCGCATGAATGACGGGGGCTTTACGCTTCACGGGTCGTAAAGTCCCAAACAACGGCAGAGCTACGTAAAAAGTGCTACCTTCCCCCAATGTACTTTCAGCCCAGATGCGTCCGCCGTGCTGTTGCATAATGCTTTTACAAATTGCCAAACCTAAACCAGTACCATCATGGTTACGCGAATCTGAAGAGTCAACTTGTTGAAAGCGCTCAAATATGATCTCAAGTTTGTCAGTTGGGATGCCGCGTCCGGTGTCTTTGACTGTCAACAAAACTTCATCGCCTTCTTGTTGCACCCCCAACCAAACCGTAGATCCAGCAGATGAAAATTTAATGGCGTTACTCAGTAGGTTAGTTAAGGTTTGGACAATGCGATCGCAATCTGCCAATACTTGAGCGGATAGGGCAGAAATGGATAGTGTCACTCCAGCTTTGTCAGCCAGAGGCTGGATAACATTTACTGCTTGAGTAATCAAATCAACGATATTGCAGATTTCTGATTCCATTTTCGCCTTACCCGACTCAATCCGCTCAATGTCTAGGATGTCGTTGATTAAACGTACTAGGCGTTCGGTGCTATCAGCAGCAATTTGCAACAGACGTTTTCCCTGCTCTGAGTCTGTCGGCAGCAAACCACTGGCTAGCATTCCGAGAGAGCCGTAAATCGAAGTTAAAGGTGTGCGGAGTTCATGACTCACAACAGAGACAAACTCATCCTTCATCCGTTCGATTTGCTTGCGCTCTGTGACATCTCGTAAGATGACCGTATAAAATATTTCATTACCCATATCTATTTTAGAGATAGAAGCTTCTGCTGGAAACTCACTTCCATCCTTTCGGCGACCATAAATTTCACGCCGTTCTCCCATCCGCCGGGCAACATTGGGAGATTGCCCAAAGTCAGCTACGTGTTGACGATGTGCTTGGAAAAAGCGCTGCGGTAAGAGTAAATCAAGACCTTGGCCAATCACTTCCTGGGCAGAGTAGCCAAAAATCTTCTCTGCTCCTTGATTAAACAAGGTGATATTGTGAAACCCGTTGATAGAAATAATTGCATCATCAGCAATATCTAAAATTCGGGCAAATCGGGCTTGAGAAAACCGTAATTCTTCCTGCGTTCGCTGACGTTCATCAAGTTGTGACTGCAACTGCTGATTCACACTTATTAACTCGGCGGTTCGTTCTGCTACCCTCAACTCTAATTCATTGATAGCTTGGTGAGAGGAAGATGGCAAAGATGAGGGTAAATTTACTCCCCCTGCTCCC
>NZ_JACJSF010000004.1 GCF_014698035.1 Desmonostoc muscorum FACHB-395
TAATACTTGTTAGAAGAAAATCATAATCTCTTACTATTTTAATGTCCCTAAATTGAAAATAAAAATAACCCTTAATTATACCACAAAATATTTATGCAAGAGTTCTAGTAAGTCGGTAGGTTATAAAGGTTTCTGGTGGAGAACAGGTTATCAAATTCGATATTTGTAACCGGAACACGTTTCACAAAAACTTTGGATTCACCAAGGACGATGGTGTGATTCGTTCCCCAACCCGTACTCGACTCATTTGACTCACTATTGTCAAACAGAGAACGCAATTGTCTATTATCCAACTGAGCGATTTGTGAACTGAGCTTGAAGTACCTCTTCCTTCTAAGTTCTATATGCTTCTTAGGCATTTTTCCCCGTCCAGCCACAGCATGAGAAACTGTCAGACTATTCTGATACCAATTCAATTAATGATTGCAAAACATCCTTGACTCAAGACGCGATGAATCGCGTCTCTACAACGCAAACAATTGGGAGTAGTTTACGTAGTGTATTCGGCGTTAATCTTCACGTAGTCATAACTCAAATCACAACCCCAGGCTTTACCCACACCATAACCATTGCCAACATTAACGGAGATTAACACCGTATCCTGTTGCAGATAAGCACCAACCGATGCTTTTTTCAAATAAGCACTTGCTGCTGCACGGTCAAATTGTAGAGGTTGTCCATTTTCTAACATTAAGAAATTTCCTAGCTTAATTTGCAGATTTTCTTGCTCAAATGGCACACCTGCACGTCCGGCGGCGGCGGCGATGCGTCCCCAATTTGGATCGCGTCCAAAGATTGCAGATTTAACTAAGGATGAACCAGCGATGGTTTTGGCAATTTGACGGGCTGAGAGTTCATCATGAGCGCCAGTCACTTCCACTTCAATTAGACAGGTTGCACCTTCACCATCACGAGCGATCGCTTTGGCTAAATGCTGGCAAACTGCTGTTAACATCGCCTCTAATTTCTCTGCTTCTGCGCCCCATTCTATAATTGCTGGGGTGCGAGATTGACCATTTGCCAAGGCAATTAAGCTGTCGTTGGTGCTGGTATCGCCATCCACGGTAATGGAATTAAAGCTTCTATCAGCCGCCCTTGCTAACATTTGTTGCCACAGGGCTGGCGAAACCACAGCATCACAAGTAACAAATGCTAGCATGGTTGCCATGTTGGGGTGAATCATGCCGGAACCTTTAGCAATACCGCCAATTCGTACCGGGCGATCGCCTACAGTTGTCTCTAGGGCAATAGATTTTGTTACCAAGTCTGTAGTGATAATCGCCCCAGCTGCGGCATCTGAACCTGTTGCGGATAGTGCTGCTACTACTTTGGGAATTCCACTTCGCAAAGCATCCATCTTAATTCTTTGACCGATTACACCAGTGGAAGCCAATAAGACAGATTCAGACGAGATGTTTAGTGCTTGGGCTATTGCCAGAGAAGACTCTAGGGTGTCAAGGTAGCCTTGATTACCTGTAGCGGCATTTGCTTGTCCAGCGTTGCAAAGGATGGCACGAGCGCTAGGTTTGGCTTGCAAGCGTTGGCGACAATATTCGACACAGGCAGCTTTAACTTGACTGGTGGTGAATACACCAGCTGCGATCGCTTCCACCTCTGAGAATATCAAAGCTAAATCTGGCAACCCCGAAGGTTTCAATCCTGCGGTTATTCCCGCCGCCTGATACCCCCTTGGTGCTGTGATGCCACCTGTGATTTTTTGCCAATCTGCCATTTTCTTCCTTACAACTATCAGGTTGGATAGGTCAATTTGTGCTTTAAAAAAGTGCGAAGAGACGCGATTAATCACGTCTTTACAAGAGTTATGAGTTTCCCCCCAGTTCCCTTGCTCCCCAATTCCCAATGACTATTATGAGTTTATTTGCTGATGGCAATAATAATGCACTAGTTGGCGATTAGCATAATTGTTTTACCTTTCTTATGACGAAAGACAAATACGAAAAAAGAGAGCAACTTCGGTCGCTCTCCAAATCATTACGGTGCATCTTTTACTCACAGTATATATTTGATTATCTAAGAGTTAATACTTATTGATTAAGATTTCTTCTAAAATTTTAATGAAGCTGCTCCGTAAATACCACAGACTAGATAAAAAAGAGAGCTACTTAGGCAGCTCTCCAGATCATCAGGGTGCATCTACTTACCACACTATATCATTTTAGGTATGCGGGTAGTCACCAGCTTTTATATGAAGATTTTATGAAGAAACACCGAGAAAATACTTACTTACTTTATGTATGGGAAATTGGAAACAGACAAGGCAGAAGCTTATTCAATAATTTCTCCTTCTCCCTCTCCCAATATGGTTCGGTTAAGATCCCCCCGCCTGCGGCGACCCCCTTAAAAAGGGGGTAAAAGAGGGTTAAAAGCCGCCCTTTTAAGGGGGTTGGGGGGATCTTCAAAAGATTAAAACGTTAACCGAAGCGTATTGTCCCTACTCCCTCAGCCTTCAAACCTGCTTTGACAGACTACTAAGCATTCAGTTTCTTTTCTACCAATTCGTTAGTCAGCTTAGGATCGGCACGTTTGGCTGTTTTTTTGAGAACTTGTCCAACAAAGAAGCCTTTAAGGTTGGTGTTACCGTTGCGATACTTTTCTAGTTCTTTGGGATTGGCGGCTATGACTTCATCAACGATAGGTTCTAGTACACTAGGATCAGTGATTAACTCTTGACCTGCAAAAGCTTTTTCAGGAGAAATCCCACTGAGCAAATCTGGTAACTTTTCTTTAGCTTGAGCATTGCTAATTTTGCCCGTTTCAATGCGAGTAATAATTTCAGCTAAATTGGTAGGAGTCAGCCCGATTTGAGTAATACTGAGTTTTTGCTTATTAAGGTAGGCGGCGATATCTTGAGTAATCCAGTTTGCAGCAGCTTTGGGATTTGCTCCAGATGCGATCGCAGTTTCAAAATATTCCGCTACTGGACGATCTTCTGTCAACACTCGCGCATCGTAAGCCGAAAGTCCCAACTCACTTTCATAATGATGGCGTTTTTGGGCTGGTAATTCTGGTAATTCGCTGCGCCACTTGTCTAATTCTGAATCCGTCACCTCAATTGGTGCTAAATCGGGTTCGGGGAAGTAGCGATAATCGCTAGAACCTTCCTTCACGCGCATACTACTTGTACGTTGAGCGCCTTCTTCCCACAGGCGAGTCTCTTGGATGATGCGATCGCCTGCTTCGATAGCGGCGATTTGGCGCTCAATTTCGTAGTCAATCGCTCGTTGGATGGCGCTGAACGAGTTCATGTTTTTAATTTCTACCTTGGTGCCAAATTCCTCTCGTCCCACTGGACGCACAGATATGTTGACATCGCAGCGCAGAGATCCTTCTTGCATATTGCCATCACTCACGCCGAGATAGCGCACAATCCGGCGCAACTCTTCAGCATATTCAGCAGCTTCTAATCCAGAACGCAAATCAGGTTCCGAGACAATTTCAACTAATGGAATACCTGCGCGATTGTAGTCTACCAGAGAATAGGAAGAACCGGAAAGGCGATCGCTGCCGGCGTGTACCAATTTTCCTGCATCTTCTTCCATGTGCAGACGTGTGATACCAATGCGTTTGCGGCTGGGATTGCCCTCAGCATCTACCAATTCTATTTCTAACCAACCATGTTCTGCGATCGGTAGATCGTATTGAGAAATTTGGTAATTTTTGGGTAAGTCAGGATAAAAATACTGTTTCCGGTCAAACTTACTATATCTAGCAATTTGACAATTCAGTGCCAAACCAGTTTTGACAGCATATTCTAATACTTTTTCATTGAGTACAGGTAAGACCCCAGGTAAACCCATACAAACCGGGTCAATGTTAGTATTTGGGTCAGCACCAAATGCCGTAGAGCTATTAGAGAAAATTTTGGTCTTAGTACTCAACTGACAATGGGTTTCTAGACCAATAATCGCTTCATACTCAGTTTTTACAGTTGTAGCAGTCGTCATAATATCACTAATTTCGGCATAATCCTTGTAGTGGTACTATTGTAGCGGCGTATTGAGCTGCGCTGAAGACGGTTATTTGGGTGAGTAATGCTTACCCTGATGAGCTTGAAAAGCAAGTTGTAAACCTAAGATGAAGAAAATCTTGATTATTGGTTCTGGGGGTGATGGTAAATCTACCCTAGCCCGCGAACTGGGAACCATCTTAGAGGTTGTTTGAAAAGTATTTCGCTGTGACTTTAGACACTTTATAGATCCCTCCTAACCCCCCTTAAAAAAGCAGGAACCGGAGTCAAAGTCCCCCTTTTTAAGGGGGATTTAGGGGGATCTAGAATGTTTTTCTACCAAAAAGAGGACTTTTCAAACATCCTCAGAGAAGTATCTTGTACTAAGCTGTTACGCAAATAAGATTGCACATCAACTGGTGAGGTTGTCCTTTGTCAATTGTCCTTTGTCCTTGGTAAACACTTTTGACAAATGACTAATGACGGTCTACACGGAAAATATTGCAATATGTAGGCGCGTTAGCTTAACTGATGATCTCAAATTAGCAAATTATCTTCAGAGTATAGAAATTGACGTGATTAACTTTAACAATATTCGGATCTTTAACTGGTAGTAAAACATAAAAGTTAACCACATATCTATCCCCCCAAACTATAGTAGTTCGCTCAATGGGGGAAATATGCATACGACTGGCTCCCCTTAAAAAGCTAGCTCTAATTCCCTCTTTTTCAATAAGGGTTAGGAAGGATAAAGACTTTACAAGGAGCAATGGAATTAATTAAATAATTATTAAAAATATATGCACTCATTAATTAATATCTGAAACTATTTAATAATAAATCAAACTATTAAATAAACTTAGCACTCAAGGCTTGCTAGTGCTAATTTCCAACTGAACTTTAATACCTATGATTTAGCACTCAAGGCTAGCTAGTGCTAATTTTTTATTTAATTTTAACACCTATGACATAAACCAAAAGTCTACTTTTTATAGATGCTTAAGTTAAGTTAAAAGTATTATAATAGAGAAAAAGTAAAGCTTCCTGCAAGTAATTTATAACTCGGAGTACTAGCATGAAATACACTTTTGATATTGTAGGAGTATCTCCACTTTTGCAGTTTTTTAATCACCAACAGCAAAATGAGCAAAAACCACCCCACCAAGGTGTGGAATATTTGGGGATGTATACGTGTACACTAGATACCTTTCTAGAATCGGTAGAATCTGTTCCAGCCAAGTGGGGTTGGAATCTAGATCAAGTGGTAGATACCGTGATTCAGTTTTGGTTGAACAACTCAGATAGTATTAGTTATTGGAAAGTACGCTTAAGTAATGCTGGTAAAGATAATTTACTAGTTGCAAGATTAGCGGATATAAACGCCTTACAAGCTGAATTTGAATCTCTACTAGATAAGAACTGATAAATAGATAGTTAGAGATCAATACAGTTCAGTTAAGCCTAAAACTCTTTGCCAAAGTCAATTTTTTTAACGAACCGCAAAGGACGCAAAGGGCACAAAGATAAGAAAGAAGTCCTTAACTGAACCGTATTGAGTTAGAGATAGGACTCATATTTGATTTTTGAAAAACTTAGTACAACTCAAAAATCCTTCTTGCCTCTTGACTCTCAACCCAAGTAAGTATGGCTGCACTAACAAAAATCAAAGCGGATTTCTATGGGAGGAGGGATTGCTGCGCCTCCAAGCAAAATCAATGCTTTTCTCTGTTATTTTCGTTTTCAAGTATTTTGAGAATTTTGAGATATAGATTTTCTACTCTTTTGGTCTGAACTTCACCAAATGATGCGTAGTGACTTAAGCTAGGAGCGCCATTTACTTCAAGGATTGTATAATCTACTATTGGTGAGGTTATATCACTAGCAAGAATGTCCACACCTGCTAATCTCAGTTGCATATCTTTTGTAATACTTACTGCGAGTTTTTGAAAATCAGGATGAATGCTTTCTGTAAAGTCTACTGCCTCGCCTCCAGTCGATAAATTTGCGTTGTCTAAAAGATATACAATATTATTTTTAGGTATCACACTACTAAAATTTAGCTTCCGTCTTCGCAAGTTTTTTTTAATTCTGTAATCTTCAAAATCTATAATTTCTTTTCTACCATTTTTGATAAAACTTTTCTGCTTCTGTTGCATAAGTTCTAAAACATTAGACTGACCATCTCCGGTTATAAATAGGGGAATTCTTTGATATGCCGAAACTACTTCATCATCAAGTACTACAATTCTATAATCATTGCCACTATAAAATCGTTCAACAATAAAGCCTGAGACTTTTTGCAAGATTTTCTTGGCTATTTGATAGTATTCTTGCTTATTATAAACCTTGGTAACAAATATTCCTTGACTGAGATTAATTGGCTTGACAATTACAGGAAATCCCAACTCCTTAGCATAATAGAATCCTTGATCTATATTTCTGATATTAGCTATCTCTTCGCATAATTCTTCACTAAAAAATGTTTTTCCTTCGGTAACTTTGTAGCAAAAATTATTCAAAAAAAAGCTGGAAACACTTTTATCTTTTGCTATTGCTGTTGAACCCGAAGAATTAATACTAAATCTGGTATTCCTAAAAAAAGTTTTATTCCCATTTTTAAAGGTAATCAGTCCCACAAAGGTACATTCTGGATCTACTAAAACTACTGCTCCTATTTCCTCTGCTACTTTTTGAATGATTGATGTTACAAATGGTGTTTCCATTATGATAACTATAATTTTATCGGGGGAACTTAATATTAATTCTTAAATGAGTTTTTGATAGTCTCTTTTAAGACATTAGCGTTAAGTTTACCACTGATACTGGTTTTCCTTCTGCGTATGCAAACAAATCATGAAAACTCAATATTTGGCAAACCTTCTGCTTGAAGATTTTTTGGTGCTGAAAACAGTTGCAAATTAAGGCTTTGAGATTCATAGCTACCTGAAAATTACAACTTAGTTGGTCTAAAATTTAGCGCTAAGTGTTGACAACTTATTAATAATCGAATAACAAGGTGGCAGCAGCATAAAAAAAAAGCGTTAGTGCATTCCTACTTAGAAACTAATTAACGCCCTTCATTAAACTTCATACGGATAACATCATTATGCCAGAAAATACGGTTAACCAAGCTTCTAAATCAGACAATCAGCCTATTGCTTATAAAGAACGCCTCAATTCTTGGGCGATCGCTCGTCAGCTTCCTAATACCCAACGGGAAATTGTTGCTCGCTTCCGCAGTCGTTCTGATGCCGATGGCTATATGCGACACCTCCCCCAGGAAATACCAAATGCTTCATATATGGTTGTTTTTGATTGCCAACGCGAAGCATCTGTGATTTAAAGTACAAATTTCGGCAATAGACCTATTTTGAAAATAGGGAACAGAGAAAGAAATTTTCGTTCTAGATTGTGTTTGCGTAGGGGGTGCTTTGTCCTTACTCTGTTCATTAGTATCTTTTTACATTCTTGTGGTGAAAAAGGAAGGGTTAAGGGGAAAATCCAATCCCTTTAACCCTTGCTCTTAATCTCTCTTTTTGTCCGCAAAAAAATTAAAAATGTGTAGTGTAGTCCGTCGAAAGCAAACAGCGCTCACTACAAACTAATTTCAATACAGCAGTTTTCCTTTGCATGAAGTACAAAGTTACTGGTTTAGAGGCAGGGGACAAGAGGCAGGAGGTATAAACTCTTTATAATATGATGCGTGAATTCTGCATTGTGTACCTCACTTACTGGCAATCCGCTGTATTTATTACATTACTTAATTTCTTTTGATTATTCTCGCCTACTTACTTAATTAAAAGCAGAAGTTATTAAATTTTTTTACCATTATATTAAACCTCATCTATGTTGAAACCTAGGTTTTTTAAAAGATATATTTATGTCAATACTGCTCGATTTTTGCATTTTTAACTCGGAATTGGGTTTGGGGAAAAGGTTAAAGGGTAAAGGTTAAAGGTTTTTTCTTTTCCTTTTCCCCTTAACCGACAAGTATTGATATTTATGTAGGTTGGATGGAGTGAAACGCAACCCAAGATTACCATCTTATTTATGTTGGGTTACGCGATCGCTGCACCCAACCTACAAAACTACAAAACTACACTTGGTCTTTCCTGTCAATGCCTAACTCATAATTACTTAAAAAAATCCGTAATTGCCCCCTTGCTATTGATATTTTAAATTACTTAAAAGTAAAGGTTAGTGTAATAAGCCCTGAAAGAAAGTGCTTGAGGGTTAATAAGTGGTCAAACAGTGCCGATATCACTGGTTAAAAGCTGTAATATTTTTCCACAAAGAAAAATTACTAGCTTTATTGCTGGGGATCTTCTTCTCAATCTCTGTAGTTTTACTCTGCCAGCAACTTTCAATTCAGACTCCAAGGTTATTAACACAAGTAGTATTGATTACGGGGTTATTGGTTGTCACACTGACATTATCAATCTGTTTTGTCCTGGCGATAAAAGCAATAAATCAGGATTTAACTCACAAGATTTTTGAACAGAAACAAATAGAACTTGCCCTTCGTTGCAGTGAGAAGCATCTGTACCAGTTACTGGAAACCGTCAAAGTCATCCCTTGGGAATTAGACTTGAAAACTGGTCGATTTACCTACGTTGGGCCGCAAGCAGTAGACTTGCTAAATTATGCGATCGCAGAATGGTACGAGAAAAATTTTTGGTACAATCATCTGCATCCAGATGATCGGAAAAAATCCGTTCGTTTTCGTCAAGAAGCAACTGCTAGGTGCGAGAATCACGAATTAGAATACCGGATGCTAGCAGCCGATGGGCGAGTTGTTTGGCTGCGAGACGTTGTTAGGGTAGTTGAAGCAGCAGAAACTCCTACTACGCTGAAGGGGTTTATGTTTGACATTAGTGATTTAAAGCAGATTGAAGAAACCTTGAGGCTGAAGGAGAGGGCACTTGCTGCTACCAATAATGGAATTATCATTGCCGATGCTAGACTTCCCTATAATCCAGTAATTTACGTCAACTGCGCCTTTGAACAAATAACAGGTTACAGCGCTACTGATATGATTGGGCAAAACTGTAGATTTTTGCAACGCGCAGATATACAGCAATCAGGACTCAATGAACTGCGCTCATCTATTCAAGCTGGAACAAGTTGTAAAGTTATTCTCCGTAAATATCGCAAAGATGGTATCTTATTCTGGAATGAATTGGGTATTTCTCCTATTGATGACGAAAATGGGAAGTTAAGCCACTTTATTGGAATTCAGACAGATATTAGCCACCGCAAGGAAGCTGAAGCCAGCCTGCATCAGCAAGCTCTCACTTTTGAAAACATGAATGATGGCGTAATTATCACAAATTTAACCGGAAATATTATTGACTGGAATCCTGCTGCCCAAAGCATGTTTGGTTATACTAAAGCTGAGATTTTGGCTAAACATATCAGTATTTTGCATCAACCGGAAGTAGCCGCAACATTAAGCACTAAAATTCTCGAAACAGTCAACCAGCAAGGACGCTGGTCAGGGGAAATACACTTTCTTGGTAAAGATGGCAGTGAGAGAATTTGCGAAACAACTGTAGTCCCTTTACAGGATGAACAGGGAAAAACTGTTGCCACTGTTGGCATAAATCAAGATATTACCGAAAACAAACGAGCTAAAGAAGCATTGCAACGCCAATTGCATCGCACCCTACTACTTGAACAAATTACTCAAGAAATTCGTCAAAGTCTTGATACCAGCAAAATCTTTGAGACAGCTGCTACCCAAATTGGACAAGCGTTTAAAGTTGATCGCTGTCTGATCCATTCTTATGTTTGCGACCCCATTCCGAAAATTCCTTTAGTAGCACAGTATAATACACTTTCTAGTCCCTGCTCAGTGTTGGGATTGGAAGTTCCCATGACTAATAATCCCCATGCAGAGAAGATGATGGCACAAGAAACTGCGATCGCCTCTCCTGATGTGTATGCCGATCCTTTACTTAAGGCGGCCGAACCTATCTGCCGAAAAATTAAACTGAAGTCTATGCTGTCAATCCGCACCTCCTATCAAGGAGAACCCAATGGTGCGATCGGATTACATCAGTGCAGCTATTTTCGCCAGTGGACACCAGACGAAATCGAATTACTAGAAGCAGTAGCGGCTCAACTGGGTATTGCTCTAGCACAGGCTCACTTACTGGAACAAGAAACCCGCCGACGGGAAGAACTTACCTTGAAAAACTTTGCTTTGGAGCAGGCAAAACGTCAGGCTGAAGCCGCAAATCGGGCAAAAAGTGAGTTTTTAGCAATGATGAGTCACGAAATTCGGACTCCAATGAATGCTGTTATTGGTATGACCGATCTCCTGCTGGATACTGACCTCACCCCTCAACAGCAAGACTTTGTAGAAACAGTTCGCAGTAGCGGAGATGCTTTGCTCACCATCATCAACGACATTCTAGATTTCTCCAAAATTGAGTCGGGAAAGCTGGAATTAGAAGAACAGCCTTTTGATTTGAGAGCTTGTGTAGAACAGGCTATTTCTCTATTAGCCTCGAAAGCTGCCCAAAAAAATATCGAACTAGTTTACCTAATCCAACCGCAAGTTCCGACTCAGATCGTTGGCGATATGACACGTCTGCGCCAAGTCTTAATGAATCTCCTCAACAACGCCATTAAGTTTACTGAATATGGAGAAGTGTTACTCTCTGTTGAACTGGGGGCTGGGAATTCAGGGAAGCAGGGGGAAAATTCCTCTCCTCTGCACCCTTCCCCCGTTCGGCTACGCTCACGGCAAGCCTGCTCCTCTGCCTCTTCTGAGTCCCCAATCCAAATTCAATTTGCCATCAAAGATACAGGTATTGGCATCACACCAGAGAAAATAGAGCGGTTATTTCATCCCTTCACTCAGGCTGATGTCTCCATGACTCGACGATATGGCGGCACAGGGCTAGGGTTAGTCATTAGCAAGCGGCTTAGTAAGATGATGGGGGGTACTCTTTGGGTGGAAAGCCAAGGGATTGTTGGTGGCAATCCTAGCCCTAGATGGAAAAGTAGAAAATCATTATCATCTCCTTATTCTTCCCAAGGTTCAACATTCTACTTCACCATTACTGCCCAAGTGCCTGCTGTTCCAGAAGGTGAACTTAGTAATTCGTCGATGCAGCTTCAGGGAAAGCGCCTGTTGATTGTGGATGACAATCTGACTAACTGTCAAATTATCAGCTTGCAAGCAGAATCTTGGAAAATGGAAACTTATGCTGCCAAATCTGCGAAAGAAGCGTTAGCTCAACTTGCTCAGGGAACACAGTTTGACATTGCCATTTTAGATATGGAAATGCCAGCAATGGATGGCATAACCCTAGCTCGTCAAATCCGCAGGCAATCTGGTTGTCAAAATCTACCTTTAGTGATTCTTACTTCTTTAGGTAGAGGAGAAACATTCTCTGACTTTGGTGATCTCGATGTTGCCTTTTTGAGCAAACCCATCAAACAGTCTCAACTCTACGATGTTATGACCCGTGTTTTAGGAAATCAGCGAAGCCAAGCGAGTATTTCTGATTTTCCCTTGGTTGATCGGCATTTGACCCATCCACTGCCATTACGGATTCTTTTGGCAGAAGATACGGTTGTCAATCAGAAAGTTGCCTTACTGATGCTACAGAAAATAGGTTATTCAGCTGATGTCGTAACTAATGGGGTAGAAGTACTCAAGGCTTTGCAAAAACAGCCTTATGACCTAGTGTTGATGGATGTCCACATGCCCGAAATGGATGGGTTAGAAACAGCTCGGAGAATCTGTCAAGAATGGGAAGTTGGTTTTCGTCCGCATATCATTGCGATAACTGCCAATGCGATGCGAGGCGATCGCGAAATTTGTCTTGCTGCTGGTATTAATGACTACATTAGCAAACCGATTCAGCTTCAAAAATTAGCTCAGGCACTCAGCAAATGCCCACGCCAAAGAAGTCTTGAAGTCACTTCCATAGTCAAACAAGATCGAGCGATGTACTTAGAATTGCAACCTTGGCAAAATATTCTCCAAGAAGGGCAAAACCAGACATTAAAAAGTGCCAAAATTGATGCCAAAATTCTCCAATCCTTACGGGATATCGTCAGAGGCGATCGTGTTGTATTTGCTGAACTAATTAAGTGTTATCTTACAGAGACACCGAGACTGGTACAAGATATTAGCACTGCGATCGCAAATCGGGATACCCAGACTATATGGAAGGTAGCCCATCAACTGAAGTCTAGCAGTGCCTCTATTGGAGCGATCGCTTTAGCACAGCTTTGCAAGGTTTTAGAAGCACAGGGACGGAGCAGTGAATTAGAAAACACCGTAGAATTACTCCCGCAGTTATGCCAGGAATATGAACAAGTTAAAACTGCGTTAGAAAAAGAACTTGCGAAGGAAATACCATGACAGCTACTGCTCAAGAAAGCCAATCTTTAGTTCTAATTGTTGATGATGAGCCTTTTATCCGGATGATACTTCGGCATTTCTTGGAGCGGGAAGGCTATAAAATAGCGGAAGCTCAAAATGGCAGAGAGGCTTTAACTGCTTTTAAAGAACTGCGCCCTGACATAATACTTCTTGATGCCATCATGCCGGATATGGATGGGTTCGAGTGTTGCACTAACTTAGAACTTCTTGATTGCAGCAAGCACACTCCAGTTTTAATGATTACAGGACTTGAGGATCAAGAGTCAGTTGACCGGGCATTTGCAGTGGGAGCAATGGACTATGTTACCAAACCGATTCACTGGCCAGTTTTGCGACAACGGGTAAAACGCTTGATTCAGCAATCTCAGTTACAACGAAAACTGGAAACCGTTAATTTGGAATTGCAGCGATTAGCTACTATTGATGGATTAACTCAAATAGCTAACCGCCGACGCTTTGAAGAGTATTTTAACCAAGAATGGCAGCGTCTAAAACGGGATCAACGGCCTCTTTCCCTGATTCTTTGCGACGTTGATTTCTTCAAATTATATAACGATACTTATGGGCATCGAGTAGGCGATCGCTGTCTTCAAGAAATTGCTAAGGCCATCAAATATATTATTAAACGTCCCGGAGATTTAGTTGCCCGTTATGGTGGGGAAGAATTTGCTGTGATTTTACCTAACACAGACACCGAAGGGGCGACTCATGTTGCCAAGAAAATTTGCCATACTGTCCGAACATTAGCAATACCTCATGAAAATTCCCAAGTTAGTCCTCATGTAACCATTAGTGTCGGGTTTACGACAGAAATTCCTCAGTCAGATTCTGACTTGGAAGAAATGATTGCCGCAGCAGATCGGGCATTGTATCAAGCAAAGGCAGCAGGGCGCGATCGCTTTGTGCAAAATATTCTACTACCCAAAAATAAAAATTTCCGCTAGTGCGCCAAACTGTCAGGCAGGGGAGTGTGGGAAGTGTGGGGAGTGTGGGAAGTGTGGGAAGTGTGGGATTTGTGAAGTAGTGCGATCGCGGCTTGATTCATTAGAAAAGCGATCGCGGTTCCGTATGAGCGATCGCTAGATTAATCCCTAACCACAGGGATTGATGATGACAATTATATTTGTTGCAGTACTTTAAAGATTGCAGTGCTAGCCCCCTCATCCCGACGTTCTTAAAAGATAAAAAGAATTGCTCTACTGACTCTAAAGCTTCAAAATTTGGGTTCCTTTTCCAATACCATTATTTGTCTCAAAATAGCCGTACACAATGGACTATCACTATCTAAAAAACCATTCACGATCGTAAAGTGGTTTTCATTAGGCTGTGGTAAATATTCACCAGACAATTCTTTTTCTTTCCATGCAGCCAGAAAATCTAGCGATTGTCGTTCAAACTCTGAAGTCTCTTTGCCGCCATAAGTTACAAGTAGAGAACCAGCTTTTTCAGGAAGATGGCGGATAGGACTATTGCGAAGAACTTCACCCCAAGTAAATTGGATTTTGGGTTGTAGCCAAGTGTAGGGAAATGGCATCAAATCAAACAAACCGCTAATAGCACAACCACTTTTAATGATGTCATCTGGTAGTCCATAGTCGTTTTTCCAGTCTGTAGCCATGAGCATCGCAGTTAAGTGACCACCGGCTGAGTGACCAGCTACATGGATGCGATTGGGGTCTGCACCAAAGCTTTCTGCATTATTATAAATCCAGGCGATCGCTGAACGATTTTGGCGGACAATCTCATCAATGGTTACTTTGGGACACAAGGCATAGTTGACCACCACCACTGTAACATTGGCAGCTACAAGACCTTGGGCGACAAAGCTAAAATCTTTACTGTCGGACATTATCCAATAGCCACCGTGGATAAATACCAAAATTGGTGCTTGTGGTTGCGTGGCAGGAAAAATATCTAGATGTTCGACTAAGGTAGAACCAAAAAAAACATTTAGATGACAGCGCAATTTTTCACGCACCTTAGCACTGTTTGCGGCATACAAATTCATGTATCCAGGTATATCAAGACCTAGTTCACTGGGATTGTACTGGTAATCTAGCTCGGCTTGAGTTTGAAAATTTTGATACAGCATTGAGTTTTCTGGTTTAGGGCAAGTGATTTTAATCAAAACGAATTCATTCTGTTAGCGGATAGCTAGGGTTTAGCCCATTCTGACTCCTGACCGAAAGAGCCGCCTAAGAGGTTGTTTAAAAAGTAGTTGGCTGTATCTTTGCACTTATTGATCTCCCCCTAACCCCCCCAGTCGCTCCACTACAGCGCTTCGCGCATCCTGCGGCGGGGGAGACCCCATCGCTTTTAGCGTCTCCCCTTGGGAGAAGACCGCGCTGGCTCCCCTTAAAAAGGGTGGAACCGGAGTCAAAGTCCCCCTTTTTAAGGGGGATTTAGGGGGATCTAAACGTTTTGTTACCGAGAAGAGGACTTTTCAAACATCCTCTTAAATTAGTCAGTATAATCACTAGCCGATTATATGAACTGTGATGTGAAAAATAGCCTATGATATGACTGGAATATTCATCATAAAAAGTAAGTGATAGTACAGAAGGCAAAACCTTTACACCACGCATTACATTACTTGATTTCATAGGATATTCCTAAAGGATTTAAAACATTTATTCACACAAATCAAGAAGATACAAAAGGTAAATAATTCAGTACAATTTCGGTGTAAGTCTTTTGAGCAATTTACTGCTTCTACGTCCTATTACGCAAGTTTAAATTTTATTCTTGAATAAAATTTCACTATTTTCTGACCTTTGTAAAGTTAACATCAAATTATTGGTAATTATGGTGGGAACCTCTACCTGAGCAATGTTTAGCTGGAGCAAGACAAACTAAAGAGGTTAATTCATGTTGCTCAAACGGTTGAACTGGGCACCAGAGAAGTATATGACACAGCATCCCTGAACCAGATAAAAGCTTAAAACGCACTTAATATAAGCATTTTTAAGCATTTTTCCAAAATTTCTAATTTTAATAAGGACAAATTAAAACTCCTTTGACACAATAGGACAGAAACAGAGAGGTATCTAATATTCTCATCTCTCTGTATATATGATTAGGCAACTAGACTGGTATAAAAAGAACCAAGCCACTTACCCAAAATACGATGAACCCCAACAACCCTTTGCAGACAATGCAAACAAGTTTCCATACAGCTTTAGGTGCTGTTAGTGAATTTACGGCCCTACTTCAGGAGCCCCAAAAACTCACGAATTACTTTACCCGGATGCAACAAAAGCCGGATCAATTGTTCCAAGATTTAGCAGTAAAAGGCAAAAATATGGAACAAGATATGAATAGTTTTTTCAAAAATTACTTTTGCGGAGGTGGTGACAAATCACCATATCCCAAATATATAGAACGGGCAGATGGACAGGCTTTTAACCAACCCTATGAAATCAAAGGGACAAAAATGTACGGCTTTGTCGTTGAGGGTTCAATGGCGAAGTTGCAAGAGGTGTGTGATAAATATCTCAACGATCCCAATAATGGAGAGATTGAATATCGACCAGCCATGAACTATCTCGTCCTGACCTTCAACAAGATAGATTCTTTAAGTTCCATCTATCCTCCCGACTATGACAAAGGAACTGTGCATGAAGAAGAAGCCATCTTTTGGATGTTAACAGTGGTAGGTAAAAGAGTCGGGCCTTTATTCATAGCCGAACGCCTAGCTTGGTTTATGCCTTACGTGTACGTGAATAATTCTCCCATCCTAGTTTCGGGTAGAGAAGTCTATGGCTTCTTTAAAGAACTTGGCCTATTTCAGATCCCTGAATTAAATAAAGAACCGGATTTATTTACTGTAGATACCTTAGTATTTAAAGAATTTTCTCCTACAAGCCAATCTATAGAGGCTCGCCTGCTGGAAGTTCAACGCGTCAATACAGGAGAGAAACATCAAGCCATCAAGACATGGGACACCTTTGAGGAAGCAGCAAGAGCGATCGCTAGTTTATTATTTGACAATAATGAAATTCTGATTCCTGGCTTACAGTTACCCTTCAATCTCCTCGAATATCTCCTAGAAAAAATCGTCCCTCTCGTTACCCTCAAACAAATCCGCGACGTAGAAAACAGCAAAAAAGCCTGCTATCAAGCACTGATTGAATCCCCCATGCAGCTACAAACCTTCTATGGCGGAAAACTCTTTGGCGATCAATTTCAACTAAAAATCAATAATTTCGCTAGCCAACCAATCGTCCAAGACTTAGGACTACACAAAGGCTATCCCGCAGGTAGCGAATCCATAACTATCCCCGTCAAACTTGGTTTCGTGCTGCACTTCGACTTCACCCTCAAAGATGGGAAAGCCGTTTGGCAAGCACCACAGAAAAATTAGCATTGGGCAAATATAATTCCCTACTACACAAGCAAAGTCCATCTAATGCAAAATCAAGGGTTTACTAACCTGCGAAGGCAGGTTTTGCCTGTGTAGCCGCGACTTCTAGTCGCCCAAACTTTCTCAACTCGCATCTATCAGGAAAAACAAATATGTCTGAAACCTTTAAGCCCAAAAAAATCGCTATTTTAGGCGGTGGAATATCATCCCTAACCACTGCTTATGAATTAACCAGTCAACCAGGGTGGGATAGCCTCTACGATATTACTATTTATCAAACAGGTTGGCGTTTGGGTGGTAAATGTGCAACTGGACGCAACATCAAACCCCATACACCCAATTCTGAACCAGACTATCGCATCGAAGAACACGGACTGCACATTTTTTTTGGATTCTACGAAAATGCTTTTCGTCTACTCAAGCAATGCTACGACGAATTAGGTGGTAACGGGCCTTTCAGTACCATAGAAGACGCATTCAAACCTCACAGTCTCATCGTCTTAGAAGAATACATCAATAAAAATTGGAAAACTCTGCCTTTTAATTTTCCTACCAATTCTCTAGTTCCTTGGGAAGGTGGCGGCATTTCTTCTCTTTGGGAACATATCTGCACAACCATTCATTTTGTCATTCAGACTTACGGAGTAATTGATGATTATAGTCAGTCAAAGTCTACTAAAAGTTCTTCAACTTCTCTTGCCAAACAAATAGCATTAGGCAAAGAGGTAATGGAATTTTTATCAGATAGTAGTCTCTTGCAGTTTCCTAGCCAGTTGATTCAGTTATTTCTCCAACAACCCATGTTTTGGGGAGGATGGCTGAACAATATCAACCAATTTATTGGTAATATCCTTCAAAACCTAGATTTTACTTCTGAAAAAGTATTCTTAAATCTTGCCTACAACCTAGCTAAATCACTACCCAAAAATACCAAAAATCACAGACGCGAACATCATCAGCTAATTATTAAGCTCATAGACCGCTTTAAAGAACAGTTAATCTGTCAGATAGAATGTAAGATTGGGCAAAACCCTGATATGCTTTGGCGTTTAACACTCATCGATTTAGCATTAGCAAACATCCGGGGTTTGTTTGTGGATGAGATCATTCATTTTCGTTCCCTAGATAGTTTAGATGAGTACAACTACAGAGATTGGCTACTAAAACACGGAGCTAGAGAATCAAGCGTTAAATCAGCATTTATTCGCGTCTTATACGATTTAGTGTATGGTTTTCCAGAAGGTAATACCGATAGACCCCAACTAGCAGCCGGAACAGCTATTCGTGTCCTCACCACTATCTTGTTCAAATACAATGGCGCAATCATGTGGAAAATGCAATCAGGGATGGCAGAGGTAGTCATCACTCCACTATATGAAGTGCTAAAGCGTCGCGGTGTAAAATTCAAGTTCTTCCATGTTGTCAAGCAGTTGCATTTGGACCACAATCAGCAATCAATTGCCAGTATAACTTTGGCTCGTCAAGTAAATTTAAAAAACCCAAAGCAAGAATATCAACCACTTATCACAGTTAAAGACATTGGTTGTTGGCCTAGTGAACCTCTTTATGATCAGATTGTCGATGAAGAAGCCCAAAAACTCCAAGATCAAGAAATTAACCTTGAGTCATATTGGACACCTTGGCAGAATGTAGACACAATTACCCTCACCAAAGGCAATGATTTCGATATTGTGTTGTTAGGAATTTCTATAGCCGCCTTACCCTCCATTTGCAGTGAATTGCTCCATGCTAAAAAAAATCCGGCTCACCAAAAATGGAGCGATATGTTAATGCAAGTCAAGACAGTAACTACTCAAGGGGGACAAATATGGCTTAAGCCTACCTTATCGCAATTAGGATGGCAACAATCTAGCCCTGTGCTAGGAGCTTACGTTGAACCACTCGATGTCTATGCAGATATGAGTGAGTTAGTACAACGAGAAAATTGGCCTTCCGATCATTATCCTTACAATGCAGCTTATTTCACCGGTGTAATTCCAGATCCAGGGATTCCTCCCCACACAGCTTATGATTTTCCAGCTAAAGCCCAAAAGAAAGTAGAACAAGAAGCAATTAACTTCCTCAACAATCACATCGGACAGCTTTGGCCTGATGCTACTCAACCAAAAAATCCCCAAGGTTTGAATTGGGATTTACTAATAGATTTTCAAAACCGTCAGGGAGTAGAACGCTTTAAAGCTCAATACTGGCGAGTTAACATTAACCCATCAGAACGCTATGTACTGTCTGTACCTGGAAGTAGCAAGCATCGACTCAAAACTGATGAATCTGGGTTTGATAACCTTTATCTAGCTGGCGACTGGATTAACAACGGTTACAATTCCGGTTGTGTGGAAGCTACAGTTATGTCTGCAATGCAAGCAACACGAGCCATTCTAAACCAATGCTTCAATATAAAATACACCAAAGAAATTATTGGTGAGTGGGATTCTTGGTTATAAGGGTATATTCAAATTAATCAAGAGCATTTTGAAAAATTTAACAGAATTTAGCATTATTGAGGTTGCTAAAACCTAGACTATTTCGTAAACTGATACATTTTTAAAGTTTGTTGTACAATGGACTTTAAAAATGTATTTATTATTCTCTGAATAATAAAATCGTTAGTTAAAACTTTGAAATGTTATTCAAATATTAGTATTACCAATGATTACATTATCAAATTATCAAATTATAGAATTAATTGATGAGGGGATAAAAACTGCTGTTTATCGAGCCAAGAGAAATCAAGATGGTCAAATAGTAGTTATTAAGCTTTTAAAAACAGAATACCCTGAGCTAAGAGATATAGCAGCCTTTAAACATGAATATGAGCTAATCAAAGATTTAGATATCCCAGGAGTTATTCAAGCTCATAGTTTAGAAAAATACAACAATGGTTTTGCTATTGTTTTAGAAAACTTTGATGGCATTTCTCTCTACAAAACTATCCAGACAGAAAAAATTGAGTTACGAAATTTTCTCAATATAGGCATTCAAATTACTCAAGCTTTAGGTGAATTACATCAAAGTTATATTATCCATAAAGATATTAAACCACAAAATATTATTGTTAATTTAGCAACCTGTCAAGTTAAAATCATTGATTTTTCTATCTCATCATTACTTTTTCAAGAGAAACCCAAACTCAGTAATCCTGGTTTGCTTGAAGGAACTCTAGCCTATATGTCTCCAGAGCAAACGGGAAGAATGAATCGGTCAGTTGATTACCGTACAGACTTTTATTCTTTGGGTGTAACTTTTTATGAAATGCTCACAGGTCAGTTACCATTCTCAGCAACCGATCCAATGGAGTTAGTTCATTGTCATATTGCTAGACAACCCATAGCAGTAGAACAATTAAATCCACAAATCCCTCAAGTAATTTCTGCAATTATTATGAAATTACTCAGCAAAACTGCTGAGGGAAGATATCAAAGTGCTTTTGGGATTAAAGCGGATTTAGAAACCTGTCTCGATCAATTAGAGCAAACTAATTCTATAACCAACTTTGCTATTGGCCAGCAGGATCATTCTAGCCAACTGCAAATTCCCGAAAAGTTGTATGGACGAGAAGCAGAAATAAATATCTTAATGAATGCTTTTGAAAAAGTTAATCAAGGAAATAAAGAATTAATATTGGTTGCAGGTTACTCAGGTATTGGTAAATCAGCATTAGTTAACGAAATTCATAAACCTGTTATCAAAAACAGAGGCTATTTTATTGCTGGTAAATTTGAGCAATTTCAGCGCAATATTCCTTATGCTTCCCTGATTCAAGCATTTCAAGAGTTAATGCAGCAATTACTGACAGACAGTGAAGCACAACTATCTACTTGGAAAGAAAAACTTTTAGAGGCTTTAGTTCCGAATGCTCAAATTATTATTGATGTCATTCCTGAACTAGAACTGATTATTGGAAAACAAACAGAAGTCCCACAACTAGCTTCAGCAGAAGCACAGAATCGCTTTAACTTGGTTTTTCAAAAGTTTATCAATGTGTTTGCTCAAAAAGAACATCCATTAGTTGTATTTTTAGATGATTTACAATGGGCAGATTTAGCTTCATTAAAATTAATTCAGTTATTGATTACAGATGCTGAAATTCAATATTTATTGCTCATCGGAGCTTATCGAGATAATGAAGTTGATGCTAGCCATTCTTTAATGCTAGTTTTGCAGGAAATTGAAAAAAGTAATAGCCCTGTACAGATTATTCACTGTCAAAATCTAAAAATTACTCATATTTGTAAATTGGTTAGCGACACTCTAAAATCTAGTTTAGAGAACTCCAAAGAATTAGCAAAATTGATTTTCAATAAAACTGCTGGCAATCCATTTTTTATCAATCAATTACTCAAGTTTATTCATCAAGAAAATTTACTTTTGTTTGATTTTCTTACTGGTCAATGGCAATGGGAAATTCAGCACATTCAGGCGCTAGAAATTACTGAGAATGTTGTTGAATTGATGATAGGTAAAATTCAGAAGCTCAAAGACACCACACAAAATATTTTAAAAATAGCTGCCTGTATTGGCAATCGATTTAATTTAAATATACTTTCTTGTGTTAACGAAAAATCTCATAATGACACAGCTTTGGAGATTTGGGAAGCATTACAAGCTGGTTTAATTCTACCTTTAAGCGATAATTATAAATTACCACATCTATTAGATTATGTTGAGATTTTTGTAATTGATTATAAATTTCTTCACGATCGCGTGCAACAAGCGGCTTATGCTTTGATACCCAATGAGCAGAAAAAAGAGATTCATTTAAATATTGGTAGACTGCTATTAAAGAATATAGACGAAAGTTTGCTAGAAGAAAGAATCTTCGATATTGTTAACCAATTCAATATCGGTATCGAACTGATTACCTCTCTAGAAGAAAGATATAAAATAGCTAAGTTAAATCTTATTTCTGGACGAAAAGCTAAGGATTCTGCTGCTTACGAATCTGCTGTAAAGTTTCTGAGGCAAGGTCTGAGTTTACTCGCAGTCGATTGTTGGCAAAACTATTATGAACTAACTCTTAACCTCCATGTAGAAACTGTAGAAGCAGAGTATTTAAATACAAATTTTGAGCAAGCAGAAGCATTATTTATTAGTGTTATAAGCAATAGCAAAAGTATTCTTGATGCTGTTAAAGTATATGAGAAAAAAATTCAGTTTTATGTTGCTCAAAATCAAATGCGAGAAGCATTAGATTTAGATTTGCAGGTGCTAGAGATGCTGGGAGTCTCTTTATCTCAAACTCCACCAGCAGAGTTAAAAGTTGAAGAATTAGTCAATCTGCCAGAAATGACTGATGCTCATAAGCTAGCTGCTATGAGGATATTAATGACAGCTATGCCTCCGGCTTATTTAGCCGATCCTGCACTTTTACCATTGATTGCTTTTACGATGGTTGATTTATGTGTGCAGTATGGCAATTCATCTTTTGCAGCTTACGCCTATGGTTTTTATGGGCTAATTTTATGTGGGCCTCTTAAGGAGATTGAATCAGGTTATAGATTTGGTAAATTATCTTTGCAGATTTTAGATAAATTCAACGCTAGAGAAATCAAATCTAAAGTTTATGCACTATTTAATATTTTTGTTAGACATTGGAAAGAACATATTAAAGCAACTATAGAACCTTTACAAGATGGTGTTCAAAGTGGTTTAGATACAGGTGATATTGAGTATGTAGGTTACAATGGATTATTAGTTTGTTGGCATCCTTTTTGGGTTGGAGAAAACTTAGAGATTGTTGAACAAAGACTAGAACAATATATTAATTTAGCACACAAGATAAAACAAGAGCATTTTACCATTTGTTTGCTTATTTTAAAACAAATGATAATCGAACTAGTTCAAGGGACTGATAATAAATCTTATTTAGAAGGTGAGAGTTTTAACAAATCTGTAATGCAGAGAATGGCAGGAAATATTACAGCTATCTTTTATAGTTATCTTGCCAAAAGCATTTTGAGTTATTTCTTTAAAGATTATAGCCAGTCTGTTAAAAATGCTCAATTAGCACAACAGTATGAAGTTGCCGTTGGTGGGACTGTTTATCTATGTGAATATAAATTTTATTATTCTCTGGCATTGTTAGCCTTCTTTTTAAAGACTACTTCTCAAATAGATACAAAAGCTGATATAGAGATAGTAGAACAAAATCAAAAACAATTAAAAGAATGGGCAGATCATGCACCTGCAAATAATCAGCATAAATACGATCTAGTAGAGGCAGAAAAAGCACGATTTTTAGGCCAAGTCTTAGTAGCAATGGAACACTACGATCGCGCCATTCAAGGCGCTCATAATTTTGGATATATTCATGAAGAGGCGCTAGCTTATGAATGTGCGGCAGAATTTTATCTCAGTCTAGGAAGAAATGAATTTGCCTCCCTCTACATGACAAAGGCACATTATGGTTATCGCCGTTGGGGAGCAAGTGCTAAATTTAAGGATCTGGAATCAAAATACCCAGAATTAATTGCTAAGGTTTCCACTCACTCTCAACTAGGCTTTACAAGTAATACTATTACTACTTCTACTGCTAATGAAAAGTCAAGCGGACTAGATTTTATTACAGTTATTAAAGCATCGCAAGCTTTATCAGAAGTAATTTTATTGGAAAGTTTGCTAGAAAAATTAATGACAATTGTAATTGAGAATGCTGGCGCTCAAACTGGTATCTTGCTTTTAGATAAAGGAGGAAAATTATTTATTGAGGCTCAAGCAGATGTAGACCAAGATGATTTAACTGTTGGTCAATCAATACCAGTCGAAAATAGCCATAAATTGCCTGTATCTGTAATTAATTATGTCACAAGAACAAAAAAAGATGTGGTTTTATCTGATGCCAGTAGTGAAGGAAGTTTTACGATAGACCCGTACATTATTGAGCATCGTATAAAATCTCTTATGTGTACTTCTATTGTGAATCAAGGCAAACTAATTGGGTTACTTTATTTAGAAAATAATTTAACAGTGGGAGCATTTACGTCGGATAGAATACAGGTATTAAAAATACTATTTTCGCAAGCAGCTATTTCTTTAGAAAATGCCCGACTCTACGCAAATTTAGAGGAAAAAATTGAGGAAAGAACGAGGGAGATAAATGAAAAGAATGTGCGATTAAATCAAACACTACATGAATTAAAATTAGCTCAAGCTCAACTTATTCAGACAGAAAAAATGTCCAGCTTGGGCCAAATGATTGCTGGTATTGCTCATGAAATTAATAACCCTGTAAGCTTTATTCATGGCAATTTAGATCACATTAATAATTACACACAGGATTTACTTAGTTTAATTAATATTTATCAAAATATCTACCCTAATGTCGCACCAGAGATTGAAGAGTTTTTAGAGAATATTGACGTTGATTTTATTAAAGAAGATATACCTAAAACTTTATCTTCGATGAAAATTGGTACGCAACGCATTCGAGAAATTGTGCTGACATTGCGTAATTTCTCTCGGTTAGATGAGGCTGATATGAAACCTGTTAACATTCATCAGGGAATTGAGAGTACGTTACTAATTTTGCAAAGCCGTCTTCAAGCCAAACCAGGTAAGCCTGCAATTGAGATTATCAAAAATTATAGTGAGTTGCCAAACGTGGAATGTTATGCTGGGCAACTCAATCAGGTATTTATGAATATTCTGAATAATGCGATTGATGCTTTAGAAAGGTCAAATCAGGAAACAACAGCAGAGGAAATTAAGAGTGATTCTAGTGCGATCGCTATTCGTACCCAACTAGTCAATCCTGATTTAGTCGCTATTTTCATTAGGGATAATGGGGTTGGTATGAGTGATAGTGTCAGACAAAAAATATTTGATCCTTTTTTCACTACTAAACCTGTGGGACAAGGTACTGGTTTAGGATTATCAATCACTTATCAAATTGTAGTAGACAAACATCACGGGACAATAGAGTGCATTTCTGCACCTGGACAGGGTGCAGAGTTTATTATTCAAATTCCCTGTCGGCAAAAACGGTAATCTAGCATCAGATATGTCATCAAAAAATGCACCAATATTAAATCCCTTCCATACGAACACACATTGTTTAATTAAGGTGACTAACTTAGTCACACTCTCTAATATCAGCTTTAACTAATGGGTTCGTTGATCAAAGCCAAATACTCATCACGGAAATAACGTAAAGTACTAAATACCGGATTGGGTGCAGACTGACCAAGACCACACAAACTAGTATGTTTCACCATATCGCATAGTTCTTCCAACAATTCCAAGTCAGCAAAAGATGCTTTACCTTCACTCATCTTTGTTAACAAGCGATACAACTGTACCGTTCCCACCCGACAGGGAATGCACTTACCACACGATTCATCCATACAAAATTCCATGAAAAAGCGGGCGACATCCACCATATTGGTAGTTTCATCCATGACAATCATGCCACCGGAACCCATCATCGAACCCAATTGAGTGAGTGATTCATAATCTACCGGACTATCAAAAGCTGTTGCTGGGATACATCCCCCGGAAGGGCCGCCAGTTTGTACTGCTTTTACCACACCGCCATCTGGTACGCCACCGCCCATTGTTTCCACAATCTGCTTTAATGAAGTTCCCATCGGTACTTCTATCAAACCTGTGTTACGGATTTTGCCTGCCAAGGCAAAAACCTTTGTGCCTTTACTCTTTTCGGTGCCAATGCTGGCGAACCAGTCAGCACCGTTGCGAATAATGGGTGCAATATTGGCGTAGGTTTCAACGTTATTAATTAAAGTAGGATTGCCCCATAAACCAGACTCAGCAGGGTAGGGCGGACGGGGATGAGGAGTGCCGCGTTTACCTTCAATAGAAGCCATTAAAGCAGTTTCTTCACCACAAACATAAGCCCCAGCACCGATACGAATATCAATCTTAAAATCAAATCGAGAGTTGAAAATTTGAGTGCCCAAAATGCCAAGGCGTTGGGCTTGACGAATGGCAGTTTGCAGACGATTGATAGCGATGGGATATTCTGCCCGAATGTAGATGTAGCCTTGATTTGCGCCTACAGAATATGCTGCGATCGCCATTCCTTCCAAAACGCGATGAGGATCACTTTCTAAGACGCTGCGATCCATAAATGCCCCCGGATCTCCCTCATCGGCGTTACAAATTACGAATTTGCGATCGCTTTGTTCGCTACTTTTTGCTTTGGCAACTGTTGCCCATTTCAAACCTGTAGGATAACCAGCACCACCACGTCCCCTTAAACCACTGCGGGTAATCGCATCTACTACTTCGTTGGGTGTCATCTCCCGTAAGACATGGTAAAGCGCTTGATAACCTTTGGCAGCAATATAAGATTGAATGCGTTCTGGGTCGATTTTGCCACTGTTTTCTAAAACAATCGGCATCTGAGACGTAAAAAATGGATGAGTTAAATCACCTTGTTGAACTGTTGTTTCTCCTCCATTGAGAGCAGTGATAATTGAGAAGGCATCACCAGGTGTAACTTTCTCATAAAGCTTACCTAGACTTTCTGGTTCGGTGTTTTTCCTAACCTGTACTAATGGGCCTTTACAGCACAAACGCATACAACCAACGCCACGAACTTCTACTGTTTCTGCCAAATTTTCTGCTATAACAGCCTCTTCCAAACGCTGTTTGACGGCTTGTGAATTGGCAGATAGGCAACCAGCTGCAACACAACAACGAATTTGTACAGGTTTCTCTAAAGCACGTTCTTTTTTGGAAATTTCAATTAATTCAGGTAGATCCATCTTGCAACCATCCTTTGATGCGCTCAAGGACTGATTCAGCAGTTTGATTGCCTAAAACAGTGCCATCAAACACTACAGCAGGCGCAATTCCACAAGCACCCAAACATCTTGCTGTTAACAGTGAAATTTGACCATCTGCGGAGGTTTCACCAGCGTGAATGTGAGTAGACTTTTCTACGTTTGCCAGGATAGCTGGAGCGCCTTTGACGTAACAAGCTGTACCCGTACACACCACACAGGTATGCACGCCACTAGGTGCAAGTGAAAACAAATGGTAGAAGGTGGCAACACCATAAACTCGACTAGGTGGCAGTTTGAGACTATGAGCAATGTAAATTAATATATCATTCTCTAAATAGCCAAAAAGTTCCTGCGCTTTATGCAATATTTCAATGAGTGCATCCTGTTCATACTGGTGGCGTTTGATCGTTGCTTCCAGCATTTTAAAGCGCTTATCACCATGAGTTATAGAAGATATTTTTGTTGTGTTGTTACTTTTAACACCAGATATTGAGTTCATCCTTTGAGCCTCTCCTCTCTTCAGGATATTATGAGTCTCACAGTTTTGATGATAGGAAAACAACTTGAGGAACTTGTGAGGAGAATAAGTAAATTTTTGGCTTTGCTGGATAAGGATATGATTTAATCAGGCTCCAGGCGCAGAGATCCAGAGAAAAGACTTATGATTTCGGAAAGAATGCCTAATTTTCATCACTTTATCAATGCTATAAGTTTATATCCTCACAACTTCCACAGATTTTTAGCTTAACCTCAAGATATAGACAAAACAGGGTTTAAACGCCGAGGCAGAAGAAATCCTAATCTTCCGCCTCTTACTTTCTGCCACGCCACCTGCTACAACAGATAGAACGTAGTCAGTGGTTCCTCTGCTTTTATTGTTGAGGTGTGATGACTATGCAAAAACGACTTGGCATTCTTACCAGTGGTGGCGACTGTCCCGGACTTAATGCTGTGATTCGGGCAGTTGTTAGTCATGCCACCCTCACCTATAACTGGCAGGTAGTGGGTATCCCTTATGCAACTAGAGGGCTTTTAGAGAGAAAGGTAATTCCTCTGAGGATACATGGTCTAGACCTACGTGGGATTGACCCCTTGCTGAATATGGGAGGTACAATTCTGGGTAGCATCAACAAAGGCGATACTCTAGCTCATATTGACGAGATTGTTGCAGGCTATCATGCTTTAGAACTAGATGCCTTAATTGGTATTGGTGGAGATGGCAGTTTAGCAATTCTCAACCAACTACAAAGCCAGGGAAACTGGCAGTTTATCGCCATTCCGAAAACAATTGATAATGATGTCGGCAAGACAGAAAGAGTAGTTGGGTTTGATACGGCGGTTAATACGATTGTTGATGCTCTAAATCGTTTGACATTTACAGCGGCCAGTCACGATCGCGTCATGATTGTTGAAGTTATGGGACGCAAAGCAGGTCACTTAGCACTACACTCCGGTATTGCAGGTGGTGCAGATGTGATTTTGATTCCCGAAATTCCCTACACAATTAAAGGTGTGTGCGAACATTTAGCAGAATTACGCGATCGCTGGGGACGCAGATTTGCAATTGTCGTTGTGGCGGAAGGCGCTCAAATAGCAGCCGATTCATCTAGCCCTCAATCCTGCGAAAAGCCATCCTGTGGTATGGGTCAATATATTGCCGATGAGCTTCGCTATTGCAGTAACCATCAAATTGACATTCGGGTTTCCGTTTTAGGACACATCCAGCGAGGTGGTATTCCCTCAGCTTTAGACCGTTTGTTAGCAACCGCTTTTGGCAAAGCTGCGGTAGATTTATTAGCTGATGGACAATCTGCACAGATGGTAGCTTGGCAAAATGGACAAGTTGTGGCAGTTCCTTTAGAGGCAGTCTTGGCTTGTAGTCCATGTTTTGTAGATCCCAATAATTTCTTAGTGCAAACTGCGCGATCGGTCAGTACTTACATTGGCGACATTACTCCAGCGATCGTCAAAACAAAATTTAATGAGACTTTGTAAAAATCCAGTTCAAAATTGCCTGAAGCTGAAAATTAGCGAGGGTTTTACATTGAGAGAACTAGCCATTTCATCATTAATAGAATAATCTATGTAGAGTCTTTAAAACTGTAGTCTACATTTTGATACTTTTATAAAAGTCGTTTAGTTTATAGATGGATAACTGGATTCCAATTAAGAATCTTACAGATGTCATCAACTAATTCTTGGGGTAGACAAGGCTTAGTAATTACCCCTGCTACTCCTAAATTTCTCAACTGCTGTTGTTCTTGAGGTTGAGCTTTAGCTGTCAGCATAATAGTAGGAATGTCACAGATTGCAGCAGTTGCCTGTAGCTGCTTAAAAGTAGTCGGCCCATCCATACCAGGCATCATTACATCTAGTAAAATGGCATCAGGATGCTCAGATTCTGCAATTTTTATTCCCTCGCTACCTGAAGATGCTGTTAATATGTCCCAACCAGCTACTGACTCTAACGAGATTTGAATAATTTCCCGCAGACTATCTTCATCATCAATTACCAACAATCTCTTTGTCATATTTAATACTCCTTTTTATCTAGAGATACTTTTGTCAATCAAAACCCTAGTATTTTTTAGACAACTTTATTTTGATTGTGACTTCAAGTAATGTGCCAGGAAAATTATTTTAATACCCTCATAATAACATACTAAATAATAATTATGAAGATTTCGTGAGTAAGGTAAAATTTAAACAAATACAATAGAAATCGACGTATAAATATCTTATAACTCAATATTCTTCCTAATTTGCTAATTAGTAGCATGAGGTTAATAAAGATGAGGTTTTTTTCCCGTAAATGAATTTATTTGGAGAATTATGATAGTCGCAAGGCAGTAATTGTGTCAGATATTTATTATTAGAGCATTTTGGGGCAGCACTACAATCGCATCTGAGTTAACGCAACAGCTTTGTTGAAGATGATAGCCATTTTAAATTAGCACTAATTCACATAATCTATTGGTTTTGACAAAAGATTACACCCCTTCATAAAATCCTCACAAACTTTCTATAAATTAGTATATAGCGGTTCCCAATTGCATGGAATACAGACCTAACCCCTAGCCCCTTCCCTTGAAGGGAAGGGGAGTAAAATTCAAAGCCTCTCTCCTTTTAGGAGAGAGTTTTGGAGAGAGGTAAAAACTGTACTGCACCCAAGCAATAACCGCTATAAGCAAATATCACTGAGATAATTTTTAGAGTTAGTTTTTATTGGAAATACTAGCTCCTAATGTTGTGATTACTCTCAAATAAGCATTTCGGTGAGATATGAATAAAGAAAAGCCTTCTTTCCTATTTCCTATCGCCTTTCCACGCAAGTAAGTTAAAAAATCAAAGCGGATTGCTATATTATATAGACGATCGCAGAGAGGCTTCTCGGAGAGTACGGCTCACCGCAGGCTATTACAGATTATAAATTTGTTTAGGATGATTGCAGTGAAGACACGCCAAGAACTTGAACTAGAAAATATAGCTCTACGTAATCAAGTACAAGTATTAGAAGAGACTTTTAGAGCTATCAGAATGGGTAAGGTAGATGCTTTAGTTGTATCTAGCGCTCAAGAAGAACGAATTTTTACTTTGCAAGATGCTGATTATCCTTACCGTGCTTTTTTGCAAGAGATGTATGAAGGCACTGTGACGATAGACAATTGTGGAACAATTCTTTACTGTAATCATCCGTTATCGGTAATGCTCAAAAAGCCACTAGAGAAAGTAATCGGCTCTAACTTTGAGGATTACATAGCACCACAAGAAAAACAGGTATTTCAAGGATTATTTCAGCAAGCAAGACAGGTATTTTGTCGAGGAGAAGTTTACTTAATTGCTGAGGATGAGACTCAAATACCTGTTTATTTGTCTTTTAAACCATTGCAAATAGACGACATAGCCGTTACTTGCATAATAGTAACCGACTTAACCGAGCAAAAACGTAATGCGGAAATTGTAGCAGATGAAAGACTAGCAAATTCTATTCTGGAACAAGCAGGCGAAGCAATCGTTGTATGCGATCGCAGTTGGCAAATTATTCGCGCCAATCAAGTAGCACAGAAATTGTGTGGTAATAATCCATTATTTCAACAATTTGATTTGTCGTTTCCACTGCAATGTAGTTATTGTAATGGCTATCAAAATATAGAAAAATGTTTATTTATTGACAAATCAGCAAATTGCCAGCAAAAGCAAGAAGTATTTTCACTATCTAGCTTGCTACAAGGTCAATGTTTCCAAGGAGTAGAAGTATTATTAACCCGCCAAGATGGTAGCAAATTCAATTTATTGCTGAGTGCTACTCCATTATTAAATTTAGACAACCAAATTATTGGTAGTGTAGTGACCCTAACGAATATCACAGAGCGCAAGCAAGCAGAAGAAAGAATAGCACAGATGATAATCCGTGAACAAGCTGCTTGTGCAGAAGCGGAAGCAAACAAAAATCGTTTATTTAATATATTAGAGAGTATTAGTGATGCTTTTGTAGCAATTGATGCTAATTGGTGCTATACATACGTTAATCAAAAAGCAGCAGAAATTGTCGGGAAGAAAGCAAAGGATTTAATTGGTAAAAATATTTGGCAAGAATCTCCCGATTTACTTAGTCAGAATTCTTATAATGATTATTTACAAGCTTTAAATGAACAAAGTTTTCTTCAAGTAGAAAAATTTTATCCATCAAGCCAACGCTGGTTTCAAAAGCGCATTTATCCTTCTGTGGGAGGTATATCAATTTTTTTAAAAGAAATAACTAAAGAAAAACAGACTGAGATTGCTTTGCAGGAAAGTGAAGAACGGTTAAGGTTAGCTTTAGAAGCAGCACAAATAGGAACTTGGGATTGGAATATTTTTACTAACCATCTCAAGTGGTCAAGTCGTCAAGAGCAATTATTTGGTATAACTCCAGGTACGTTTACAAGTAGCTATGAAGCTTTTCTCACCTACGTCCACCCTGAGGATAGAGAAGCAGTTCACCAAGCAGTAATGGGTGCCAAAGACAATAAATCTGAATATTATGTGGAATACAGAGTTGTTTGGTCTGATGCTAGCATTCACTGGATTGGAGCTAAAGGAGAATGTATCTATGACGATGAAGGTACAGCATTACGAATGCTTGGTACTTGTTTGGATATTACCCAACGCAAGCAAGCACAAGCAGCTTTGCAGCAAGCAAAAGCAGAATTAGAAATTAAAGTTGTAGAACGAACTGCTGAATTATCTCAAGCAAATACACACTTGCATAGATTAATCAATATTCTAACAGCAACTATTAACCAACAAACAAAAATTGAAGCTCAACTACGTGAAGCAAACCGCCGTTGGCGTAGCTTATTAGAAAATGTGCAGTTGTTAGTTATTGGACTGGATAAGACAGGGAAAGTTGAATACGTTAATCCTTTCTTTTTAGAATTGAGTGGGTATACCCAAGAAGAAATTTTAGGTAAAGAGTGGATTGCCAATTTTATACCGCAATATCAGCAAGATAATATCCAAAAGATTTTTGTAGAAACGTTAGAGCAAGAATTGCATTCTCACTACCAGAACGAAATTATTACTAAATCTAGAGAAGAACGCGTAATTGCCTGGAACAATACAATACTACAAGATTCACAAGGCGCAATAATAGGTACTATGAGTATTGGTGAAGATATCACCCAACGCTATGCTTTAGAAAAAATTAAGAATGAGTTTATCTCAGTTGTTAGTCACGAATTACGTACACCCATGACTTCAATTCAAGGAGGTTTAAGCTTATTGAAAACTGGTTTGGTAAAACTTGATTCTGACAAGGGTAAACGCATCATTCAAATTGTTTCAGAAAGCTCTGAACGCTTAGTCAGGTTAGTAAATGATATTTTAGATTTAGAAAGATTGCAATCTGGAAAAATTACTTTAAATAAAAAACAAGTTAATGCTGCTGACTTATTAACAGAAGCTACAGAATTAATGCAAATAATGGCTAACAATGCAGGCATAAATCTGTTAGCCTTACCTCAAAATATTAACTTAACAGTTGACAAAGATCGGATTATTCAAGTACTAACTAATTTGCTGAGTAACGCAATTAAGTTTTCACCTCAAGGGTCTACTGTATCAATAGCAGTAGAAGAAATTAAAGGAAAAGATGGCCAAACCTCAGATGTGTTATTGAAGGTACAAGACCAAGGTAGAGGTATTCCTGCTAACAAGTTAGAATCTATTTTTGAGCGGTTTCATCAAGTGGATGCTTCTGATTCTCGCAAGCAAGGTGGAACAGGTTTAGGTCTAGCTATTTGTCGCAATATAGTAGAACAACACAACGGGCAAATTTGGGTTGAAAGTAAAATAGGATCAGGTAGTATTTTTTACTTAAAGCTACCTTTGTAAATTAAGCATAGCTACTTACCTAATACTTTTCGGTTAAGGGGGAAAGGGGAAAGGGAAAGGGTTTAAATTTACCTTTACCCCAAACCCAATAAGCTTTGCCCAGACCAAAAGAGAGATTGTTGGGTTTATCCGAAAAGTATTGGCTACTTACCTATATTTGCAGTATTTCTCTGTAAATTATTTAGCTATACCCTCACAAGTTCCTCAAATAATCTTTCTATAACCATAAGTATGAGACGACTATAACCCTCGTGATTAGCTTGATAAAAGGAAATTTTCCATGCCAGAAGCACTAGTTAATCAACAAACTAATCATCAACTTTCCCAAGACAAAGACTTGGTATTACCTTTAAGCGAAGTTGGAATTGCTGATATACCCCTAGTGGGTGGCAAAAACGCTTCTTTGGGAGAAATGATTCAACAGCTTGTACCCAAAGGCATTAAAGTTCCCACAGGATTTGCCACTACAGCTTACGCTTATCGCTACTTTATCTCTTGTGCTGGTTTGGAACCTAAATTGCAGCAATTGTTTGCCAATTTAAATGTAGAAGATATGAACAATCTCCATTTTATTGGTCAGCAAGCACGGTCTTTAATACTGCAAACTCCATTTCCCCTAGAATTGCAACAAGCAATTACCCAAGCTTATCAAGACCTTGAAAAACAATATGGCACAAACACAGATGTTGCAGTCCGTTCTAGTGCCACAGCAGAAGACTTACCTGATGCTAGCTTTGCCGGACAGCAAGAAACATACCTTAATGTCCACGGGTTACAAGCTATACTAGAAGCCTGTCACAAATGCTTTGCTTCGATATATACTGATCGTGCTATTTCTTACCGTGAACTCAAAGGTTTTGACCACTTTAGTATAGCCCTCTCAGTAGGCGTACAAAAAATGGTGCGTTCTGACCTAGCAACATCTGGTGTGATGTTCTCAATTGATACTGAGACAGGTTTTCAAGATGTAGCACTGATTACTGCTGCTTATGGTTTGGGAGAAAATGTAGTACAGGGAGCGGTCAATCCAGACGAGTACTTGGTATTTAAACCTACACTTAAGCAGGGATATCGCCCAATTTTAGAAAAACGCCTGGGTACAAAAGAAATCAAGATGGTCTACGATGTCGGCGGATCGAAATTGACCAAAAATATAAGTGTTGTTGTTAGCGATCGCTTAAAATATGCCCTTAGTGATGAAGAAATTTTACAACTAGCCCAAGCTTGCTGTCTGATTGAAGAACATTACTCAAAGGTTCGTGGTGTCTACACACCAATGGATATTGAGTGGGCCAAAGACGGGATTACCAATGAACTTTTTATCGTGCAGGCGCGTCCTGAAACAGTACAATCTCAGAAATCAAAAAATGTTCTCCGCACTTATCAATTACAACAAAAAGGTGAAGTGTTGAGTACAGGGCGGAGTGTGGGTGAAATGATTGGTCAAGGTAAAGCCAGAGTTATTCTGGATGTGCAGCAAATTGACCAGTTTCAGCCTGGAGAAGTGCTAGTCACAAATCGCACCGATCCTGACTGGGAACCAATCATGAAACGTGCTAGTGCAATTATCACTAATCAAGGTGGGCGTACTTGCCATAGTGCAATTATTGCTAGAGAAATAGGTATTCCGGCAATAGTTGGTTGTGGTAATGCCAGCACCGTTTTGAAAACAGGACAAGAAGTTACTGTTTCTTGTGCAGAAGGCGAAACGGGCAAAGTTTACCAAGGTTTATTACCTTATGAAGTGAAAGAATTAGCATTGGAAAATTTGCCCCACACTCGTACCAAAATTATGATGAATGTGGGTAATCCAGAAGAAGCATTGAGTTATGCCGCTATCCCTAATGATGGAGTGGGATTAGCGCGGATGGAATTTATTATTGCTAATCATATTAAAACGCATCCACTGGCGTTAATTCACTTTGATAAATTAGAAGATGAATTTGCAAAATCTCAGATTGCTGAGTTAACTGCCCAATACAAAGATAAAGCGGCATACTTTATCGATAAACTAACTCAAGGTATTGGCACGATCGCAGCTGCTTTTTATCCCAAACCTGTAATTGTGCGCCTATCAGACTTCAAGAGTAACGAATATGCTAACCTTTTGGGTGGCAAGCAGTTTGAACCCCAAGAAGAAAACCCGATGTTGGGGTGGCGTGGTGCTTCGCGCTACTACGATGAACGCTATCGTGAAGGCTTCGCTTTAGAATGTCTAGCGATGAAAAATGTGCGCGATCGCATGGGTTTAACTAATGTAATTTTAATGGTGCCATTTTGTCGGACTCCCAAAGAAGGTCGGCGTGTGCTATCAGAGATGGCCAAGCATGGTTTGGTGCAGGGAGAAAACAGTTTACAAGTTTATGTGATGTGCGAGTTACCTAGTAATGTGCAATTAGCAGATGAGTTTTGTGAAATCTTTGATGGTTTCTCAATTGGCTCGAATGACTTGACACAATTGACATTAGGAGTAGATAGAGATTCGGAATTAGTAGCGCATTTATTTGATGAACGGAATGAAGCGGTGAAGCTGATGATTGCCAAAGCCATAGCCACAGTTCAAAAGCACGGACGTAAAATTGGTATTTGCGGTCAAGCACCGAGCGACTATCCAGAATTTGCCCAATTTCTGGTTCAGCAAGGTATTAATTCTATCAGTCTTAACCCTGACTCCGTATTGAAGACTCTTTTAGAAATAGCAAGTGCGGAAGAAGGTAATTGAAAAAGAGGCAGGGGAGCAGGGGGCAGGGGGAAATCCCGGATTTCTCACGATACTGTAGGCAGGGGAGTGTGGGAGGTGTGGGAGGATGGGGAAGAAATCTGACCCCGCACACTCCCCACACTTCCCACACTCCCCACCCTCAATTCGAAGTCACGGGTGGGGACTTCCGCGACACGTTAAACTTTTAACTAATTTCAGCAGAAGTCCCACATCTCACTTTTAGGAGTGTGGGACTTCTGCTGTGTGAGTTGACGACTGTCCTCTGACCGATATTGAGCGTAGGCGAAATCAAGGAAGAGGACATGGAGGAAACGAACAAATTCTTACGTTTATTCTGCGGGTGATTCTTGCGCTTCAATGTATTTTCTAAGAGTTGATACGGTAACACCACCACAACTAGCAACAAAATAAGAACCGCTCCAGAACACATCTTTCCAGTAAAAACTTTCTAGGTGTTCTGCAAATTCTTGCCGGAGTTTTCTAGATGATACAGACTTCAAATTATGTACTAATTTGCTCAATTCAACATCTGGATGATATTGAAAAAGTAAATGTACATGGTCATCTTCACCATTAAATTCTACCAGTTTACAATCCCACTTTTCTAGCAATTCTTGCATTACAGTATTTAGTTTACTTAGCATCTCGGATGTAAATGCTTTACGCCGATATTTAGTAACCAGCACTAAATGTACTTTCAGGTCGCTAATAGACCTTCCTTTTGAAACAAAATCATCTTTCATATTATGCCTAAGTCAGTGTATGCTAAAAAAGCAACACTTAATTGATCGAATAAGTGAGAATCTCTTATCAGTACCGATTAAAACCAACGAAAGAACAAGCATTGCATATTGATAAAACATTAGATATGCTGCGATGCCAGTATAATTATCAGCTTGCTCAGAGGTTTGATTGGTATGAGCAAAACAGATACCCTATAGATAGATGCTCACTTGTTCTTTGTCATATCCCAGAGTTAAAAGATAAGCCTAATCGCTTTAGTCAACAGGCAACGCTAACCCAACTAAAAAAAGACAGACCTTGGTACAAAAGCATTCATTCTCAAGTTCTACAAGAAGTTCCTAAAAAAGTTGAATTAGCTTTTGATCGTTGGCTAAAAGGTGATAATACTGGCAATCGTAGCGGTAAACCTAGACTCAAAGGTAAAGGGCAGTATAAAACTTTTACGTATCCACAATTCAAAAAGGAGCATTTTCAAAACGATAAAATAACATTGTCAAAAATAGGTGCTGTAAAAGTAATTGTTCATCGTCAAATGCCGGAAGGGTTTGACATTAAAACTGTAGCTGTTACCAAAAAAGCTGATGGATATTATGTAACTCTGAGCTTAGAAGATAAAACTGTACCGACGGTCAAACCGGATTTTGACACTAACAATATTGTCGGAATTGATGTTGGGCTGATAGATTTTTATGTTGCCTCTGACAATACTAGAATTGCTGCACCAAAATATCTTCGCAAAGCTGAACGAAAATTAAAGTCAGAGAAGAGTATCAAGACGCAAAAAAGGCTCTAATCGTCGTAAAAAAGCTATTATAAAGTTAGGTATCCAGCATAAAAAAGTAGCGGATACCCGTAAAGATTTTCATTTCAAGGCTGCTAACAACTTACTCAAAAAGTATGATGTTATCGCAGTAGAAAAACTGAACATCAAAGGACTGGCTAAATCACGACTTGCTAAAAGTGTAAACGATGCTGGTTGGGGACAATTTATTTCGATACTGACAGTCAAAGCCGAAAACGCTGGACTGAAAGTTGTTGCTGTAAATCCAAACGGCACAAGCCAAGAATGCTCTAATTGTGGCACTAAGGTAATAAAGCCACTATCAGAAAGAACGCATAATTGCCCTAATTGCAAGGTTAGTTTGTGTAGGGATCTGAATGCAAGCCTGAATATAAAAGCGCGTGGGGCACACGCCTTAAAAGCTCAGATAATGTCTTCATTGAAGAGTCTCTGAGAAGCTCGCGCTTACCTGTACTCAGGAAGCGCGAGTATGTCACCCGAAGTAATAGGAAGTGTCGTGAATTGTTGCCCATTCAGGTTTATAAGTGGCAAGAGAGCGCATATATTGGGCACGTTCAAAAGCGCTGGGATTTGGACAATGCTTTTGACTCATACTCCCCTGCATTTGTTCGACTGATTCATATTCATGTTTTTGCATCCATTCGCGCATTTCCTGCTCGATGACTCTAATGTGGTTGATCCCATTTCGTAACAGTGCCGAGCAAAGCATCGTAATCTTGGCACCAGCCATGAGCATTTTTAACGCATCATCACCCCTCTGAATACCACTTGTTGCTGCCAAATCAGCATGAATACGACCATAGAGAATGGCAATCCATCGCAGAGGTAATCGCATTGATTGCGGTGTACTTAACAGTACATTGGGTTCAACATCAAGGAGATTGAGATTAATATCCGGCTGGTAAAAGCGGTTAAATAGTACTAAAGCATCAGCACCCACCTCATCCAAACGTTTTGCCATATTTGCCATATTGGTGAAGTACGGGCTGAGTTTGACTGCTACGGGGATAGTTACTGCTGCTTTGACTGCACAAAGAATATCAATATAGGTTTGCTCAATTTCATTGCTTGTTAGTTCCATATCAGTAGGGACATAATAAATATTCAATTCCAGCGCGTCTGCTCCCGCTTGCTGAATTTGTTTGGCATAGTTTGTCCACCCACCAACAGATGAGCCATTGAGACTGGCAATAATTGGAATGCTCACCTTCTGCTTGGCTTTGTGGATATGCTCTAAATAAGTTTCTGGGCCTACCCGAAAGTTAGCTGAGTTAGGGAAGTAACTTAAGGCTTCAGAAAAACTTTCAGTTCCTTGAGTGAGGTGATGGTGGAGTTCATCACGTTCTAAGCGCAACTGTTCTTCAAATAATGAATGCATCACCACTGCGGCTGCACCTGCATCTTCCATGCGTTGGATGTTGTCAATATCCTCTGATAGAGGGGATGCAGAGGGAACAAAAGGCGATCGCAATTTCATTCCCATATAAGTTGTAGTTAAATCCATTATGATGACTCCTGTTTTCAATAATTTCTTGCAGCTAAGTATTGATACATCTGCCAACGGGTCTTCACATCTGCTTGAGCTTCTTTAAGTAATTGCTGTGCCGCTTCTTCGTTACTCTTAGTCAACATCTTGAAGCGGTTTTCTAGATACATATATTGTTCTAGCGGTAACTTTGGTGTGCGTGAATCAAGTTGTAGTGGGTTTTCTCCTTGCTTGATGCGGTCTGGATTAAACCGATACAGCAACCATTGACCAGAATCGACAGCAGCTTTTTGATTCTGCATTGCTGTACTCATGTTGATCCCGTGGGCAATACAATGGCTGTAGGCAATAATTAGCGATGGACCTTGATAAGCCTCAGCTTCTAGGAATGCCTTGAGAGTGTGTTCATCTCGTGCGCCCATTGCGACGCTGGCAATATAGACATTGCCATAAGTCATAGCCATTAAACCCAAGTCTTTTTTAGGCGCAGCTTTACCCCCGGATGCAAATTTGGCTACAGCTGCTTTGGGAGTGGCTTTGGACATTTGTCCACCTGTATTGGAATAAACTTCAGTATCGAGAATGAGAATATTAACGTTGTGTCCACTGGCTAAGACATGATCTAATCCTCCAAAGCCGATATCGTAACCCCAGCCATCGCCACCGATAATCCAAACGCTCTTTTTCACTAAATAATCAGCTAAGGATTTGAGATTTTGAATTTTGGATTTTAGATTGGGGTTTGGTTGATAATTGACGATTTCATCTAGCCGTTTTTTCAGCAATTCTATTCGTTCTCGCTGTTCCCAAATATCAGCTTCATCTTTTTGTTCGGCATTGAGGATACTATTTGCCAGTTCTTCACCCACATCTGTTATCAGGTCTTTGAGTAATTCTGCGGCAAATTCGGCTTGTTTATCAATCGAAATGCGAAAACCGAGGCCAAATTCGGCATTATCTTCAAATAACGAGTTTGACCAAGCTGGCCCGCGTCCTGCGGCGTTGTGCGTCCAAGGTGTGGTAGGTAAATTCCCGCCATAGATAGAAGAACAACCAGTGGCATTGGCAACAATCATGCGATCGCCAAATAACTGCGTTGCTAACTTAATATAAGGTGTCTCGCCACAACCAGCGCAAGCCCCAGAAAACTCAAATAATGGTTCTTGCATCTGCTGTTGGTTAATATGAGTCAGCTTCAGATGACTTCTATCTGGATTAGGAATACTCAAAAAGAAATCCCAATTTTCCCGTTCTTGTTCGCGTAATGGTCTTTGCGGTTCCATATTGATTGCTTTGCGGCGTAGTTCTGATTTATTCTTCGCCGGACAAACATCTACGCAAATTCCGCAGCCAGTACAATCTTCTGCTGCCACTTGGATAGTATATTTCAAACCTTGCCAATCATGGTCTTTGGCATTGGCACTCTTAAACATCAATGGTGCATTTTCTAACTGCTGCGGTTCGTAAACTTTACTACGGATGACACTGTGAGGGCATACCATGACGCACTTGCCACACTGAATGCAGACATCTGTATCCCAAACTGGTATTTCCTGGGCAATATTACGCTTTTCCCATTTCGCTGTACCAGTGGGATAAGTACCATCTGCTGGTAAAGCGCTAACAGGTAGTTCATCCCCTTCACGGACAATCATTTTACCAAGAACATCACGGACAAATGGGGGTGCAGCATCAAGAATTGGAGATTGTTTTCCTTTCCCATTCCCTATTCCCAATTCCCTATTCCCCACTTCAAACAAATTTTCCAAAGTGGTATCTACTGCTTTGAGGTTCATCTGCACAATTTCGTCGCCTTTCTTGCCGTAACTCTTGCGAATAGAGTTTTTGATTTCTGTAATCGCTTCTTCTCGTGGTAGTACACCCGATAAGGCGAAGAAACAAACCTGCATGACTGTGTTGATTCTGCCAGCCATACCTGCTTGACGAGCAACTTTATAGGCATTAATTACATAAAATTTCAGATGCTTTTGAATAATTTGTTCTTGTACTAATAGCGGTAGATGATTCCAAACTTCATCCTTTTCATAAGGAGAATTAACTAAGAATGTTCCACCTGGTACGATGTCTTTCAAGATAGGAAATTTTTCAATAAATTCCCATTGATGGCAGGCAATAAAGTTAGCTTTGCTGATTAAATAGGTCGAGCGAATTAATTGTGAACCAAAGCGTAGATGCGAAACTGTGACGGAACCTGATTTCTTGGAATCGTAGATAAAATAGCCTTGAGCGTAATTGTTTGTTTCTTCTCCAATAATTTTGATTGAGTTTTTATTAGCGCCCACTGTTCCATCGGCACCCAAACCATAAAAAATCGCCCTTACCGTGGTGTCTGGTTCAATACTAAAGTCAGGGTCATAATTCAAACTGGTGTAGGTGACATCATCATTAATGCCGATAGTAAAATGATTTTTTGGTTCAGCCGCAGCCAGGTTATCAAAGACAGCTTTAATCATTGCTGGCGTGAATTCTTTAGAAGATAAACCGTAGCGACCACCGACGACTTGAGGCAGAGGGGAATCTAATCCTAATTTCTCCCCTGCTCCCCATACTTCATACACAGCTGTAACTACATCAAGGTAAAGGGGTTCACCAGATGCGCCTGGTTCTTTGGTGCGGTCTAAAACTGCAATGCTACGGGTAGTTGCTGGCAAAGCGGCGACAAATCGCATCGCATCATAAGGGCGATATAGTCGTACCTTCAAAATGCCTACTTTCTCACCACTAGCGTTGAGGTAATTGACTGTTTCATGTACAGTTTCACAACCGGAACCCATCAGCACAATGACTCGTTCGGCTTCTGAGTCGCCGTGGTATTCAAATAGTTGGTATTGTCGCCCAGTCATGGCAGCAAATTCATCCATGACTTTTTGGGTGATATCTGCACAAGCTAGATAGTAAGGATTGACAGTTTCTCTGGCTTGGAAGTAGACATCAGGATTTTGTGTTGTCCCGCGCAAAACTGGTTTATCGGGAGTGAGGGCACGTGAACGATGGGCGAATACTAATTCATTGGGAATGAACTCTCGCAAATCATTTTCTGTTAAAGTTTCTACTTTGTTAATTTCGTGGGAGGTACGAAAGCCATCAAAAAAGTGTAGAAAAGGTATTCGTGATTCTAAGGTTGCTCGTGTTGCGATTAAAGCAAAGTCTTGTGCTTCTTGCACTGATGCGGCACACAACATAGCAAAACCAGTTCCACGCGCTGCCATGACATCACTGTGGTCGCCGAAAATGGAGAGAGCTTGCGCGGCTAGCGATCGCGCGGCAATATGAAATACTGTAGGTGTGAGTTCTCCGGCAATTTTGTACATATTGGGGATCATCAACAATAATCCCTGCGATGCTGTAAATGTGGTTGTCAGTGAACCACTTTGCAAAGCACCATGTACAGCACCAGCCACACCTCCTTCACTCTGCATCTCTACCACCGAGGGAACAGTACCCCAAATGTTGGGTTTGCCTTCACTAGCCCAAGTATCTGCCCACTCAGCCATTGGTGAAGAAGGTGTAATGGGATAAATCGCAATGACTTCATTGAGTCGATAGACGACTTGGGCAACAGCCTCATTGCCGTCTATAGTTGCAAAGCTTCTCTTGTTCATTTTCTTGCACCTGTGTCTTTAAGGGCTAGCAATGACTAAGCTGGATCTACTTTTGACATTAGGATAAGAAGTTGAGAAACTTGTGAAGACTCACCTTTGGCGTTGCTTGCTGTTTATTAGAATGTTAGGCTGAGATTTTATGGCTAAACCACCTGTATCGGCTGTTACCCAGAAAAAGTCTGGCTATTAGTCCGATTTTGTTAGTGAGAGAAAGGATTTGGTCATGGCACGAGTTAAAGCTTATCGGGAAGCAGAACAGCGTATTGAAAAAGCACGACGAGAGGGAGCAATAGAACTCGATCTCAGCAACATGAAACTTACTGAGGTGCCAGAAGCGATCGCATCCTTGACCAAGTTACAAAATCTTGACCTCTCCAGAAACCAATTGACAGAACTGCCAGAGGCGATCGCATCCCTGACTCAGTTGCAAACGCTTGACCACACACTTTTGATGATGTTTCGTTACGAGCGATACCCTGACTCATCCTTTCACTGCTGAATAAGATTACATCCTGTAATCTTATCATTCATTACTTTCGGCTTTTCTTAGTGCCATTCCAATCAACGCCGAATTAGTGGACGCAAGTCAACTGCCGGATTACGTCATTTTGGTTAATACGCCTTATGTGAATTAAGGGAGAGGATGTTGCTCAAAAGTAAGGACATCAATACCAAAACGCTGACGCAGAAAAAGACGTAGAGTATGACTGGTGATTTTAGCGGCAACATGGACGCACAGAGCATCAACTTTCTTTTTCAGCAGACGTTCCAAATTACGTCCGGTATTTTGTACTAAGTGACATTGACGTTTTTATGGGTGCGACTCAAACAACACTCACAATGAATAGTCTGAGAACTAAAATACTGAGTGCCGTATAAAGTCACCAACAGATGTCCACCCAAACACTGATAAGGCTTTAAGTACCCATCCCTCTGCAATGATTGGTAAACCCAGGTGAACACCCGAAATAATTCCTTAGCTGCGAGCTTGTCCAGAATATTCCGAATTTGAGGTGTGGTCGGAATTTGTCTCAAGCCAAACAAACTTTGGGCATTATCTTGCCCATGACGACTGTGTATCTGACGCTGATGTTCCAAAAACGACTCACATTGCATGAAAAATACTGAAAATGCTCCCAGAACTGTATCCTTGATGCTGTAGCGAGTAGCATTACTGACAAGCCTTGGGTCTTTGATTTCTGCAATAGCTCGTTGGAGAAATCTCAGCATTACTCCAAAACTTAGTGTCATCGGCTCCATCTCGATGCCCTTGAAGAGATACTTCTTTATCCTCAAGCTAAACTATACCCCTTGTCAAAATTTGAATTTGGAATTGCTGATCAAAGAGGCACTGAGGGCAGCTGGAATTGCCAAGGTAGTGGACAATCTGCCCCAAGGCTTAGAGACACTAGAGACACTATTAGGTAAGCAATTAGCCGATGACGTGGGCTTATCAGGAGGACAGTGGCAAAGAATCGCGATCGCTCGTGTGCTGATGCGATTATTCTCGGCAGAACTATTAACCTGAGTTGCTAGTGCTTCGTGACCTTCGATGTTATGGCCGGTATGGATTTGGATTTGCACGATGTTCTCCTGTTGTAATTGTGATTGGCTTAGTTTCGAGCCTTCTGGTTAATCTCACTTAAAGCAGTCTGCAACTATTACAACCAAGTATCTAGCGATCGCTTCCAGCAGGCGGTTACGCCATCGCAAAAAAAGTGATCCACAAAAATGAGCAACGCATTCGGTTAACAGGTATAGAATTTAGCTTATTAGAGTTGTTAGTGAATCATTCAGGAAAGATTTTTTCAAGGGTTAAAATATTACAGTAATTGTGGGGCTTTGTACCAGAGATGAATACAGACACTCGTGTGGTAGATGTGCATATTTCACGATTGCGGACAAAGGTAGAATCAGACCCCAACGACCTAGAATTCATTATTACAGCAAGAGGTAGTGGTTATTTTTTTCCACGAATTATTGATTCAGAACAGGAATAATAGAAAAATATGAGTAAGCTCATTTTAATTACAGGCATAAGTAAAGGTCTAGGTTATGCGATGACCAAGGGCTTTATTCAACAAGGGCATACTGTTATTGGTTGCGCCCGTTCATCAGATGCTATTGATAAAATACGCCAGAAATTTAGTGCGCCCAATGATTTCACATCTGTAGATGTGGCAAATGAACAGCTTGTAAAAAAATGGGCCCTAGACGTACTTCAAAAATATGAACCGCCAGATATATTAATTAATAATGCGGCAATTACTAATTATCCAGCACCTTTGTGGGAAATACCATCTGAAGAATTTTCTGATCTAATAGATATCAATATCAAAGGAGTAGCGAATATAATTCGCCATTTCGTACCAGCAATGGTGAAAAAGAAACGGGGTATTATTGTTAACTTTAGTTCCGGCTGGGGACGTTCGACTTCAGCCCAAGTTGCACCATATTGTGCTTCCAAGTGGGCAATCGAAGGATTAACTCGTTCTTTGGCACAAGAATTGCCAACTGGTATGGCTGCTATACCCCTCAATCCAGGTATTATTCATACAGATATGCTTTCTATTAGCTTTGGAGAAGAAGCTGCTAATTATACACCCGTGTCCGATTGGGTATTGAAAGCTGTTCCGTTTATTCTCAATTTAAAACCCAAAGATAACGGGATTCCCTTGACTATACATTAAAGAGTGAATCTCAATTGCGTAGGCGTAGCCCGTCGTAGACATCGTTGCCATTAGGAGCCGACAGTTGAATCATCTCAGTAAAACGTGAATACTTAACTGCATCAGTAGGGGGATAATCTGCCGACACTGCAAGTAACCCAATTTTGATCGAACAGAATTCAGGAGTCAGGAGTCAGAATTCAGAATGAATTCTGTGCGAGTGGCGGATAGCGCAGCGTAAAGCCTTCTCTACGAGAGGCTGCGCCAACGGCATGGCTTCGCTTAAAGCGAGTCCACGAGCGTCTGAATAGCCGGGTTTAACACCCCCACCAAATCGTAGGTTTGGTGGTCTTTAATCAGTCGCGGGTCTGAATCCCCGACTGATTTATTCTGACTCCTGAATTCTGACTTCTGAATTCTTCTTCAAATCCTCGAAATAAATCACACCCCCAATACGTCCTTCAATTTGGAAAGCTCCATGAAATAAATGATATGGAGCTATGTAGATCAGCAAAAAGTCACTAATATTTATTGCCCTGCTAAACATCTGCTGACAAGTTTTTTGGAGGACAGCATCTAGATATTCATTATGGGCAGGCTCACCCAGGTCAGTAAATTCCGGCCAATCTGCAAAATGATCCATATAAAATAGCCAGATATCGGACAAGTCTGCGTCATTTGTCAGTTTTTGCTTAAGTGACTGCAATCGGTCGATATTCATATTGTGGCAAACAGACAGTACTGTTAAAAAGTTATCAATTATTTTTGCGTGAATGGGGGATTGTTGAGCCGGCTGGTGAATTAGCTGGTTTGCCTTTCCCTATTAATGCTCAGATGCTGCGGCATAGAACAGGTTATCCCAAGGAGAATCGAGGCGATGAAGTTTGTAGATGCTGAGTTATCATTGTCTACTCTTACACTTGTACACTTAACCGTATTTTCTCGTAATTTCTTTCAAAAATCAAATAGGATTCCTATCTTAAGAAGTTAATATAAAGCCGTCAATTTCCTATATGAAGGTTAGTTAAATGTTTGCTCAACTGTCTTAACTGTCCACCTTATTATCTTCTTAACTGTCTTAACTGTCTTAACTGTCTTAACTGTCCACCTTATTATCTTCTTAACTGTCTTAACTGCTATTGCATTTTATTGACAAAACTGAGATTATTTAAAATATTTAGGTTAAACAGACTAATTTAGACTAATTTCATAAAATTTGTACTTTAATAAAACAATAATTTCTAAATATTATCTATAGTAAATTGATATAACAAAAAAAGGCTATTTCTGAATTAATTGATATAAAATAAAAGCAAAATTTATATTTTGCAATATGAAACAGAGTAGTGTTTACAAGAGCTTTTCGGTTGCCTAAATTATAGATTGGTAAGTATAAAGTTGTAATTTTTAAGTATATTTAAATTATAGTAAAGAGTGTAAAAAATGAATTTTTTAGAAGAAGAGAGTTTATATTTGAAGAAAATACAACAACTAAAAAATAAATTTGAATTAGTTTTATTGGAGAAAGCTCCATTAAAGGAATGCACAGTGATTGTGAATAAAACATATCCACTGGAAGTTGTACCATATATTGTTTCAAGCTCAAATAACTCGCTAAAGCAAATTCGCTCTTATCTTCAAAATGTGTCCGGGGAAGCATTATTACCCAAAGCCGTAGTACCAGTATCATATATACCTTTAACTGCCACAGGAGAGGTAGACGAATTGGCTCTGATGAACATTCCTATTGTTGATGAAAGTTTAATTGAGCAAGTAGAAAAGCAACTAAACTCGCATCACAAAATTGAACAGGCAGTGGTAGTGGTGCAGGAGTTGAGAAAGAATATCCCCTCACTCCATTTATCGGATTTGATCCCAGATTGGCAAGACAAGAACGCGATCGCCGGAGGCGGGGTTTTGCCCATCGCTAACGTTGTCCCAATTCCCAGAGATTCCCAACCCGATACACAACAACATTTCTTAGAGCCGAAGCCACTTGCCATTAGCCACGGCAGTATTCTCCCGGTTGATCCCAATGCACCTATTACCTTGCCCGAAGTTTTGCAAAGAGCCGCACAACAGGTTACAAGTGGGGGAATTATTTACCTGCTGCCCGATGGCGCAGAACTACGCCAATCATACGCTGAGTTACTGGAAGTTGCAGAGCAGATTCTTGCTGGTTTGAGAAAGTTGGGACTCAAGCCAAAAAACAAAATCATATTGCAAATGGAACTTAGCCGTGACATTATTCCCGCTTTTTGGGGCTGCATATTGGGAGGCTTTGTCCCCGTAATCATGGAAGTGCCACCGACTTATAGAGAATCAAACAAGGTGGTGGATAAGCTTTGTCATATTTGGCAGTTCTTAGATAGTCCAGTTATCTTAACTACAGAAGCTCTCAAACCAGAGATAGAATTACTATCGCAATGGCTACCAGTAGAACGCATCAAGATAGGCACAATTGAAGTATTAAAAAACAATACTGCCAGTAAACAATATCACCATAGTCAACCAGATGAGGTAGCTCTTTTCAACCTGACTTCTGGCAGTACAGGAATACCAAAATGCGTTCAATTGACTCATCAAAATCTCATTGCTCGCGCCAGAGGGGCTAACCAACTTAATCAACACGAGTCAGAAGATGTAATTTTGAATTGGCTGCCGTTCGATCACATTGGCAGCATTTCCGACTGGCATATTCGTGGTGTGGAATTGGGTTGCACGCTGGTTTATGCACAGAAAGAATATATTTTGGGTCGCATTCTCAACTGGTTGGATTTAATTAATAAATACCAGGTTACTCATAGCTGGGCACCCAACTTTGCTTATGCGATAGTTAATGACTCTCTCAAACAAGAACCAGAACAAAACTGGAACTTATCGTTCGTGAAATTTCTACTGACAGCTGGTGAAGCAGTATCTAGTAAAGCTGTGGAGGATTTTCGAGAAAACTTGGTTGCATACAGACTCAAAGCAACGGCAATTCGCCCAGCCTTTGGTATGGCTGAGATGGGTTCGGGAATTACATATTATCAGCCCCTTCAGGAAGCACCTTTGTTGTTCCATAGAGTAGACAAATCTATATTGCAAGGTACTATTAAACGAGTAGACATAGACCATCCGAATTACAGTACTTTTACCGATTTAGGCTCAGTCATTCCTGGAATTACCATTCGCATAGTAGATGAGCAAAACTCTGTATTAAGAGAAGACACCATAGGGCGTTTGCAAGTCAAAGGTGATGCAGTTTCTCCAGGATATTACAATAACCAAAACGCCAACAGTCAATCCTTTTTAAAAGATGGCTGGTTTGATACTGGAGATTTAGGATTTATTACCAACGGACAATTGGTGGTTACTGGTCGTGCCAAAGAAACTATTATCATCAATGGAGCTAACTACTACAGCCATGAAATTGAAGCAGTAGTTGAAGAAATTGCAGAAGTTGAAGTGTCCTACACTGCCGCATGTGCAGTGTGCAATGCTGATGATGCAACAGAGAAACTGGCTATTTTCTTCAGTTCGCCGATTATAGAAGAAGCAAAACTGCTAGAGCTACTAAAGAAAATTCGCCAAACAGTGGTGAACAAAATCGGCTTAAATCCTGATTATTTAATTTTATTAGCTAAAGAAGATATCCCCAAAACCGTTATTGGTAAAATTCAGCGATCGCAACTTAGCGATCGCTTTCATGCAGGTGAGTTCAACTCAATTCTCAAACAATTCGATATCTTACTAGGCAATAACAACACTATTCCTGATTGGTTCTACCAAAAAGTCTGGCGACCTAAGCAAGCCAAGGCTTTGAAGACTTTATCCTCAAATTTTCTAACTATAGTCTTCCTTGACGAGTTAGGGTTGGGGACATTTATTTGTCAGCAACTAGAACAGCAAAACCTACCATATTTGTGTGTCTCACCTGGTTCATATTTTGCTAAAAAAAGCCCCAATCACTTCTTTTTAGCTCCTGAAAATGCAGGTCATTATCAGCTATTGCTTGATACCATAAAAGCAGATAACCTGACACTTGGTCAAATTCTCCATTTATGGAATTATCAAGAGTATCAAGGAGAAATAAAAAGCATAGAAGCTCTTGAAAAATCCCAAATTCAGGGAATTTACAGTTTATTGTTTCTTACTCAAGCCCTAGCAAAAACTCAGAATTTTCAAGATTTAGTTCAGTTATTGTTTGTTTCTAGCTACACCCAGTCTACGCAACCAACAGATAAGATAGCTTATGAAAAATCTCCTGTTCTCGGTGTAATTAAAACTATCCCCCAGGAAATACCCTGGTTAAATTGTCGTCACATCGATTTGACACCAAATTCGATACAGGTGAATGCGAAGTATCTTCTACAAGAACTCCAGGTTTTATCAAAAGAGCAAGAGGTAGCTTATCGAAATGGGCAGCGTTTGATTGCAGGTTTAGAAAAAGTTTATCTGGAAGATAAACCAAAGCAAAAACTTCCCTTTAAATCAGGGGGGATGTATCTAATCAGTGGTGGGCTTGGGGGTGTTGCAGTTGAAATTGCTAAATATCTAATTAAGTTTTTTAATGCCAAATTATTATTAGTAGGTCGGACTCATTTACCAAATGAAAATATCACATCCAACGTCTCTACGGAAATATTAGAAAAAGTAAAGCTTTACCAGGAATTAAAGCAGTTGGGATCGGTGGTTTATGAGGCAGTGGATATCTGCGACTTTCAAGCATTGCAACAAGTAGTAGAAAAAGTCAAATCTAACTGGGGAAGTCAGTTAGATGGGGTGATTCATCTGGGGGGAACTTATCACGAACAAATGTTAGTGGATGAAACACCAGAGAGTTTAGCTGCAATTTTACGTCCCAAAGTCTTAGGTGCTTGGGTACTGCATCAAGTTTTAGAGAAGCAAGGACAGGGGGTTTTCATTAGCTTTTCGTCTTTAGCAAGTTTCTTTGGTGGCGCTACCATTTCCGCTTATGCTGCTGCTAACAATTTTTTGGAAAGCTTTAATCAATACCAACGTTCTGTTGGTGGGTTGCACAGCTATTGCTTTGCTTGGACAATTTGGCATGATACAGGGATCAACAAGGGTTATCAGAGGCAAGAAATCACCCACGCTCAAGGCTTTTATGAGATGAGCCTGCAACAAGGGTTGTATTCCTTCTTGGCTGGTTTATATCATGACCAACCACAGCTGATAGTCGGTTTAGATGGTAGTAATCCCAAAATTCGGCGTTTTACCTCGGAGTTTCCAGGGTTACAGAAATTAACTGCCTATTTCACTACGAGTAACGGTGCTGCCGTACCAGAATTATCAGATTTTACAGTGCGCGATCGCTTCACAACAACTGTCAACTGTGACTTCGTGCAACTATCACAAATGCCCCTCACTGCTAGCGGCGAAATTAATCGAGAATTATTGGCTAGGGGGATGACTCGTACAGAAGCGATCGCTCCCCGAAACGAAACGGAACGGCAAATAGCTCAAACCTGGCAAGAAGTTTTAGGAATACCCCAAATCGGCATTCACGACAACTTCTTTGAACTGGGAGGAAATTCTTTGCTAGCCTTCCAAGTCATTTCTCGGTTGCGTGAGACTTTTTCTGTTGAGTTGTCGCCCAATCGTTTTTTTGCATCGCCTACCGTAGCTTGTTTGGGAGAAAGTCTGGAGGCGCTACAAATTGTTGTCACCAAATGGAATGCAGCTATGGATGACGCAGAAAAAGAATATGAGGGAGGCGTACTATAAATGACAATAATAGAATTTGTATCTTATTTAAATAGTTTAGGCATAAAAATTTGGCTGGAAGGCGGCCAGTTAAATTATCGCGCTCCCAAGGGAGTGATGAACCCAGACCTGAAAAATAAATTGCTAGGGCGCAAATCAGAAATCCTGGCTTTTCTAAAAGAAGCTCAGATTGCAACAGACTCTTCCTTTGAGCCAATACCATCTATAGAACGCTCTGAAGAGTTGCCTTTATCCTTTGCCCAGCAGAGGATGTGGTTTCTCTATCAATTAGAAAGCCAAAGCCCATTTTATAACGAGGGTTTACAGCTGCGCGTTGCAGGTGTACTCAACGTAGAAGCTCTACAGCAAAGTATCAACGAAATCATCCGTCGTCACGAAATTTTACGGACAACATTTCCCGCAGTGGATGGAAAACCCTTACAGGTAATTTCTCCTAGCTTGGCGTTGGCAATGCCAATTTTGGACTTGCAAGGTATAGAAGAATCAGAAGTACAACAGATTGTCACCAAGGAAGCTCGCCAGCCTTTTGATTTGAGTAATGGCCCTTTGTTGCGGGTTACTTTACTGCGCCTGGGATCGGAGTCTCATATCCTGGTATTGATCATGCACCACATAATCACGGATGGCTGGTCAATGGGGATATTCATCCAAGAATTGTCCACTCTCTACCGAGGTTTTACTCTTAATTCCCCTTTGCTTCTGGCTGAATTGCCCATCCAGTATGCTGATTTTGCAGTTTGGCAGCGACAGTGGTTGACTGAGGAAATTCAAAAACAGCAACTAAATTACTGGAAGCAACAGTTAGCCGATGCGCCACCCTTATTAGAACTACCCACAGACAAACCACGCCCCGCCGTTCAGACTTTCTGTGGTGCTACCCAGGAATTTCAAATTGACCAGAATTTGAGCAAGCAAATCAAAACCTTCAGCCAACAGTCAGGAGCTACCCTATTTCATACCCTACTGGCGGCTTTCGTCGTTTTAATGTTTCGTTACAGTGGTCAAGATGATATCTGCATTGGTAGCCCCATTGCCAATCGCAACCGCAGAGAAATAGAATCATTGATTGGCTTTTTTGTCAATACATTGGTACTGCGTAACCAGATCAAAGGAAATCCCAGTTTCAATGAGTTTCTCTCTCAAGTGCGGCAAGTTGCAACTTCCGCTTACACTCACCAAGATGTTCCTTTTGAACAAGTGGTAGAAGCGTTGCAACCAGAACGTTCTCTCAGCTACAATCCCCTATTCCAAGTGGTCTTTGTCTTAGAGAATTTCTTGTTGGATACATTAGAATTGCCTGATGTCACCCTGACTCCTCAATTTGTAGAACGTGGAACATCTCAGTTTGATTTGACCTTGGCCGTTTGGGAGACAAAAGCAGGACTGATAGGTTCGTGGGAATATAACAGCGACCTATTTGAGCCAGATACCATTGCGAGGATGACAAGTCATTTCCAGACTTTGTTAGCAGCGATTATTGCTAATCCAAATCAATCCATTGGTGAATTACCACTGCTGAGTCAGCAAGAGCGACATCAGTTGTTAGTGGAATGGAATGATACTTATACGCCTTATCCTAAGAGCAAATGCATCCATGAGTTGTTTGAGGAACAGGTAGAAAAAACACCAAATGCGATCGCAGTAGTCTATGAGAATCAGTCCCTCACATACCAACAGTTGAACGATCGCGCGAATCAGTTGGCGCATTATCTGCAAACTTTAGGTGTGGGTGCAGAAATCTTAGTAGGAATTTGCATTGAGCGTTCGTCGAAGACGTTGCCGAAGGCATCGCTCTTAATGGTAGTAGGATTGCTGGGCATTCTCAAGGCTGGTGGAGCATACCTACCCCTTGACCCAGCATATCCCCAAGAGCGATTGGCGTTCATGCTAGAAGATGCTCAGGTATCGGTGCTGCTGACACAGGAAAGTCTCGTTGCAACACTACCACCACATAGAACGCAGGTGGTTTGTCTTGATAGCGCAACCTTCAGCGCAAGAACAGAAAATTTACTCCACACAGTCACAACTGACAATCTAGCTTATGTGATTTATACCTCTGGTTCTACCGGCAGACCCAAAGGAGTGCAAATTGAACATCGAGGATTATTAAATCTCGTCTTTTGGCATCAACAAGCTTTTGCCGTGTCGTCCCTTGACCGAGTAACACAAGTTGCTGGAGTAGCATTTGACGCTTGTGGTTGGGAAATCTGGCCTTATCTGACGGCGGGAGCTAGTATTCACTTTCCCGATGATGAAACCCGGCTTTACCCTGAGCAAATGCGAGATTGGCTGTTGTCAAAGGCAATAACCATTAGCTTCCTCCCGACACCAATGGCCGAGAAAGTTCTGTCATTAAATTGGCCGGCCAATGCTGCTTTGCGAACTTTGCTCACGGGTGGAGATCAACTTCATCAATATCCTTCGGTTTCTCATCCCTTTGAGGTGGTGAATAATTATGGGCCAACAGAGAATACTGTAGTCGCAACCTCCGGTAATGTTCCGAAAAGACAACAAGCTTACTTACCACCTGCGATCGGGCGAGCGATCGCAAACACCCAAGTTTATGTACTGGATTCCCTGTTGCAGCCTGTACCCATTGGTGTCATAGGCGAATTGCACATCGGCGGTGAGAGTTTGGCACGGGGTTATCTCCACCGTCCCGACCTAACCGCAGAACGCTTCATTCGTAACCCTTTTAAAAGAAGCAGGGGGCAGGGAGTAGGGGGCAAGGGGGAAACAGAAAACTGCGATCGCTTGTATAAGACGGGCGATTTAGTTCGTCATCAAGCTGATGGCAATATAGAATTCTTGGGTCGCATTGATCACCAAGTGAAGATTCGCGGCTTCCGCATTGAACTTTCGGAAATTGAAGCTATTTTGACTCAACACCCCCAGGTACGCGACGCTGTGGCGATCGCCAGAGAAGATATACCTGGTGTTAAAAGTTTGGCAGCTTATATCATCCCAGAATTGACACAGCCAACCAGTAATGAGCTACGCCTGTTTCTCAAGTCAAAGCTCCCCAGTTACATGGTTCCTGCATCCTTCACAATTCTAGAAGTTCTGCCCATTACCCCCAACGGGAAAGTAGATCGTCGGGCATTACCAGTACCGGAGTTCGAGTCCAATGAATCCACTGGCTTTGTCTCTCCCCACACCCAGACTCAAGAAGTCTTGGCAAAGATTTGGCGGGATATTTTAGTCCTAAAACAAGTCGGCATCCACGACAACTTCTTTGAATTGGGTGGGGATTCGATCATTAGTATGCAAATTATTGCTAAAGCTAATCAAGCTGGACTCAAACTTACTCCAAAACAACTATTTCAACACCAAACAATTGCTGAATTAGCTCCTGTTGCTGGTATAATTAGCTCGGTTCAATCAGAACAAGGTTTAGTTACAGGGATTGTCCCTCTAACACCGATTCTGCACTGGTTCTTTGAGCAAAATCTGCCGGAACCTCATCACTTTAACCAATCCTTCCTGCTAGAAGTTCCCGCAAATTTGCAACCGGAATTATTAGAGCAGGCATTACAAAAGTTACTCTCCCATCACGATGCTTTACGACTGCGGTTTGTGCAGCAGGAGGGGCAATGGCAGCAGTACAACGGTGATGCAAGCGATGTATCGTTGGGCATTACAGATTTGTCATATCTGCCCCCAGCAGAATGGTTAAAGGCGATTGAAGCAAAAGCGGACGAAACACAAAGCACGCTGAACTTAGCAGATGGGCCGCTGATGCGGGTCGTTCTGTTTCACTTAGGCAATTCTCCCGGACGTTTACTCATCGTCATCCATCACTTGGCTGTCGATGGCATCTCGTGGCGGATTTTGCTAGAAGACTTATCTGAGGCATACAAACAATTAGAAGTTGGCAAAACTATCCAACTACCTACAAAAACCACGTCCTTTAAGGATTGGGCAATTCGATTGCAGGATTATGCCCGCAGTCAAGAACTCCATTCACAGCTAGATTACTGGCTGGACTCAATGCGGTTCCCAATTGCTCCTTTACCGTTGGATTATGCTGCTGTTGCTCAAGATAACAATGTAGCTTCTAGTCGGATTGTATCTGTCTACCTGAGTGTAGAACAGACTCGCGCCCTGTTGCACGATGTCCCTGGAGCCTACAACACCCAAATTAACGATGTCCTGCTGACGGCATTGGTGCAAACTTTCACTCGTTGGACAAGTTCTTACTCCCTACTGATTGACTTAGAAGGTCACGGACGAGAGGACTTGTTTGAGGATGTGGACTTGTCCCGCACGGTAGGCTGGTTTACTAGTATATTCCCCGTTCTCTTAAAACTTGAGGATCGCAATGATCCCGGAGAGGTTCTCAAGTCGGTAAAAGAGCAACTGCGACGTATTCCCAACAGGGGTATTGGTTATGGCATCTGGCGATATCTTAGCTCAGATAAGAGCGATAGCAATCAATTACAAGTGTTCCCCAAAGCTGAGGTGAGCTTTAACTACTTAGGTCAATTCGATCAAACGCAGTTAGCAACCCTTGGATGGAAATATGCCCAAGAGTCTAGCGGTTCCATTCACAGCCCCAAAGGACAGCGCCGCCATTTGTTAACTGTGAATGGATTAGTTGTTGAAGGGAGGTTGAAATTAGAGTGGCAATATAGCGAGCATTTTCATTCCTGGGCCACTGTAGAAAATCTCGCTAATGAGTATATAGAAACCTTAGAAACTATTATTGCCCACTGCTTAACTCCAGAGGCAGGTGGTTATACTCCTTCTGATTTCCCAGAAGTTGAGTTTAGCCAAGAAGCTTTGGACGAACTGCTAGCAGAAATTAATTAAATAAAGTCGTTCACATCTAGAAAGTAGGTTTCTGTTTTAGCAAGGTTTTCTGCAAATAAACTAAATTCCTGGAGGTTATCTATAACCAAATTGCCAATGACTCGCTACCAAAAAATATCATGATGATTACTCAGGAAAAACTATGCTGGAATTTCAGATTGAATTTCAACCTCGTATCCCTCCTTCAAAAAATTTAGTCATAGGTACTTTGGGGCCTAATGCTACTAGTAGTGACTACGCTGCCAAGCATATAACTAACCATCTGCTCTCAGAACAATTTACTGTATCAACTCAGTTATTTGATACTTTTATAGATGTCAAAGAAGCTTTACTACAAGACAAAGTAGATATGGCTTTAGTGCCTCATGCTTACGACCGAATTAATGAGTTTTACATGGAGCCAAGTTTTGATTTAGGCTTCATTTTTATATTTCCTACTCCAGTTTATGGATTGGCTAAGAAAAAAAATAAAGAGGTAGTTTTCAATGGTTCTAGAATTGTTACCCATCCGGCTCCTCTACCTCTGTTAACAAAACTCTTGCCAGACTCTCAAGATCAAACACAAATACAAGTGGATTTGTCTCCTTCTACCAGCGATTCAGCGATGCAGGTAATGCAGGGTTTAGCCGATTTTGCTATCACTAATGAGAATGCGGTGAAAGCCTACGATTTAGAATTTATTTCAATCTATGGAAACATCCGTATGAGTTGGTCGATTTTTCAGAAAAAATTAAATTAGCAAAAAGTTATGTCTAAATATTTTCCTCAGCCAAAAACCATCAAAATTAATTCTGATGTAGAGTTAATCGCATTCCAATGTCAAGACACAGTTGTGCAATTAGCTTCTATTCCCCCAGGAGCTACTTTTGAATTACATCGACATCCCGAAAGTCAAATTGGAATGCAAATTGCGGGACGTTTGGAATTTAACCTCAACGGGACAAAAGAAATTCTCGAACCCTTTGGGCAAGTTTATGTAGCTGGTTCTAATGTTATTCATGGTTCTAAAAACCCTTTTTCAGAAACAGCATTAGCGTTTGATGTGAAACGCATCACAAATTCTGAGGAAGCTGAGGAGGCTATTCTGAAAGTTTCACCAATTCAAGATGAAATTACAGGTTTTGAGTGTCAGTCTGTTGTTGGTTCTTGGTTTGAGATTGTCATCACCAAAATTCCTCCAAAAGGAATAATCCCAATTCGCCAATCTGGTAATGAAACAATGGGAATAGTTCTTAACGCTCGATTGACGATCGCAGTAGAAGAACAACAGCAGAATTTAAAATATGGTAGTGTTTATTATGCTCCTGCCAACGCTCTTTATGGAGGACATAATCCTTCTGATGAAACAGTATCTGTGATTGAAATTTTGATTAAACCTCGCTCTAATTTCTCTTTTAAAGATGCTTTTTTAAAGACAGATGTAGTGCGATCGCTAACTACTTCATAAAGGATATTTATCATGGATTTAGGCTTAACACAGAAAGTAGCTTTAGTGACAGGAGCAAGTGCTGGTATTGGTTATAGCGTTGCCCAAAAGCTGGCAGCAGAAGGTTGTCAGTTAATAATTTGTGGGAGAAATTCTGAGCGATTAGAACAAGCTTATCAAGGTTTGATTGGTTCTCAAGCAAAAGTTATCCCGATTTGTGCTGATGTGCAAAATGCAAGTGATTCTCAAAATTTAGTCCAAGAAGCTCTCACCCAATTTGGAAAAATTGATATATTAGTCAATAATTCCGAGGGGGCGACCTTTTCTAATGAAGCTGTAGAAAATCTATCTGATGAAGATTGGTTGTCTGTCTTTGAAGGTAAGCTAATGGGCTATATTCGCATGACGAATTTGGTGCTACCGACGATGAAAAATCAGCAATGGGGACGCATTATTAATATTGTTGGGACATCAGGGAAAGAACCTTCTAGTCGTCTTGTTAAATCGGGTGTGGCAAATGCTGGATTAATCAATTTTACTAAAACTGTTGCTACGCAAGTTGCTAAATGGAATGTTTTAGTTACCTGTGTTAATCCTGGTTTGATTGATACTCCAAGGCATAGAGAATATTTAGAAGTATTCGCCCAAGAGGAAGGTCGGACTGTTGATTCCATCATCGAAGGAACGAATAAGATGATTCCTCTTGGTCGTCGCGGTGTTTCTAGTGAGGTTGCTAATTTGGTTGCTTTTCTAGCGTCAGAATGTGCTAGTTATATTACGGGTGTTACTATTCCAGTTGATGGCGGATTGTCAACTTCTGCTTTTTAACAATTACTTTTTTAAACGAACCGCAGAGGCGCAGAGGACACAGAGAGAAGAAAGAGAGATAAATCACGTAATTAATATTATTTTTAAAAAACAATGGTAGTTGCACAAAAACAAAGTAAAAATAAAGATATTGAATCTATTTATCCTCTTTCACCTACGCAGGAGGGTATGCTATTTCATACTCTCTATGAGCCGGAATCGACAATCTATTTTGAGCAGTTTAAATTAACTATTCATGGCAATTTAGATCCAAATATATTTGAACGATCTTGGCAAATTCTGGTAGAGCAACATTCGGCTTTGCGAACTCTTTTTGTTTGGAAGAATCGCAAACAATCTGTTCAGGTGGTGCGTAAAGAAGTGAATTTGCCTTGGTCTAATTTAGACTGGCGGATGTTTTCTAAACAAGAGCAAGAAATACTTCTCAATTCTTTCTTAGATTCAGATAGAAAACAAGGTTTTGAACTTGACAAAGCTCCATTAATGCGCTTTGCTTTAATCCGGGTAGCCGATGAAACTTATGAGTTTGTCTGGAGCTTTCATCACTTACTGGTTGATGGCTGGAGTTGGCCGATTATTTTCAAAGAATTGTTTGCTTTATATGAATCAATTCAGAATGGGCAACAGTTATATTTAGCTCCAAGTCGCCCTTTCCGGGATTATATTAATTGGTTGCAAAAGCAAGATTTGGCTGGGGCAAAGGCGTTCTGGCAACAAAATCTTGAGGGTTTTACTGCACCTACGCCTTTGATAGTTGAGCGAACAATCGGACAGAGTTCTCACCAGCAGCAAAATATTGAGGTGCGATCGCAACATCTATCAGCCGAGAGGACAACTACCTTAAAATCTTTTGCCCAACAACATCATCTGACGCTTGCTACCTTGGTACAAGCCGCTTGGGGGCTGTTACTAAGTTGCTACAGTGGTGAGTCTGACGTGGTTTTTGGCACTACTGTATCTGGCCGCCCTGCTAGTTTATCTGGTGTGGAATCGATGGTGGGGTTGTTCATTAATACTCTGCCGGCACGAGTAAAAATTTCTGACACAACTGATTTGTTAACCTGGCTGGGGTTGTTGCAACAAGAATATATAGAACGGGAGCAGTATTCATACACCCCACTGGTAGATATTCAAGGCGTAAGTGAAGTTCCTCGCACTCAACTTTTGTTTGAAAGCCTCGTTGTATTTGAAAACTATCCTGTAAATGTAACGTTGCAGCAACTTCCTGGAAACTTGAGCATTGGGGAGCTACAAGACAGGGGACAAACCAATTATCCTCTCACACTGCTGGCAATTCCTGGCGAGGAAATGACGGTGAAAATTTACTACGATCGCGATCGCTTTGATGCAGACATTATCGATCGCATGGCTGGTCATTTCCTCACTCTGTTGGAGGGAATTACCATTAATCCTCATCGCACCCCAGGCGAGTTACCGCTACTAACTCCAGCAGAGCAAGATTTACTTTTAGTCGAGTGGAATGCTACCTCACCAGCGCATCCCATCAATCGTTGCATCCATCAATTATTTGAGGAACAAGTCAAAAAAACACCCCAAGCTTTGGCGGTGGTATATGAAAACCAACAATTGACTTATGAGGAGTTAAATCAGCAAGCCAATAAAATTGCCCACTACTTGCAACGCTTCGGCGTGAAACCAGATGTTCCAGTGGGTATTTGTGTGGAGCGATCGCTAGCGGCTGCGATCGCTATTTTAGGAACTCTCAAGGCTGGGGGAGTTTGCGTTCCCCTCGATCCTACCTATCCGCCAGAGCGTTTAGCCTTCATGCTCAACGATTCTCAAGCACCAGTCGTTTTAAGTCAAACACGTTGGAAGTCATTACTTGATGGTAACTTTGCTCATCGTCTAATTGTGTTAGATGAAGATGGGGACGAAATCAGCAAAGAATCTGAGAGAAATCTGCAAGTTGAAGTAGCAGCTGATAATTTAGCTTACATCATATATACTTCTGGCTCTACCGGAACTCCTAAAGGTACTCTTGTTCCCCAGCGATCGCTCACCAATTTAGTAGAACACCATCAGGCAAAAATGGCTACAGGTATTGGTGTGCTTCAGTTTGCCTCCCTTAGTTTTGATGTCAGCTATCACGAAATATCCGTGGCGTGGGGCTTCGGAGGGACGCTGTATATCATTCCTGAATGCGATCGCAAAGATTTAGATAAATTAATCCACTTGCTTGCTAACAACCCCGTTGGTAAAGTTTTTCTGCCAGTTAGCCTTTGGCAGCAATTAGCGGAAATATACGGAGAGCAAGAACATTTATTTCAGAATATTAGGGAAGCGATCGCTTGTGGCGAACAACTCCAAATTACTCAGCCGATGATTAAGCTGTTTAAGCGTCTGGAAAATTGTACACTCTACAATTTTTATGGCCCCACGGAAGCAGACTTAGTTACAGCTTATACTTTTAGCCAAAAGCCAGATGAATGGCCGATTTATCCACCCATTGGTAAAGCTGCTGTCAACGTGCAAGTTTATCTGTTAGACAGTAATCTCCAACCTGTGCCAATTGGCGTTCCTGGGGAACTCTACGTGAGTGGTGATGGTTTGGCTCGTGGCTACCTCAACCGTGCAGATTTGACCAATCAAAAATTTCTCCCAAATCCGTTTCAGGAGGCAGGAGGCAGGAGGCAGAAGGCAGGAGGCGGAAGACTTTATAAAACTGGTGACTTAGCTCAATATCTGCCAGATGGGAATATCGAGTTTTTGGGACGGATAGATGATTTAGTAAAAATTCGGGGTTTTCGCGTTGAACTTGGAGAAGTTGAAGCAGTTCTGAGCAAACATCCTCAAATTAACCAAGCTATAGCTAAAGTGCATGGGGAAAGTGCTAGAGAAAAATATTTAGTCGCTTACTTTGTTCCAATTCCGGGAGAGACAATCACAGTCGAACAATTGCGGACTTTTTTGATTGAGCAATTGCCAGATTATATGATTCCATCAGCTTTTGTCGAAATGGAATCGTTTCCGCTCACACCCAATGGTAAGGTAAACCGTCGCGCTCTCCCAGAACCAACAACCAGCCGACCGGAATTAGGTCAAACTTTTGTTGAGCCGCGTACTCCCACCGAAGAAATTTTAGCTGGGATTTGGAGAGATGTTTTAGGGTTAGAACAAGTTGGCATTTACGATAACTTCTTTGATTTGGGGGGACATTCTTTATTGGCAACTCAAGTTATTGCTTTAACGCGCAAAGCATTTGGGATAGAATTACCCCTTTTGAGTTTATTTGAATCTCCAGCGATCGCACCTTTAGCCCAAAAAATCGCCACAGCTAAAGCACCAGATCATCAGGAGTTATCTCTAAAACGATTCCCCCCCCAAAACGAACCAATACCAATTTCTTTAACCCAGCTAGAGTTGTGGTTTTTTGACCAATTTTATCCAGGCAATTCCATCTATAACCTGCCTTTGGTCTATCGCATCACAGGTGCGCTTAACCAAAAAGCATTAGAGGAGAGTTTAAGAGAAATTGTCCACCGACATGAGACATTGCGATCGACTTTTCAGGTTAAAAATGGCCAAGTTGTTTATGCTGTTGTTAACGATCCTGTCTTTGACTTTTCAGTAATTGATCTCCAGCACCTCCCCGAAACTGAGCGCGAAGCTCAAGCCGCACAACAGGCTGAACAGGAAATTAAGCATCCTTTCGATTTGGCACGAGGCCCTTTATTACGCAGCAAGCTTTGGCTTTTGGATGAACAAGAGTATCTATTCGTGGCCGTCACCCACCATATTGTTGCTGACGGTTGGTCTTTTAGTGTCCTAACTCAAGAACTGGCAAAAATTTACGAAGCCTTTTGTGAGGGTAAGCCGTCACCTCTGACTGAGTTACCGATCAAATATACCGACTTTGCTCAATGGCAGAGGCAGTGGTTACAAGGGCAAGTCTTAGAGTCTCAGCTTCAGTTTTGGAAAAAGCATTTAGGCACTAGTCCGCCAATATTGAAGCTACCAACTGATCATCCCCGTCCACCAGCGCGAACCTTTAAAAGTGCAGGCCAACCGATAATTCTCTCCCAGAAATTAACCGATGCGCTGAAGGTACTGAGTCAACAGGAAGGCGTAACCCTATTTATGACCTTGTTGGCAGCATTCCAAACATTACTCTTCTCTTATACAAGACAGGAAGAGATCATTGTTAGTAGCGCCCTTGCCAATCGCACCAGAGTGGAAACTGAAGGACTGATTGGTTTCTTTGTCAATTTACTGCCATTTTGTACCAACTTAGAAGGAAATCCCAGCTTTCGGGAACTACTTAGCCGAGTGCGTGAGGTAGCTTTGGGTGTGTACGCTCATCAAGAAATGCCCCTGATTAAGCTAATAGAAGAACTCCAGCCAGCCAGAGACCCCAGTTACACATTAATCAATCAAGTAATGTTTGTCTTTCAAAATACTCCAGAGGATAATTTACAATTTGCAAATCTCACTTTGAAGGAGCAGTTTATTGCTAGAGATACAAAAGATACCGCAGAGTTTGATTTAGAGTTAACGCTCGAAGAGACATCAACAGGTATTGAAGGTTTGCTTGTATACAGAATCGATTTATTTGAAGCTGCCACTATTACCAAGATGGTTGATAATTTCCAAACTTTGCTGGAAAAAATAACGACCAATTATAACCAACGTCTGGCGGAACTTATCTTAATATCGGAACCTCAAAGTTTGCCCCCTCAAACTGTTGTCTCCCCAACATCGAAGGATTTTGTTAGACCTCAAAATTCTATCGAAGAAGTTGTGTTAACTATCTGGAAAGAAATTTTAGGGATAGAGCAAATTAGCACTCAAGACAACTTTTTTGAACTGGGAGGGCATTCTGCTCAAACTCTTGAAGTTATATGCAAACTACAGTCAGCTTTCCCAGTAGAACTGCCGTTGATCTACCTGTTTGAAAAACCTACTGTATTTCAGCTAGCAGCAATCATCCAAGACCAATTAAACAGTTAATAGGTTGATATCTGGTTTTTCAATTGTTATTGTCAACGTAGAGATGAACAACATGGAAATTACAAAAAATAATCAAATAATTGAGAATGCCAGACCTAGTATTAGTGAAGTTACTCAAATATCTAACGAAGAACTTCGTATATTGCATGAAATTCCTACATTTAGACCGATTGTTCAAACATTCGTTGTCATTAGTACATATTTCATCGTATCAGCTATTGGGTTTTGGTTGAATAACTGGGCAGTGTGGTTATTAGTCTGGTTTGTTCAAGGATTTTTATTTGTCTGTTTTTTTGCGGCAATACATTATTGCTCTCACTATAGTTTGTATAAGTCAAAAAATACTAACCGATTCATGGGGACTTTCTTATCATTAGTATTATTGATGAACTTTTCATTTCACAAATATATTCATATTGGACATCATAGAGAAGCAAAAATTAAAGGTAAAATCGTAGGAGATACCTCAGCATGGCAAACCTTTCCTAATATTAATACCTATCTCCTGGCCTTGACATATTTTTATCCTCTTGCCGTATGCAAGAATTGGTGGTTAGTGACCAAAGATTTATATTTAGAATCTTTGAAAACACATACTGAAGAGGAATCAGTCTTACCAACTAGCTTTTATTTGAGCTATTTTAAAACACCAGAACAACGCCAATTTGTCTTACAAAATAATTGGCTATTATTGGGTTGGGTTTTATTAATGGCAGGATTAACCGTAATTTTCCCTCGGACTTTATTCTTTGGTTACTGGATACCATTAATAACGTTTGCTTCTCCATTCGGGTTTATTTTCAGCATTACAGATCACTATGGCTGTGAGTCTGACTTAAACCACAACCTATGGAATGATACACGAACAATGATTTCTAACCCGATAATTAGGTTTTATTACTGGAATAATAATTACCATGTAGAGCATCATCTCTACCCAAGTATGCCACCGTGTAACTACTCCAAGATACATGAGTTAATTCAACCTCACCTGCAATATCTGGAAAAATCATACTTGATGTTTCATCTCAAAGTAATGCGGGGTTTGATTTCGGCAAAAAGTCATTAATGAATCGCTCTTATCAAAACACATTTATGATGCAATATCGTAGATTTGGGCGTACAGAATTACCAATGCCAGTGTTTTCTTGCGGCGGAATGCGCTACATCTATACTGAATCTGAAGAACTTACTCAAGATAAAATTCCCGATGAAAATCAACGGAATCTAGAAGCTACTATTCGCCGTTCTTTAGAAGTCGGCATCAATCACATCGAAACTGCCCGAATGTATGGGACTTCTGAGATGCAATTAGGAGCGATTTTACCTAAATTGCCTAGAGAAAAAATTATTGTGCAAACTAAGGTTGCTCCTACATCTAACTCTGGAGACTTCCGCCGTTTGTTTGAGAAATCTTTGGCTTTATTAAAGCTAGATTACGTTGATTTATTAACACTGCATGGCATTAATTATGACCAACAATTTGAAGATAGTATTCGTCCCAATGGTTGTTTTGATGTAGCGCGACAATTGCAATCTCAGGGTAAGGTAAAGTTTATTGGTTTTTCTACCCACGCGCCAACAGACTTAATTATCAAAACCATTGAAACCAATCAATTTGATTATGTAAATCTCCATTGGTACTACATTAATCAATTTAATTGGCCTGCTATTGAAGCCGCCACACGTCACGACATGGGGGTGTTTATCATTAGCCCATCAGACAAAGGTGGTATGCTCTATAAGCCTCCACAAAAGTTATTGGACTTGTGCTATCCACTGAGTCCGATGATGTTTAACGATCTCTTTTGTTTGAGCCATCCTCAAGTACATACTCTCAGCTTGGGCGCATCTAGACCATCAGATTTTGACGAACACTTGAAGGTTATAGAACTTTTAGATCGAGCAGATGAAATTTTACCACCAATTTTAAACCGTTTGGAAAAAGCAGCGATCGCCACATTAGGCAAAGACTGGTACTGTAACTGGCATATAGGTTTACCCAGATATCCAGAAACCCCTGGCGAGATTAATATTCCAGTTATTTTATGGTTGCGAAATTTAGCGATCGCTTTTGATATGTGGGAATATGCCACAAGGCGCTACAACCACTTAAATAATGCCGATCCTTGGTTTCCTGGCGTGACAGCAGAACGAGTTAGACAATTCGATCTGGGCGATTGTCTGCGTCATAGTCCCTATGCTGACAAAATACCAGCTTTATTAGAAGATGCCCATAGGTTGTTAGCTAAACCTAGTCAAGAATAAATTGCGGAGTGGTTTCACGATGTCATATTATAAGTTATTAAAAAACAATAAAAAATATACTTTAATTCGTCATCGTTGGCTAGTAATTTTGCTGGCTTTAATAACTGCGATCGCAATAATTATCTACAATCAAATTAACTTAAAAAATCAAGCAACACCAATATCTCAAGTTATTGTCTCTTTCCCAATTGAACCCACAACTTTTAATCCAGCTTTAATAGTAGAATCAGCTTATACTTTAAACTACACTTATGAGGGACTAGTTAAAGAAAATGGACGGGGAGAAATTGAACCTAGTCTTGCCGAATCTTGGCAAACTTCTCCAGATAAAAAACAAGTAATTTACACCCTCAGAAAAGGCTTAAAATGGTCAGATGGAAAACCACTAACTGCTGAAGATGTGGTTTTTACCTACAATGAAATTTATACTAATCCAGCCATTCCTACTTATGCTAAAGACTTCTTCATAATTGGCAAAAATCGTACCTTTCCTACTGTTCGGAAACTTGATGATTTGCGAGTTGAATTTAGATTACCTGAACCATTTGCGCCATTTATCCGGGCTACAAAACTGGAAATTTTACCAGCCCATATTTTCCGAGAAAGCGTCAAAATAAAAGACCAGGAAGGCAGACCTAAATTTATGTCTACTTGGGGGATTGATACTCCACCAAAAAATATTATTGTTAACGGCCCTTATACAATAGAATCTTATACTCCCAGCCAGCGAATAATTTTCCGAAAAAATCCTTATTACTGGCGTAAAGATGCTCAAGGCAATTCGCAACCTTATATTGAGCGTGTAATTGGGCAAATTATTCCTAGTCAAGATACTTCTTTAATCCAATTCCGTTCTGGAGGATTGGATTACGTCAGCGTTAATACCAATTACTTTTCATTATTAAAACATGAAGAAGGGAAAGGAAAGTTTACTATCTATAATGGCGGTCTTTTTATAGGGTCAACGGCTATTACTTTTAATCTCAACAAAGGTAGTAGGAATGGTCAACCACTGGTCGATCCCATCAAGTCTCGTTGGTTTAATACAGTGGAATTTAGACAAGCAATTGCCTATGTAATTAATCGCCAACAAATACTTAACAATATCTATAAGGGATTGGGTCAACTGCAAAATTCACCGATTGCTGTACAGAGCAAGTATTATTTACCCGTCCAAGCAGGTTTAAAGGTCTATGAATACAATCTTCAAAAAGCGAAAGAATTACTGCTCAAAGCAGGTTTTAAATACAACAACCAAGGTCAGTTATTAGACGAGCAAGAAAATCTTGTCCGCTTTAGCCTCATGACGAATGCTAACAATAATATATTGCAGGCAATGGGAGTACTCATAAAACAAAATTTGAGTGATCTTGGCATAACTGTTGATTTCAATCCTGTAGCTACTAGTATTTTTATCAACAAACTAACTCAAACTTTCGATTGGGAGTGTCAAGTGCTTGAAGTTGCTGTCGGTCAAGAACCGAATGATTGGGCTAATGTTTGGTTGCCTGAAACTGGTTGGCACTTTTTTAATCAAAAATCCCAAGCAGGGCAAACGCCGATAACGGGGCGACAGGTAGCAGATTGGGAACAGAAAATAGGTGATTTATACATTCAAGCAGCCTCTGAGGTGGATGAAGCAAAGCGTAAAGCTATCTATGCAGAAACCCAACAAATTACTCAGGAGTATCTGCCATTTATTTATCTAGTTAACCCTTTATCAATGGTGGCAGTACGAAATCGTATCCAGGGTATTCAACACTCTGCCCTCATAGGAACATTTTGGAACTCCTACGACCTGAAACTGACTGAAGATTAGCTAAAGAGGATATCGTTTGTATGCAAATTCCTATTATTGACTTCAATCCTTTTATTAATGGTGACACAGTTGCAAAAGAAGCTGTCGCTACACAAATTTCTCTTGCTATTCATGAGGTCGGATGTTTCTACCTCAAAAATTATGGTATTTCTAAGACTCTAATTACTCAAGTCTTTTCACAAGCCGAGTGCTTTTTTGCACTACCGGAGAATGAAAAAGAACAAGTATCTTTCTTTCCAGATCGTAATCTTCGCGGATATCATAATTTTAAAAAGAGTGAAGATAATCACAACGCTAATGAACTAATGACTGAAGGCTTTCATTTTGGTAAAGAAATTTCTCTAGATGAAGTTGGTATTATCGAAGATCCTTTTTTTGAACCGAATAAATGGCCTCATCAGACTAATTTTCGTGAAATGATGATGGAGTTTTTCACGGCTTGTCATGAAAGCGCTTTGAGAGTATTCCAAGCTTTGGCTATTTCCCTAAAATTGCCAGAAGACTACTTTACAAATTTATATTCAGAGCAAAATCACGGTATAGTTTGGCATCATTACCCATCTATATATCAGCCTCCAGAACTTGGAAAAGTTTATCTGGCAGAACATACCGACATAGGTACTCTCACATTTTTATTTCAAGATTCAGAAGGATTAGAAGTATATACAAATTCTGGAGAATGGGTTTTAGCGCCCTTCATTCCTGATGCAATTATTGTATTGGTTGCAGATTTAATGCAGCGATGGACGAACGATAAGTTTTGTGCCACACGACATCGAGTTGTAGTTCCAACTCAATCTCACAGTGCTAAACAAAGATACTCATGTGCCTTTTTTACAGGCCCCAATTACGATACTTCAATTAACTCCATTCAGACTTGCTTAGATATAGATGAAGTGCCTAAGTATCCACCAATTCTTGCCCATGAATATTTCAAGCAACCCAAATGATAGCCACGGATTAGAGATAATAAATGGACAAATTACAATTGCTAGCAAAGTCAAAACCTCCAACATGGTTAAAAATTTTGGTAATTAGCCTGATGGGGTTAGGTATTTTCTTTCGCTTCACCCATTTGGGGCAAAAAGTATATTGGTATGACGAATTTGCGACATCACTGGCAATATCTGGTCATACGCTAGCTGAGGTTAAACAAGAGGTTTTTAGAAATTGGAGCAATGATGGAGGCGTAATTCCTATTATTACTTTAGACAAATATCAACACATTAACCCAGATCGAACTGTGGCTGATACAGTTCGCTACTTAATAACTTCAGACCCACAACATCCACCTTTGTATTATGTAATGGTGAGATTATGGGCGCAAGTCTTTGGAGATTTCCCTGCGGCAGTTAGGAGTTTATCAGCAGTAATTAGTCTGTTGGTGTTTCCTAGTGTGTATTGGCTGTGTTTAGAGTTGTTTGAGTCTTCACTAGTTGGGTGGGTGGGAATGGCTGTAATGGCGGTTTCTCCCTTACAGATTTTCTTCGCCCAAGATGCACGAGAATACGGTTTATGGATGGTGACGATTCTAGTATCAAGTGCTGCTTTATTGCGAGCCATTCGCCAAGAAAGTTCCTTGAGTTGGGCTGTGTATGCTCTCACCCTAGCCTTGGGATTCTACACCCATTTATTAACGGCAATGGTTGCGATCGCTCATTTCATATATGTGGTTATTAGGCAACAATTTCGCTTCAACAAAACTCTGCGTAATTATTTACTGAGTTCCATAGTAGCTTCCTTGATGTTTTTACCTTGGCTAATGGTAATCATTACCCAGATTCATACAGCAACAAATCTCTTGTCATGGATCGCATTTAAAACAGATAGTCATTTCGACCTAATTGGGATTTGGCTCAGTCGGATTAGCAGAATATTTTTTGATTTTAATTTGGCTTCTGATGATGCTTGGGTCAATAATTTACCTGCGGAAAGCCCTTTATCTTATAGTATTCCTACGATAATAGCTAGCTTATTTTTAATTATTTATATAATCATTTTTTTTATAAAATATCTCTCAACGAACGCTAGTTTATTTATTGCTTTATTAGGCGGATTTCCAGGGTTAACATTGCTTTTCTACGATCTAATTTTTGGGGGAATTCGCTCTATTCATTTTCGCTATCAGTTACCGTTATACCTCAGCATTCAAATTGCTGTAGTGTATATTTTATCTTTCCATCTTTTATTGGCAAAGAACTGGCAGAAAAACCTTTGGCAAGTCATTATGGTAGGGTTACTCATCTCTGGGCTAGTTTCTGATGTCAGATTTTTTCAGTCTGAAACTTGGTGGCCACAAATAGGTGCTAAGAATTTGCTAGCAATGAGTCAACTTATTAATCAATCTAATAATAATATTTTATTGGTAAGTAGCAAAAATGATTATAACTTGGGAGTTATTCTCACCTTAAGTCATAATTTAGAGCCAAAAGTTCGCTTACTTACCATACAAAATGACCAGTTACCAATAATGATTCAAGACTATAAATCTATCTTCTTTGTTGACGACCTTGAAAATAGTTTAGCCCATCAACTTCAGCAGGATAAAACTAATTCCCTGAAATTAATCTACCCACTTGAAGGATTTTGGCAACTCGACAAAAATCAGAAAACGTGAAGATTACTGATTGTAGCAGTCTCAAATAAAAAACATTAATAGAGTAGAAACTGAATGAAGCAATATCTTGAATATTTTAATATTATTTTTCTGATAGATAAAATCTACTTTTATCTTCATTCGGCGCTTTTTAGTCGGTTTATTCGCTTTGCTGTAGTTGGTTTGAGTGGAGTATTTGTAGACTTGGGGGCATTCTATTTTTTACATAGCTCATTATGTTTGGCGTTAACTATGAGTGCAATGCTTTCCACAGAAATAGCAATTATTAATAATTTTCTGTGGAATGATTTATGGACGTTTGGTGATGTGTCTTTTCAGCAAAAAATCAGTCAAAAGTTAGAACGTTTCGTCAAGTTTAATCTCATTTGTTTGGTTGGGCTTATTTTCAATAGTCTAATTGTAAATTGGCTATTTTATCAATTCCAAGTGAATGAATACATAGCTAAATTAGTAGCGATCGCTTGTGTAACACTTTGGAATTTCTGGCTCAACCTGAAGATGAACTGGCAATTAACAAAGACAGAAGTAGATGTAGTTGTAGATATTTAAGAAAAAATCATGTTAAGACCACTAGTTATGTTTGGTTATAGTTTAATTTTTATAATTACTATAATTTTTTCTTCAGGATTCTTGAATGTAATTTTACCCTATTACAAGACTATCCAAAATCTTGGAGAAATCAGTGTTAAATGGCAATACTTGACTGAACACAAGGATGATTATGATGCTATTTTTCTGGGGCCAAGTACTACTTATTTTGGCGTGATCCCGAAATTGTTTGATGAATACCTGACGACAGAGGGGAAGAGTGTAAAATCTTTCAACTTTGGTATAGCAGGTGCAAACGTATCAGAAGTGGATTTTTACTTACAAAAAATTCTGGAGTTAGAACCAGCAAACTTAAAGTGGATATTTCTAGACTGTTCAGTTGACTTATTTACAAACATTGGCTCTACTTCCGCTCAAGAGATATATTGGCATACTCCTCGTAAAACGTTAGAAAATTTCCAATTAATTCTGGAATCATCAATCGATAGTTGGAAAGTCAAAGTTCCATATATATATGCTAACTTTCAAAGCTTTATTTACCGATGGCTAGGAATTGGTCAGCTTTCTACTTTCTGGCAGGAAGCAATATTAAATTTGGATCTATCAAATTCAGATCCATTAGCAAAAGTATCTGAGGATAGGCTCATACAAGAATCGGGATATTACGCAATAGATTGGCAAGAAAAAGCTGAGAAGTGGAAGACTATATTTAGAGCAAATGGTTTGGATACTTATCAAAAGAATCTCAAAAATGAACAAACAAAATTAGCAAATTTAAATTCAGAAAATGCGTTTAACGAGCCATCCACAATATATGGAGCGAAAATGATGAAAAATATTGCTGCCCGGATTGAACAACAGCAAATTAACAACAAGAAAATGGAAGCTATATTTTTTATTCCTCCAATTCTAGAAGCAGATTCCAACCCATCCGCTATTTACAGAGCATACAAATCAGGAGATATCGATACTTTATTTACTTTTAATAATCCCAATGATTTTACTAATTTATATGAACTAGATCGTAGAATTGATAGCGCACATCTAAATTATCAAGGCGCTGAAGAATTCACACTTTTACTGGCATCACAATTTTCCCAGTATTTGAATAATTCTGGAGAAAAACTTATCAGTGGTAAACTTTGAATACCCAGTCACTATTACCTAATCACTAATTAAATATAAATAAATATGGTATTCACAGAATTTCGATTTGTATTTTTCTTCTTGATTGTTTTCTGCATTTATTGGGCTTTGGAGAAACACAATCATCGAAAAATGTGGCTGCTAGTCTGTAGTTATATATTCTATAGTGCTTGGGATTGGCGCTTCCTTTCTTTGCTCTTGCTATCGACAGTTATTGATTACTTTGTCGGTCTAATGCTGTCTAGACCACAGGTTAATGATTTGCAGAGCGCCATATCAGAGCCGGCAATCCTAACAACCGATAATATAGTCGAGAAGAAAAAAAATACAAGTTTTTGGAATTTGGATGCCTTGCTGAATAAGCCACAAAATCAGCAGCAACGCCAAGCATGGTTAATACTTAGTTTAGTAGCAAATCTAGGAATATTAGGGTTTTTTAAGTACTATAATTTCTTCACTGAGTCTGCTGCAAACTTATTAGCTTTTTTGGGTTTACCTATAAACCTGCAAACCCTCAAAATTATTCTGCCAGCAGGCATTAGTTTTTATACTTTTCAAACTTTAAGTTACTCCCTTGATGTCTATCTAGGTAAACTCAAACCTGTTCGGAATTTTTGGGATTTTTCTCTATTTGTAACTTTTTTTCCTCAACTGGTTGCAGGGCCAATTGTCCGTGCATCTACCTTTTTACCTCAACTACTAACCCCAAAAAACTTAAGCGAGGTTGATTTTCGCGGATGTTTAATACTTTTTTTCGTAGGGTATTTCAAGAAAGCCTGCATTTCGGATAATCTTTCGCCTTTAGTAGAACAGTATTTCACGAATCCAGAAAATTATACTTTCTTGAGTTGTTGGATTGCTGTTATTTCTTTCGTCATCCAGGTATACTGCGACTTTTCTGGCTATTCAGATATGGCGATCGCTTCAGCCGGTTTACTTGGATACAAACTACCTCTGAACTTTAATTTTCCCTACCTTTCCGGCAATATCACTGATTTGTGGCAACGTTGGCACATTACCCTCTACAGTTGGTTGCGAGATTATGTTTATATTCCTCTAATGAGAAAGCGACCAAAAGCTGAACGAACAGAACTATTTGGGTATAAAAATCTTCTCATTTTGATGCTTCTGTCAGGACTCTGGCATGGAGCTGCTTGGCACTTTGTAGTTTGGGGTGGATTAAATGGATTCGCTTTAGTTGTTCACAAGCAATGGTTATCTCGGATCGCTCCCTATAAGGGATTGCTAACACTGAGAAAGATGCTAGGTATTCCCTTAACAATGTATTGGTTTTGTGCGTCTGCCGTCTTCTTTCGGAGTAACGATCTCAGCAGTGCCATACAAATAGAAAAATCCTTTTTATTCTTGAATTCTCTTGGCTCTCAAAACCTAAATCTCCAAGTTGCATGGATTTTTGTACCTTTAATTATACTCCATTGGGCGACTTATAAAGGTTGGTTTGCCGATTGGTGGCGTAAAATTCCTAGTTGGAGTTTTGCTGTTTGCTTTGGGGTTTTAGTTTCAGCAATATTTCGGCTGACAGCAATCAATCCTCAACCTTTTGTCTACTTTCAGTTTTAGTGTTTGATTATTCTTTTACTGTCAAAAGAGTAGTTAATTTTTAACGAACCACAGAGGCACAGAGAACACAGAGGAAGAGAGAAGATAGGTAGTTTATTAATTACGAATTATGAGCAAGCTGCAAATAATTAAAAATAAAAATATTGAATCTATTTATCCTCTTTCTCCTATGCAGCAGGGTATGCTTTTTCATACTTTGTATGAGCCAGAATCAGGGGTGTATCTTGAGCAGTTCTGTCTAACGCTCTCTGGAAATCTAGATATTACAGTGCTTCAGCAGGCCTGTGTGCGAGTAATGAAGCGTCACCCAGTTCTGCGTACCCTTGTGGTTTGGGAAAAACAAGAAAAGCCTCTCCAGGTAGTATGTAAACAAGTGGAGTTGCCTTGGCAGAACTATGATTGGCGTTCCTTATCTTTAGCAGAACAAGAAGAGCATTTAAAAGCTTTCTTACAAGCAGATCGAGTTCAAGGCTTCGTTCTTGACAAAGCTCCACTTATGCGATTTAGCTTAATTCAAATCGCTGATGATATTTACGAATTTGTCTGGAGCTTTCATCACCTGCTGATTGATGGTTGGAGTTGGCCAATTCTCTGCAAAGAAGTCTTTGCTTTTTACAATGCTTTAGTTAAAGGCAAATATTTATATTTAAATACCCCTCGTCCTTACCGATATTACATCAATTGGTTACAGCAACAAGATTTAAGAGCAGCAGAAATATTTTGGCGGCAACAACTTCAAGGTTTTACTAACCCTACCCGTTTGCAACTAAATCAGGATGAGGTACAACATTTTCCCCAGTCAAAAACTTACTACGATCAGCAGTGCTGTTTATCGGCAACTATAACTGCTGCTTTACAATCCCAGGCACAGCAGTATCATCTGACACTTTCAACTTTCGTCCAAGCTGCTTGGGCACTTTTACTTAGTCGCTACACTGATGAGTCTGAGGTAGTGTTTGGAGCAACTGTGTCCGGTCGTCCTCCCACTTTATCGGGGGTGGAATCTATGGTGGGACTATTCATTAATACTTTACCAGTCAGGGTGAAAGTACCAACAGCAACTCCTTTATGGCAATGGCTGAGGGAATTGCAGGCTCAACAGGTAGAGCGATCGCAATATTCTTGGTTTCCATTAGTAGAAATTCAAGCTCTTAGTGAAATTCCCCAAGAATTACCCCTGTTTGAAAGCATCGTGGTGTTTGAGAACTACCCACAAGATCCGTCTTTATCAAATCTAGGTAGCACCATCCAGATTACCAAACGGCGAGTCATTGAACAAACCAATTATCCGCTCACAGTCATCGCTGTACCAGGACAAGAATTATCCCTACGCATTCTTTATGATGGTAGCCGCTTTGATAACGAAACAATTAACCGGATGATGGGACATCTTGTAACTTTGTTAGAGGGTATGGTTACAAATGTCGAGCAGACAGTAGGAGAGATACCCATGCTAACTGCTGCTGAACAGTACCAATTAGTCGAGTGGAATGACACCCAAACAGATTATCCCAATAAATGTATCGCTCAGTTGTTTGAAGAACAGGTGGAACGGACACCGGATGCAGTAGCAGTTTCGTTTCAATCCCAACACCTGACTTACCAGCAGTTAAATTGTCAGGCTAACAAGTTAGCGCACCATCTACAAAAACTTGGGGTAAAACCAGAAGTGCGGGTAGGGATTTGCGTAGAGCGTTCTTTATCGATGGTAGTAGGACTTTTGGCAATCCTCAAAGCTGGTGGTGCTTACGTACCTTTAGATCCGCGATCGCCCCAAGAACGCTTAACTTATATGTTGAGTGATTCTCAAGCGTCGATGTTGCTGACAGATTCATCAATTACTTTATCTGAGCAACCATTAACAGTAGTTTGCTTAGATACATCGGATTTCTGCCAAAACAGTCAGGAAAATCCTGTTAATGGAGTGATACCAGGGAACTTGGCTTATGTCATGTATACTTCTGGCTCAACCGACAAACCCAAAGGTGTAGCCATGAGTCACCGTTCTCTGGTGAATCTTTTATATTGGCAAATGGACGAAAGTTCTTTAAGTTGTGCTAAAACTTTGCAATTTGCTTCCATCAGTTTCGATGTCTCTTTTCAAGAAATCTTCTCTACCTGGTGTAACGGCGGAACCTTAGTTTTAATCACCGAAAAACTACAAAAAGATGGGTTCGCATTATTACAGTTAATTGCCCAAGAAAAGGTGGAAAGACTGTTTTTGCCCTTTGTCGCCCTTCAGCAATTAGCCCATGCTGCCTCTATTACTCAATTATATCCTGCATCTTTGCGTCAGATTATGACGGCAGGAGAACAGCTACATATTACCCCTGTTTTAGTCAACTTTTTTAAGGAGCTTTCTGGTTGTACGCTACAAAATCAGTATGGGCCGACGGAGAGCCATGTGGTAACAAGTTTTACCTTAAAAGATGTGGTAAGCAGTTGGTCGCCACTTCCGCCTATTGGTCGGGCGATCGCAAATACGCAAATCTACATCCTTGACCGCCATCTGCAACCATTACCAATTGGAGTTCCTGGAGAACTGTATATCGGCGGTGTTGCGATCGCTAGAAGTTATATTAATTCCCCGGAATTGACGGCTGAGAAATTCATTGTGAAGGATGGGAATCGTTTGTATAAGACAGGCGATCGCGCTCGATATTTATCTGATGGCAACATCGAATTTCTCGGTCGAATTGACAATCAAGTGAAGGTGCGGGGTTTTCGCATTGAACTGGGAGAAATTGAAACCGTACTCGCCGCACACCCCCAGGTAAAAGAAGCAGTAGTTATCGCCAGAGAAGATGAACCAGGAAACAAGCGTCTAGTCGCCTACATTGTCCCCAAACAACACTTAGACACCAGCGAACTGCTTTGTTACCTCAAACAAAAGTTACCCGAATATATGCTACCTTCTGCTTTTGTAAAGTTGCTGGATGCTCTACCTCTAACCCCCAGTGGTAAAATAGAGCGCCGCGCTTTACCAGCACCTTTGAGTCGGGAAACACGGAACATCTCTACAGACTTGATTCCACCCCGTACTGTTACTGAAGAGGTTCTGGCAGGAATCTGGAGCGATGTTTTAGGACTAGAAAAAGTTGGTATCCATGACAACTTCTTTGCATTAGGAGGGCATTCCCTATCAGCAATGCAAGTCATTGCTCGGTTGCGAGAAACTTTCAAAATAGAGTTACCTATAAGCTGTCTGTTTGATTACCCGACAGTAGTTGAGCTAAATCGGCAAATTTCAGAATACCGCCAAAAAGAGGCAGGGGAGCAGGGGAGCAGGGGAGCAGGGGAGCGGGGGAGCAGGGGAGAAATAATCATTCTTTCTCATCCCCCTCTGCCCTCTTGTAAAAATGACTTGACCCCATCTCTTAAACCAGTACCTCGAAATACAAAAGAGTTGCCAATTTCTTTGACTCAGCTTGAGTTTTGGATATTAGCTCAATTGCATCCGGGTATTCCCGTCTATAATATTCCACTGGCTTATCGCTTGACGGGTTTACTCAACGTCACTGCTTTAGCACAAAGCCTCGTGGAAATTGTCCGTCGTCACGAAGCTTTGCGAACTACTTTTGCGATCGCAGATAAGCAAGTAGTTCAGAAAATTGCTCAACAGCCCATATTGCCATTTTCGGTGGTAGATTTGCGAAAACTTTCTGAATCTAAAACTGAGCGAAAGGCTCTGGCTCAAAAATTTATCACTGAGGAAAAAAACCAGCCTTTTGATCTAGAACAAGAACCTTTGTTACGCATCAAGCTACTGCGGCTCTCTGATGCCGAGCATTTACTAATAATAACTATCCATCATCTGGTTTGTGATGGTTGGTCTGTGGGTGTGTTTTTACAGGAGCTAACAAAATTATACGCAGCATTTTGTCATGGTCAGCCTTCACCGCTTCCTGATTTACCCATCCAATATGCTGACTTTGCCCATTGGCAACAGCAGTGGGTTGCTCGTCCTGCTTTTGTGTCTGACCTTAACTACTGGAAGCAGCAACTAGGCAATAGCAAACTTTTACTACAGTTACCTACTGACCGTCCGCGTTTACCAGTACGAACTTTTGAGGGTGCAAGTCAAACTTTCATCATCCCTAAGAGCCTAACAAATGCTCTTAAACATCTGAGCCAACAGCACAATGTAACTCTATTCGTGACTCTGTTAACAGCCTTTAAAATAGTGCTATTTTATTACACCGGGCAGTCAGATATTATTGTGGGCACTCCCTTTGCCAATCGCCAACAAGTGGAAACTAAAGGACTTATTGGATGCTTCATTAACACATTACCAATACGTACACATTTGGGAGGCGATCCAAGTCTGAGAGAGTTGCTGTATCAGGTGCGTGGCTCTTTCTTAGCAGCCTCCGATCAACAACAAATTCCCTTCGTAAAGTTAGTAGAAGCACTACAGCCAAAACTAGAACCAAGCCATTCTTTGCTATATCAAGTGATGTTTAACTTCTTGCCTCCATCAGATTTAAAACTGGCAAATTTGACTGTTCATCCCTGGTCAGTTGAAAGTCAAACAGCAGAATTTGATTGGGATATTTATCTTCAACAAACAACATTAGGAAGTATTGAAGGGAAATGGTGCTACAAAATCGATTTGTTTGATGCTACTACTATTAGTCGTGCGATAACTCAGTTTCTAGTGTTGCTTGAGTTGCTAATTACTAATCCAGAATGTCGTCTGACTGACCTTTCCTTACTATTTCAGCGCCATAATTCTCAATGCCGTGCAATGTAGGTACATATAAGAGGTTGTTTGAAAAGTGTTTCGCTGTGACTTTAGGCACTTTTAGATCCCCCCTAGCCCTTAAAAAGGGAGGAACCGGAATCAAAGTCCCCCTTTTTAAGGGGGATTTAGGGGGATCTAAAACTTTTGATATCGGCAATAGAACTTTTCAAACATCCTCTAAGAGCAGGGAGCAGGGAGAACAAAACAAGAATAGGTGTAATTAATTCTGTTTAGGTACTTAACTTATATGTCAGACATACAGATTATGGAAAAAACAAGACTGACTATTTTACGGGAAATGCGGCTGTTTATCATTGTTTGGGTAGGACAATTGATCGCCTTGATTGGTTCGAGTACCACTGCCTTTGCCTTAGATATCTGGGTTTATAATCGCACCGGTTCAGTTACCCAGTTTGCTTTAGTCTCTCTGTTCAATACTCTCCCGCTAATCTTAATTTCCCCGATCGCTGGGCCTCTGGTAGATAAGTGGGATCGCCGAAAGACAATGATTATCGCTGATGTCTTGGCGTGTTTGGGAACGATCGCGATCGGCGTTTTATTTGTCATCGGTCGGTTAGAAGTCTGGCACATTTACCTAGCCAATACCTTCACTGCTGTTTTCATGGCTTTTCACACACCTGCTTATACAGCATCAACAGTCTTACTAGTGCCGAAACAGCACCTTAATCGTGCCAATGGGCTAATGAGTCTGATGTTTGGTATTTCCCTAATCATTGCACCAACTCTCGGAGGCGTTTTACTAACCATTGTGCATTTGCAAGGGATTATTTTGTTTCACGTAACGGCTATATTTATTGCTGTTGTTTCCCTGATGCTGGTTCGGTTCCCGGAAGTCAACACAAGTGCTGTTGCAACTGTAAAAAGTTCATTCCTAAGTGAAGCAACTTACGGATTGACATATTTGATCGCTCGACCAGGACTGCTGGGACTAGTATTATTCTCAGCTTCCAGCTTTTATATTGTGGGAGGTATTAATGTCATCACTATCCCGCTAGTCTTAAATTTCGTTTCAGTAAGCTTTCTGGGAACTATTCTTTCGCTATTTGGCATTGCGATCGTAGCAGGTGGCTTGCTTGTCAGCATCTGGGGAGGGCTAGAACGCAACATATATGCCATATACGGGTGTATGCTTTTGAGTGGCGTATTTATTTTCGTCGCCGGTTTGCAACCCTCTCTTGTCATTTTCACTGTTGGTATCTTCTTATTTTTCCTAACACAACCGATCGTTTCCAGTTCCACGCAAGCTGTCATGCAAAATAAAGTAGAACCTAATGTACAAGGTAGAGTTTTTGCGATCAAAGGAGCGATTGAAGCAGCCGCTTTCCCTTTAGGCTACATCACGATTGGGCCTTTAGCCGAGAAAGTTTTTGAACCCTTAATGGCTACTAACGGTTTTTTAGCAGGAAGCATCGGACAAATCATCGGTGTTGGGTCAGGTCGTGGGATGGGACTTCTACTGATGATTATGGGAGTCTTGACCATTTTAGAAACCTCTATTGCCTACTTGTACCCTCGCTTACGGTTTGTGGAAGATGAACTGCCTAATGTTAGTAATGCAGTTGCAATGGCTGCTGATACAGCTTCTAGTAAGAATGACGCAGTTTCTTTGATATCCTAAATTTGGCGTTGCATAGTGGTGGTTGATTAAAAACTCTACTAATTTGCAATTATTATTTTATTTTCGGAATTTTCGATTTTTGAAAATTGGTCATTGTTAACTTAGTCTATAAATCGGAAAAATTTTGTATCTAGATTCAACATTTCTACTCTAGATTAAATCCTGTGTTTTTTCATCAGTTAGTATTTTTTTATTTCAATCAAAAAAGATGTTCAACTTATTTTAGAATATGCAAACCAAAGTTTCTCGCGGTCAATCCTTAAAGAATGATCCTTCTCCTCCGGCCTCTAATAATTTTTGGGAGAATGTAAGAGCGATCGTTCAGCCTTACTGGTACCCAACAGAGTCAGGGGAAAGAGTATTTCCAGACGTGATTCGGATATGGGGGATGCTGATTCTCCTGATTTTATTAATAATAGCGCTAGTCGGGGTAACTGCCTTTAATAGCTTCGTTACTCGCTATATAACCGATGTCATTGAAGAGAAAGATTATCCTAACTTTATTAATACGATAGTAGTTTTCGGCGCTGCTCTTGTCTGCATAACACTCTTAAACGGATTTTCTAAACTTGTCAGAAAAAAAATCGCTCTTGATTGGTACAAATGGTTAAATAATCACATATTATCAAAATATTTGAGCAATCGTTCCTATTATAAAATTAACTTTAGAGCTGATGTTGATAACCCAGATCAACGAATATCCCAAGAAATCGAACCCATTACCAGTAATGCTCTGAGTTTTTCAGCTACTTTCCTAGAAAAAGTGCTGGAAATGATTACTTTTTTAGTAATTCTTTGGTCAATTTCCCAATTTATTGCAATTGTTTTGGTTGTTTATACAATCGTAGGCAACTTGATTGCTATTTACTTAGGTCAACAATTAAATAAAATTAATCAAGAAGAATTAGAACTGAAAGCAGAATACAGTTATTCTCTGACTCATGTTCGTAATCACGCTGAATCGATAGCTTTTTTTCAGGGAGAAAAGCAAGAATTTAATATAATTCAACGAAGATTTATTAATCTCCTGAAAAATGTCGAACGCAAGATTAATTGGGAGAACAATCAAGAACTTTTTGACGGAGCATATAAGTCTGCTATCCAAATATTCCCATATCTGGTACTCGCACCTTTATATATGAGCGGTCAAGCTGATTTCGGAGAAGTTGTCCAAGCCAGTGTAGCTTGTAATCAGTTTGCCTCGGCTATGGCAACATTAATTAGAGAATTTGGGACTTCTGGACGATTTTCCAGTTATGTTGAGCGTTTATCTGAGTTTTCAGATGCATTAGAAGCAGTTACCAAACAACCAGAGAATGTCAGTACTATTAAAACAATAGAAGAAAACCGTTTAGCTTTCGAGAATGTCACCTTACAAACGCCAAACTATGAACAGGTAATCGTTGAAAATTTATCACTTTCTGTTCAACCAGGAGAAGGCTTATTGATTGTTGGGCCGAGTGGACGAGGTAAAAGTTCTCTGTTGAGAGCGATCGCAGGTTTGTGGAATGCGGGAACGGGTCGCTTGGTACGACCTCCCTTAAAAGAAGTATTATTCTTACCCCAACGGCCTTATATCATTTTAGGGACTTTGCGCGAACAGTTACTTTATCCTAATACGAATCGTCAAATGACCGACGCAGAACTCAAAGACGTTTTGCAACAAGTAAACTTGCAAAACTTACTAAGTCGAGTTGAAGGCTTTGACACTGAAGTTCCTTGGGAAAATATATTATCGATAGGAGAACAACAACGTCTTGCTTTCGCACGACTGTTAGTTACTCATCCGAGCTTTACTATATTGGATGAAGCAACAAGTGCTTTAGATTTGAAAAATGAAGGAAGTTTATATCAACAGTTACAATCAACGAAAACAACATTTATTAGTGTTGGGCACCGGGAAAGCCTGTTTGATTACCATCAATGGGTTTTAGAACTTGCACAAGATTCCAGTTGGCAACTTGTAACTGTCCAGGATTATCGAAATCAAAAAGCAAGTATAACTAAATTTCCGTCAAATACTCAAATCAAAATAAATGATTCGCCTGAAGACAAAGCGCAAAATGAGTCAAAAATCAGCACAAGCGAAAAACTTACTCATAAGGCAATGAATGAATTAACATCCTATTCACTTAGCACTATTAGAAGCAAGGCAAGCAAAGGAGAATTTATCACTACTAAGGACGGCATTATTTATCGCTATGATAAAGATCCCAATGTTTTGAAATGGGTTTTAGTTTAGCCGTCACTCATACTTTTTGAAATTGTAAATTATTTCCATTGGGAGATTAAAGCGTCCTAGTCCAAGCTGCGACTGTAAATCCCAAGTAAAAGAAAGTGACAAAGAAGCAGAGCGAAAAGTCTGCCAACATTCAAACTACCCAACCAAAGGGTGAGAATGCTGAAACAACCCAAACTCAGGAAAGCAAAGTTTCAGCCAATATCCAAAAGCGGGAACAACCGCGAACATAAACTCAGGAGCGATCGCTAAAAACTATGAATACGAAAGCTAATGCCAAATATAAAATCCTTGCTATAGATGGTGGTGAGAGTCGGGGCATCATCTCAGCACTAGTACTAGCAGAAATTGAAAAGAGTATTAATTTTATGTGAGTCTCCAACGGAGGCGCACGTTAATTTTTGGGGTGAAATGTTTTGATATCGATTTCGGTTTTCAGTACAGTTGGATCATCTGTGTGTTGAATACGAAAGCCTAGTTTTTCACAAACTTTTTGCATACCATAATTGTCAACCAAAATATCAGCAGTGATAGTGCTGAGTTGCTCATCTCGACTAACTTGCAGTAACCTTTGTAGTAACTCGGTTCCTATACCTTGGCACTGAGAGCGATCGCACACCACAATAGCAAATTCTGCTTCATTCGTACCATGTATTTTACTTAACCGCCCGACTGCCAATATTTGCCGTGTCTGCGTTTCGGGGTTTTGATATTCTACAACTAGGGCTATTTCGCGATCGTAATCAATAAAGCAGATACGTGTTAGGCGTTCATGGGCTACTCTCGATTGGAGCTTAATTAAGTGAAAATACCTGAAATAAACGCTTTGCTCTGAGAGTGTCTTATGAAATTGCACCATCAACGGCTCATCTTCTGGACGGATGGGACGTATGGTAACTGGAGTGCCATCTTTCATCGTCCATTTGCTGACATATTGTGTAGGATATGGTCGAATTGCTAACTTTGGTAGTTGGTCTTTTTTAACATCTGGTTCATGAAGGATAATCCGCGCATCGAGGGCAATTAATTGTTCAGATGAAGCCAGCAACGGGTTAATATCGATTTCCTTAATCCAACGCTGTTCTACAACTAATTGACTAAATACCACCATTAATTGTTCAAGGGCAGCCATATCAACACTTTTGCGTCCCCGGACTCCTTTCAGCGCTTTGTAAATCTGCGTTTGCTCCATCATGCGCCGCGCTAAAGTTGTATTCAGGGGTGGAAGTGCGATCGCGCGATCGTGAAAAACTTCGACTAGTTGTCCCCCTGTGCCAAAAAGCAACACCGGGCCAAACTGTGCATCAAGACTACTGCCGATAATCAATTCATAACCGGCCATTTTTACCATCGGCTGCACGGTTACACCTAAGAAGAGTGCTGAGTGCTGAGTGCTAAGTGCTGAGTAATGAGGGTCGTGTTGTAGTTTATCGTGTAAGGATAATTTAATAGTGTTGTAAGCGTGTCGTACAGCTTCAGCATCTCTCAGATTTAACTGCACACCGCCAACATCAGTTTTATGAGTGATTATCTCAGAAAACAGCTTTAAAACAACTGGATAACCAATTTTTTCAGCACATTGAACTGCTTCATCCTCGCTTTTAGAAACGCAAGTTGCAACCACCGGAATCCCATAAGCAGCTAAAATTTGCTTCGATTCAAACTCTGTAAGAATAGTTCGCTGTGTCTGACGTGCTGATTGGATAATTTTTTCCACACAGTTACGGTCTGGTATCCCTGATGAAGAATCAAGTGCAGGCATTATGGGAGTTTCGTAGATACCGCGCAGGTTATAACTAGACTGCCACATATAACTAAATATTCGAGCAGCAGTATCAGGATAAGGATATGTGGGAATATGGTTGCGATTGAGAATCATCTCACCTGCTGCAATATCTGCTCCTCCCATCCAACTAGCAAGGATGGGTTTACCAGCTATCTGTGCATAAGGTTTCAATTGCTCGGCTGTTTGGGTAGGGTCTGTCATCGCTTGAGGCGTGAGAATCACCAATAACCCGTCGCTATTTGGGTCTTTAGCAGCAATTTGCAACGCTTTGGTATATCGCTGTGGGTCAGCGTCGCCCAGAATATCAATCGGGTTGCCGTGACTCCAATGTGCTGGTAATAGTTGATTCAGAGATGCGCTAGTTTCTTCAGAAATTGGTGCAACTTCTCCACCCGCAGCAATCAAAGCATCAATGGCAAGGACTCCAGGCCCACCTGCGTTAGTTAAAATTGTCAGGCGTGGCCCTTGGGGACGGGGTTGTTTTGCCAGCACCTCTGCCATATCGAACAAGTCAGAGATGCTGTTGACGCGCAACACCCCACAACGCCGGAAAGCTGCATCCAGAACTTCATCACTTCCTGTAAGTGCGCCAGTATGGGAAGCTGCCGCTTTAGCTGCGGCTTCAGTGCGACCTGCTTTGATGACAATAATCGGTTTAGTTAAAGCAACTTCTCGCGCTGCTGACAAAAAAGATCGCGCATTCCCAATTGATTCCATGTAAATGACAATACTTTTGGTGTGCGGGTCATCACCCAGGTAGTAAATCAAATCTCCCCAACCCACATCCAGCATTGAGCCAAGAGAAACAAAGGCGCTAAAACCAACGTTTTCCCGAAAACTCCAATCAAGAATAGCCGTACAAAGCGCTCCACTTTGACTAATGAAGCCGACATTTCCAGGACGCGCCATTGTGCTGGCAAAAGTTGCATTTAAACCTGTGCGTGGACTCATTACACCCAAGCAATTAGGGCCAATAATCCGCATTTTGCCACGCTGCGCTTGCTCAAGTATTTGCTGTTCTAAAGCTACACCCTCAGCACCAGCTTCTTTAAAACCAGCACTAAGGATAATTGCACCTTTGACACCTGCATCCACGCACTCGGCAATAATACCTGGAACTGTTGTTGCGGGGGTGGCAATAACTGCTAAATCCACTTTTTCGGGTACATCAAAGATAGTCGGGTATGCTTTGATTCCTAGGATGCTGTGCCGCTTGGGATTAACAGGGAAAACAGTTCCACCAAAAGGATTGCTAATCAAGTTCCATAATAGAGTACGCCCAACACTACCAGCTTTTTCACTAGCACCAATTACAGCAACACTTTTTGGTACAAAGATCGCATCAAGGGGATTTGCTTTCTCGGTTCGCAAAATATCATAGGCGCGATTGCTGGATGATTGGATAGGCTTTTGCATGAGTTGCTGTTACCTGTGGTGGAAATATATTTTAAAGAAGTAAGCTGAAATTTTCGTCTATAATTCGGGTAATTTTTTGTAAAGCGATCGCTACTCCAATTTCAGCAAATGGTGATAAGCTGTACCCTAATTCAAAGTTTACGCCTGGTACTTTTATCCACCAAGCTGGTGGACAACGATTATAAAGGGCTTGAGTGAGAGCTAAGAGCGATCGCGGATCGGCTGTATGTCCGGCAATAATATTGAAAGATTCAGATGAAAGCGATTGTACTTGCACTTGAGAACTTTCAGAGGTGAAACAAGCATCGATAAAGATTGCCAAATCAGCATGGGCTAAAGCTTCAGCAAGTTCAGGGGTGAGTTGATGGACAGCCAGAGATTTCACGTTTGATAGATGCAACGCCTTAGCTACTCGTTGCCCAATGCCATCATCACTACGCAACTCATTACCGTAACCAATGGCGTAGGCGTAGCCCGTCGTAGACATCGCTTCCGGCAAAGCGTAGCCCATCGCATTAGAATTCATATCTTTAGCTGTCCAACACTATTTTAAAGTTAGATAAAAAACTTGAGAAACTTGTGAGGAGATAGAGAAACTTGGAAGTAATACTCACAATTTCCTCAGATTGTTGACATATAAATAAAACTGTGAGGCAATATTACATTCCCTAATATGACTTAACCTGAAGTGAATTCGACGGCTCATATAGTATCTGTCTACTTAGCTGAATCAAAAGACCTCTCCCTGATTTTACTACGCAAAACCTTCCCTCTCCGAGTCGGAGAGGGACAGACTTGAACTTTAGTTCAAGGCAGGGAGAGGTTCATTGCAAGCTCACGTTAGCCTGAGATTTTTGACGCAACATCCCCCAGTTCCCTGATACTTCCTGCTTTTTTGCGGATATGTGAATCTGAGTCCTGAAAAAATTTAAGTTGTAATAAACACTGTATTTCCTCACAAGTTCCTCAAATTCTTTTTCTAACTTCAAGATAAAGATGCCCAACTATTGCATTAAATTAGCTTGAAAATTTGTGAGCCAAAAAACACAGGTCAAGCAAAATAAATAGGCATCTGCCAAAAGTAGTGAGAATTTTTTGAACTTGGAGTTACTTAGGAGATACACACCATGAGTACCATTGTTCAACCTCAAAGAGAATTTAATTTTTTTGATTTCTGGGATAGTTTTTGTCGCTGGATTACTAGTACAGAAAATCGGATTTACATCGGCTGGTTTGGTGTGTTGGCGATTCCCACCTTATTGGCTGCCACCACGTGTTTTATTTTGGCTTTTATTGCCGCTCCCGGCGTAGATATGGATGGCATTCGTGAGCCAATCATGGGTTCACTGATGGATGGTAATAACTTAATTACAGCCGCAGTTGTACCGACCTCTGCTGCCATTGGTTTGCACTTTTATCCGATCTGGGACGCGGCATCAATGGATGAATGGCTCTACAATGGTGGGCCATATCAATTAATTGTGCTGCATTTTCTTATTGGTATTTGGTGCTATCTAGGGCGATTTTGGGAACTAAGCTATCGTTTGGGAATGCGCGCCTGGATAGCAATTGCCTATTCTGCACCCGTCATCGCTGCTACTTCCGTTTTGCTAGTTTATCCCATTGGTCAAGGTAGTTTTTCTGATGGTTTACCTTTGGGAATCACTGGAACTTTCCACTTTATGTTGGCTTTCCAAGGTGATCACAATATCCTTATGCACCCGTTTCACATGTTGGGTGTAGCAGGTATATTCAGTGGCGCACTATTTAGTTCTTTGCATGGTTCTTTGGTGACTTCAACACTCATTCGTAAGACCGATGAAAATGAATCAATTAATGCCGGATATAAGTTGGGTCAGAAGAAATTTACCTACAAGTACTTAGCAGGACACTCTAGCTTTTTGGGACGGTTGTTGATTCCTATCTTTGCTAGTAAAAATCATCGTGCTTTCCATTTATTATTAGCAGCATTTCCAACGATAGGTATTTGGTTTGCAGCGATGGGTGTATGTTCGATGGCGTTTAATATCAATGGGTTGAACTTTAATCATTCCATCTTAGATAGTCGGGGTGAAGTAATTAGAACCAACGCTGATATCCTGAACCGTGCCAATCTGGGTATAAATGCAATGCACGCTCCTAACGTCCATAATTTCCCTTTAGTTTTGTCTAGTGGTCAACCTATTCCAGTTAGTTAAAGATTGCATCCATCCATTTTTATAGTGGTTTTAAACCTGCCTGTAATTCTGGTATTAGTCAATATTGCAGGCAGGTTTTTCATCAGAAGAATTTTGAATGAGGTACTAAAAAGTCAAGTGTTCTTTTTCCTTGCTTTCTTGTCTTGGTGAATTTTAGGTATTTATTTCTCCAGAGGTTTTAGTTTTAAAGGATACAATGGCTCAGATCCATTTAATTGCCAAATTCTAAATACCAATACAGCAGCTACAGTTAGCCATACACAAGAAAATGATAAAGTCATTCCCGCTACAGGATTAGTTTGCCAATAAATTGCCGTCACTACTACAGCAGATAACCAAGGGCCTAAAATAACTACAGGAACAGCAGCACCTAATCTCCGTTCTACAGTAAAAATCGTATTCCAAGTATCCCCTAAAGCCAGATGTACCACAAACAAAATTAAAGGCAGCACTAAAAATTGATGATTCATTTGCTGCCAAACCAATACAGAAGAAATTACCCGCAAAACGGCAATTATCATCCAAACAATGGGAAATACTAAAGGTGGAGGAGACCATCTTGGTCTAATTACCTGGTCATAAGTCTGACGAGAACGGGTATTATCTAAAAGAGAAAAAATTCGGGAACGGATACTTAAGAGAGCAAAAAATAATCCAGTCAATAAAGTGCTAAACCAACTGGGAAAAGAAGAATTACTATCAATTAACATTACTATTTTTTCCATTCCCAGTAAGACGAGAATCATAACTACTATTTGTAGGATAGTTCCTAGTGTATAAACTAAAATTGCTCTGATATCTAGTTCTTGTGTAGTAGCTATTGATGTATCTCGATACTGTTGTTGATTCCCAGCTTTTACTCCCATCACTGTATTGACAAACTGTTCAAGTATTCCACTATTATTGGATTGATTCATAATTAAGAGATTGTGCCTAGTTTGTAATTAGTAACAATAGGTGATTATATCGCTATTCCATTACTCTAGGCAGAGGAAAATAAGAAATCTTTAGATTCAGAGGTATCTGGAATAGAATCTCGCATTCGATTCATTAATTCAGTTATTGGTTAGTAATCCAATCGATACCAGCCGTAGTATTAATTCATAATTTTGCACTAGAACTTAGTGGCAAAAATTTCCAGTTTGTTTCTCTGGGGATTGATTGAATGAAGCGGCATTAAAACTTAATAACGCGTTTCTTGTTTTTTCTTTAACTGTCTTATCTGTCCTTGCATTCTCGCTTTAATCCTGAGAATATATTCAAATTGATATACCAACTTGTAATTTACAAGTAAAAAGAAACCATGAAAAAAATACTATTGTGCTGTTGTGCAATGATTTTAGCAATGTGGGTCGCCATCAACCCTGCACTCGCTGCTGATAGCAAAAGTCCTGCACCTGCTACGGATAGCAACAGCACTGCACTGGCTGGCGATTGTACTGAGGTGGGATTTTTTCCCAATGAGCAGGACTGCACCAAATTCTTCCGTTGCGTAGATTTTGGCGATGGTAGAGACTTAACAAAGTTCGACTTTGACTGTGGGCCGGGGACTGTTTTCGATGACCGATACGATACCTGTAACCATGCTTGGGCGCTCCCTTCCGATTCTACATGCTACAAGCCTATGGAAAGCATGAAATAGTAAGAAACGGAGTCCGCGATGTCTACTGCGTACTACACCTATGCCCAGGGAAAATACACCTAAAATCGGTTCGTTAACTATCTGAAGCTCACATTACTCTACTATCAATAGGTAGTGATAAGTTGCGCGACCATTCATTCCAAGAGCCAAAATAATTTCTGGCAGAAATCCCTGCTTCTTCAAGGGCTATTAATGTATTCGCAGCCCTTGAACCCTTAAAGCAGTAAATATACACAATGGACTCTGAAGTAATATCTACTGAGTTACAAATTTCTCGGATTTCATCTGGCGATCGCAACGTGGGGATTTTGGAATACAAATTACAGAAGAAGAAATGTTGAATGTTACGAGATAATTTTTGTGGTTGTGTTGTTTTAAAGGAAGAATTCAGAATAGATTAATCTCGCCAAACTTCATTTACAATATTCCCATCTGTCCCAATTAATTGAATATGCAAAGGCATTTGTCCTGCCGCATGAGTTGAACAACTCAAACAAGGGTCAAAAGCTCTGATTCCCGCCTCAACGCGGTTTAACATCCCTTCAGCAATTTCTGAACCGTGAATAAAATGTCGGGCAATTTGCGCGACTGTGCGATTCATTGCCAAATTGTTCTGACCTGTGGCAATTACTAAATTTACTTTCTGAAGTAACCCATTTTCATCAACTTGATAATGGTGAAATAATGTACCGCGTGGTGCTTCACTTACACCTACTCCTTCTAATTGGTTGATGCCAGCATCAGCACGTAATTTTTTAGACATTAAATCTGGGTCATCTATTATAATTTCTATGCGTTCAATGCAAGCCAGAATTTCAATTAACCGGGCGTAGTGGTAGAAAAATGATGAAGTGACAGTGCCTTTACCTCTGTCTCTAAATTCTCTCAATTCTGCATCAGCTAAAGGCGTACCAATATGACTGCAAATATTCAGGCGTGCTAGCGGCCCTACCCGATAAATACCACTATCTAAACGACAATGGTCGCTCTGGTCAGGATAACCTAAAGGGCGATAGTAAGGAGACTTTAAATAGGAATCTGGTTGAACCGCTTCACCAATAAATTCTTGATAATGAGTTGGATCAAGTTTATCAGCAATAATATTTCCCGCGCTATCTACAAAACGAATATGTCCGTCGTAGTTCTCCCACAAACCATCAGGAGTGACTAAACCCATAAATAAGCTAGGAAAATTCCCGAAGGTTTGCACTTCTCTTTGATACTCATTGAGTAAGTCTTTAAATCTACCCAGTGCATCTAATATTATGGTGCGTGCTTCCGGGATGCGGTTTTGAATATGGGTGCGTCCTTCTATCGATAAGGGTTCGCGGACACCACCAGGAACCGCCCATGATGGATGTATCTTTCGCCCTCCCAATTGTTCAATAATCTCTTGTCCAAATTGACGCAAGCGAATTCCGCCACGCGCTAGTTCTGGTTCGGCTGCAATTAACCCAAATATATTGCGTTTTTCGGGTTCGCTATCCATTCCTAATAATAAATCTGGGGCGCTGAGGTGGAAGAAACTTAGGGCGTGGGATTGGATAATTTGTCCCAAGTTCATCAAACGGCGCAATTTTTCCGCAGCTTTGGGAATTATAACAGCAAGGATGCGATCGCCTGCCTTTGCTGATGCTAACAAATGGCTTACCGGACAAATGCCACAAATTCGCGCCGTAATTCCTGGCATTTCCCACAAAGGGCGACCCTCGCAGAACTTTTCAAAACCACGAAATTCTGTGACATGAAAGCGAGCATCGCTCACTTGTCCTGTATCATCCAGATAAATACTGATTTTGGCGTGTCCTTCAATTCGGGTAACTGGGTTGATGATTACTTTTTTCATAACTATCTCAGGTCAACCACTAGTAGTTCGCTTTCGTGACTTGGCGGGGTAAAGGGTAAGGGGGAAGGGGGAAAGGGTTTAAATCCCTTACCCTTTCCCCTTTCCCCTTTCCCCAGTCCTCACTTAGCATTTTTGGGTTGGCAGACTACTAGACCAGTTGTCATAAATTCCTTTAGCTTCTGGATATTCGTCGCAGTATTCTTCAAAGGCTGTTTTCACGACTTTCTCGGCCCTTTGATGTGCGATCTCGGCTTGTAATTCCTCGATCGCATCCCAAACAACAGCACATTCTTCTGAATGGATACCTTGGCGATCGCAAATGACACGAGCTTTTTGAATTTCGTCCTGAAGTTGTTGTTCTAGCAGGAAAGTATGGGGTTGCTCAAGAAAGCTACTATTAGCTAGAATGTCAACCAGGGAAATGATACCCAGTAGTTCGCCCTGAATAACGGGCGCTCTCTGCAAATTATGGTCAGCAAATAACCGCGCTACGTATTCTAAGGCAAGTTCAGGATTGACAACGATACAAGGCTTGGTCATCACTTCATGAACACGCACACTAAAGGGATCTTTACCATAAGCAATCACTTTATATACAATATCCTTTTCAGTAATCATGCCGTAGGCATCGTGTTCATGGCGGCGATCTACAACCAGCGCTTTCCAGTCCCTTGCTCTCAAGAGTCTAACTGCTTCAGCCACTGTTGCTGAACTGTGAATTGTAGCAACATCTCTAGTCATAATGTCAGATGCTTTCAACATAATTGCTTCTAAAATTATTTTGTGATTGCCTCTCTTTCAACTTAGATAAAGAATCTGAGTAACTTGTGAAGTTAACCAAACTTGATAAATTCACGTCCTTTTAACCGTGGTTTTTCTCCCCTTAAGAGTGCCTCTAACACTGCTTTAATCTGAGTTGCTGAGGGTGGGCAACCTGGTAAATAAATATCAACTGGCACTACTGTATGCACTGGTATCACCCGATCTAGTAAGGTTGGTACAATGCCAGGCTCATGGGGAATTGTGCCGTGAATATCTGCTGCTTCGATGTAACAACGTTGCAGAACAGGTTCGGCACTACCTAAAGGATTGCGTAAAGCAGTAACATTACCAGTAACAGCACAATCACCAAAAGAGACAAGAATGTGCGATCGCTCTCTGACTATCTGAATCATTTGCAGGTGATCTTCATTTGCAATTGCACCCTCAACCAACACCACATCTACCCCTGGGGGATATTCTTTAGCATCAGCAAAGGGACTATAAACTAAATCTACTTGTGCTGCTAAATCAATCAGCCATTCATCCAAATCGAGAAAAGACATGTGACAGCCAGAACAGCCGCCTAACCAAACCGTTGCTAATTTTAAACGAGTCATTTTATTTTTTAAATGAATTTTGACCTTAGAGGTTGTTTGAAAAGCATTTCGCTGTGACTTTAGACACTTTTAGATCCCCCCTAACCCCCCTTAAAAAAGCTACGGTGTATACACAAGTCCTAAAATCCTTGCCTGGCAAGATGCAAGCCTTAGTAGGCAAGGTTTTGAGTTTATCAAGCTGATTATCAATAGTGTCAGCTTATTGATATAGAATTAACGAAAAATCAAGGATTTTAAAAATAATTTTCCGTTCTTTTCCCTCTATTTGATTCTCAACCCGACTTGTGTATACACGGTAGCCTTAAAAAAGGGGGAACCGGAGTCAAAGTCCCCCTTTTTAAGGGGAGCCAGTGCGGTCTTGGGGGTTTCCCCCATGAGCAACTGGCGTGGATTTAGGGGGATCTAGAATGTTTTGCTACCAAGAAGAGGACTTTTCAAATATCCTCTTAGCACTCAGGACTTTAATGCAATTTCTTGCCATTCCTGCACGACATATTTTGGGATTGAAAGATTGATGAAGTGTTGTTTACCTACAGGTATACCAATCAACAATTCTTGAGTTGATAATTGAGGCAAAACATCCTTGAAGTCATACTGAGCGATGGTTGGTGCTGGTGCTTCATCTAGGAATATATCGGGAGCAGTTAATACTTTACCTGTATCTGTAGTAATCTTTAGGGGTAAGGGATGGGGCAATTCCTGAGAACCAGGAAATCCCACCAATCGGAGATTTATTGAAGATATTTTATTGCTATTAGAATTAACTCGCTTAAACAAAATAACTTGCCAATAATTTCCTAATTCATCATTTAATTTTTCTTGTGAGCGATAAAGGATTTCTTCTGGCGTATCTTCTAATTGCATAACAGCAGCAATTACCTGTTGAGATGTGAAGCTTGCTAAACCCAGGTATATATATATTGTTAATATTGCCAGCAATAGGAGCCACCAAAAAATTTTTAGGATGCGGCGTAACATTAGGTTTACCTCGTTGTGCTAATTTATGAACAGTAGCTAAACAAGCCATTGCTGCTTTTCTCTTGCTGTAAGTAGGAAATCAAGCTTGGCGCGATCGTGTTTCATTTCCCCGACGCTCGAACCTTTGTCAAAAAGCGCACCTGTAGGGCAAGCATTAACGCATTTGCCGCAAGAAGTACAAGTATTTGAGGTTCCCCAAGGCTGATTTAAATCAGTGATCACATGAGAATTTGTCCCTCTACCCGCCATATCCCAAGTGTGCGCTCCTTCGATTTCGTCACAAACACGGATGCAACGAGTGCAAAGAACACAACGGTTATGGTCAACGCCAAAGCGAGCGTGAGAAATATCGACTTTGCGATCAGGGAAATGATAATCTAAACGCACATGATCCATACCCATCTCAATTGCCAAGTCTTGCAATTCGCAATTACCGTTAGCTACGCAGACCGAGCAAATGTGATTACCTTCAGCAAATAGCATTTCTATAATGGTGCGACGATATTTTTGCAGGCGATCGCTATTTGTTTGGACTTCCATACCCTCAGCAACTTTTGTTACACAAGCAGGTTGGAGTTTATTACTCCCAGCAATTTCTACTAAACAAAGCCGACAAGCGCCAACATCTTCGACTCCTTGCAAGTGGCACAAAGTAGGAATGTGAATCCCTGCATCTTGCACCGCTTGGAGAATAGTTTCTTCCTCACGGGCGCTAATAAGTTTGTCGTTGACTGTTAAAGTTTTGACTGACATTGCCTCTAGCCTCAATCAGAATAAGCCTTTCGCTTCTGAAATGCCCTGAGTCTTGAATTGTAGACAAATAGTTTGAGGAACTTGTGAATAGCTTGGATAGTTTTATCATCAATTACTTTCCAAGCTATAGGAATCCGCTTTGATTTTTGTATCCCTCACGGGAGCGTAGCCATACTTACTTGCGTGGGAAGGAAAGAGGCAAGAGGGCTTTTTAAGTTGTAGGGAGTTTTTGCAAAAATCAAATATGAGTCTATGCAAAGCAGAAAGTAGCCAGAAAATTTACATATCTGCAATTATTTTGAATTGAATTAAATTAACGTGAGTTCGATGAACCTCTCCCTCCCAGCCTCCCTCTCCGAAACGGAAAGGGAGGTGCAACGAAAAATTCAGCTTTTTGCTCCCCTCTCCGTGTCGGAGAGGGGTTGGGGGAGAGGTCAAATAAGACTTGTCGAACTCACGTTAAATTATGTCCACTAAGAAATTATTTCCAGGAATTATTCATTAGCGGCACGTTCAAACACTACTGAAAGATTATTGGCTGGCATTTGGTAAATTTGTTTCAAGATGAAATGTTCTGCCCTAGCTTCTGCCACTACATCATCCAAGTTCCGCACGCCCCACTCCTGGTTTTGGGTGTGTAAATATTCGTCAAAAGCTGCATTACTCGCTGCTGTATGTTCTCCACCTTGTTTGAAGGGCCCATACAAATAGAGGATACCTCCTGCTTTTAGGATACGGCCTGCCCCTGCCATTAGCCCCAAACAAGCTGACCACGGTGAAATGTGAATCATATTAATATTGACTATCGCAACTATTGGCTCCCTATTAAGCCACTCAGTTACTTCCCCTTTCTCCACTGCCCAAACTGGCTCTCTAACATCTAGCTCAAGCGGTGGATAAACATTATCAGAGGCATTGTGTTCAGTCCATGCACTAATGCTGGCTCGTAACTCTAAATTTGCATCTGTTGGTAGCCACAGGCGAGGACTTAGCCTGGATGCAAAAAAGACTGCGTGTTCACCAGTACCACTTGCTATTTCTAAAATAGTGCCACTTTCGGGTAATACCTGCAAAAGTATTTCTAGAATTGCTTCTCGGTTGCGCTCAGTTGCTGGTGCGTATTGTCGTGCGTCTTGTGGTGTCATTCTTATCGTGATATTTTATAATTTTTATCGCATAGTGCGCTTTCCGATAGTAACAATATAGATGATGTGGCTTATGTCCATTACAGTAATTATTGACAAAAAAAGTATCCATAGTTCATGTATTATCACTAGATACGTTCTTTTCGCATTGACGAAACAACTTTGGCAATTACATTTTAAACCTTAAACTTACATACGTGTTTCATGGCTCGCAAAAAATCACTTCCATTACAATCAACTGAAGTAACTCCATTAGCCCTCTCTCAATTACATATCCGCTTGGAGTTTTTAGAAGCAGAACATAAATCGCTACTTAAACAGATTAAGAGAAAGCGAACGGAATTGAATAATTTTGTCGAGCAAATGCGAACTTTTGCCACAGAAATATTTCATCAAGCTAGTCCCCATGTTCAAAAAATGGCTGAGTTAGACCGAGATATCCATGCTCTATTTGATGAAATTTTTACCACTAGAAAGTTTGGCAAACAAACCATCAAAAATATAGAGGCAGTTTACCTTGAACTCCAGTTGACAGGGATTATTAGTCCAAATGCGAATCGCAAACAATTCAATACGGAGTTAAACGAACTATTTAATAATTCCGAATCCGAATCAGATTTTTCAGAGGAAGCGGCTGAAGATAGTCATCAATATTGGCAAGCACAACAGTCTGTGGAATCTCCCTCTGTAGCGAGAACAGAAGATAAGAGAAAAATTCGGGAAACATTTCTCAGATTAGCTGAAATCTTTCACCCTGATAAGACAAGAGACAGCGAGACACAGATATATCATACAGAAATCATGAAATCAATTAATAAAGCTTACCAAGAAGGAGATTTAGCAAGACTTTTAGAAATTGAGCGAATTCAGCAGGTGGGAGAAGTTATTGATCTTAATAACGAGGATGATTTAACTCGCAAATGTCGAACTATAGAACAGCAAAATCAAATTCTCGTCACTCAATATGAAAACTTGAAACTGGAACTACGTTTAGTAAAAAATACTCCAGAAGGAACTATGGTAAGTGATTCTCGTAAAGCTGCTAAAAAAGGCATTGACTCTATGTCTTTGATGCTAAAAACAATAGAATCTCAAATGAATGTTATTTCTCAAATCCGCGATTTTGTCAAGGACTTTAGAGAGCAGAAGATTACTATCAAAGAATTTCTCGGTGGGCCACCAACTCCACACTCCTTAGACGAAGAAATTATGGAGGATATTCTTGAACAGATGTTATCAGAATTAATGAGATAGTACAGTTTAACTTAACTGACTCCGAAACTTATGAACACTAATAGTTAATAAAACAACGGCAAAACCAAGCAATGCTAGAACATTCAACCACAGCATATCTAAACCAACTCCTTTGAGTAAAATACCTCTAACAATAGTAATGTAATGACGAAGTGGATTAAAGAGAGAGAGAAATTGAAATAAAGGAGGCATGGATTCAATAGGAGATATTGCCCCAGAAGTTTGGATCATTGGTAAATTTATAAAAAAAGATGTGAGTAATACTTGTTGTTGAGAACCGCAAATAGTTGCTAACATAATGCCTAAACTAATTCCCACAAATACATACATACTTGATAAAGCAAGAAAGAGCAGGAAACTCCCACGAAAGGGTAGACTAAATACGACTGTTCCCAAAGTTAAAGCTAGTAGTACATCTCCCATGAGCAGGAATGCTAACGGGATAATTTTAGCTAATAAAATTTCCCAGTTGCTAGAGGGAGTCATTAACAGTTGCTCTAAAGTTCCTGTATCTTTCTCGCGTACAACGGTTACTGCTGATACTAATGTACCGATTAATGTCAGGACTAAACCCATAACTCCTGGTACGAAAAACCAACTACTTGTAAGTCCAGGATTGTAAAGAAAAACGACTTCGGTTGAAACTGGCGGACTGACTTGACCCTGTACCAAACTGAAATTATATTGTTGGATAATCTGATTAACATAGTTAGCAGCAATTCCGGCTGTATTTGCATTCACTCCATCGATAAATACTTGAATTTCTGCTGATTTTTTGGCTAGTTGGCGGGGAAAATTTGGTGGAATTATTAGTCCTACATCTAGCTTACCTTCTTCTACTTGGCGGCTTAAATCTTTTTCACTTGTTGGTACACTTTCTAAGTTAAAAGTGTGATTGGATGTCATTGCTGAAACTAGTTCTCGACTGGCGGAGACATTAGCATAGTCAATTACACCCAGTCGTAAATTATGGACATCCGGGTTAAGTGCAAATCCGTAAAGCAATAATTGTACTGTTGGTGGCACAATTAATAAAACAATCAATTGCCTGTTTCGCAGAATTTGATTAATTTCTTTACGCACTAATGACCACAATGGACTATCAAATAATTGCCAAATATATTTCATATATGATTAAGAGGTTGTTTGAAAAGTGGTTAGCTGTGGTTTTAGGCACTTATTGCTCCCCCCTAACCCCCCTTAAAAAAGGGGGGAACCGGAATCAAAGTCACCCTTTTTAAGGGGGATTTAGGGGGATCTAAAACGTTTTGCTAATGACCAATGACTATTGACTAATTTGCATTCGACTTAAAAGCCGACGCGATACGTTGAAAAATACAAATCCCAAAACTGCAAGCATGAGTAAGTCAAACCAAACTCCTGTCCATCCTGTACCACGCACAAAAGCATCACGAGTGATATCAATGTAATAACGGGCAGGAAATACGTTAGGTGTTAGTGAAAGGGGAAAAGGAATATTACTCAGGGGATAAATAAAACCAGATAGCAATAAAGATGTAATAAAACCGACAAGAGAAACAATTTGTACTGCGGAATTTTGGTTACTGCTACGTACCCCTATAAGTAAACCAAAGGAAACACTATCTATTAAAAAGAGTAGAGTTCCTATTAATAAAGTAATCGGGTTACTAATTACCCCGATATGAAAAATTATTGACCCTAATCCCATGACTATTAAAGCTTCTGTAATCGCAATTAGCAGGTAAGCCAATCCTTTGCCAAGTAACAGTTCTGTTGCACTAATGCTAGAAGCATAAACTTGTAAAATTGTACCTTTTTCTTTTTCACGCACCATTGCGATCGCTGTTAGCAATGAGGGAAAAATCCACAATACTACAGCATAGGCTCCTGGCACAATGTACAGCGACTCCAATCTACCAGGGTTAAACCACAAGCGAATTCGCGGTGTAATAATACTTTTATCTGGTAGTAGTCCTTGGTCTTGTATGAAGAAATTAGTGACTCTTTGAATGTTACCTCTAATTACACGAGCATTATTAACATCTGTGGCATCAATTAATACTTGCAACTTTGCATTTCTACCAGCTTGAATATCTCGGCTAAATTGGGGAGGAATAACCACTGCTGCTTTAGCAATACCTCTGTCAATTGCATCGCGTACCGGATTACCACCTGACCATTGTTTAGGTACAAATTGATTGGTGGCATACAACCGCTCAATATAGCTGCTACTCAGGTTTGTACGGTCAAAATCCTGCACAATCAGGGGAATATCTTTACTTTCTAAACGAATCGCAAACCCAAAAATCAATAGAGTTAAAAATGGCAATAAAAATGCTAAACCTAAAGTTAAGCGATCGCGCCGAAATTGCGCTATTTCTTTCACACATTGGGAAAAAATTCTTTTCATTATTTATTCTCAGTTTTCATGTTCCTAATCCCCTACTGCACGTTCAACGATACCAATAAAAGCATCTTCCAAAGAGAAAGGAATCGGACGTAGAGATTCAATAGTCAGGTGTGCAGATTTTAAAAGCTGAGTTATTTCGGGAATTTCTGCTTCCGGGTGATCAAGAACAACGTGTAAACTATTGGCGAAAATCGAGACGCGCCACGAATCAAGATGTTGTTTAAGTATCTTGGAAGCGGCTTGATTTTGGTTAACGATAATCTCTATAAGTTGTCCTGGTTGAGAAGCTTTGATAGAACTAGGTGAACCTTCGGCGGCGATTTCCCCGGCTACCATAAAACTCATACGGTTACACTGTTCAGCTTCTTCTAAGTAGTGCGTTGTCACCAAAATAGCTGTACCATTGCGGGCAAAGTCATTAATCAGCTTCCAAAACTGACGACGGGCTAAAGGATCTACCCCGGATGTCGGTTCATCTAGAAATAAAATATCTGGTTCGTGCATTACAGAAGCGCCAAAAGCTACTCGCTGCTTCCAGCCACCAGGTAATTGTCCGGTAAGCATCTGTTCTTGTCCCTCTAAGCCACAGGTCGCAATTACCCAATCAATCTTTTCTCGCCTAAGTTTGCGGGGTACGCTGTAAATCCCGCTATAAAACTCTAGGTTTTGCAGAATAGTCAGATCGTCGTAAAGAGTGAATTTCTGGCTCATATAACCGATACGTCGCCGTAAGTCACGACTACGCAGATTTCCTGTTTCACCACCAAGGGAAATTTCACCGCCACTAGCTGCTAGTAATCCACACAGCATTTTGATGGTAGTCGTTTTTCCGGCTCCATTGGCACCTAAAAGCCCGAATATTTCGCCATAGCGGACTTCGATATTGACGTTTTTAACTGCTTGGAAGTTACCAAATACACGGTTGAGATTGTGGGCGTAAATAGCGATTTGAGAGGAAGAAGGTGACAGGTGATAGGTAACAGGTGACAGTGTAGAAGAATTTTCTCTTATTTCTTCCTTCTTCCTTTCTTTTCTTTTCCCTCTGTCACCTGTTACCTCTTCCCTGTAACCTTCTTTCTTATTTCCTCCACGAGAACGAGGAAAGGACAAAAATGCTGGTGCTGAACCTTGTTGTCGTAGACGGGTGACAAAGACGTTTTCTAGAGTGGGTTCGCCACGTTCAATACTGGGGTGATGCTGTTGTAGTAGTTGATTTACCTGGGTTTCACCAAGAGTTACATCTTGAACGAGAACATCTAAGCGATCGCCAAATGTCTGCACATCGACTATATTTGTCTGCACATTCTGCAAAAGAAGTTTCTCGGCTATCTCTAGATTTGCTGTTCTGACTTCTAGGCGATGTAAGCCCAAATTGGCGCGTAATGCTGCGGGTGTACCAATTTCGTGAATTTGACCACTATACATCAGTGCGACGCGATCGCAGCGTTCAGCTTCATCTAGATAGGGTGTAGCGACAACAATGGTCATCCCGTCGGCAGAAAGTTCTGCTAATACATCCCAAAATTCCCGTCGGGAAACTGGATCAACCCCTGTGGTAGGTTCATCTAATAACAGTACTTCCGGTTGGGAAACCAAGGCACAACACAGCGCCAGCTTTTGTTTCATCCCACCGGAAAGTTGACCCGCCAAGCGATCGCCAAACTGTTCCAAACTCATTAATTTTAAGTATTTCTGGCGGCGTTCCCGCAATAAATCATCACTCACTTGGCGCAATCCCGCCGCATAACGCAAGTTTTCATCAATGCTGAGATCCAAGTACAAGGAAAACTGTTGTGTGAGATATCCCGTCCTTAAACGTGCGTCTCTTGCCGGCTGACCAAATACTTGCACTTCTCCCGCCGTCGCTTCCATTACCCCACCTAAGATGTGAAAGGTAGTAGTTTTACCTGCACCATCAGGGCCAATTAACCCAAACATCTCACCCTGATTGACAGTAAAATCAATTCCCCGGACAGCGATTAGTTGTCCATAATGTTTATGTAAATTACTAACTTTAATAGTAGTGGTTGAGTGATTAGATAATTGCAGTGGTTTAGGAGTTGATAATTTCATTTGCTGACCTCTTTACCCTGCAACGCAATCTCTGCATCTGCTGGCATTCCAATTTTGGCACAGGGCAAATCTGAACCAGAGTAGGGATTTTCTGGGTTAAAGCAGCCAGGAGGGTTTTGTAACAGAATACGCACGCCTACTACTTGCCTAACCCGATCTTTTTGGAAGTAGATATTCTCTGGGGTAAAAGAGGCTTGAGGATCAACAGAAATAACTTTGCCCATAAGGGGTTTTTCCGGCGCAGAATCAAGAAAAATTTTGGTGGTTTGTCCTAAGCGCACTTTACCAATATCACCTTCGGGAATAAAACCCCGCAAATACACTGTATTAGGGTCAACTACTGTCAAAATTTTAGTTTGACTACTCACTACAGTCCCGATCTCTGCACTGCGGGCAGTTACTACCCCATCTAAAGGACTAACAACATTTAAATCTTTTTTCGAATCTTCTATTTGGGTCAGAATTTGCTGTTTTGATGCTAAGGCATCTTTTACTTTGGCGTGAGCAGATTTTACCTTTGCTTGGGCAGATTTTAGTTGAGCAAAACTCTGATCTTTTTTTCTGTTTAATGCTTCTATTTGGGCATTGCGAATACCAGGATTGAAACTTGTAGTTTTAGCTTGGGTTAATGCCCCAACAACAGCGCGTAATTGTTCTTGTCCAGCATTTACTGCTGCTTTTCGTGCTTCTAACGTGGCTACTGCTGTGTCAAAGGTGGTTTGTGCTTGGTCAAATTGTTGTTGATTAATAGCACCTTCTGTTACGAGTTTGGCATAGCGATCGCGATTCATTTTCGCTAATTTTACTTCTGCTAGTGCCTGCTTTGTCTGTGCCTGCGCTTGTAATAATTGTGCCTTGGCTGTTGCTACGTTAGATACTGCCTGTTGAACTCGTCCTTGGGTATCTCCTTGGGATTGGTGATAATTAAGTTTTGCTTCACTGATTTGGCTATCAATTTGTTCAATCCCACTTTCTACTTGAGTAGCATCGGAAATTGCTTGCTGTTCATCAGATTGAGCAGATGCAACCCTAGCCTCAGCACCCCGCAGTTGTTCTTTTAGCAGTTGGTCGTTACTGTCATCCAACTTGATTAATTCTTGCCCCTTTTTTACTGCTGCCCCTTCCCGGACTGCAATTGAAACAATTCTTCCCGAACGCTTCACTCCAATTTCAGTTTCGTAACCCTCAATCCTTCCACTCACCTTCAGTACATTTGCTGCTCCTTGTTGTTGACTATGCCACAGGAAATAACTGATACCACCTGCTATAACCAGCAACCCTAGGAACAAAAAAATCAGTTTCTTCCGTTCCTGCTTAGATGGTGGCACTGGAACATTTATAATCCCTTCTGGAGATGTCGAGGCAGTCTGAGACATGGTAACAGCCTATATTTTTATCATTAAATATTTACTGGAACTATCATACTAGACTGTATGGTATGATTCTCCAAGAGACAAGAAATATGTAAAAAAATTTACGTCAAGTATGCCCAAAACCTCTGGTTCCCAACCTGAAACTTTATCTCGTTTAAGAGCTTTGACTCAAAAACAGGAGCAAATTTTGCAAGGAGCCATGCAGGTATTTTTGAGGGATGGCTATGCTGGAACCAGTATGGATCGGGTAAGTGCGGAAGCTGGAGTATCTAAGCAGACAATATACAGTCACTTTCAAGATAAAGAAAGATTATTTAAGGCGTTGATCGAAAGGGTAACAATTGCTAGCTTTCAGGGAATTTTTTGTACAGAAGATTTGTATGGTGAGCCAGCGATATTATTGCGTGAAATTGCTGAAGCCTATCTGATAAAAGTTGCCGATAATCCTGACTACTTAGGACTATTCCGCTTGATTATCACCGAGTCGCAACGCTTTCCAGAATTGGCAAAATTATATACTCAAACCGTGATTCAACGGGGACGGCTATTACTGAGCCAGTATTTAGCTTCTCACCCAGAATTAGGCATTACTGACCCAGAAGCAACAGCGCAAATCTTTTTTGGCTCACTGGTATCCTATGTGATGGTGCAGGAAATGCTATATGGCAAAGAAATGATGCCATTGTCACGCGATCGCATTTTAGATAGTTTAATGAGTTTGGTACTCGCCCATACAAGCAAAGATCACTAAAAGAATTGAAATTGAACTTAGTTTTGAAGTGGCGCAGTCAGTTCAATAAAGAAAAGTGGGAGCGCTGGGACAACCGTTTAGGTAAAACAAAGTAAAGCTTAGTGTTAAAGCAAATCCCCTTTAACAGCTATTATTCGGTTTACCGAACCGAGAAATGCGAGTAACCCGTAATATCTTTTTTACCGCCTAATCTGGTGCGGGAATCATCCATTGTTTGGTGAGAATAACCGAATTTACAAACTTGTTATTTCTCAATATTATGGAAATCAAAGCAAGGATTTAAATCCAAAGTTGGTTGAGTCAAAAACTACTACTGATACAAGGGATAACTTAATATGTTATTTCGTTACAACTCTGCACAAGATTTCAACACTTTAGAAAGTTACATCAACGGTCTATTGGGAGACACTAAAGTCCCATCTGCACAGTTTGAAAAAGGCTCTGTCAAAGTTCCGGCTGCTGAACTGCAAGAAACTGATGATGCAATTTATCTGAAGCTAGAACTGCCAGGGCTGGAAGCTAAAGACCTAGATATTCAAGTTACAGAAGATACTGTTCACATTAGCGGTGAACGCAAGTCTGAAACCAAAACCCAAAACAATGGCACTACCAAGAGTGAATTCTACTATGGTAAATTCCAACGTGTAATTCCTTTATCGGCTCGGGTTCAAAATACTAATGTCACCGCAGATTATAAAAACGGTATTTTGAATTTGACACTGCCCAAGTCCGAGCGAGAAAAGAACAAAGTTGTCAAGATTAATCTAGAGCAAACTGCTGTTTAATTGATGTTGAGGAAACTACTCTATCTCCAATAATTGATTGAGATAGCTAAAAGCCCAGTTAAAATATGACTGGGCTTTTTTATGGAGAAAAAGTCTGGATTTAATTTTTGTTCGCGCAGCCTGGCGTAGCCATTGAATGAAATCAGATTAAATGTAAAGAATATTTACACAATTAATCTTATTAAATTTAACAGGCTCAAGACCAGCACAACTTAGGGCAAGCGCAGTTTCAGCACCGCCAATTCCAGCATAGATAATAATTACTTTTTTCATAAGTTACCTGTTTATCAACAGACTTTCCCTTATACTTTTTTGTTTCATTTTTTGGGAAAACTCCTCAGTTAACAGTAAACCTATAGCCATAACAAATTCAGATGCACTACCAGCAAGTGTACCTACTGTATCTGATGGCAAAGCATTACCAAAAAAGGAAAGCAATGTTCCTAAAAATAACCAAGGCCATTTCAGTCGGAACCAAATACCAATGCCAATTAGTAGGACAAATATATTAACTACAATCGTGATAATTGGCGGGCCACTCAAGTTGGCAACATGATAGCGTAGAATTCCCGCAAACTCTATTGGAACTAGTTCCAACCCTATATAATGGGTGGCAATATCTATCGCTGCAAGTCCCAATGCAACGATCGCAGATAAAACCCGCATTACTCCATTGGCCCAACCAGCTCCGGCACGGTGAGCGAGTTCAACACCAATCACAATGAATAGCGGTACAACTAAATAATGTAATAGAAAGCGCAGCATACTGAGAGTTTTCAAAAGCTCTCCTGCACCAATCAGACTTCCTATTGAAAGAATGAGATTGTCATAGCTAATGCTCAATAGCACTATAGGCAACACTATCATTGCGAAGCTCGTTGATTGCTGCCACAGACGAATTGCCCAGCCTATTAACACCCATTCGATCAAGGCAAGACTTAGATGTGTTAGGGGATAAATTATTGACATAAGTAATGTATTCATATAGCTTCATATATTCAAAGCACAAATATTGAGTTCTGAAGCTGATTAAAGATAATTTGTACCTGGAATAAAAGCTAGAGCCACTTATTCACAAGATTTGTGGCTGTAATTACGCTTGAAACTGGTTATTTTGTTGAACCTGTAATTTTTAATGCTAATTAGAGAAAAGATTGCCTCCATCGCTGTGCTTCAAAGCTACGATATCAACTAAAAACTCAACTTAATAGTACCCTTGAGGGTACTATTAAGTTGAGTTTTATTTCATGACAGCTTCGATTTTTCTCTTTTCTCTACAAAAAGCTTTCTTACGAAACGCTATATATGCGCTTGAATGCAGTTGTTATACCAATTTAATATGAAGTTGCACATATCTTGATCCCCCTAAATCCCCCTTAAAAAGCAGGGTGGATTAATTGTCGAGAGAGAAAATATAACATAGAAGGATGATTCCTTAAGAAAAAGACTAAAACCAGAGGAAAGTTAGGAATGAATTTAATATCGTGAAGTACGCTCTTTGCGACTAACAGATGATACTTGGAAGGCTCTTGATATTGCTTCGGAATGCTTAGGCTTAACCCGTGCTGACTATTTAGAACACATTGTTAGGCATAACACCAGCCCTTGTATTACACGGGAGAGGGATTTGCATCAGACATCTGATAGTGCAAACGTAAAAGATTCTGTTGGGTTGCTAACGGTAAGAGAACTTGAAATTTTACGTGACCATGTTTTGTTTGAACTGAAGTTAGGTAAGCAAGCTACTGGGTATAAAACTGCTCAGAAGGTTCTCAACCGTTTCATTGCTGAACTAATCGGTTCAGTTTAGCTGTTTGGGGAATTCGCCAACGGTATCCGGTGGGCGGGTACGCCATCGCACTGTAAACCTTGACACTCCTTAAGGGAGTTGTTAGGCGATCGCAAATAAACGCAAATAAACCAGTAATCTGTTTTCAGATAGCAGTTTCCACAGGTTATTAAAGGACATATCGCTCAGTTACTCCCACCCACCATGTATACATAGGAACCCAAATTCTCATCATCCGTACCAATAATCACACCGCCTTCTGCACCGGGAACAAGTTCCATACCTTCAATTTTGTGATAATCAGAGCGGTAAAGAGGAACAAGTTGAGAATTTTGCTGCCATACAATTTTGTGATCACGCAATCCCAGATAACCAGCGACATACACAGCTGACTGAAATGGGCCATCGTCTCCGGCATCATTTGCTGAGGTGATGTACACAATTCCTACAGGGTCTACCTTAATGTCTGATATATGACGTACATTACCAGATGGAAACGGTACTTTCAGATTGGCAGAACCTGCGAGAGTAATTTGATATTTAGCCAAGTCAAACACTCCCCAAAATATAGTTGCTGGTTGTTCACCTTCGCCTCGATGTGCCCAAATAGCAACTAATTTTCCGTCTATATTTTGTAATCCAAATCCTTCAAAATTATTTCCTTGAATAATTTCTGGTAGATTGAATTCTTTGAGAACCAAGATAGTTTGATTGGCAGGGTTTAACCTGATAAAATAAGCTTTGCCAGAACTGCTTAAAGCGATAAAAGAGAATTTTGTTTTCTCAGGAATAGATGTTAAAGCTTCTAAGTCGATGGGCAATTCTATGTTACTTGGCCACTTTAATGGGAAATATTCAGGTTGGTTTTTTCCTTTAATACTAATAATTGCTAAACGGGTTTGATTGGGTTTTTTGTTGTCATGGACGATCAGAAAATCTAGGGTATTGCTTTGCTGCTTTATCAAAGCCATACCACTGATCCCGAAAGGGATACCACCGCGAACTGGTCGCCAATCTTGCGCCCAAACTTGCACAGATATGAGTAACAATGCACTCAAGACTACTATATTTATAATTAACTTGAGAAACCGAGGCATATTAAAAGGGATTGGGCATGGGGTATTGAGCATTGGGTGTGGGGTTAAAAAAACTCTTCCCACTCGCTACACTCCGTAATAGAAGTGTGTTGGTCGATGCCCAATCATATCAAATCCGAAAAATTTTCACCTGCACAAGCAAGTAGTATTTTATCCCTATATTTAGCAGTGTGATTACGTATTTAGTTGGCTCCCGATAGTACTTTCTGTAAAGAAACCAATAATTCGTTGACAGTATAGGGCTTGACCAAAAATGTATTGACACCAATAGCAGCTACTGAACTGAGCTTATTTTCAGACATAAGTCCACTGCTGGCAATAATTCTGACTTTGGGGTTAATTTTTTGCAGGGTACGGATGGCAGTTAAACCATCGAGTGAAGGTAGCATAATATCCATCAGTACGGCACTAATTTTATCCCGGTTTTGAGCGTATACCGCGATCGCTTCAATGCCATCATTGGCAATTAGGGTTTTGTAGTTATGAGTTTCCAGTGATGTTTTGGTAATCTCCTGAATGGCAACTTCATCATCCACAATCAAAATCAATTCTCCATGTCCCGTCTGTGGTGGCAATTCTTCGGGAGTAAATGTTTCCATTCCCTCCACTGCTGGCAAGTAAACCTTAAAGCTAGTGCCACTTCCCACTTCGCTATAGACATTCACAAAACCACCGTGGCTTTTAATAATTCCCAGCACGGTGGAAAGTCCTAACCCTGTGCCTTTTCCAACATCTTTTGTGGTAAAGAATGGCTCGAAAATTCTATCTAAGATTTCTTTAGGAATCCCAACTCCCGTATCGGAGACAGTAATTACTATGTAAGGCCCCTCTTTGGCTTCCAGGTTCATGCGGGCATAATTTTCATCAATCAACAGATTTTCAGCAATAATACTCAAATTACCGCCATTTGGCATTGCATCGCGGGCATTAACGCAGAGGTTCATCAATACTTGGTGCAGTTGGGTGCTATCTCCAGAAACCATCCATAAATCTTGCAGGACATCAGTGCTGATTTGTATGGATCTGGGAAATGTCTCTTTAAGAATCTTGGCAACTTCCACAATCAGATGTCTGAGTTGCAAAGTGATACGTTTCCCTTCTACACCCCGTGCAAAGGACAGCACCTGTTTGACTAAATCAGCCCCGCGTCTAGCGTTGATTTCCAAAATTTCTAGTAGATGGCGAGTCCGCTCATCTGCATCGGGAAATTTGAGTGGTAAGAGTTGCGCTCCTGCCAAAATCGGTGTCAGGATATTGTTGAGGTCGTGAGCAATGCCACTAGCTAAGGTGCCAATACTTTCCAAGCGTTGGGCGCGAAATAATTGGGCTTCTAGATGTTTTTTATCGGTAATATCTGTGTCAACGGTGAGAATCGCTTTAGGTTTTCCTTGTTCGCTGCACACCAAACTCCAGCGACTAGCAACAAGGATTTCCTTACCCATTTTAGTCAGTTTAGTTAACTCGCCCTGCCACTTACCTTTACTAGTAGCTTGTAAAAGAGCCGCTTCGATTTCTGGTGAAGGTTCGTCAAACAAAAGCTCAGTAGCATTTTTGCCCCAAGCTTCTGTAGCTTTCCAGCCGTAAAGTGTTTCTGCGCCTTTGTTCCAGAAAATAATTTGATTGTTTAAATCTCGCACACAAATGGCATCTGTGGTGACATCTAGTAATGCTGCTTGTTCGCGGATTTTTTCTTCTGCCAATTTGCGTTCGCGTAGCGCAGCTTGTCGTTCGCTAATATCAATACTCGCGCATGTCACGCCGAGAATTTCTTGCGACTCATTCCGCAATGGCTCAACTGTCAAATCGTAATATCGAGTTATATCTTTGATTGTAATTGATACTTCCTCTCGCGTTCCTATACCAGTGGTTAGCACCCCACGTTTAATTGTGGTAAGACGTTGAGCATCTTCACCTGGCATAATATCCAAGTCTTGTTTCCCTAATATTTCTTCAACTGTCAATCCAGATGGCGGATTATAAACCCAGGTGTAGCGTAACTCTATATCTTGGTTGTAGACAAAGATGGGAGAATTTTTGAGGGCCACCCGAAATCGCTCCTCACTATGGCGCAATGCGTCGTCTGCCCGTTGACGTTCGATGGCATAACGCATGGAACGTACCAGCAAGTCGCCAGTTACTTGCCCTTTCACCAAATAATCCTGCGCTCCTTCTTGCATCGCCCTAATTGCTAGGGTTTCATCATTTATACCCGTCAGCACAATTATGGGAGTAGCTTTAGCCTGATGGTGAGCGATGACAAAGGTTTCTAGCCCCTGGCTATCTGGCAGCGAGAGGTCTAGTAGAATCACATCAAAAATTTCCTTTGCTAAGTAGTTAATTGCTTCCGAAAGCCGCTCAACGGGCATCAAATCAACTACAACTGTGGTAACTTCCTTTAAAAGCTCCTGTAATAAAAAAACATCACCAGGGTTATCTTCTACTAACAAGACTTTAATATTTTTACCTGCCATTTCCACTACTCCGGTGGCAGTTTTACGATCGCAAACCAAAAATTTTCTATTGATTGTACAATTTTAACGAATTGATCGAAATCTACTGGCTTAGTTATATAACAGTTTGCACATAAATTATATGCTTTGAGGATGTCTTCTTCAGCTTGGGAAGTCGTCAGAATTACCACAGGAATTCGCTTGAGCTTTTCATCTCCTTTGATTTCTGCCAGTACCTCCCGCCCATCTTTTCTGGGGAGATTTAAATCGAGCAACACAATATCGGGATGGACTGCTTTAACATATTTTTCTTGTTTTCGCAAGAATGCCATCGCCTCCACACCATCTTCGACGACGTTGAGGTTAATCGAGATTTTACTATCTTCTAGGGCGATGCGTGTAAGTTGGGCATCGCCAGGATTGTCCTCTACTAACAAAACCTCAATAGGCATAATCGCTGTTATAACGCTCACGATTGCTTACCTGCTCTATCTGGAATTGTGAAGTAGAAAGTCGAGCCTTGACCCGGTTTCGATTCAACCCAGATCCTGCCGCCGTGACGTTCTATAATTTTTTTACAAATTGCCAGACCAATTCCAGTACCAGGATACTTGTCTCTACCGTGCAAGCGCTGAAAAATTATAAAAATCCGTTCTGCATACTGGGATTCCAAACCAATGCCATTATCACGTATCCAGAATAACCATTCATCTGCCAATGGTATAGAATTTAAACTTTCTTCGTCTGAGTTTGGATTTGGCTTGGCTACCCCAATGTGAATTTGTGGCTGCTGATTCTGGCAAAATTTGATCGCGTTGCCAATCAGGTTTTGAAATACTTGTGTGAGTTGGGTAGTATCAGCCATCACTTCAGGAAGAGAATCGTAAGTGACAATTGCCTGATTATCTGCGATCGCAATTTGGAGATTAGCGATCGCCCGTTGTAAGATTACATCACAATCAACTAATTTAAAGGGCTGTCCACGGGTGCTAACGCGGGAATAGTTCAACAAATCGTTGATTAGGGTCTGCATTCGCCGCGCCCCATCTACTGCGTAGGTGATAAACTGATCGGCATTGGCATCAAGTTGATTTTTGTATCTTCGCTCTAGTAGCTGTAAATAACTTGTTACCATCCGTAACGGCTCTTGTAAGTCATGGGAAGCCACATAAGCAAACTGTTCCAATTCCGCATTAGAACGGACTAGTTCTTGACTTTGCTGGGTTTCTTTTTCTAATAGTTGCGCTTGAGATAAAGCAATGCCAATTTGATTAGCTAATTGCTGTAACAACTCCGTCTCAAAGTTATTCCACTTTCGAGGTGCGGCACACTGATGAGCCAGCAACAAGCCCCAAATGCCATCTCTGACGAGAATTGGTACTACGAGATTAGCTCTGACAGCAAACTGCTGAAGAAATTCTCGATGGCATGGTTGAATGTGAGCAGTTTCAATGTCTTCCATAGCACTGACTCTGCCCTGGCGATATCTTTCTATGTATTCTTCTTTAAAGCAGGGGTCAAAAAGATTTTTTCTCAGAATTACGGGCCAACCAGGTAGCACCGCCTCTTGTACTACTGTTCCCGAACCATCAGACTCTAGTCGAAAAATTAAAACTCGGTCAGCGTTTAATAATTTTTGTACCTCTGTCACTGTGGTTTCGAGAATTTCATCTATTTGTAAAGATTCTCGAATTTTCAGGGTGATTTCTGCAAATAATTGCGATCGCAAATTCTGCCGCTTTAATTCTTCATCTGCCTGCTTGCGATCTGTGATATCTGTATAAGAACCCACCATGCGAACTATATCACCCAATGCGTCCCAAAGTGCTTGTCCTCGATCTAGAATCCATTTATAGCTGCCGTCTTGGCACTGGACTCGATATTCACAGACATAAAACGGTGTTTTCTTGGCAAAGTGGTCTTGGAAGGCTTGAAGTACCCAATCTCGCTCATCGGGGTGGATTCGTTTTATCCATTCGTCCCAACCGTTGGAAACTTCGTGGTCTTTATAACCGAGTATTTCCTTCCACCGAGTTGAGAAGAACACTTCATTAGTCTTAAGGTTCCAATCCCAAATGTCATCATTATTACCATGTAATGCTAATTGCCAACGTTCTTCACTTTCTCGTAGTGCTTCTACTGTTCGCCGCCGTTCAGTAATGTCTTGAAAATAAATAGACAAGCCGTCTTTTGCAGGATAGGCATGGACTTGAAGCCAGCAGTTTAGTGGTGGATAAAACTCCTCAAATTCCACACTCACCTGTTCTAAGATTGCCCTGTGATACTCACGGTAAAATGTTGTGCCGATGATTTCTGGAAACACTTCCCAGATGTTTTTACCCAGAAGCTCATTTTGTTTTTTTCGCAACAGCCGTTCTGCTTGACCATTAATGTAGGTGAATCGCGACTTTTTATCCAGGGCAAAAAACCCATCAGTGATGCTTTCAAGAAGATTATTGATGCGGGTTCTCGCAGCTTCCGACTGGACGCGGGCTGCTTGCTCCTGTGCCATGAGCTTTTCAGTAACTTCAGATACTTCAGTTACATAACGCCTAAGTTCTAGTTGGTCGATTACCAAGCGACTCAGAGCCACAAGCGCCTCTACTTGTTTTTGGCTCAATTCTTTTGGAACTTGGTCAATTACACACAGAGTTCCCAGCATATCTCCCTTGGGAGTAATTAAGGGTACACCTGCATAAAACCGTATGTATGGATAGCCAGTTACTACCGGATTATTTGCTAATTTTTCGTCAGCTAGGGTATCAGGAACCACCACAACGTTACGCCGCTCTTGGCAAAGGTAAGATAACCCAATACTCCGGGGCATTTCTGATACATCTAAACCTACTTTTGCCTTAAACCATTGACGGTTTTCATCAATGAAATTTACCAAAGAGATAGAAGTACCACAAATAAATGCTGCTAACTGAGCAAGATTGTCGTAAGCTTCTTCGGGTTCAGTGTCAAGAATTTGATACTGGCGGAGGGCTTCTAGCCGCGCTATTTCTGTATCAATTTGTCCAGCTTTCATTAATTTTTATGAAAAATCTAAATGTAATATTTCAGTCAACAGGATGACTGTCTCAAGAGTAGCTTAACTTTTGTTAACAATTATTAGTCATTTCCCCGCCTTTGGCTGTTCAGGGAATTCTGTTTCAATTTTGTCGTACTTCTACGGCAGGCGGGTACGCCATCGCACTAATCCTAGTGTAAACAAATTTTCTCCGTATTTGACATACTCCCTGGCGTGTTCGCCCTTGGCGTTCCCGTTCGCGCAGCGTCTCCGTCAGGAGAAGGGTACGCACGGTAATTCTGGAGTAATGAGTAATAAGTAATAAGTAAATACCCATTTTTCATCCACTCATTACTCATTACTCATTACTCCTTACTCATTACTTTAAAGCATTGCGTGAAGCACGGGGTTTCAGACCCATATTTTTGATGACAGCCTTAGCCAGTTAGCTTTAATTGCGCCGACCAACTTAACTGTTAAACCTCTACCAAAACAGCTTCCCGCAGCTTGGCAATTACATCACTCACATTACCTGTGTTCATACGGTAACTCAGAGGATGGGCAATCAACCGCGCCGTGCTTTCATACAGGGTAGCGATTTCAATTAAACCATTTTCGCGCATAGTCCGTCCTGTAGAAACCAAATCCACGATCGCTTCTGACATTCCAGTAATCGGGCCTAATTCCACTGAACCATACAACGGTACGATTTCCACGGGTAAATCTAGACTGTGGAAATATTCACGAGCGCAATTCACATATTTTGAAGCAACTCTACCATGCGGTGGTAAATCTAAAGGCGATCGGTAAGAACTTGATGCTTGTACCGCCACTGACATCCGACAATACCCAAACTGCAAATCCACCAAGTGGGCAACTTGCGGCTGCTTCTCCCGCAGCACATCGTAACCAACAACACCCAGTTGTGCTTGACCATATTCCACATAAACAGGCACATCCTGCGCCCTCACCAACAAAGCTTTTGCAATTCCCTTAGTATCAGGAATTTGAAGTTGGCGAGTTCCTGAATCTAAAAAAGCGCTAAAATCTAATCCCACAGATTGTAGCAAGCGGATGCTATTTTTAAGGAGTTCCCCTTTTGGCAATGCAACAGTCAGCATTCTTTTTCTTAATATCCTTGGCGATCCAGCAGTTGAATAATATCTCTATATGCTTACCACAGCAGCATGAGAATTTTATTAGTTGATGATGAAGTTGAACTAACTGAACCCTTGAGTCGCTTGTTGACTCGTGAGGGTTATATTGTGGATGCCGCTTTCGATGGCACAATTGGCAGCGAATATGCACAAGTAGGCAGTTATGACCTACTAATTTTAGATTGGATGCTGCCAGGAAAAACGGGGTTAGAGATTTGTCAGCAATTGCGACGACAAGGCAAAACCACTCCCGTGTTGTTTCTCACAGCTAAAGATACTCTCGATGACCGCGTACAAGGTTTAGATGCTGGCGCTGATGACTATTTAGTTAAACCTTTTGAACTACGTGAGTTACTAGCTAGAGTCCGGGCTTTATTGCGTCGTTCTGGTTCCCAAACCTATGAAACCACCACCGGACGTTTAACCGTCGCTGATTTAGAACTAGATTGTGAAAATCAAGTCGCCTATCGCCAAGGACGAATAATTGAGCTATCGCAAAAAGAAAGCCAGTTGCTGCAATATTTTATGGAACACACTGGACAACTAATGACTCATGCCCAAATTATGGAAAATTTATGGCAAGAGTCAGAACAACCCAGTAGTAATGTGATTGCAGCATTAATTCGTTTGCTGCGTCGTAAGATTGAGGTAGGTAGAGAAACTGCACTGATTCACACAGTCTACGGCAAAGGCTATCGTTTCGGTGCTTCCTCTGTGGAGTCTGTTTAGCCTGGATTTCTCACAAGTGAGAAATCCAATGGGTGTGGGAGGTGTGGGAGGTGTGGGAGGATGGGGAAGAAATCTGACCCCGCACACTCCCCACACTCCTCTGCCTACACTATGCGTGACAAATCCGGGTTAGCTGTTTGTTTCCAACTCATCTCCAGAAATTATAGCGGTTCTCAGTTGTATGCAATATACTTTGACCTCTCTCCAAACCTCTCTCCTTTTAGGAGAGAGGCTTTGAATCATACTCCCCTTCCCTGCAAGGGAAGGGGCTGGGGGTTAGGTCTGTATTTAACTCAACCCAGAAGCGCTATAACTTAGTAGGAAAATCATAGTTTTGCCAAAATTTCTTCCCACTCAGAGGGCGATAGGGGTTGTAACTCTATCTGCATATTAAAACAATCACTAGCTGCGGTGACTAAATCTGCAATAATCTTTTCCACACTCAGACTTTGAGGTAGTTGTACAGTCGTAAAAGATTCTGCACCAAATACTTGAGCAAACAATTCAGCATCGGGTTGCAAACGGATGGAACCATGTTGCAAAATTGCTCCATTACGTCGCAGTTGAGCGCTACCAATGAGTTTGGCCCCATCTGGCAAAACTAAATCTGCACTGGTTGCTGTGCCAAAACAGTTAGGGTTGTGGATGTAACCTCGCCCTTCTTTACCGTAATGTAATTCTACGCCGAGCGATCGCCATCCTTGAATCAAAAACTCACAAATTTTTTCATACACCTGGAGGCGATTACCCATAATTCCAGATGTGATTACGGCGTAAGTTAAATCACCTTGGTGTAATACCGCCCGTCCACCAGTAGGACGTTGCACTAAATCCAATTTCTGCCCTTTCCAAGTCAAATTTTGCCAATATTCAGGGTATTGGCGTTGATGATAGCCAAGAGAAATGGCAGATGGCGACCAGGTATAAAAGCGCAGAGTTGACGGATGCTTTCCAGACTGGTGCTGTTCTAGTAACCAGTTGTCAATGGCCATTTGCACATTACCAGCCGCCTCTAGCAAAGGAATTAGTCGCCACACCAGCTTGCTATACATCTAATACAGTATTAGCCCAATCCAAAATCTAAAATTCCTTAAGTTGCACCAAATTCAGTTTGTAAGGCTTCATCGTTGTTATCAGCGATTGTTGCCACAATGGTAATGAGCCGAGACACTTCGCCAGGAGATAATTCTGCTAAGGTGCGTGTTGAGATCACAACCACTCTGTTTTCTATAATACCAAAACGCGCTTCAAAAGTGCTGGAGCAGTTCAACTCCAACAGATAACGCAGCAATCTGGGTTCATCTTTAGCAGGTAAATTTAGCACCGCAGACCAAACCGTTATGGTGTCTTCATCGGTTGTACCGTTGAGTTGGACATATACCTGCACACTTCCATACTTAAACTTCCAGAGATAGCCACCCTCTGGAGTATGGCTAACCATCGCACTATCATCTTGTTCCAAAGAGTCGATGACATTTTCAATTACCTCCAAATGGTTAATGCCTGTTGTCTCGGCGATTAGCTCATTAATGGATTCGTCACTAGTTACGGTTTCTTGGTAGCTTGCCATACAGATTTTTTTCTCGATATACTCGCTGTTTCATCTACACATACTTTATAACTTGTGGAGGCAGTTAGTTTGAGCTTACTTTTGGGTCTACTTTCCAAATAGCGTTGAATATAGCAAGAATTTTTTCACCTTGGAACTGGTACTTGATTAATTACCGACGCAATTACCGCATCCATTTGTAAACCATCCAGCATTGCTTCTGGTTTCAAAATGAGGCGATGACGCAGCAGTGGCGATGCAACTGCTTTCACATCATCTGGCGTGACAAAATCTCTTCCAGCTAACCATGCTAAGGCTTGAGATGTCTGCAACCAAGCACCGGCGGCGCGAGGTGATGCACCCAAGGTTAAATCGGGATATTGACGCGATATTCTCACCAAGGCTAACAAATAATCAACGATCGCTTCTGATACTTTAACTTCTTTAACTGCTTGTCGTGCTTGTAAAATGTCGGCTACTGTTGCTATCGGTTTCAAACGGCTAATATCCAAACGCCTTGCTGAAAACCCAGCCTGACGATTGAGTAACATTTGCTTTTCCGCAGCTTGATCTGGGTAATCTACCACTAACTTAAATAAAAATCTATCCAATTGCGCTTCTGGTAAGGGATAAGTTCCCTCAAATTCCAGGGGGTTTTGGGTTGCAATCACCCAAAATAAATCTGGTAGGGGCAAACTTTCACCATCCAATGTTACCTGCATCTCTTCCATCGCTTCCAGCAACGCCGCTTGTGTCTTGGGAGGAGTACGATTGATTTCATCTGCTAGCAGGACTTCAGTAAATATTGGCCCTTTTTTCAAAGTGAAATTGCGGCTATTCAAGTCAAAAATATTCGTCCCAGTAATGTCTGAAGGTAAGACATCTGGTGTTAATTGAATTCTGCGAAAATCCCCTTGGATTAACTGCGCTAACACTTTTACTAACAGAGTTTTACCAGTTCCCGGTACTCCTTCTAAAATTACATGCCCACCCGCTAGTAGTGCTACTAAAAGTTGTTGTATTAGGCTCGATTGTCCAACAATTACTTGATTAAGACCTTGACCAAGGCGAATTAAGATAGGATGAGTTTCGCTCATTTTTTTGCTTATAAATAATTTACTCAGAAATACTCAGGCACAGAAATATTATGCACATTTTCAAAAAATTAATTACGAATTACGAATTTCCCTAATGCTTCGCCATTTGCCCAACCAGCTTAACAGTTCTCGCTCACTGATGGGTTGTTTGTGGGATTGTAGCTTTAAAACTGCATCTAGTTCTGCTGCACTTGTGCCTGTTTTTTCTTTCCAGAAATTGATTAAAGCTTGACGTTCTAAAAGTACTTGTCCTAATCCCAAGGCTTTTTGTAGTTGGAGTTGTTCTTGTTTACCCACCATCTCGACAACAAAGTCGGTGGTATCCGCTTTCTGCAAGACTCCCGCTAAAGCTTGGATATATGCTTCGCTATTATCTGTAACTGGTGTATCTAAAGCCACTGACTTACCAAAGCGGCGATTCTGGGCCCAAGTTAGCACAAATAGCATAATACCTACCTGCACTAATATTGGAAATAAAGGAGTTTTAGCAAAAAAGCTAGATAAATCACTTTCGCTTTCTTTTTTTCTGACATCAGCATCTTTATAGCCGTGGATGTATTCATCAACAATTACTGTGTTACTATTTTCGGTTACTAAACTAGCTAAATACTTGAAATTACTTAAATAATCTTGGTAAGCGTTGGCAGCCAAATAAGGAGTAGTAGAAAAAATTACCTTTCCCTGGTTGTAAGTTTTTTCCCAGACAACAGCACCAAAGCGATCGCCTAAATCAACTTGCTTGGAGTTGGCTTTCTGATATCGTCTACGTGTATTAATTTTGATATCACCTTGAGGAGATTTTTGCATAGTGCTAAACTCCGCTTCTGTAACCCGCGCTCCTGCACCCAAAATTACCAAAGTATTCCCTTTTTCTACCCATTCCCGCTCTTGACCATTCAATGCTGTCTCCCTTGGATAGGCGCTTACCTGTAGAAAGGTAATTGGGCTATTTTCTGGCTGAATATCACTAAAAGGTTTTTGCCAACGCTTGATAGAAATTCCTTTCTGTTGCATAAAAGCATACCAAGCACCATATCCATCAGAGGCGCGGTTATAAGTAGAGCCTGTGCTAATTTTTGTATTATTGGGAGCCACTAACAAAGTAAGCAAAACGATCGCACTAGCTGCGATCGCTCCCATCCAAGCAAGGCGATTTGAACGTTTCATCTTCGACTTTCACAATCATCACTTTGTTTCTGTATCACAAGTGTTAATACTTACTTATTTTTCCGGGAAAGTCAAAAATATTATTACTTTTCTTAAACCTGCATTAAAACACTTGGAGTAATAAAAAATACAAGCTATTTAAATAAAAATACTTTTATTTGGAAGTCATAAAAAACCCCACCTCTTTTACCGGGTGGGGTTAGTATACTGACTAAGGCTATTTAACCTCACATAATATCATTCAAATTGCACGAGCGATCGCCCCGATACAACAATAAAACCGACAGAATCAAGCCTAATCTGGGGTTGGCTAATTCCTTGGAGAATGGCTGCATTTAAAGCAGTTTCTATCTTCAATTCTTCTGCGAGGGCATTATCCCAACTTTGTTGGTTCAAACGCAGGCGTAATTGTTCTACTCGATTGGCTAATTTCTTTTCGGCGACCTTAGCACAACTTTGGCACAAGTCAATAAAATCGGGACGATTTGAAAGTAATTCCGCAGAAGTGTTACGTACTTGATAGCAGAAATTTTGCCATTTACTAGGGTCAACAAAATCGTCAATAATTCCTAAGCGCTCTTTTGCCAGATTGTAATCTCGTCCTTGATTATTGTTTTTATCTTTATATGAACGTTGCAGAATACTTAAGAGAGCTTTGTCTTCAACAACGCGGATTGGCTCATTGCGACCATCAACATAGATAGTTTCTATAATTGGCGGAAATAGAGCATCAACACGTCGTTGCAAGTTTTTGAATTGAGAACTATCGAGTTTGTTATCTAGTAAAACTTGTTTGGCAATTCTTAAATTTGCCTCGACTACATAATTGCATTGAAAACCAAACCACTCTTTCCCTTCTTTTGCATCCCAAGATGAATCAGTGCGCCACATTGCAAAGGCTTCACCTCGGTCATCCCAGTTTATATAGTTCCAGAGTGCTTCGACAAATCCTTCCCCAACTCGAAAGAGTTTAATACCAGGATTCTGGTTTGCCACCCTGCGATTATAAGTACCAAATTGGTCTAGGTAACTATCAGCAAAACGGTTTTTTAACTCATTTATGGGAACTAATGTCCGCGTTGAGGGTTGATAACGTCGCATCTCTGATGAGTCGGGGTTATTGAGTCCTCTAAATCCCAGTGCCTCACAAATCCAGCCTTCAATTGCTCGTTTCATTTCTAGATGACAAGCATCGTAATTATCGAGGTCTTGAAAATACTCGGTGGCAATTTCATCGTTAGCGTCAATTTCATCTAGAGCATTTTGTTCGCTAATTTTTGCGATTTCGGCTTCAATTTGCTCTTGAATTGGTGAAATCATTTCTAACAATCCAGTAGCACTTGATTGAAACAAAGCTGTTTCTAATTCTGCAAGTTTATCATCCACATAAAACTGTAAACTTGCGATTGATTGCTGGAAAATACCAAATCCATCTTTTAATACTTGATACCAAGCATTGTGAGGGCTATCTTCCAAATAGGGGCCAATCAAAACACAAGATTGAACTCCAATTTTGCTGCCAATGCGGTCAAGTCTGCCAAGTCTTTGCTCTAATTGATTAGGCGACCAAGGAAGGTCAAAATGAATTAACCAATCGGCAAATTGGAGGTTCAGCCCTTCTTCTCCTGAGCGATCGCATACTAGAATAAAGCAGTTTGGGTTATTCCTAAACTTATTTAAGCCTTCCTCAACTTTGTCTGGTGATTCTCCAAATTGATGTTTGACGATTGTCTCTGCACCAAAGGTATCAGACAAATACCGGACTATTTCGCCACAACTTTGGACAAAACTGGTGAATACAATAAATTTGGGCAGAATATCGCCTGTAATTGGTCTTTTGATTCTCTGCTGTATTCTCGTGATGAATTCCTTTTGATTCTTCCGAACGTTTGCGGGAATTTTGAAGTATGTACCTAGCTGATTCAGCAGTACAGTTTTCAAATTTTCCGTCCGTCCTCCGTCTTCTTGGGGTTGACGAATAATTTTAAGGAAGGATTGCAGAATCTCTTCTTCCCCTGAGAATTTGGGGGTTGTAGTTAAAATGCGAAGATCATCTTCTTTAAACTCCTGGATGAGTTTAGCATGAGGCTTACCAGTTAAGCGGGCGGTAATTACCTGCTCTAAAATGCCTAACCAAGTACCAGCCGCGAGAAATAACAGCAGAAAAATTCGCTGATATGGCTTTTCAGCAGGAGCAACACTACGCCATTGATTCAGCAGTTCGTGGATATCAGGCGATCGCTCGTCTAAATCGTACTCTTCTTTGGGTGTAAAATTGCGGTCAAATATCACATCTTCTACCGCCGCGCGACGGTTGCGAAGCATTCGGCGGTGTAGTCGATAGATATCGCTGACGTGAGTCCGAATCCCTTGGACGATTTGGTCTTGCTCTGGAGAATTTGTTTGTAAACAATTTTCTAAATCATCCGCCAGCTTCAGGAAATACTCATCCTCAGCTAAGAGGTTTCGTAGTTGCTGCAAGTTGCTTTTGAGAACAACAGGTTCAGCATCTTCTTTGAAAGAAAGCAGAAGTCTACCAATTTCCTGACGGCTTTCAACTTTGGCACGAAAACCTTCTAAATCACCAATTTTATAGGTTGCTGGGTCGAGCAAGTGCAACATTGCCAAGAAATCTTGCTCATGATTGAGAACAGGAGTGGCAGATAATAAAAGTAAGCGATCGCTTTTATGAGCAAGTTCTTTACAAGTCTGAAAACGCTGGCGCACTGTTGCATCCTTGGAAGTCGCCATTGCTGCGATATGATGAGCTTCATCTAAAATTAAGCAGCCTATCCTCGCTTTCAGGTTGATTTTATGGATATCTTCAACCGCCAGCACCGCTACCCGTTTGCCAAAATGGGAAATGTAAAACTTGTTTTCTAACTCAGTCCGCCATTGTTTGAGCAAGTATTGCGGAACTAATACCACCGCACCCCTTTTCGGCTCATCTAAGAGGAATTGCCGCAGAATCGCACCCGCTTCGATGGTTTTTCCGAGTCCCACCTCGTCTGCTAGCAAGTAGCGTTGAATTGGGTCTTCCAGTACCCGCCGCACTACTTCAACTTGGTGAGGATAAAGATTAATATTTGCCGAAATCAGTCCTGTCATCCCGCGACTGACAGCGCGTTGCTTAATCAAGGATTTGACGAAAGCCAATCTTTTGTCGTGGAAGTAGGGCGTTTCGTGACCCTTCATCGCTAGAGTTTCGATAGGGTCTGTGTTTGGCAGATTACAACGAACGTAAATGTCTTCTTCAGTAGCGATCGCAGTTTTCTTATCTGGTAAATCAATTTGATACATTTCTGTATCTTCATCCCAAATGAAAACTCTCCCAACTATCCATTTATCCTGAGTTTGGTACTTAATATAGCATCGAGCCTGTGGTTCAAGTCTGACCTCAGAGAGCGAACTTAAAGGTAAAGTTTTTTGAAGACGTTGCCCTATAGAGCAAAAATACTCAACGTTTGCATTGGTATCAGATATTTCCGTAACTTTGCCGATACCCAAAGAGTTATTCTGGGACTGTACCAATAAACCGAGCTTAATCATAGATCCAGTCCCCTGAACACACTAAAAGAACCTTCCAGACTAGTTTTTTCACCTATATCTGGTAGTTTTGTCGATCAACATTATAGATAATAAACTGGCATTACTGTTTTTCGTTTTAGCGATATCTACGATGGGCTACGCCTACGCTCCACCACACCTAACTAGTAAAATCAGCCTAAAGGTTGATTTGCGTTTTAAATGCATCAGGACGGATTAGCATTGTCAGCCGACGCATTGGCATTGTCAGCCGATGCATTGGCATTGCATTGCAGGGTATTAAGTATCTAGGCATAAATAAATTTATTGTTTGTAGTAAGGACTTTAGTCCTGTTGACATCCTCACCGCCGTGAACGCACTCTTAAGAAGGAGTAATGAGTAATAAGTAACAAGTAATGAGTAAATACCCATTTTTCATCCACTCATTACTCCTTACTCATTACTTTAAAGCCGTGCTGGATGGTTACTGAGCGTAGCCGAAGTAAACACGGGGTTTTACCCATTTTTCTGATAATCCTTGCTCTGAGCGATAAATCGCTCACTCCAAACTAAGAGTTTATTTTATATTTAATTATGTCTACCTACTTACCAAATTAATTCGCTACGAATTCAATGAAATACTGTACTTAGGTGATTATGTGGCGCAATAGATTCACGCTTTGCCTTGATAACACCAGGGTACAATTAAGATGATGTAGTTTTATTTAGTATGAAGAAAATCCGAGACAACACAATTAAGTTAAACCAATATTTAAAGTTGATGGGTATAGTGCCAACTGGAGGACAAGCCAAGCTAATGATTCAAGGTGGCGATGTCCAAGTAAACGGTATGCTGGAAACCCGGCGAGGGCGGCGACTAGTACCGGGTGATAAAGTGACAATAGAAGGAAAGACTTTAGAGGTGAATTTGGATAACAATGAAGACCGAAATGTAGTAATAGATTTTCCCGAACAAACCGAGTAAAAATTTTATCCCAAATTGAAAAGTTCCTCTTTTGCCTTGTGAGCGATGCTGCAAATTTCCAACAAAGTTATAATCCCCCAGAGTGATATTGAAATTAGTGCGATTCGTTCGCAAGGAGCAGGAGGCCAGAATGTAAATAAGGTTTCCACGGCGATTCACTTACGCTTCGATATTGTCGCTTCATCATTACCAGATTATTATAAAGAACAGCTTTTAAAGCTGAACGATCGCCGCATCACCCAAGAAGGAGTTGTTGTCATCAAAGCACAGGAACACCGAAGCCAAGAAAACAATCGGGAATCAGCTTTAAAACGACTTCAAGAACTCATTCAAAGTGCAGTTGTCGTGACGATAAAACGCAAACCCACGAAACCAACTCGCAGTTCTCAAAGAAAGCGCCTTGACTACAAAACTAAGCGCGGACAGGTTAAGTCTAACAGAGGGCAGGTGACAGAATTTTAGATTTTAGGCTTAGTGTTATCAGAAATCAGTCTTAACGTTTAATTCCCTTAAAGCGTTCTTGCGCCGCCTGAAACGCTTCTTGCATTACTAACTGAATTCTCTGGGGATCGGGTTTCTTACCTCCCATTAAATCACCAAAATAAACGCAGGCTGCTTCCCCTAGTGCCCAGGTGTAGGCGGCTGCCCAAGATGCAGCGATCGCACTCCCAAAACCTGGTATAAATTTAATTAATTCCCGTGCAATTGCCTGTGCTAAGAAACCACCTGCGATCGCACTGACAACACCCCCTGCCTGTGATGGTGTAATTGTCTGTCCATATAATTTACCCAACAGACCCACCATTGATACTTGCAAGGCAGTTAGTACAGGCATTGTGGCAAATGGTAGAGGTACAGCCGCAAGAGTTGCAGACATAATCGCAAATGGCAAAATATAACGGCGTGCGGCATCTCTATAAAGGTTGCCAAGTTGCTTTCCGGCTTCTTCTCGATCTAATAGCTGATAAATCGCCTGCGCTTCTGCTTGTGGGAGTAGTTCTGCTAAAGAATCTCGTAGTGCTTCTAAGCCATAAAATACAAGATTGTAGCCATCTTCTTCTAGGGTAAAGTCAATGAGTACAGAGCGGTCAGTTATCCCGGCGAAGGCTTGCTGCATTGCCGCAAATGCGCGGTTGACTTCTTGATAATCTGGCGGATAGGCAGGATGATCGACAACATCAGCAGGATAAACCTCATGCAAGCAAGTAACTACTAGCAGACAGGGAATATTTGGATACTGCTGGCGTAACTTTTGAGCAATTTGTCGGAGTGTGTCAGTTGCAAAATCATTGATTTTGACCGTCAACAGGAGGATTCTGGCGGAACCAGTTTCCTTTTGTAAATCGCCAACTAACTCCTGAATGATTGTTTGGGTATCTTGGTTGACATCACCTAGCCCTACCGTATCAGTAAAAACTAGTAACGGCAGGTCATTGGAAGGATAGGCATAGCGCTGCGTGTGTTGCGTGTGAGGACGAAAACCCTGACCAATAATCTCAGCCGAAACTCCTGTTAATCCCCGCACAATTGAACTTTTTCCGGCTTGGGGTTTACCAATCAGCAGTGCTTCTGTGGTTGGCAGTTCGGCTCGAATTTTCTCTAAAATCTCTGCAACTTGAGTTTCACTGACGCTAAACCATCCAACAACCGTTTGTGCCAGTTGTTCTACGGGTAGGAGTTTGGTTAAACGTGTTGTTGCTGTGTTCCAGACACCACCAATGCGGTTTGTCCAAGAATTATCGACCGACTTGGTAGTTGCTCCATCGGTCGGTTCACTCAATTGCTGAGAATCATCTTGCTCAGTCATTCCCATGAAAACGGTAGATAGAATTCAAACTACATCTTGTCTATCTTTATCGTACTGTTAAACTTGGCTCAGTTTAGGTTAATTTACTCATCCTAAAGTTCAGTTTCTTCACCCGATGGTTGCTCTTTAACACGCTCTTTCCAATATCCTGGTTCGCGGCTACAGTGCATCACCGCCAAAATCAAAATGTAATCTTCCTCAATGGTGTATAAAATTCCATAGGGAAATTTACGCGTTAAACATCGACGAATATCTTCGTCAATAACAGCCCAGCGAGTCGGTGACTGAATGATTCGGAAAATTGTATCCTCAACCGTATTTATAAATGCCTGTGCTAATTCAACTCGACGCTCTGCATAAAACTTGACCGCTTCGCCATATTCAGTTAATGCTGTTGGATGAAAAACGTATTTCATTACTCCAAAAGTTGTTTCACCCTAGCTAAGGCTTCCTCTCCAGGAATGGGTATAACTGTACCACTTCGGACTTCATCTCTACGCTTCTTAGCTTCATCCGTCCAAAGCATTTGAAGTGTTTCATCTACATCAAATTCAAGACTTTCAACCAGTTTTTCTGCCAACAATGCTCTTGATGCACTGGGCAAAGCTAAGGCTTCTTTCATGATCTGCTCAACAGATGACATAATTCCTGAAAGCATAGGACTATCCAGAGTCTAGCAGGAAAGTAGTAGACGTGGTAGCTTATGGAAAGCCCCTCAGACGCTTACCTGTATCAGCTTGGCTCGATCAAATCAACGATCGCTTTCACCAATACATCTGGATCTACTGGTTTAGAAATATGCATTTGAAATCCGGCTGCTAGTGCTTGCTGCTGATTCATTTCGCCTGCATAAGCTGTCAGAGCGATCGCTGGTACGTGTCCTCCTTCTTGCGGCGATCGCGATCGCACTTCCCGCATCAGCATATAACCGTCTGTCTTTGGCATTCCAATATCACTGATTAAAACATCTGGTATCGACTCAGACAGCGCTTGTAATGCTTCTTGTGCTGAGGCTACAGAGGTTACTTGTATACCGTAGTCTTGCAAAATGAAGCTCACTAAGTCGCGGATATCTGGTTCATCGTCCACCACTAAAACTTGAGTGTCCGAAAGAAGTGAGGGTTCAGGCTGAGAATCTAAAGACTCATTCTCTTCCCGCCGAACTTGTTCACTTCTCACCAAAAGCGGTAGTTCAACAGTGAAGGTTGCACCCGATCCTTCTCCAGGACTTTCGGCTTGAACTTTTCCCCCGTGCATTTCTACAACCTTACGCACGATCGCTAATCCTAAACCTAGTCCGCCAAATGTGCGTGTAGTTGTGCCATCAGCTTGGCGAAAGTAATCAAACACGAATGGTAAAAAGTCTGGGTTAATTCCCTTACCTGTATCGCTGACTTGAATTTGAATCTGATTACTAGCTTCCATGAGTCGAATTCCTACTCGTCCTCCGGTTGGTGTAAATTTTACCGCATTAGAAAGCAGATTCCACACAACTTGCTGGAGCCGATTTGGATCGCCCATAACTTGTCCTAAACTGGCATCAAATATGGTCTGAATTTGAATTGACTTAGCTTCTGCTGCTAGCCGTACCGTTTCTAATGCTGCCTCAACTACCATTACCAAGTTCACTGGACAGATATTTAAGTTTAATTTTCCTTGGAGAATGCGAGACACATCCAACAAATCTTCGATTAACTGGGTTTGTAACTTGGCGTTGCGTTCAATGGTTTCTAAGGCGCGGTTAGTGGTTTGTTCATCAAACTTGCGACTCCGTAACATTTTCGACCATCCCAGGATAGGGTTGAGTGGGGTTCGCAGTTCATGAGAGAGAACCGCCAGAAACTCATCTTTAATTTGGTTGGCGATCTCTGCTTCTTGGCGTGCTGTTCTTTCGCATTGGAGGAGGCGATCGCATTCGTTTTCGGCCAATTTGCGATCAGTAATATCTAGTACAAAAGCAACACCATGATCTTGGGAGTCATTCAGCAAGGCTATCCCCAAAACAATTGGTACTCGCTTACCATTGCGGTGGATGTACTCTTTCTCGTAAATTTTTGAAACTCCAGTGGTTTGCACCTCTAAAATGGCGCGATCGTCTAAATACTTGTATTCAATAGGAGTGAGTTCTCGCCAATTAACTTTACCTAAAAGAGTAAACTCCTCATGAGTGTAGCCAGCTAGTTGAAGAAAGGCATCATTGGCATCAATAACGAAGCCATTTACATTCCAAAAAGCAACCCCGATTAGGTTAGACTCAAACAAACGCCGAAATCGAGCTTCACTTTCGCGTAATGATTTTTCTGCCCGTTTGTGTTCGGTAATATCACGAGAAACAGTAATTACACCTTCAATACTTTGGTTTAAATTCCGTAATGGTGTCAGAATATATTCATAATAATGTACCCCATCAGCAGTTACATACTTACACTCATCCTTGATTGGCTGCCCAGTTTTTATCACAGCTTTTAGTTGATTATCTACCTGTTCTACAAGGTCTTTGGGTAAATCCAGTTCTTGCAAAGTTTTTCCGACAATATCCTGGGGTTTAAAACCTAATATAGTAGCTGCATCACGACTAACATACTGATAGCAACCTCTGCGATTAAAGATATAAATGTGATCCACTGAGGCGGTGAGGATGGCATTTAAAATATTTGCCTGTTCTTGGACTTGTGTGGTTAGTTCGCGAGTACTTTCTTCAGCCTGTTTGCACACAGTCGTTTCCATACAAACACCGATCATTCGCACCGCTTTTCCCTGCTGGTCATAGATAAATTTTCCCTTGGCAGAAATCCAATGTACACTTTGGTCTGAGCGAATTATCCGAAATTCATCGTTGTAGTCAGTTTTTTGTGCCAAAGCGTAGCCAATCCGTTGCATTACAGATTGCTTGTCTTCAGGATAAACGCACTTTTGAAACGTTTCATAAGGGCCATCAAAACTACTTGGAAGTAGACCAAAAAGCAGTTCATAATTTTCAGACCAAATGACTTGATTGGTTAAAATATTCCAATCCCATAAGCCCATCTGAGAAACATCTAAAGCTAGCCTCAGCCGTTCTTCACTATTTTTCAGGATTACTTCTAACTGCTGTCGCTGTGCAATTTCTTGTTGGAGTTGCTCTAAAGTCACTGCCACATCTGTTGTCACATTAAAGCCTGTAGACTTCTCCTGCTCCAGATGGCATTCAATCTCATATTCTAAAACTGAAATATGCGAACTTTGTGCCGATGTTGCCAGTTTTCTTAATTGCTCTTCTAGTGCTACTTGCCTTTGCTGATAAAATATTTCTGCTTGCTCTAACTCAGCTACACGCTGCCGTAAAACCGCTAATTCATCAGTAAGTTTAGAATTAATTTTATCAACATTTGGCATTTGAATAAACCGCTAACAACTAAAAAGAACACCGACTTGAAGAGTAGGCATACCCTAGTTTTAGCAGTATGAATTTTAAAGCTAAAAAATGCAATCCATCCAAAGGCACATAAGAGTTTTAGCCAAAAGATATCCTCTGGTATTTAAGAGCCATGTCTAAAGATAAGACAAATCAATTATCTCTTCAATCGCATGAAAGCCACACCACTGAATAATCCCACAATCTGCCCCCAGAAGACAACACCCGATTGATTTACGCCAATGGGGGGAATATTTAAACTGCCGATACCATAAAATAACTGTTGCACAAACCACCAAAATATATAGACAAAGGCGGGAAGTTCGATAGGAATATACACAATAATTAACGGCAAAATAGTATCAATTTTAGCTTTAGGAAACTTCATAATGTATGCCCCTAAAATAGCTGCGATCGCGCCATTGCCCCCAATTAATGGTACTGTCAAACTCGGTGCAGCTAGAATTTGTACGACCCCTGTTAAGATGCCAGCCGCCAGATAAAATCCGAGATAGCGTCTGTGTCCCAAGATATTTTCTACAGTTTTACCAAAAACCCACAGAAATAGTAGATTTCCCAATATCTGGCTAAAACTACCGTGCAGAAATATTCCAAAAAGTAGTGAAAATACCCGCCAAATTACAATTATCCAAGCAGCAGAGTTGTTGAAGAAGAATACATTTGTAATCGCCCCACTAATCTGGGCTGGAATCACACCCCAACTATTGACAAAAGGGCCCAAAGTATCACTAAATTCTAGTTGAATTTCCCATAAAAATACGGCAATATTAATGCCAATTAGCCAATAATTAATAATCGGCTTATTCCAACAACGAATATTATCACTAATAGGAATCATATAAATTTGTCATTGGTCATTAGTCATTGGTCACTTGTACTGAGCGTATCGCTACAAAAGCTCCGCTAACGCATAGCCTCTCGTAGAGAAGTATTAGTCATTAGTTATTAGTTATTCTCCCCCTGCCTCCCCTGCCTACCCTCCCTCCCCCTATCTTCCTTAACGTGTGGCAAGATTGAAATCAGATCGCATCGCACTTAAGTAGGCAAACGAGATGCTAGGAAACACACTTGTTGGAAGATACCAAATTATTAGTAACTTGGGAGGAGGGGGTTTTGGTGAAACCTTTGTTGCTTATGATACTCAATTACCCGGTTCACCTCAATGTGTGGTCAAAAAACTCAAACCCCAGGCAAACGATCCGGTAACTTTAGAGACGGCTAGGCGTTTATTTGATACAGAAGCACAAGTTCTGTATAAATTAGGAACTTACGATCGCATTCCCCAACTTTTAGCTTATTTTGAGGAAAATGCCGAATTTTATCTCGTACAGGAATTGATTGAAGGTCATGACCTGAGTCAAGAATTAATACCAGGTAAAACCCTTAGCCAAGAGCAAGTAATTTCACTTTTACAAGAACTTTTGACAATTCTAGAATTTGTACATCAACAGAATGTAATTCACCGTGATGTCAATCCCCGAAATATCCTCAGACGACACCCGGATGGCAAATTAATCTTAATTGATTTTGGTGCGGTTAAACAAATTACTACCCAAGTAATTACTCCCGAAGGTTCAACTAAAGGTACTGTTGCCATAGGTACGCCTGGATATATTCCTGGGGAACAAGCTCATGGTACGCCAAAATTAAGCAGTGATATCTATGCTACGGGAATCATTGCTATTCAAGCTCTCACTGGATTATTACCAGAGGAAATAATAAAAGATGCTGAGACTAATGAAATTATCTGGCGCGATAAAGCCACAGTCACGCCAGAATTTGCTCAATTCTTAGATAAAATGGTGTGCTACGACTTTCGACAGCGCTATCCTTCGGCTACAGTAGCATTAAAAGCACTGAAAGAGTTAACACTACCTCCGGTCGAAACAATAGCGTTAACTCCTATTTCTCTACCCAAAAATATAACCAAACCACAACCGAAAAAAGGCATTTTAGGTAAAGTTTTACTAACAATATTTTTAGTTGGAATAAGTGGAGTTGCATCAATATTTATTTTTAATCACATTAATTCAAATAACGCTATAGAATTATCCAAACAAGGAAATACACTTTTTGATTTGCAACGTTATCAAGACGCATTAGAAGTATATGAAAAAGCCGTTAATATTAGACCAGATTATCCTCAAGGATGGAATGGCCAAGGCAAAACGCTGTATAAATTAAAAAAATCGAAAGAAGCATTAGCTGCGTATGATAGAGCAATCCAAATTAAGCCAGATTATTTTGAAGCTTGGAGTGGACGCGGTTTTGTCTTGGCAAGTTTACAGCGATATCAAGAAGCGATCGCATCTTTTGACAAAGCCTTACAATTAGATAATGAAAGCTCGGAAGTCTGGAATGCTAAGGGTGAAGCTTTTAGTAACTTAAAGCAATATGACCAAGCAATTAAAGCCTATGAAAAAGCGATTGAATTAAAATCAGATAATTATGAAGCTTGGTACAAGAAAGGATTAGCTTTACAGAATTCTAACCGATATGAAGAAGCGATCGCAGCATACCAAAAAGTCGTTGACTTAAAACCAGACTATGAACAAGCTTGGTATAATCTGGGTAATGGGCTAGTTAATTTGCAACGCTATCAAGATGCGTTCAACGCTTATGATAAAGCTGTACAATACAAGTCAAATTATTATCAAGCCTGGTTTTCAAGAGGTAATACCCTACTCAACTTGCGACGTTATCCAGAAGCAATTGAATCTTTTAATCAAGTAATTAAATATAATCCTAGTAACTATCAAGCATGGTATAACTTGGGCTGGTCGCTGCATCAAAATCAGCGCTATGAAGAAGCAATCAAAGCTTACAATAAAGCTGCGACACTTAAACCAAGAGACTATCAGCTTTGGTACAATCTGGGAAATTCACAATACATTTTGCAAAAATACGAAGATGCGATCGCATCTTATAATAAAGCAGTTCGTTATAAACCAGACCATTCTGAAAGCTGGTATAGCAGAGGCAATGCTCTACTAAATTTGAAAAGGTTTCAAGATGCGATCGCGTCTTACGATCAAGCAATAAAATACAAGCCTAATTACCAACAAGCTATAGACGGTCGCAATCAAGCCCAGATTCAACTGCAATCCGAGAAACCTAAGCCGATAATTGTGCCAGTTATTCCAGTTCCTAATCCTATTAATCCACCGCAGACAACGCCCTAATACACTCAGGACTTACACAAAGTAATGAAAAAACGAACCGCATAGACGCGGAGCGGCTACTCTTCGAGAACGCCAAGGGCGAACCCGCAGGGTAGGACGCATACTCCTACGGAGAAGCAAGCTACGCGCAGTGTCTCGTCAGAGAAGGACACAAAGGAATAAGAGTTTGAGAGAGTTATTGCGTAAGTCCTAACACTAAACAATTCGTAATTATTAATTACGAATTGTTAATAACACTTCTTCTAGCCAATAATTGGAATTTTAGTTGATTTTAAAGAATATTTTGAGATCGTAATTTATAATTCGTGGCATTACTATAAATTTCTTGTTTATTTTACCAAAAGCTGTGAGCATCGGTAACTTCTTGGGCAATCTAAAGATAACCTAGAATTTTTTATTACCGAACTATGCGATTAAGGAGCTAACCCTTGATACAACCAAACTCCAGTCTATCAGCAACTAATAGAGAAAATCATCCTTTACGAAATTTACTAATTCGATTTATTCTTGGTGGTACTACCCTTATAGTCAGTATTTCTGCCTATTTCAGCTATCAAGCCACTAGAAATCTGATGCTCAAAGATTTGAGACATAGTGCTTTTTTAGAGGTACAGAGAGGGGGTGATGAAATTGAAGAGTGGTTACATCTTCGCCAAGCGGAGGTACAAACCCTGGCTAATACTTTAACTGTCCGCTCCTTAAACTGGTCTGTAGCAGAACCCTATTTAAAGTCAGAAGTCAAGCGGATCAATGAATTTTTCTTTTTCCAAATAGTTAACCCAGATGGTTCATTTTCTAATACAAAAGTTGGTCGATCCAATAAAAATATTCAGGATCGAGACTTCTTTCAAAAAGCAATTGCAGGAAAGAGCAATATTTCCGATCCCTTTATTAGCCGTTCAACAGGAATTCCTTTAATAGCGATCGCCACCCCAATCTCTTCAAATTCTGCTAGCAGCAGTTCACCGATTGGAGTTTTCCACGGCAATGTGAGAGTCGATCACATTGCAGAGGTTGTTAATTCCCTGCAATACGGCACGAACAGCTATGCTTTTGCTCTCAATTCGCAAGGACAAGCGATCGTTCACCCTAACTCGGCGTTGATGTCAACCGTAGAAAAACCTGCACCCAGCCTGTTGAAAATTGGCGATCGCAATTTAAATGCGATCGCTCAGAGGATGGTAAACAAACAACAGGGAATTGAGTTAATGGAAATTGACGGCACTAAACAGTATGTCGCTTATCTGCCGTTGCAAGCTGCTAATTGGTCTGTAGCTTTGGTGATTCCCCGCCAAAATATCGAATCTCGATTGCAATTCCTCGATTTGATTGCCTTAATTGTCGGTGGACTGACACTCACCATGATTACTGTCTTGTGGCAAGTGCAAGCATTTGAACAACGTGAACTGAAAAAATCTAAAGCTGCGGCTGATACAGCCAACCATGCTAAAAGCGAATTTTTAGCTAACATGAGTCATGAACTGCGAACACCTTTAAATGGCATTCTCGGTTGTGCCCAAATTTTGCTACGTTCCGCAGCTTTACCTAAGCAAGAGCTATATCACGTCAATATTATTGAACAATGTGGCTCTCATCTGCTGACTTTAATTAATGACATTTTGGATCTCTCCAAAATTGAAGCGAAAAAGCTAGAATTGCATCCTTATGATGTGCATTTCCCTTCCTTTCTTCAAGGAATTGTCGAAATCTGCCACATTCGGGCAAAACAAAAGGGCATTTCGTTTATTTATAAACCACCGATTAACTTGCCTACAGGGGTTTATGTCGATGTCAAAAGATTACGTCAGGTACTATTGAATCTGCTGGGAAATGCCATCAAATTTACAGATGAAGGTCAGGTTACTTTCAATATTGAAGTAATCGATCAACCTTCCAATGATGGGCAGATAATGAAACATCGCCTTCGCTTTAATGTAGAAGATACAGGAATTGGGATAACTCCCGCAGAATTGAGCCAAATTTTCTTACCATTTGAACAAGTAGGCGAGAAAAAGCGCCAAGCTGAAGGTACAGGGCTGGGTTTAGCTATTACTCGGCAGTTGGTACAAATGATGGGTAGCGATATCCATGTTCAGAGTCAAATTGGTAAGGGTAGCAGCTTTTCGTTTGAGTTAGAGATACCCGAAGCGACTGACTGGGTACAATCTGCGATGACTGCCTCAGAGAAACAAATCATTGGCTTTGAGGGTGGCCCCTACACCATCCTGATGGTTGACGATCGCTGGGAGAATCGCACAGTGATTACAAACTTACTGCAACCACTGGGTTTTAATGTGGTTGAAGCCAGCAACGGTAAAGAAGGTTTAGAAATAGCGATCGCCCTCAAGCCAAACTTAATCATCACAGATTTGCTGATGCCAGAAATGGATGGGTTTGAATTAATTAAACACCTGCGTCACACTTCAGAAATTCAGGATGTATTAATTATCGTTTCTTCAGCTAGTGTCTTTGAAGCTGACCAAAATCGCAGTCTGCAAGCTGGAGGTAATGCTTTCTTGAGCAAACCCATACAAGTAGATGAATTATTGCATCAACTAGAACAATACTTAAATTTGGTATGGATTTACAAGCAATCTCAGCCTGATGGAGAAAAAGCCAAAGAAGCAACGACAGCAACTACTCAATTAACCTCTCCTTCTCCCCAGGTGTTGCAAGAACTAACCACTTTAGCCAGTAAAGGTAACTTCAATGCCATTCTCAAGTGGGCCGATCAACTAGAAGAAACAGATACAAATTTTGCACCATTTGCTAATGAATTACGTCAGCTAGCAAGGCAATTTGATGAAGATTTAATTATAAATTTTTTGACTAAATATGCGGTGGAAACGGTATGAAAACTATTATTGAAAACCAAAATAACTCTATCAATTATGCTCCTTTAAGGGGAATTGTTTTAGTCGTTGATGATAACCCTGCTAATTTACAAGTTTTATCCAGCTTTCTGGATCAGTCTAGCTTCGAAGTTTGGGCAGCCCGCAGTGGAGAAAAAGCCCTTCAGCGATTAGAAAATGGTGATTTACCTGATTTAATCTTGCTGGATGTAATGATGCCGGGTATAGATGGTTTTGAAACCTGTAAACAGCTAAAAAGCAATCCTCGTGTCCAAGATATTCCAGTCATTTTTATGACAGCCCTTTCAGAAACGGCAGATAAAGTCAAAGGTTTGCAATTGGGAGCCGTAGACTATATTACTAAACCTTTCCAGCATGAAGAAGTATTAGTGCGGATTGAAAATCACCTCAAACTGAGAAATTTGACAAAAACCTTAATTGCTAAAAACACCGAATTACAACAGACTCAAACTCAATTGATTCAAGCAGAAAAGGTAGCAGCTTTAGGTCAACTAACAGCAGGAATTGCTCATGAAGTTAATAATCCCATCAATTTTATAGCTGGCAACTTAAATTTTGTTGAAAAGTATGTACAAGAAATAGTTAGTTTATTGCATCTCTATCAAAAATATCTGCCCAATCCACCAGATGAACTTCACACTGCAATAAAAAAAAGCGATCTTGAATTTTTGTTAGATGATTTATCTAAAATTATTAAATCCATGCAAGTTGGTACAGATCGCGTTACAGAAATTGTGTCATATTTGAACAACTTCTCGCGTCACAGAGAAGCTGGAAAAAAACTAGCTAACTTGCATGAAGGGTTAGAAAGTACATTACTCATTCTTGGACATCGGTTTAAGGGAAATGCTCATCACCCAGCTATCAAACTAGTTAAACAATATGGGGATTTGCCACTTGTTGAGTGTTTTCCTAGTGAGATTAATCAGGTGTTTATGAATTTAATTTCTAATGCGATCGATGCAATTGAAGAAACAAATAAAAATAAAGATATTGATACAATTTCTAGAAATCCTGGGGTGATTAAAATTAAAACTGAGGTAATTGGAGAGCAAGTTATTTTAAGAGTTGCTGACAATGGTTCAGGGATAAAAAACGCAGATACAACAAAAATATTCGATGCTTTTTACACAACAAAACCTGTCGGTAAAGGAACAGGGCTTGGTCTATCTATTGCTTACCAAATTGTGGTTAATAACCATCATGGCAAGCTCACATACGATTCCAAGCCAGGTGAAGGTATAGAGTTTATTATTGAACTACCTATTCGATAAATGAAAATCCTAAACTAATTGAAGAAGAATTCAGAAGTCAGAATTCAGGAGTCAGAATCAAGACGCTCGATAGCGATGCACTGAGCTATTAGTTGTATCACACAGAATTCAATTCTGTTAGCGGTAGCGGGTCGTTTAGCCCATTCTGGCTCCTGACTTCTGAATTCTGTTTTGATAAAAGCAATCATCGCTTCTTTGTGTACCAATACGTTTAGTTAATGATTTTAGACTTGTAGAGATGCGTTAGCGTAGCGGGACATTCGAAGCCAGCCCAGTACATTTTCGCATCTCTACTTAAACTTGCTCTATGTAACAAGTACATTTATTTAAGAATTGCTGTAACTATCGAATATTCACTTCTTGCAAATAATTTACTTGCTGAAGATATTCAATCTTAGTGTCTGAATTTTTAGAGACAAATGAATTTGTTCTTTTTGCAGAAGCTATCTTTTGATTGCCAGCCTGAACACGTTGCTTTTGAGTATACTCATTCAATTTAACTTGAGCTTGAGCATAAACTAGAGCATCTTGTGGAATATTTCGGAGAAATTTTACAGCCCGATCAAAATCACCTACAGATGCTTTTTTGTAAGCGTTCTGTAAAAAATAAGCTGCTCTGATTTGGCGCTTTCGATTATACTCAGCCAGCTTTTCTTGAACTAAAGCCCCCGCACGACTTTCTTTAGGAATTTCCCGCAGATATTGTAATGCAGTAGAAAAATCTCTGATCTCGGCACTTTCGTAAGCTTTTGCTAATAAATCTTGTGTCTGTGCTTCAATGTTAACGTATGCTTGCTGAACTAGTTTATCTGTTTTAGATTGCCAATATGAAATATTGGGAATTTGAGAAACAGCATCAAGAACATCTGACCATCGGCTCTCATGAAAAGCTATTTGAGCTATTTGGTATTGTTGTGCAGCAACTTGCCATTGCTCTTGCCATTCTTCCATTGTGGCTTGGGCTTCTGGATAAACATTGCTGTGGGAGGGAATTGATTTAGCAAGTGCGATCGCTTCTTGCAAATCCCCAGCTTGATATTCTTTTGTTGCTTTATATAAAGTATCGGTTTCTGAGTATGCCGGTGCAGTATTAACTAAAGAATATACACCAAACCCCATCAATAAAGAATTAGCTGCTAGTCCGACTTTCATTCCTGTCAATAACGGGGATGATGTGCCAGATGTAAGATTTTGAAAATCATTATCCTCAATCGCAACTTCTTCTAGAAAAAATTCAGAATCTTCCTCTAATATTTGTGCTGGCTGATCCCATGTTATTTGTTTGAGTACCCGCAGTACCTCAGTCGCAGACTGGAAGCGATTTTGAGAATCGTAACGGATCATTTGGCTGAGAACAGCAGCTAGATAATCGTTAACTGGCGTGTCTTGAGAACGCCAAAAAATTTCATTAGTATGAGGATCAACTTTTAATTTTAGTGGTTCTAACCCAGTTAAAGCCTGGATAGCAATCATTCCCAAAGCATAAATATCGCTGTTAGGCTGTGTTTGACCAATAAATTGCTCTGGCGGTATGTATCCCAATGAGGTGACAGGAATTCTATAAATCGGCAATTCCGCACCTATGCCAAAATCGATAGACTGGATTGAGCCAAAGTCAATCAAAACTAACTTGCCATCGCTATTACGTCTAATCAAGTTTTCTGGTTTGATGTCACAATGGATCACGCCTTGAGAGTGAACAAATTCTAGAATACTTAAGACATCTATCAGGAATTGTACAACTTCCCTTTCACTCCACAGACACCCCCACTGTTGAGCGATGGGCAATTCCGCAGTCAGCGCATGTCCTTCAATTAGCTCTTGTACTAAATAGAACTGGCTGTTTTCTTCAAAGCAGGCGATAAATTCAGGAATTTGTTGATGGCTTCCTAGAAGCTTGAGGGTTTCAGTTTCAGTTAGAAACATTAACCTCAGCATCTCCAAGTACCCAGGTTCAGAACTGCTAACTTTTATCTGCTTAATAACACATTTAGGATTCTGTGGAAAATCTACGTCTACAGCTATATATGTTTGTCCAAATACCCCTGCACCCAGGCTTTGGACAATTTGGTAACGCTCTTGTAATAATTTACCGATTATGTGGTTGGTCATGACCTGGTTACTCAGTAAGTCCTTATTATTTAGTTTTTCTGACATTCCCTCCTGTTTCCGGAATGCTTTAGAAATAAATAACCAGAGTTTTTATACCTTGAATGCAAGTTTAATTTGTTAAGTATTTTTGCGTAAAAACATATAATTTTTTATTAAAGCCAATACTTCGCAAAGAAGTTGTGAAGTATTGGCTATGCTGCATTCTTAACAGGGAGATTAATTAACAATCTGCTGATATTCCGGTGCAGAAAGGTGATAATTGCAGTTTTTCCTTGCAGCCAAGAAATTTTAGTGAACTGCTTAAAGACTATGCCAATCAGCCAGTTCAACACCGAGAAAAGGAGTATTAAAAATATGATTTAACCCAGGACAATTACTATATTCATCGTTTTGGGTAGAAGTATCAAAAAAAGGCGGTTATATCCCCGACTTCTTCAAGAAGTCGGGGATATGGTAGCCCGAAAGAATTAATAAAACGGACTAATAACTGAGAAAAATACAACCAACTTACTGAATTTATCTCTTGTAAGAGAAGTGTTGATTTAGTAAGGTAAACCTTTGGGATACAGAACTGCTAGACGTTTTTCACGAAGTTTGACTGTCTCAAAATAGATTTCTTCAATCTTTTTCAACTCGTCTTCAGAAATATTGAGTGCCTTTGCTCCTTTGAGTACTACAGCCCGTTCTTTTTCGTTATATTCGCCATCAGCAGCACAAGCTTGTATTGCATCAAGGAGTAGGGAACGGCGTGTTTCAATGATTAAAGGATCTCCACTAAATAGTGTCTCTAAATCTTCATCAGCCTTGTAAACTTTGAGTTTTTCGATAATTGCAGGGTCGCGATTGTAGGCAGAGGCATATCCAATCACCCAATCTCTTTCTGCATCTGCTAATGTGCCATCACCATTAGCACAAACAAGCAGCGATTTAAAATAAGCTTCATAAGATTGGTTTAATGGAATTTGTGAAAAACCAAACTGTTCTTGGAACAACCACGAAATGCCTAAATCTTCTTGCTTTTTGATATCTGTCGTCATTGCTGTTTCCTAAAATTACTTAATTTTGTAATTCACAAATTTAATCATTGCATAAAAAGCTAATAGTTAAATATTAAAAAAATCTTATTTATCGTATTATTTCAATATTCAAAAATGCATTCAAATATAATAGCTTTTAGATTTAAAAAGCTGCTTTTGATGATAAATAAATACTAATTTCTTGAGAGAAATACAATTTAATTCACCGTTTCAATTTATTGCTTAGATTCAATAACCTAATTAGTGCAATGAATCAATTTAAAAACTTTTATTCTTCTGGGTAAAAGATTTTATTTACTACTGGCTTAATTCGGAAAGTGACAGAACAGGGCTAATTTTGCTGCTAAGAATTGCTGTGCTTGATCAGGAGACTTGAACCACCGCATTGAGTTCTCCCTCAGTTGCATAAGTCCTCTTTAAGCAGTGGGAAGTTCTAATTTTGAGAGAGTAAAAAACTCCGGCTAGGCACGTTAGGCAATAAAGTTGGCTCGATACCAGCTTTTTCCATGATATCTAAAGCATACTCGTATTTGACTTTGTACCGTTTTTGTTTACTGTAAATAGCATACTGGTCCTGATAGTTGGGAGGGGTAAAATTCACGGTGATCGTATTTGCCCCTGCTTGCAGTCCTTTTAACTGACCATCTTGTCCTAATAAAACATTAAGGGCACTTACACTAGGTATCATAACTTTTGGCATCATAATTCTGGCTAAAGCCATCCAATTTAAAGTCATACTAGCGTTGCCCGCACTCATTTGATCTAGTGGAGTACCTTTACCAGGTACAAAAGGAGACGCACTACACATATGAACTTTTTTCTTCATGGCAAGTAGGAGATCGTTTGCCAGCATCTTTGGAGTTTGTTCAATTTCGATTTTCCCATTGGCATTTACTGCTTTTAAACCGACAATTGTTCCGCTTCCCACCTCATATCCTAAACTTAATAGATCATCGATTCTATTGAGGCGATCGGATAAAAGGTATCCTCTAGCTTGTTTGTGTAAATTCCAATTGCTCGTTTCAAATTTAATAATGTATTGATTTGCGCCAGCTTCTTTGAGTATTGTGTAATCTTCTTTAGGTTTATCGCCAAGATTTAGAAGGATAATTACGTTATTCTCAAAAAGTTGTTTAATTTTAGGTATGACTCTAGATACGGTTTTAGTCGTTGCTTTAATTTCACCTGCTTGAATGAATACAATGGGAATTTTCGCTTCTTTGATTTCTATGGCGGTTTCTAATATTTTTTCGCTAGAAAAATTGTAACGATCTCCTAATTCTTCATTTTCAATTCTCATTGGACAATAATTACAACTCCTTTCGCAAGCATTAGTAATCTCGATCACACCTCTTAAATTTCCTTTATTTTCCAAATACTTATGACGCACATATCTTGCTATTTCAAAAAGTAATTGCTGCTCGTTGCCTTCAAAATGAAGTATCTCTTGGAAGATTGATTGGAAAAATTGTCTGTACTCTTGTGATTCTGTTGATTCCTTTTCTAGATATGGACTTTCAGTAATAGCATCAATTTGGATGGCTTCTAAAAGCCGCTCTTTTTCCTGTTCGGAAATGTCTAGTAAAGTTTCAATCAAATTTTGCTTCATGGTATTTATCTTAAAACTATGAGTGTTGTGTCAAAAAATGATTTACAAGCCTCTTTGTAGTGAAAATGGAGACTTATTTTTCCTGTTCCTTTTTATAAGCGAATAGCTTCAATTATGCTGATTGGAGGCGCTACTGGATAAATTTTTGTCAATGAGAAACCTGCTGTTTCTAGTAGAACTTGATACTCAGTTTCAGTCCGTTCACGGCCGCCATAATTCACGAGCATCTGCAAGTCGAGGAGTTTGCCAAAGAATGGTTCGTTGCCTTGAGGTATAACCATTTCGACTAGCAGCAATCTGCCGTTAGGCTGCATCACTTGGTAGCAATTTTTCAGGATGGCGATCGCTCTTTCATCATCCCAATCGTGAACAATATACCGTAGCAAGTAAGCATCTCCACCTATGGGTACTGATTCAAAGAAGTTCCCACCGACTAGTTGACAACGATCTTGTAGTTCCAGGTCTTCAATCACAGGTTTGGCATCTGCAACTACATGGGGTAAATCAAATAAAATCCCCTGCATTGTCAAATTCGCTTTGAGAATCGAGGCCATCAAAGTACCATTTCCACCTCCAACCTCAACTAAGTTGTGGATGGATGAGAAGTCGTAACCAGCTGCGATCGCTGCATCTTGTTCGCCAGAAATACTACTTATAGCTTGAGTGTATATTTTAGAAGCAGAAGGGTCAGTAGCTAGGTAATCAAATCTCTCCATCCCGAAGATATTTTTGAATACAGGTTTTCCGGTTTTGATACTTTCAAGTAGATGTCCCCAAGGTTGCCATTCCCAGGCTTGGCCAGACTTGATCGCATAACCACGTAGGGAATCGGTGCGATCGCTTTGCAAACCTTCGGCAACAGGTGTCAACTCAAAGTAGCCTGAATTACCTTCAGCAAATATACCAACACTGGCAAGGGCGCGTAGTAGTCGATAGAGCGATCGGGCATCTACACCAGTTGTTGTTGCTAATTCATCGTAACTTTTAGAACCATCCTTGAGTAAATCTGCAATACCAAGTTGAGCAACTACATAAATACCTTGCGTAATCCAAGCACCAGCGATCATTTGCTTTAATGTTTGTGTTGTCTGCATTTCATTTTTATCGATGGGATGTTGTAATTCTGTTTGAAACATAAAAGCCTTATATAGGAATCCGGTTTGATTTTTAAATCCTATTTAAAATTGCTTGATTGATAACAGTCAAGCCAATTTATTAGAGGGTGGCGACACGCCAAGCCAACCACTAAGAAGAAAATAGGAAAAATAAGTATTGAGTAATTGAGTATTCACTGGAGGACACATAATTGAACTTCCTGCAAGAGCATCTTGTGTTGCTAAACAACTAATTTTTGGCTCAGTTGATTGCTGATACTGCTTGTGATAAAAAGGCAACAGATGATACAAAGGATTTTCCTGAGATCGAACAGAATTATTTAGTTTTATTTGCCAATCTTTATAAGCAATATGCTCAATCTGATAGCCACGAGAGCAGATAAAATCAGTTAATTCTTTCCAAGAAATAGGTTTAGGATTATTTAAGTGAAAAGCTTTACCAAGAGAATCTTGTTGCTTTGATAAATACACAATACTTTGGCTGAGGTAATCCACAGGAGCTAAATCCAAGGTGTCAGTAATGTCTGTCATGCTTCCCATTTGTATACAGCCTTTGATAGTGCGGCAAATTACATCATCTTTATACCAAGCGCCTGTTTGACTATGACCAGAAATAAATGGTGGTCTATAAATCGCAACTGGAATTCCTCTGTCACTCGCTAACATCACTAACTTTTCTGCCACCCATTTACTCTGAGAATAAGCCAGTCTCATTCCCTCACTATGAGCGAGTTGATCGGATTCAGTTACGACTTTTCCTGCATAAGCTGATGACTCAAAAACCGCTATCGTAGAAATGTAATGTACCGATTTGGTTTTTATACAACTCGCTAATCTCAATATTTCCTGAGTTCCCAAAACATTGGTAGGCTTTAATGCTGAATAGGGATAAACATAATTAATCCAAGCAGCATTGTGATAAATTACATCGATGATGCTGCTCATTTTTTGAAAATCTTGTGATGAAAAACCTAACAGTGGTTGAGATAAATCACCCAATACAGGAATAATTCTATCAGCAAAATCATCATGCCAAATCCCGTATGATTCTAAGTTATTTTGAAGCCTTATCTTTCCTGATTCAGCATCAATAGAACGTACCAAGCAATAAATATCTGCTTGGGTTTTTAACAGTAACTCTTGCAGTAAAAAAGCTCCTAGAAATCCCGTAGCTCCAGTTAATAAAATAGCAGCAGGTTCAGTTACAAATGACTCAGATGGATATTTAGGAAAGATTGTAGAGTCTAAAACCACTTCTGAATTTAAATCTGTTGCTAACTCAGACGATAAATTATTGGCAAAACTTGTGTTTTTCGCTGTTAGTTGCTGAAGCAATAAATTTACCAATTGGTTGATATTGGAGTTACCCAGAAACATTTCTATGGGTATGTCTACCCCTAATTCAGTATCAATACGATTCTTCAAATCGATATTCATGAGAGAATCAAGCCTCAGTTCATGCAAAGGCTTCTCTATATCCAGATTTTGAGATGTATTGATGCCTAAAACTTTGATAAATTGCTCTCGAATGTAAGCAATTAATAGTTCTTGACGTTGACCTAAAGAACCATCATCTAACTGTTCTAGAAATTCTAATCGTTGCTGCAATGGCTGCTCGTCAGAGGATGCTTCTTTGATATTTCTTAGTTCTTGTTGTGCCAATACGCGGCGCAAAATTTTGCCAGAAGCTGATTTGGGAATTTTGTCCACAAATTCAAGTCTGCGGATCGTTTTATGTGGTGCAACTTGTCCAGCGACAAACTCCATAATTTGCTCTGGGGTAGCTGAATCTTTAAGCACAACAAAAGCTTTAGGAACTTCCCCACTACTGGGATGAGGACTCTTGACTACACAAGCATCAGCAACAGCAGGATGGCTCAACAAGACTGCTTCGAGTTCGGCTGGTGCTATGGAGTAGCCATTACACTTAATCAATTCTTTGATGCGATCGACTATGTAAAAGTAGCCATCTTCGTCAATATAGACAATATCGCCGGTGTGATACCAACTATCTCGATCAATTGCGTTGGCAGTTGCTTCTGGATTATTCAAATAGCCTTTCATGATCTGCGGCCCGCGTACCCACAATTCTCCTGGTTGATTAACACCTAATGGTTGTTGGGTATCGACATCTATAATTTGACATTCCACATGAGGGAGACATTGACCGACTGAACCAAGCTTGATTTTGTGACGTTCATCTGGAGTGTAAGTAGTCACAAAGGTTTCTGTCGTTCCGTATGCTTGCTTGACAACGCAATTAGCAAGACGCTGTTCGCACTCTTCGATCAATTGATGGCTGAGTGGTGCGGCTCCAGAAGTCAGCACGCGCAAACTTGAAAGATCGTATTTATCTACTAGTGGCTGCTTTGCTAATGCCAGCAAAATTGGCGGAACGATGTGGATACGGGTAATTTTGTGCTTTTCAATCAGGCTCAGAAAGGCTTCTAAATCAAAGCGCGGCATCGTCACAACAGTAGCACCGCAAGCCAAGCTGTAATTCAGCATCACCAGGCCGTAGGCGTGAAAAAAAGGTAATACTCCAATAATTGCATCAGCCTCACTGACTGATTCGCAGTTTTGGAATTGGTGAAAGTTGGCCACAAATGTATGGTGGGTGTGCATTACACCTTTAGGCATACCAGTAGTGCCACTAGAGTACAGCAAGGCTACTAAATCTTCTTGTGGATTGATTTGTACTTTTGGTATCTCTTCTTCACCTTCTAAAAGTATAGAAAATGAGATGGCTCCATCTGCTTCACCAAATACAAATACTTCCTCTACTTTTGAGCGATCAACGGCTTCTAGTGCTTGTGCTACAAGGTCTGGGATGGTGATGAGATATTTTGCACTAGCATCATTGAGTTGATATGCCAGTTCTTCTGCCGTATATGATGGATTTACTGTAGTGACGATCCCACCTAAAGTTACCACAGCATGAAAAGCGATCGCATATTCAGGAATATTTGGGCTGTAAATACCTAAAACATCACCCTTGGAAAAGCCACGCGCCGCCAAACCAAAAGCCACTTTACGGATTGACTCCGCTAGTTGTTTATATGTTATTATGCTGTTAGTTATGCCTTCAATGAGGGCTGGTTTATCCGCTAGCTCTATTGCTCGTTGCAATACAAATTCTGTCAGTGGCTGTTTAGGGATAGGAATGTCAGGGTATGGACTACCAAAAATCATTAGAATTTATTTTTTGAGCAGATATTTATAGGACAAAACTTTTCATACCTAATTGCAGCAAGCGGAACTAACAAAGACTTGCTTAAACGTTCCAGATGCTTGCTGCGACTTGTAAGTAGACTTTAGTTTGCTAGTTGTTGTGGTTGTCATTGTTTAAGCTCTCCAAATTGATTGGAATGCATAACACCACACTTTATCTTTCTTAACGTCTCAGACTTTTAATAAGAATGCAAGAACAGTTAAGACACTTAAGACAGTTAACACGATATATAATTTATTCAGATAAATATATTATATTCTATAAGTTTTACTTAACTTTTCTCAATTATTTGTGAAAAAGAATCTTACCTAAACAACTTAGGAAAAATAAAAAATTTGATAATGCGTTATGTGCTGTACCATCTTTTGGCTAAATCACAACAGCAAAAAAAAAGCCCTAATACACTTTAAATATCCGTTTTAAAGAGTTGCTGTTTGATCGATTATTCTTTTACCTTGACTTTTGCACACCTATTGACATCCTCACCGCCGTGAACGCACGGTGATTCTGGAGGAATGAGTAATAAGTAATAAATAATGAGTAAATACCTATTTTTCATCCACTCATTACTCATTACTCCTTACTCATTACTTTAAAGCCGTGCTGGAAACACAGGGTTTAAAACCCATTTTTCTGATAACAGGAAGCGCATTTGTTTTTGAATTTTGAATTGTTTAACTATTGATTTCTTCATCATGTTCAACTACTTCAGATTTATCTTGTAACGGCTTCACTACCCGTGCGATCGCTTCTTGAATAAAAGCTTTAATAAATTCATCTCGGCGATTAATTTGAAACTGTTTCTGCACAACTTCCGTCATTCCACCATCACCCCAATCTTGATCGTGACGAAAATATTCAATAAAACTTTTACCAGCAATTCGCGTTAAATAAGCTGCTGTCACACCTTGAATCGCCCGACCAATAAGAAAGGTAGCAACATTGAGTTGCAACGCTGTAGATAATAATTGAATTGCTCCCTTGACAATGCCCAAACTAGCAATAGTTTTCGCTAAAGAAAGAGCTAACTCTCGTCCCCGTTCCATATTTAATTCACAGCCGTAGACTCTGCCAATTTCTACAACCATTTGAGCATTAACAGCTGCTGTTGCTAATAAATCTACTACTGGTATTGGTGTGACTGACACCACACCAGCACCAATCCATTGAAACCGTTCTACGATTTTGTCAGCTTGACGGCGACGCTGACCATCGATGAGTTTTCGCGCCTCGTCTCCCAATCGCAGAGATTGCAAAAGAATGTTATCCGCCACCAAATCTTCACCTTCGGCGCGTAAAACAGCAGCCGTGCGTCGCAGTAAAGGGACAATATCGGGTTCCGGCTGGTAGGTTTCGCCAGTTTCTAGTTGTGCAGATTGGGGATTAGCTGCGATCGCCACCACATCATTAGTAGCAATAAATCCCCGTACCCGTTGACGCAACCTAGCGAGGATGGATTCTTTATCTTCATCTGTATATAAATCGGTTTTGTTGAGAACTAGGAGCGATCGCTTCCCAATTTCTGCTAATCCCCGCAACGGCTCATATTCTGAGCGTCGTAAGTCATTATCCACCACAAATAACAGTAAATCTGCTTCTGTTGCCAGTTCTCGCGCCATTTGTTCGCGTTCTGTTCCCGCCACACCCGCTTCTAAAATCCCTGGCGTATCTGTAATTAAAATCTTGCGTTCTAATCCCTTCAACCGCAGACAATAGGTTTCTCCAACCTGGGTTGTACCCATCGGTGCATCCACTTGACCTACCATGCGTCCCATAATCGCATTAACTAGGGAAGTTTTGCCAGCACTCCCCGTACCAAATACCACTACTTGAATTTCACCCCGTGCTAAGTTCGCTTCAATCTCCCGCGATCGACTTAATAAAGCCTGACGTGTGACTTCATCTTGAATTTGCGCTACCTGTTGGCGCACAGCTTGGAGAGTTGTAGAAGCAGCGTCAGATTTAGCAGCAGGAATTTGCGCCGCAGTTACTCGCTTGGGGTTGCGGCGCGATCGCTTTTCCCCAGATTGAATTACCAATACATAATAGACAAAAGCCGCAACCAAGGCTCCTATGAGGACAATCAGCAGCAACAGCAGCAAATTGCCAAGCAACGGCGAATAGGATAATTGCCAATAGAGGCGTGATAGGGAATCAATTAGCCATAGGGCTAGCCCCAAAATGACTATCAGACCAACAATTAGCGTTACTATGCGCGACAGAGGCATGGCTGGGAAAGATTAGTGGGTATTTCAGTAGGTAGATGCTTCTGATCTTAATAGTTTCGCCTGGATTTCTCACTAGTGAGAAATTAAGGAGTGTGGGAGGTGTGGGAGGTGTGGGAGGTATGGGAGGTGTGGGAGGTATGGGAGGTGTGGGAGGTGTGGGAGGATGGGGAAGAAATCTGACCCCGCAAACGAGTCGCACCTCCCCACACTCCCCACACCTCCCACACTCCCCCGGCTCTCCCTTCAGTAGGCAGATACTTATAATCTTCATAGTTTCAGTATTTTTGACCAGGGTAGAAAAAACCCCTTTTGATAAACTAAGAGCGAATTTTGTATTAAATGTGTTCTCACTTGCGGCTGGATTTCTTGTTTTTGATGAAAAACCACGTATTAAAAAATTCAACAACGAGTAATACCATGACTGCGATACCTAAATTAAAATACTTTAACTGGGTTCAACAGAGATTCCATCGCCTTAGTATTCGGCAAAAAATTTTTTATGGATACGGTTTGGCTTTGGGAGTTGCAGTTTTAGGAACGACAGCAGGGTTGGTAATAGGCGATCGCTACTTTCAACAAGCCAGACAACAGATTATATTGGTAGACGAAGAAGGAAGCTTGTTAAGTATTTTGCAAGGCGAACTGTTAGAAATACAGATCCACCAAAAAGAAATAGTGCCTTTTTTACAGCAGCCACAAGCGTTGCAAAGGGGAATTTCTCATTTCAAAACCGATTTAGCGGATGCAGAAACGCTGATTTCTCAGGCACAAGAATTTAGTCAAAACAGTTCCCAAGAGGATTTACAAGCTCTGCTTACAAAGCATAACAGCACAATAGCCAAATATTTTGAACAACTCAGGTCGCTGATTCGGCAAATTTTGCCATTAACTTCACAGCCAGAGGGAGCTATAAAAGTACAGCAATTAATCTCGAAATTCAGCCAAAGTCAGGATGTTCTAAAGTTTTACCAATTTGCCCATGAGTTAACTGATTTTGCCAAAACACTTCAAAAACGCCAACAGGAAGCTCATCTAGCCCAGAATCAGGCTACACTCATCCAAGCTCAGATTATTCTTGGTAGTATGCTGCTGTCAATAGCGATCGCTGCTATCCTAGCTTTCTACACCAGTACAATCATTGCTTATCCGATTAAAGCGGTGACAGATATCGCCCAAAAAGTTAGCCAAGAAGCCAATTTTGACTTGCAAGCGCCCGTAATTACCCAAGATGAAGTTGGAGCTTTAACTAATTCCCTTAACCAGCTAATTCGACAGGTGAAGCACCTTTTAGAAGAACAACAAGCTGAGTCCCAAGTACGACTAATTCAAAGTGAAAAAATGTCTAGTTTGGGAAGAATGCTGGCTGGTGTTGCCCACGAAATTAATAATCCTGTAAATTTCATTTCTGGCAACCTCGTACATGCAAAAAACTATACTGACGATTTATTAGCATTACTGCAAGTATATAAAGCCGAAGTTCCTCAGCCTTCCACTGCCGTGCAAACTCTAGCAGAAGAAATTGATTTGGAGTTTCTAGAAGTCGATTTGCCAAAACTCTTTAATTCAATGAAAGTTGGCGCTGAACGCACGCGAGAAATTGTCCGAAGTTTGAAAGATTTCTCTCGTTTAGACGATGGAGAAGCACAGTTAGTCGACCTACACGCTTGTCTAGATAGTACATTATTGATTCTGAATAATCGCCTGAAAAATGGCATTAACCTTGTTCGTAGCTATGGAGAGATTCCAGAGGTTCCAGGTTATACAGGTTTACTTTATCAAGTATTTATGAATCTTCTCAGCAATGCACTTGATGCTTTAGAGCAAAAATCAGATGAAAATCCCGAATTTGTCCCTGAAATCACTATTATTACAGAATGCTGGGAGAATGATTTGGTAATAGTGCGAATTGCCGACAACGGCCCTGGTATTTCACCAGAAAATCAGAAAAAGATATTTGAAACATTTTTTACCACCAAGCCACGAGGCATTGGTACTGGTTTAGGGCTAGCGATCGCATATCAAATTGTGGTAGAAAAACATCAAGGTAAGATTACCTGCCAATCTGAGTTAGATAAAGGTACAGAGTTTGCGATCGCTCTGCCCACCGCAGGTATAACTTTACCAATTTCTCATCCTTAAGTTAGTAGCTTTTCAAAGTTAATTTTTTCATAATAATCAACAGCAAGTATAAGGTTGCGTGTTTAAATCTTTTTAGTGGACTGACGAAAGTTTGCCTACACAAACACTTCAAGCCAGTTTTGGCAAGCTTTTTGAGAACAAAGGGAGAAATAAATTTATGGGACTTTTCGATCAAATTCTTGGTGCAGTTGCTAATCCCAATCAACAGGGAAGCTTAGGGCAACTGGGAGGAATTATTAACACTGTACAGCAATTGAGCCAAAGTACTGGTGCAGATCCTTCTACCATTCAATCAGTCTTGTCAATTGTCGGTGGTCAAGTGCGTTCCGCTTTACAAGACAAGCAAGCCACAGATGGTAATGAAGCCGCACAAAGTTTAGTGAATCAATATGCTGGGACTTCGCCTAATCCCCAAGCCGTCAATTCGCTGTTTTCTCCTCAGATTCAACAACAGGTAGCTCAGATTGCTTCCCAGCGCACTGGATTGGATGCTGGTGTAGTTCAACAATTGCTACCTTTAGCAGTACCTTTAGTCCTGAATTTTCTGCAATCAGGTGCAAATGCTCAAAATCCCCAAGCTGGCGGTAATCCTGTACTGAATTCCTTCTTGGATGCTGACGGCGATGGTGATGTAGATATCGCTGATGCTATCCAAATGGCTAGTCGGTATATGAGACAGTAAGTAAGTTGGCACAATAAAATCAAACTATGTAAATAAAAAGGAACTAGGCTAAAACCCTTAGCCTATTGCCTATTTCCTTATCCCAAAGACAATTATTTACGCCCACTTACTTAATACTTTTCCTAACTCGAAACTCCCATTTGCTCAGACATCGGCAATTGGGCCTTGCTAGATATTTAGCTAAGGCATAGGCTGAGAAGATGAGAAATTTGTATGTGAATATAAATCAGACAGTCTATGTCTAAACTTTTTGACTGTATTACAGACGAACTGCAAGACTTTATTGCAGCCCAACACCTTTTCTTTGTTGGCTCTGCACCCTTGAGTCCTACGGGTCATGTTAATCTATCTCCTAAAGGTTTAGGATGCTTTCGCGTTCTCTCTCCCAAACAAGTAGGTTACGTAGACCTTACAGGCAGTGGTAACGAAACCTCAGCCCATTTGCAAGAAAATGGGCGGATAACCTTCATGTTTTGCGCCTTTGAAGAACCTGCATGTATCCTGCGTCTTTACGGTCAAGGAAACACGATTTTACCGGGTTCTCCAGAGTGGGACTCTCTGTACTCTCTGTTTTTACCAATGCCTGGAACTCGCCAAATTATCGTCGCTGATATTGAAAAAATACAGACTTCTTGTGGTTTTGGCGTACCACTTTATGAATATCGAGGTCAGCGCCAGACTTTAGTAAACTGGGCTAGTAAAAAAGGTGAAGAAGGAGTTCGAGAATATCAACAGAAGAAAAATCTTGTCAGCATTGACGGTTTACCAACACCGCTAAGTAAATTATCAGAAAAATGGGTTTAAAACCCCGTGCTTCCATCACGGTTTTAAAGTAATGAGTAAGGAGTAATGAGTAATGAGTGGATGAAAAATGGGTATTTACTCATTACTTATTACTTATTACTCATTACTCATTACTCCAGAATCATCGTGCGTTCACGGTGGTGAGGATGTCAACCTAAATTTTACAAAATCACTACAATTTTTCCTCCCCCTGCTCCCTGCCCTTAAAGCGATGGGATATTTTTTTATTTGGAAGTCCCTTATGACCCTTTTGGGTTTGTGTCACCAGCAATTATTGCTTGAAATAAGTTTCCAAGTAAAGAGAAAAATGCCGAAACTAACACTACCAGCATCAAACTAGCAAGGGCAGCAAAGGGAGAAATGATGAATAAGAGTAACAGTGCAAGCATCAAAATCGTTAGTAATGTCTTATTCATCTTTTTTCATCTTTAATAGTTGCTATTCTCAAGTTAACCAACTAATCTATGAACTTGACCACAGTCAATAGAAAGAATTAGTCTTAGTTCTCTGGTAGGAATTTGCAAGCTAATTGAGTGCCAAAGTTTAATTTAGAAATCAAAAATCGAACCGCTATAGTTTTGCAGTCATAGCAATTTCTGATTCTCTAGCACAGCAGTTACAAAAAATTATCCTACACCTTCTCCTTTGGTGCTGGCACAATGCCCAACTTATTTAAACCTGTACCGATTTCTTTAAGTAGTTTAAAATCCTCCTCTGGTAAAGGATAGCTGCTACTGCTGAATAAACCCCCACTAACAGCAGGCTGCTTTTCCAAAAAAGAGAAAGCTTGACGAAACTGATAGGCTTGGGCTTTTATCGGTGCATCAAAGTGGCAGGGAATAATCCACTCGAAGTCCCAACTAGCAACTTTATCAGCCCAGTCAATGGTTTCCTTCGGTGCGCGGTTGAGAATCAACGTCTGTAAAATTGGTGCAACAAACAACCGCCCATTACCTCGTAGGGCATCAAACGATCGCAGCCAATCTGGATGCCATTGAAAGGGGTACAATCCAAAATAAGCTTTCCTTGAGCGTTCTGGGGCTTTCAAGGCATCTTGCAACACCTGATTCCATTGGGGTATATTTAGGGCGCTTGGTTGAAAGTACAAAGCAAACAGACAGATGCGCTGCCAACCCTTACGGCGATTTACCTGAATGTCTGCAACAATATCAGAAGCACGATCCTTGGCATGGAATAGTAGGGGATATGGATCTAATAAAACGATTGCAGGTGGATCGTCTGGGATAGAGAGTACAGAATCGGTTACTAAAAGAGTATGCGATCGCTTGTGGAAAAAAGCAACTTCCGCAAATCGACCAGGGCCAAGGTCGATGGGGCCCAGCATTGCATAATCAAACTCGTCAGCAAAGGGTGTTTTGCTACTATCTTCTGGAAGTACCTGAGTCCGTTTTGGGGGTAAGCCAAGCCAGCTAAGGGGCAGATTTAGCGGGAAACTCCACTGATGGGGAGCCACAAACACCTGTGCAGTCGGAAAATATCTGGCGAAGGGGCCGACAAAGACTTTGTGTTCTATACCGGAGATAGTCGGCAGAATAATGTACTTAACATTACCGTGTTCCGTCACCAACTCATTCACAAGCCTGATGCACTCTGGGGTTGGTGCAACAGGCGCATAGATGAGAAGACCCCCAGCTTTGAGTTTAACTACAGTCATGCGAATCGGCACAACAACGTAGAAAATGCCCTGAATCTGGTCAAAATTCCAGATTGTGTCCTTGACCACTTCTTTACGGATTGTCTGCCGCCTGCCATAAGGGTAGAGTGGCAGAACAGGCCATAGTTTCCATGAAAAGTCTTTTGGATTTATCTGTTGTGCATTGACTATGCGTTCATCATCAGCCACTCTGCAACCCCTCCAAATTCCCTGCTCAAATTGTTTTTATTCACTATCCCCAAAGTTGGAGTTTAGCAAATTGTTGAGATCATCAGAGCAATTCTTAATTTCTAATTGTAATTCGTAATATTTCCTGCATAGTTCCTTCTCGATAAAATTATGAGTAAATATAGAATTTTGAAACCCGATCAAAGTTACACTTTTAGTCAATACTTTTTGTTACCTAATCCAACAATAGATGTAGTAGCTGAGTTTGAGTACAGTTACGAACGCACAGAGCTAAAATTACCAATATATTTTGCTGAAGTTAGCTATTTAGAATTTTTACAAAATTACTTACAGCGCAATATAAAGCTTTTTAACCCGACGGCTGAGATATCAATCAGAGAATTTATGATTGCTCCTATAATTGCTGAAATCTGCGATCAAACAAAAGCTCAACTATATAGTGAGTATCCAATTAATGTAAATGAAAAGCTCAAAGGTACTTTGGATTATTATTTACATAAATCTAACTCTTTATTGGTGATTGAAGCAAAACAATCAGATATTAGAAGAGGGTTTACACAGTTAGCAGTAGAATTAATAGCTCTGGATCAGACTCTAGATGATAAATCATCAATTTTATTTGGTGCAGTTACTAATGGAGATGACTGGAAGTTTGGTACACTCGATAGACAACAAAAGCTAATTACAGAAGATATTAAACTTTATCGTGTTCCTGAAGGTTTAGAAGATTTGGTACGAGTACTAGTAGGCATCCTTTCATCTGATGCTTGATAGAAGTTGGAAAATAATTCCCAGTCTTCAACTGAGAACGAGACAATCTCTAAAAGCTGCATATTTGAGGCGGTGGTGGCTTACAGGCTATCTACACCTTAGCAGATGGTAAGCTATTTCACGATCCAGAGTATGGTGATTCACTACTTAACAATGTAGAGTAAGGGAAAAGTTATCTTACAAAAGAATAATTTTGCTTATGTCATTACAAATCAAAATCAACTACCCAGAGACACTTCCAGATGCCTTACAACAGACACGGGAACAATTTGAAGAAGAGGCTAAATGGGCTATGGCAGTAAAACTATTTGAAATGAAACGCCTATCTTCTGGTATGGCAGCTGCACTAGTAAATACAGATCGAGTTTCTTTTTTGCTTAATTTGCATCATTATGGAGTAGCTATGATTGATTTAACAGAAGATGAACTTCTTGCCGATCTAGAGAATGCCTAACACTGAGATAATCGTTATCAATACTGCTCCTCTAATTAGTCTAGTAGCGGCTTTTGGTGATTTAGATGTATTGCAGCTATATACTCAAGTACTAGTTCCTTTTGAAGTTTGTCAGGAATTACTTGCTGGAGGTGCAAGCGGGTTTGCAGTCACAGAATTTGAGGCAGCAACCTGGCTACAAAAGTGGCAAACTCCACTCAATATTTCACCTCTTTTACTCAACTCGTTGGATTTAGGTGAAGCATCTGTAATTCAATTAGCTTTAAATGAAAGTATTAAAACTGTGTGCATTGATGAGACTGTTGGCAGACGGATTGCTAGATTGAGTGGTCTGACGCTCACAGGTTCTATTGGCATTTTGTTGCGTGCCAAAAAGGAAGGATATCCTATGTTAATGCGGCAAGCTATTGAGCGTATGTTAAACAGAGGAATTCGACTTAGTGAAACAGTCATCGCTGTTGCGCTTCAGCAAGCAGGGGAGACAGACTAATTCTATTTTCTTTCGGTGATTTTAAGCAATAATGCTGACTACTATAGCGGTTTTTTTCGACGTAATACCCAGTGGGGAATATTCCTATGCCGCTACAAATTGTACACCAGTTCGCCTAACACGCCCACGCAACTAAAAACAAAATAGCGATGAGTCATTACATTTTAAAAGCTACTAAGGAAACCGTGCATCTGGGTGGTTTCTCCCATCTGCTAGAACCAGCACTCACTATTGGTTCTGGTGATACGGTTGATGTGGAAACTTATACTGGTTACTACGTTTACGACAAAGCACCACCTGAATTTATCACACCAGAATTTCTCGATATCTGCCAAAATCTTTTACCAGAACGCAAGATTGCTGGGGGGCCGCATTTACTCACAGGGCCGATTTATGTGCGTGATGCCGAGCCAGGGGATGTTTTAGAAGTACAATTAGATGCGATCGCACCTAGTGTACCCGTTGGCTTCAATGCCATTCGTCCAGGTTGGGGAGCTTTACCACATCAGTTTCCTCAACCTGCGTTGAGATTCATTCCTCTAGATTTAGTCAACAATATCGCTGAATTTCCGGCGGGTACTGGCATAAAAATTCCCCTCAAACCGTTTTTTGGAATTCTTGGTGTCGCTACCCCAGAAATCTCTCGAACTTCTGTCCCACCAGGTTCTTACGGTGGTAATATCGACAACCGAGAATTACAAGCTGGTTCTCGTTTATTTTTGCCGATTTTCGTACCAGGTGCATTATTTTCTATTGGTGATGGGCATTCTGCACAGGGAGATGGCGAAGTAAATGTCACCGCCATTGAAACTTCCATGAATGGTAGAATTACCCTCAAACTTCGTAAGGATTTACAACTCACAACACCAATTGCCGAAACTCCAACTCATATCATTACAATGGGCTTTGCTCAAACATTAGATGAAGCTTTAGAACTGGCTTTAAAGAATATGATCGATTTTCTGGAACGCTTTACAAATTTGTCGCCGGAAGATGCTTATGTTTTATGTAGTTTAGCTGTGAATTTTCACATTACTCAAGTTGTGAACAGTCCCCAAAAAGGTGTACATGGAATGCTACCAAAATCAATGTTTTCCCAGAAAATTAATTTATAATTTCCAAACTAGCGACCACTTTTATGTCTAATATCTTTATCCAACTGTTGTTAATCGGTTTAGTTTCTGGTATTGCTGGCGGAATGTTTGGTATCGGTGGCGGCGCAATTATGATTCCGGCAATGGTGTTAGTAATTGGTTTAGATCAGAAGTTAGCTACAGGAACATCTGTGGCTGCTCAAATTTTGCCAATCGGGATTTTAGCAGCCTTGGTTTACCAGCGCAATGGTAATCTTAATATCAAATATGCTCTGATTATTGCAGTTGGTTTAATCGTGGGTAACTTCTTCGGGGCATTGTTTGCAAATCAGCCATTTATTAGCAGCGAGTTGATGAAAAAGCTGTATGGCATTTTTGTCTTAATGATAGGTATTCGGTATTTACTGTCAAATTGAAGAGTTTAGTTGAGCTTTAGCAATATCTTTGTTAAGCCAGCGCCTAACTGCTCAATAGATTCTTGCTGTTTAGGATCTTTTAGCGTGCCATCACCATTAAAGGCTTCGTAAGCTTTGGATACTGCTATTTGATCGGGTAGTACCAAAACTTTGATATTTCCCAAGATAGACCGCAGGTGAACCAACCCGCGCAGACCACCGAGAGCGCCTGGGGAAGCACTCATAATGGCAGCAACCTTACCTGCAAAAGCAGCCAATGGTGCTTCATTTGGGGCTGGACGAGATGCCCAATCAATGGCGTTCTTCAAAACTGCTGTGAGTGAACTGTTATATTCCGGCGAAGCAATCAGGAATCCTTGATGAGAAATCATCAAATCTTTAAAAGTGCGGGCGTTGGCAGGTAGTCCTTCTTGAGCTTCCAAGTCTTCATCAAACAGAGGTAGGGGCAAATCACGGAGGTCTATATAAGTCACTTCTGCGCCTGCTGCCTTAGCGCCAGATGCCGCGATTTTTACCAATTTTTTGTTGTAAGAATCAATCCGCGTGCTGCCAGCAAAGGCGAGGATTTTAGGTGTAGATGCCATAGTTCTAGATTGAATGGGAAGGATTAAACCTGTTCAACTGCATTATCCTGTTTTCAGGCGATCGCTATTTGCTACCTTAAGATTTTCTTTAAGTTACATAATTACATTAATGATAGTGAATGCTAAAAATCCTGCCTCTAAAGTCGGAATATGAACAATTCACAAGATAGAAGTCGTTTTAACTTAAGATGTGGCTATTACTCTGCGGGGTTTACCCTTTCATACCAGGGAAGCTGTGAAAGTTATTATTCTGAAAGCTAAAAACTAACAGCAATAAACAGCCTGTTTTGTCAGAAGTTTTATCTGAAATTATGTTCAGAAATTAGAGAAAATTCTTATACTAACTGTAAATATTTATTTAAATTTTGCCTGTCTAAAGGTTCAGTTACAATATTATTTACCCCAATCATCTGGCTTAATACTAAAAGACCTGCTTGGTGGATTTTATCACCGCCTGTTGATGCTGAGTAATATTTTAAAATATAAGGATTGATATTGTTCTCAAAAAAATCAATGGCAGTTTTTAAAACACAAGAATCAGTGTCTAAACCACAAATAAATACTTTTTGAATATTATTTTTATTTATAAAATTGAGTGTCTCTGTATTACAAGCAGTATATATAGTTTTATCAAAAACTACTTGAGCAAATGGTTCAATTGTCTTAACAATTTTTTGCTCAAATGGTGATGTGAGATTGTGCCAATTTAGATATTTGATATAAGGGCTATTAGGGGTATTTATAAATCTTGTGAAAATGACGTGTTCAAAGATGTTTTGCTCTAATAAAGATTTAACTCTTTGTGGAATATGGCTTGTATTTGGAGTGATAAATCCATTTTGAATATCAATGATAAAGAGACAGAAATTCATATATTAACTACTGTACTTCATTGGTTGGTTCTGAAGACATTTTTTTGAATTTTGGCAGCTTGCTCTTCAATTCCTCCCTCACTAGTTATACCATTTCACGAAATGCTTGATACAAATGATTTGTCTCTAATTCTTTCTCCCTGCTACCTATTTGTATTAACCTTAAAGTCAAATGATATTAGAGCCAGGTTAATACCCAGTATGCTAATAATAGCAAATGTCCTTTGCTAACTTCGGATGCGAAGATTCTTAACTATCCTGATGTGCAAACGCTGAAGTAAATTTAGATGCTATTTGCTACCTTTAGAGTTTCTTTACAAACTTTCTCGTTATGGCGAATTGGTCAGACTCTTATCTTGGCAAGTTACGACAAGTTGTAGGCCATCGCTTACTTCTGTTATTTAGCGTATACGTGATTATCGAGGATAACTTGGGGCGCATTCTGTTGCAAAAACGAAGTGATTTTAAACTTTGGGGGCTACCTGGTGGCTATCCAGAAGTAGGTGAATCTGCCGAAGAATGTTCAGCACGAGAGGTTTTTGAAGAAACTGGTTTAACGGTTAAGCATTTTGAAGCTGTGGGGTTTTCTTCCAATCCAGCCTTTGAAACTGTAACTTATCCCAACGGCGATCGCGTCCAAACCTTCAATTTGATTTTGCGATCTGTTGAATGGGAAGGCAGTCTTGCTTGCCTAGATGGAGAATCGCTAGCACTGGAATTTTTCGATTTGGCAGACTTACCTGCGTTAACGTCAAACGATCGCCCTGTTTTGGAAAAGTTTCAAGAATACAAGAAAAGCGGCGAATTTCAATTGTTCTAAAGCATTTTTTCCAAGAACTGCTTGGCGCGATCACACTGAGGATTTTGGAAAAACTCGCCAGGAGTAGTATCTTCTGCTAAAATCCCCTGGTCGAGGAACATAATTCGATTAGCAACTTCTTTTGCAAAGCCCATTTCATGGGTAACGATCGCCATTGTCATACCAGATAGCGCTAAAGCTTTCATCACTTCCAACACATCTTTGACCATTTCTGGATCTAATGCAGAGGTGGGTTCATCAAACAAAATCATCTCTGGTTCCATTGCTAATGCCCGCGCGATCGCAACTCGCTGTTTCTGTCCCCCCGATAGTTTGGACGGGTACACAGACACTTTTTCTTCTAAACCTACCTTAGCAAGCAATTCTAAGCCATGTTCTTCTGCTTTTTGCTTGTTTATTCCTTTCACCTTTATGGGTGCGTAGGTGACATTTTGCAGCACATTCATGTGGGGAAACAAATTAAAATGCTGAAATACCATTACCAAATGCTGACGTACTTTAGCGATGTTTGCCTTGGGATTGGTAATTTCTTGATCATGAAAGTAGATTCTTCCTCTAGTGGGTTGTTCTAGCAAGTTTATGCATCGCAGAAAGGTAGACTTACCTGAACCAGAAGGGCCTAATATAGCAACCACTTCCCCCTGGTAAAACTCAGTGGAAATATCTTTGAGTACATCGAGTTTGCCAAAGGATTTACATAAGAATTCCGTGCGAATTACTACATTACTCACTTTCCCGTAACCTCCTTTCTAAAGCGGATGCACCCAAGGTCATACCCATTACCAAAACATAGTAGATTAACCCTGCAAATAGCAGTGGTTCAAAATAAATATACTTATTTGCACCAACGATTTGGGCGCTGCGTAATATTTCTACCACCCCAATCGTTGACACCAGCGCGGAATCTTTGAGCAATCCGATAGTTTCATTTACCAATGCGGGGAGAATGTTCTTCAATGCTTGGGGCAAAATCACATCCCACATCATCAACCAATAGGGAACACCCATAGACATCGCCGCTTCACTTTGCCCTTTATCCACCGCCTGAATCCCACCTCTGATGGTTTCTGACATATAAGCGCCAGAATTCAGGGTAAAAGTTAACACTCCAGCCTCCAATGCGGAAATATCATAGCCTGTAAGCTGAGGTGTTGCGTAGTAAACTAATGCCAACTGTAATAACAAAGGTGTACCTCGAAAAACAGAGGTGTAGGCATTAGCAACCCAGGTAAGCGGCTTGATACCGAGAATTTTTAATAGAGACAGAATTGTTCCCCAGATTAACCCCAAGGTTACAGATAATAGCGTGAACAACAAAGTTAAAGGGATTCCCCGCAGAATAAAGGGAATATCTGGAAGAATTCTGGTGAAGTCGAGATTTAATCCGCCTTTGGCAGGAGTTGAGGATACAGGATTGGTGGTGTTCTCTGAAAACCATTTGGCGACAAGTTTATTCAATGTGCCATCATCCTTCATTTCTTGAAGGACTTTGTTAAAAGGTTCTACAAAAGAAGAACCTTTGGGAAAAGCGATCGCCGATCCACTTGCCTCCTCTGAGGGAATTGTATTAAATTCTAAATCTGGGTTAGCTTGGGCGAATCCTTTCGCGACGGTATCCTCAACAATTGCGGCATCAATTCGCCTAGATTTGATTTCTTGAACTACTTCCGGCACTTTGTTGAGTTGCTTTAGCTGAATACCCGCGACTTTTTTAGCAATTTTCTGAGCATTTTGTTCTTGTATGGTTCCTAGTTGTACCCCAAGCTTTTTTCCTGATAAGTCTTGGGGTTGCTTCAGGTTGCTACCTTTAGGAGCGACAATTGTATCTTTGGCTTCGTAATAAATAATTGAAAAATCAATATTTTTTTGACGTTCTGGAGTCGGAGTCATCCCAGCCATGACAAAATCAGCTCGATTCGCTTGGAGTGCAGGGATTAATCCATTAAAATCGGATTCCATTATTTGAAGTTTAAACCCAAGTTTTTCAGCAAGGGTTTTGGCAATATCTATATCAAAGCCAACGATTTGGCGTAGGCGTAGCCCGTCGTAGACATCGCCTCCTTTAGTATCATAAAACTCATAAGGAGGATAATCTGGAGAAGTAATCATCGTCAGCGTGTCTTTCCCTAAAGGTGAAGCAGCTTTTAGAGAATTACTATGTTCGATGATGCTGACTACTAATGCTACAACCAATATTGTTAATAGCCATACTTTCTTTCTCTTCATAAACTTGATAAGTATAGGACTAGCACTATCAATGTGACTCGTAATCTTCTCTCTGTGTACTCTGTGCCTCTGCGGTTAATAAATTCTTTTTTTAACCACAGAGACGCAGAGTACACAGAGTAAAGAGGAATTTTTTAACCAAATATTTCTACCCACGTTGAAAAATTCTGACTTTTGTCGCTTCCAGCAACTTAACGCTGGCATAAATAGCATCAATACAAGGCGTGGGAATTTGAGTAAGTTTTCCCAATTCTGCCACCGCGCCAACAATAGCATCTATCTCCGTAGCGCGTCCGGCTTCAATATCTTGTAACATCGAGGTTTTATGGGCACCAACATTTTCCGCCCCATTAATTCGCTGTTCTAAACTAATACCAAACTTTATACCCAAATTTTCTGCGATCGCTTGAGTTTCTGTCATCATTTGCCGCGCTAGTTCACGGGTGAGGGGATAGCGGCAAATATCCTCTAGAGTCGCACCAGTCAGGGCACTGATCGGATTAAACGCTACATTTCCCCACAACTTAATCCAAATTTCCGTGCGAATTTGATTGCGGATTGGTGCTTTGAATCCTGCCTTTTTTAAAGTCTGTGCCAATAATTGGATGCGTTCTGTTTTACTACCATCGATTTCACCGAGAGTAAAGCGATCGCCTTCAATATGCTTAATTACACCTGGTTCAATTATCTCAGTTGCCGGGTAAACAACACAACCGATAGCGCGGTCAGCACCAATACTAGCTTCAATAATCCCATCTGGATCAACAGATTGAATCCGCGTACCTTCATACTCACCGCCATATTGACGAAAGTACCACCAAGGAACGCCATTTTGGGCTGTCACCACCATTGTGTGAGAATCGTATAGTGCAGGGAGAAGAGGTGCGATCGCAGGCACACTGTGAGCCTTCACAGTTAAAATTACTACATCCTGTAGCCCCGCTTCTTGAATATCGCTAGTTGCCAAAAAAGGAGTAGCAATTTGGCTAGAACCGTCTGCCATAAGCAACTTCAGACCATTTTTTTGAATCGCCTCCAAATGAGAACCACGCGCAATCAGCGTCACTTCTTCACCTGCTAGCGCCAGTTTTGCCCCTAAATATCCACCAATCGCACCCGCGCCAACAATACAGATTTTCATTTTGTTTAGGGATAGTTAGCAAATAATTAACTACTTATTTACCCTCAAACAGCTAGGTTTTGCATCGCTTTCAGTAAATCTTGATGAACAGATTTTGAGGCAGCTACTATCAATCCAGGCAGGCTATAGTTTTGGCAAGTATGCAGTGGCGGTAAAGTCGAACCGTCCAGAGTCGTTACAATCCAACCAGCCTCTCTCGCAATAAAAGCGAGTGCAGCAACATCAATAAATTTACCCGCTTTGATCACTGCTCCACTCAAGTCACCACTGAGAATACCATTAAGATTAGGAATTTGAATATCACTAGAGTAATCAGTCGCTATATCGATTACTTGATATTGATCTTTTAGTAAATGTCCAATAGAATTCATTGCCCATCCTAACAAAATAGCAGGTTTGGCAGATGTTATATGTAATGGGGCACAGGCTTCTAGGCTCATGTCCAGAGTCCCTTTAAAAGCACCTTCACCTCGAAGGGCATAAAAATAAATGTTTTGGGCAGGAGAAATGGCGATTACGGCTTCAAAGTCATCTGAATTTAGAATACTGAGAATAATTTGGTAATTAGAATGTCCATCCATGTAAAACTTTGTACCATCGATTGGGTCGAGTGTGACTAAGTAATCACCTTCTGAACCGAGTTCGGTAGCACGAAAATACTTGGTGTTGTTAGAACTTGCATACTCTTCTCCATAAAAGCGAATATCTGGAAAAGTGCCCAGTAATACTACTTCTACTAGATTTTGAATAGCCACATCCGCATCAGTAAGTGCAGCACTAAAAAAGTTGTTTCCTTCTCCTTTGGCGGGAAGTGCAGCAATTTTTGGTTGAAGAAAATGGGCATAAGCTGCTGCTACTTTCAGATGGGGGAGTAAAGTCTCCAAAATTAGTCGAGTAGTTGGTGTTGTGGACATTGCAGCAAACTCCTTTCAGAAATAATCTACCGTTGGCAGAGCGATAGAATTCTATATCTAGACAAAATTACGGTATCATTTTGGTGCAATGATACCATAATCTTTACCAATCTACCGGACGTTCAAGGAACTACGGCACTGATTACAGAAACTGCTAGTTAATGCCTATAAATGTAAAAGCTGTTGCTGCTTCAGCAGGATTTGTGGAATTGGGGGTGGCTGTCAATACTTCTCGGTTAAGGGGAAAAGGGGAAAGGGAAAAGGGAAAGAAAAAACCCTTTAACCTTTTCCCCAAACCCGATTCCGAGTTAAAAATGCAAAACCCGAGCAGTATTGGGGTGGCTGTTTTTTATCTAACTTCTGAAAATAACTCCAAAAGCTCCTGGCAACTTCTACTGAGTTAGAAGAAGATGCGATTGATGATGTTCTAAATGCAACATTAACCAGTTTCTAATTATCTGAAATGGGTACAAGAATTATTGAATGCTATTGGCAAAGTCGTATCTGCCTCCACGTTCAAGAGCGCGTTTGTAAGCAGGCCGCGCATGGATGCGCTCGATAAATTGCTTAATTTTCGGTCGGCTTGAGATGAGTTCGGCTTCCATAGCGACTATTTCCAAAGGAAAGCTCATTTGGATATCGGCGGCGGTGAATTCTTCGCCTACAAACCATGTATTTTTACGAAGTTCACCTTCTATATAGTCAAAGTGAAGCTTAATCTGGGGTGCGATAAATCCTTCGTTTACGCTATCTCCTACACCAAAACGGTTAAAGACGAGATTCATTACCAGAGGTGGCATTGCAGAGCCTTCGGCATAATGCAGCCAATAAGTATAGCGCAGACGCTCTGGTGTAACAGATGGTGGGATTAGCTGACCATTACCGTAGCGTTCGACGATGTATTCAATGATAGCGCCTGACTCAGCAACAGTATTTTCTGCATCTGTGATTACTGGTGACTTGCCGAGGGGATGGACTTCACGCAGGGATGCCGGTGCCAGCATCGTCTTCTGGTCGCGTTCGTAGAACTTAATTTCATAATCGATCCCTAATTCTTCAAGCAGCCATAGTACGCGCTGCGATCGCGAGTTGTTAAGATGATGGACAACGATCATAATAGCTACTTTTTTACAATGGAGTTATTACTGACTTTTCATCATCTGAAACTACCATCAGCTGACTAATTATTCATCTATCTAATGGTTTGTTTTGGGTAGTGCTAAATCAAGCACTTATTTCTGGATTTGGAAGGGTATCTATTAATACTGCTCGGTTAACCATTTTTAACTCGACATTGGGTTTGGGGAAAAGGTTAAAGGTTTTTTCTTTCCCCTTTCCCCCACCCCTTATCCCCAGAGGGGGCCCCACCTTCCCCTTTTCCCCTTAACCGACAAGTATTGGGGTATCTATATTACCCTGTCCGTGTATCACTCAATTATTTATTGACAGACTAATAGCTCCAAGCCCAGCATTTGCTCGTAGAATTGTGTAGAGGCATTGAGATTATGGGTGTAAAAGAAGGTAATTTGCTGTTCTATTTGCGGATGAGTAGACATAAATACATTTGAGTATATACCCCAAGGACATCTGGCGATCGCAGATGTAAAAATTGATTGATGTTAGAAACCTGTTACTACTCCAGAATGCCTTAAGTGCATCTGGAGTTTCTTTTTGAAAAAGCGATGTCTACGACAGGCTGCGCCTACGCAATTTTTCAAATCATCCTGATCAGCCAAAAGACAGCTGAATAGGGATGCATACTGAATTATTTATATTTAACATAGGGCATCATTGTTGATGTACCCCCCTCCTAGCAAACAACTCTCGCAAAGCAGCCTCAGATTTACTGGGGCTGTTTTGCGTTACTTCAATAAGAGTTACGCAAAATCTCATCTTTCAAACTCGCATTTCTCTGCGCCTCTGCGGTTCCTTATTCCGTAACTTGTGCGTAAGTCCTATTCAAACAGAAAATTTGTGTAAACAAAGCAGTTAATCCTCAGACATTCTTTACTGTATTTGAGTGTATACCCTGATGACGTAGGATACTCTCACGGTGAAAATTTGGTATAGGTAAATGCGTATCTTTCCTGACTCCAGATTTGTCACAAACATTTCTGGAGTTTTTTCATTATTGGAGTTATTGATTCGGCTCAGAAGAAAATAGTTAAGCGATCGCACTTATCATCTTGATTAAATTAAAGTGCGACACACTTAAATATAAATGCTTATTTAGTTGTATATGTCACAAAAATATCCTTTTTCATCTCAACTTCTGCTGGGGCATCTGGATTATAAGTCGGTGATAATAAAAAACTAGCAAATGATGGTAAAGGAACTCCAGTTTTAGAACTACATGAGGGATAAAATAATGTGTAAAATGGTTCGGCTACAGAAGGAACATCAAGTTTAACACTCATAGCAGTTGCTAAAGCCTGAGCGCGACTTTGAGCATCTTTCATCGCTGATTGATAAACTGAACTCTGCAAAGCCTGACAGTCATTTACTGCGTACTCAACGCCCACACTCTTGACGGAAATATTTTCAAGTTGGCTTGTCGCTTTGTTCGCTGTAGCAACAATTTCCTGGACACGCTCGCGTGTTGGTTTTTCCAACCTCACCAATATTTTGGCGTTATTTTCGCTGGAATTTGGGTTAATTTGTACTTGAATTTTATCAACATTAATTCCTTTGGCAACTAGGCTATTAACTACAGGCTGGAGAGTTGCTTTAGTTAGTGATTTTTTGCTTGGTGAAGATTCTGCTACTGTTTTGTAATTTAAGAATAGAGTTGGTGAGGAAATGCGGCGGGTTTGCGGTAGAGATGATGGTTGCGTTTCTGACTCACCATTGCTACTTTCGCTACTGAATACCAGTTCAATATCGGCTGTATCTGCTGGCACTTTCACTACTCCTTGACCGATTACCATTAATGAATGGCGATCGCTTGCTGGTGGATAAAATAATTGGGCATTAGTAACTTTGGGCGTTAATACTCCCACGCCGACAGTCACGGTAATACTTACCAACATTAGAGCAGTTATTTTTCTCATGTCCTGGGAATGTCCTTTGAACCTAATTGTCAAAGTTTACACCTCAAAAGCAGGATACTTACAAAAATATTGAGCTAACCTCACGACTAAACACCGTTAGATTAGCTCAAAAATTAAAAATTCACTGCGAACTATTAACCAAACCAGTGAGAGGCTTCACAAGCTGGCTGAACTGTTTCACAAACATGATCGTTAATCCAATCTGACTTTTCTTGAACGATTAAACAAATGCCTTGGTGAATCAAATTCTGTAGGTGGAGTTGCTGCTCTAAGGGTTTACGAGGCAATTTGTAATAGGCCAAGCTTCCTTGTTCAGCCTCCGCTAGGGAAATATGTCCCTCAGAGATAGCGCCGTCAAAAGAGGGAAGACGGGTGAGGACGAAAGCAATTAGCTCTTGGCGTAAATCAGGAATCGCAAAGGCTTTTTGATATGGATGGTATGGATATGTATCCAAAACGCTTTCAATCTCTCCTACTACTGTTTGCTGTGTTAAATTAACTACCGTTTTCATAATTTTTAAACTCCTTTTTTAATTCCAGTCAATGATTGGTGGAGAAAACAAATTTTTTAGATGAAAATCAGTTAAAAGTAATTCAACTGATAGATGCAATAACCCCTGTAACTAGCCTTTTATCTTGGTTTAATATCAGACATTTGGCTTTGCTTATTTTAGTTAAAGTTTATACTGATTTACAGCATGACTTATTAAAACAGCAATCCAATATGCTGGTAGGTTAGCGACATTTTATATTTATAATCCTAATTATTTCAAATTTCTGCCAAAAAGGCAGAAATCTACATAAAACGCAGCATCAAGGCTAGGGGATCAAAATTAACGGCAATAAAAATCTTGAATTAGGAACAAGTTTTTAATGAAGTTAAGCTTTGTTGGTAATTTATATCACATTTTATTTTTACTGCGAGATTTACTGTTTCATCTAAAAAACTTATTTGTTGCACATTGCTTTAGTAAGTCAGACAAATAGCGACTCACGAGAGCGCAAAATCAGTCTAGCGACTGATGAAATGATCAGACAAAAACGTTGAAAAAGTTCACATTGTCTAAAGGTAGATGACCCAGCTGATGATTAATTTCATCTGCCGCCGCTAATCCAGAAAGCATCGCACCTTCTGCAAGATTGCCGCCACACCAATCACCACAGCAAACTAAAGGTAAGGGAGTTTCGGCAGACAAAAAAGCTTCGTGCCAAGGACGGCTAGGAAAGGCATAACGCCAACGATGTACCTGCATCCATTCAGGAGTATTCAGCCAGGGAAGGGAAAGAGATTCGGCTGCTCGTTGCAACATTAGCTTTCCAACAGGTTCTAAATCCTGGGATTCTAGATGGCGTTGGGCAAAATCAGCGCTACTTTGCACTACAAAATGTGGTTGTTGAGGGTTAGGACGCTTGCTACTGTCCAAACCAATCCATGCTAAATCAGCATCATCTACAAAAGTTAGAGCTTTCCACTGAGGGAGTGGTTGAGATGTAGAAGGATATCCAGCGATCGCACTAATGGAAGGATAAAATTCTACAGAACGCAAGTTATCAAGAAAGGCTGTATCTAATACACCTTCACCCAAAGATTCCAACAGCATCATCGCTTGGGGTGCAGGAATAGCGACGACTATAGCTTTTGCAGTTAATTCTTCGTTGCTAGATTCAAGAGTGATCCGCCAACTCTTTTCGGGAGTTGGGGTAATAGCAATGACACGCTGATTCAGTAATATTTCTAAACCTGGAGCGAGGGATTTAGCGATCGCACTCATTCCACTAGGTGCAACATATCGCGGACTAAGGTTTTTCGGTTCAGATAAAGGAGCGCCTGCTGTGAGTTCGTAAACCTCCTCTGTCCAAACTTCGAGGATATGGCGCGATCGCAATATCTCCACAAAACGTTTAAATAATTCACCCTTTGGCTTCAGGTAACAAGCCCCATGATCGGCGCAAGTTCCATGCAAGCGGCGTGTAGCCAATCTTCCACCCAAACCACGGGACTTGTCCACTACTAGCACCGAATATCCAGCTTGACTTAATTGCTGGGCGCAGACTAAACCGGCCATTCCGGCACCAATCACTGCAATATCAGTCATAAGTCCATAATCCTTAGTCATTAATTATTAGTTATTGGTCATTAGGTTATTATCAAAGGACAAAATTACTACTAATGACTGCTGAAAGCTAATAGTAGAATAAGGTACAGAAAGCTGCACGGAAGGGAGGAAGGGAAATTGGATGAAATGAGGGCGGCGCTAGAGTTAGCGACCGAAGAAGAATTGCAAGATTTAACGGCAATTTTATTTAGTCGTAAGTTCAATCCCCTAGACTATGTACACACACCCGAACCCATCGAAGTGCAAAGCCAAGACCGCAAAGCTTGGTTAGATTCACTAGAGGGACGCTTTCGCTTTTTGGCGGCAGATGGGATGACAGTATTACGGGGACGTACAGGCCAGGTAACTTACCGACAAGCCTTAGTTCAAGTATGTAAGTATCTAAAAATTCCCTATTCTCATCAGCTGCCAACTATTGATTTAGAAGCAGAAGTATTTTTGCATCTACTAGGACAGGTATGGAAAAAATTACCTGAACAGGAAAAGCAAAAATTGACTCTCAGAGTGCAGCGTCACCTTGTGCAATCAGAACTAAAAGAACCGTTACCACTTTTATTACAGCCTGACCCCTTGGGTTTGCTTTTCAAAGGCGGTGGTGCGATCGCGGTTACTTCACTTCTCCAGCCAATGGTACTTAAGCAAATTGCTCGTCAATTTGCCATCCACTTTGCTACTTATGAAGTAGCAAAACAAGCGGCGATTACAGGCTCAGAAGCTGCTGCAACGCAATTTCAAAGCTATGTAGCTATGCAAATGGCGCAACGGGGTATGACAGTGAGTGCAGCTCGTTATGGGGCAGCCCGCACGATGTTTGCCGTGATTGGGCCAATGATGTGGACTTGGTTTTTTGCAGATTTAGGGTGGAGAGCGATCGCCACTAACTATGGTCGGATCATTCCGACTATTTTCGCTTTAGCTCAAATTCGCCTCACTCGTGAGGAATGTTGGGAGCCAGCTTGAACAAGGTTTCTGATTATTTCAAGTCTCGCTGGCGATCTTCTTGGAACTACTCTCTATGGGCATTGTTAATCTTCCCATTGAGTCCATTGTTGGGGGCTGTGACTATTGGTTTTGTCTCATTAATAACTTGGCTGAAACAATCCCACAAAATTAATCGCCGCCCCCTCAACTGGGGATTTGCCCTTTTGAGTCTGTTGCTAATCGTAAGTGCTGGATTTGCCGATGACAAAACAGCAGCTTTCCTTGGCTTATTTAATTTATTACCATTCTTTTTACTTTTTGTTGCCCATAGCGCTCTAATTCAAACATTTGTCCAATTGCGCCAAATGTCTTGGGTTTTAGCGATCGGTTCCATGCCAGTGATAATTCTTGGTTTGGGACAGTTATTTTTAGGCTGGAGTTTGAAATTAGAGATTTTATGGGTTGTGTTGAATTGGACGATCACACCAGGAGGAAATCCGCCAGGTCGCATAGCCTCACTTTTCTTGCACGCTAACACCTTTGCCGCTTATCTAACAATAGTTTTCATCCTTAGCTTGGGGTTGTGGCTAGAACAATGGCGATTATATCGAGAATTGGGTAGTAGGAAGAATTCACTTCCCTTTATTTTCATAACCATTGCGGTGATTACAAATTTCATTACCTTGATTTTCACTAACTCACGCAATGGCTGGGCGATCGCTATTTTTGCCTGTTTAGCTTATGCACTCTACCAAGGCTGGCGCATTCTTGTGGGTGGTGTCGCTGCGATCGTCTCTAGCGTGCTTTTGGCAGCTTTTGCTCCCTCGCCAGTCGCTCAAATTTTTCGCCGGGTAGTTCCTGCCTTCTTTTGGGCAAGGTTAAATGACGATATGTATCCAGATAGACCAGTCGCTTTAATGCGAAAAACTCAATGGGAGTTTGCCTGGTCTTTAGCCAGAGAACATCCTTGGACTGGTTGGGGATTACGCAGTTTTAGTGGACTCTACAAAGCGCAAACGCAGATTCCCTTGGGTCATCCCCATAACTTGTTTTTGATGTTATCTGCTGAAACTGGTTTTCCTAGTACTTTTTTATTTTGTGGCTTACTTGCTTGGATTTTGATTACAAGCGTGCAATTATTACGAAAGTCTAAATATATAAATACAGAAGATAGATTGATATTTTTCAGTTATCTTCTGGCCTTTATTGGTTGGGTTTTATTGAATACAGTAGATGTAACCCTCTTCGATTTTCGTTTGAATGTAATTTCATGGTTAATTTTGGCTGCCATTTCTGGAGTAGTACATCGTTATAAGCAACAATACAGACTTGAATCTCATCCAAATTAGTTAGACGTGGATAATAGCTATTAGTTCTTTTTCAGTGTATGCACTGGGGACACTTCGAGTTTTTAGTTAATAAGATTACTATGTGAGTGTAACTAACACTTAATTAGTCACACTCGATGTTGCTGATTGTTGGGAAGGTGTAAGGACAACCCTTTGGGGTTTTCTTGCATGACGGGCATCTCTTGTAGATGCCCTTTTGTATATTTATTATTTTTCTTCAGTTAAGCACAAATAAAAAAATATTCAATTTGACGAAATATCTGAAAAGATTTTAGCTTTAATCAAGGAATGTCAGACATGGTTACTGAAATTAAAGTGGAATAGAGATGCTGATTGGCTAGGAATTATTGATAGTGTTCAAACTAAGTTCAAACATCTATAAATTCCCATATTGTCTCTGTTGACATACTCCCCGGCGTGTTCGCCCTTGGCGTTCCCGTTCGCGCAGCGTCTCCGTCAGGAGAAGGGTAGGCACGGGGAAGAAGGAGTAATGAGTAATAAGTAATAAGTAATGAGTAAATACCCATTTTTCATCCACTCATTACTCATTACTCCTTACTCATTACTTTAAAGCATTGCGTGAAGCACGGGGTTTCAGACCCATATTTTTGATGAGGCAATACTGTTCTGAATAACTTAGGAATGATGTGAATTTTCACTATGGCTCTAAGCCTTGGCGACGTTTTTCTTGGATGACTTTACGATGTTATCTGTTCGCTCATATAAGGTAACTAGGTAAATCGGGAGATACATTCGCGTTAGCCAAGTCAAGACTCTATATAACTGTTTCAATTGTTCTGAGGTTGGCTCCATTTCACCACTAAACTTAGGCTAAACGCAAGTTTAAACTTTATTAAAACTACGATGTCTGGCGACAAGCCGCAAATATTGAAGATGCTCCCCGTAGCTTGCTTCGACCTAGAAGTACGCATCTAACCACCCAATATTCTGATTAGCATTAAAGACATACGATAACCCTTATGGTGTAAGCTCTCAGTAAAATGGATATGTCAGTAACGAAAAAAAAGACGCATCCATAACCTACCCTATGCTCACAACAGCTAACTTTCTTCAGTACACCCAATGGTCAGGTATAGCTACCTTGGTATTCGCTGCCTTAACAGTTTTGGCTTTTATTCTCAAATGGGGCATCCGCTTTCGGCTGGTGGGTACGACTGGCTTTATGCTGGTGCTGACAGGTGGTTTATTTGCACTGTCGATAGTCCCCTTGAGTCGGGCTGTGATTCCAGGAGCGACGAAGTACACTCTAGTTTATGACAATGGCTCAACACAAGCGGTTATTACTACATCGCCCAAAATTACACCTACGCAATTAGAAGCAACTTTACGTCAAGCAGCTAGTAATCTATTTTCTTATGGTCGTTCAGGTACACGGGAAGACGACAAGTTGACAGTTCGCGCCCGCGTCATTATCCACCCAGAAACAGGGGTTTCTGTACCAGTTTACTTGGGTGAGGCCAAGCGATCGCTAGTTTCTCATCAAAATTCACCAGTCACAGTGGAAATTTACACAGACAAATTCGCCCAATTGCCAAAATCTAACGCTTAAGGGAATGGGGAATGGGAAAGAGGCAGAGGGCAGGGGGGACAAGGGGACAAGGAGAATTGGGGATAAGGGGAAAGACTTGTTTCAAGTTCTCACCTCTTGTCCCCAAGTCCTCTTCCCAATTCCCAATCCCCAATCCCCAATCCAATGCTTGTTATCAGAATGACATAATTTATTTTGTATTTACCGATACATTAATAGTTATTATTAGATTAAGATGTTCACACTTTCGTGATTCTACTGTGGAAAAAGATCGATCAGCCTGCGGGTAATGGATACTGACAGTTGTGATTTGTCGGTTGTTATTGTAATTGCCACTATTGACATTTTTACAATTTTTTGCAGCCAAATGCAACGCTGTGGGAGCGGACATCGATCTGTAAACCCTAACGCATCTATCCATAGCTGAAATGACCATCGACAGACGATTCAGTTCTCAATCACTTTTCTTGAGAATCTGAGAGTGGTAATGTTAGTTAATCATACGGTTATTCAAAACTTTGATAGTTCGGAATTTCAGGCTAATGGACACAACAGATTCAAGCAACGTCGTTAAATGGCTTAACCAGTTAGCGATTAGATCGGTTAAAACCTAGTTGAGTCAGATGTAAGTTTTTAGCCATCTGGCAACAAGTATCTTTTGTTGCAAGTCTATTAGATTAAGAAATATCAAGTTTTTGGCAAACTAGATTATATGTCTAATCAACTTTCTACTCAACCTTCTTTGTCTACTCAAACCTCTAGTTCATTATTTACGCTCACAGTTGCCCCGGCAAAAGTCATCCGTGGTTCTGGGGTGTTGCAAGCAGCCGCAGCAGAGATTGCCTGTTTGGGAAGTCGTCCCTTAATTGTGGCAGGTGAATCGACTCTCGCCATCAGCCGAAAGAATTTGCAACCAGTTTTAGAAACGCAACAGTTACATCCTGTCCAAGCTTCTTATGGTGCAGATTGCTGCGAAGCTAGCCTGAAATCTTTACAGAAGAAGGCAAAAGAACATAAAGCTGATGTGATTATTGGTGTTGGTGGCGGCAAAGCCTTAGATACAGCAAAATTACTCGCGCAGCAGTTACAGTTGCCAGTGGTGACAATTCCGACATCAGGGGCTACCTGTGCAGCTTGGAGTGCCTTGTCGAATGTTTATTCGGAAAATGGGGCGTTTCTCTACGATGTGGGACTGTCTCGTTGTCCTGATTTACTAATACTCGATTATGACTTGATTCAAACTGCACCACAACGGACTTTAGTAGCTGGAATTGGTGATGCGATCGCTAAGTGGTATGAAGCCTCTGTTAGCAGTGGGCATTTACAAGACACTTTAATTATTGCTGCGGTGCAACAAGCAAGAGTTTTGCGAGATATCCTCTTGCAAAAGTCAGCCGCCGCCTTGAAGGAACCAGGTAGTGAAGTTTGGCGAGAAGTCGTAGACGCAAGTGTTTTATTAGCTGGGGTAGTTGGAGGACTTGGAGGGGCGCAGTGTCGCACAGTTGCTGCCCATGCCGTGCATAATGGTTTAACTCATATTTCAGGACATGGCAGTATTCATGGCGAAAAAGTCGCTTTTGGAATTTTAGTGCAACTGCGTTTAGAAGAAATGCTACAAGGCAATCAACTAGCAGCATCAGCACGACAACAGTTGTTAAAGTTCTACACAGAAATTGGGCTACCCCAAAAATTAAGTGATTTGGGATTGGGCAATATTACATTAGGTGAGTTACAAACAGCCGCCGAAATTGCTCTAGTTCCTAATTCTGACATCCATCGACTACCATTTAAAGTCGCGCCAGAACAGTTGATGGCAGCAATGGTTTCCACCACTGCACCTATAGATAGTAAAGACATGAATCGAGTTTCGCCCAAGGGAATCAGTGACGAGGTTGAAGAATGAGTTTAAATTGGATTGTCCCAGCAGAACGCATACAAAAACTACCACCTTATGTATTTGCCCGTTTAGATGAACTAAAAGCGAAAGCACGGGAACAAGGGTTAGATTTAATTGATTTGGGTATGGGAAACCCCGACGGTGCAACACCAGCACCAGTTGTAGAAGCGGCGATCGCAGCTTTAAAAGATCCCGCCAATCACGGTTATCCGCCCTTTGAAGGGACTGCTAGTTTTCGTCGTGCCATCACCAATTGGTATCATCGCCGTTATGGTGTGGTTTTAGATCCTGATAGCGAAGCTTTGCCACTGCTGGGTTCTAAAGAAGGATTAACCCATTTAGCGATCGCCTACGTTAACCCTGGCGATTTAGTTTTGGTTCCTTCCCCAGCTTATCCCGCCCATTTTCGCGGCCCGGCGATCGCAGGCGGCAAAATCCACAGTTTGATTCTTAAACCAGAAAATGACTGGTTAATCGATTTAGCTGCGATTCCTGATGAGGTTGCCAGACAAGCTAAAATTCTCTATTTCAACTATCCCAGCAATCCCACTGCTGCCACAGCCCCCCGCGAATTTTTTGAAGAAATCGTCGCCTTCGCCCGTAAATATGAAATTTTACTGGTGCATGATTTATGTTACGCCGAGTTAGCTTTTGATGGTTATCAACCCACTAGCTTGCTAGAAATTCCCGGCGCGAAAGATATTGGTGTAGAATTTCACACCTTATCTAAAACCTACAATATGGCTGGTTGGCGCGTTGGTTTTGTGGTGGGGAACCGCCATGTAATTCAAGGTTTGCGGACACTAAAAACTAACTTAGATTACGGTATTTTTTCCGCCTTGCAAAAAGCAGCCGAAACCGCCTTGCAATTGCCAGATGTCTATTTGCATGAGGTACAACAACGCTACCGTACCCGCCGTGATTTCCTCATTGACGGGTTAGGAGAGTTGGGTTGGGATATCCCCAGAACTAAGGCGACAATGTATCTTTGGGTGAAGTGCCCCGTTGGTATGGGTTCTACAGATTTTGCCTTGAACGTGTTGCAACAAACTGGCGTTGTTCTGACTCCAGGTAATGCTTTTGGGGTTGCGGGCGAAGGTTATGTAAGGATCAGTTTGATTGCCGACTGCGATCGCTTGGGTGAAGCTTTACATCGCTTCAAACAAGCCGGAATCCGCTATCAACCTGAAGTTGTAGTCTCTGCCTCACAATGAAAATAGCATAACCTTATCGAAATCTAATTCATGCAACCCTACCCTGCTAGGATGCTCATTTAATTGCTGCGGGCTTTTACTTCCTTTGCAATAATCGTCGCGTAATTTAATCTATGCGTCCCTGCTGCCATTAGTGGCAAGTGTAAGTAAGCGGGATGGTTTCGACTTTCCAACATTTGGCGTACAGTTGGGTCAAACAAGTACGCAAAGTAAAAGCCTCAAGTAATTAAAGTCATTACTGAGGCATTTAAAAATAAATCCAAGGTAATTATACCCATGAAGTTGATTTACTCTTTAGGGTATATTCGCGGCGCACACTTCAACCCAGCAGTGACATTAGCATTTTGGACAAGTGGTTTTTCCCAAAAGAGCGAGTAATACCGTATATTTTGGCGCAGTGAGTGCGATCGCAGCTTGGGCACCCCGCTACGCTAAGGTGTATCTACAGAGGATTTCTGGCTTAACTGAAAGATATTGATGTATATTTGCTGTGCCGAAAAAGCTTTGAGCCAACTAATGAAGTAAGTATAAATCAAGTCGGGAATTATCCGGATCGACAGATGACACTAGTGTAATTACTAAATACAGAGGGTTAAAAAAATTACAACACTAGTTGATTGAGTCTAAACAATTTTATGTTGTCTGATTTAGATTTAGTTAGAGAGTTCGTATGCAACTCTATCCAGAAAAAAGATATTTTATTGGCAAATCGTTCCTTAACAGCACAAACAATTTATAATACTAACCGTCTGGCAACAAAGGCTGAAGGCATAATTGCCACTGCCCAACTAAATCCCACACAAACGGAATTCTTGATTTTGTCTAATTCATCCCATTGGGAATTACTGAATCAGGCTTTGCCAGAATATAATTATCTCCTCAAAGGAAACATAGATAGTCGTGGTTTCTATCACTATCAATACTGCCAAATTCCTAAAAATTATAGCTTGCAATGTACTAAATCTGTCCTTTTATGGCGAGCTTGGTGGAAATATCGCAAGAATACTTTACAACTAGGAATTCCATCGGGTCTTTTAATCCAGACAAGAGATTCATGGTATCCAATCCTAGATTTAACCATTAGTAAGGGACTGCTGTATGTAAAAACTTTAGGAAGTGAGATAGAAATTCATGCAGATGACCTAGTAATTTGGTTAAGCAAAATTGAAGCAAATTCTCAAAATTAGTCATTAGTCAAAAACTTCACCTCTCCCTACCCCTTATAAGTCAGCTACGACTATAAATTAGGTTTGCGATCGCTCGAACTAATTTAGCTGGCTCTACAGGTTTGGTGATATGCTGCCCAAATCCGGCGGCGATTGCCTGTTGGTAGTCAGCCTCACCAGCATAAGCTGTAAGAGCGATCGCTGGAATTGTCCCTCCTTGTTCTGGTGACATCGCTCTGATTTGACGCATCAGCATATAGCCGTCTATTTCAGGCATTCCAATGTCGCTTAACAGCAGATTTGGTTGGAACTGAGGCATAGTTTGTAATGCTTCCACAGCCGATGCTGTCTGATTTACCACCGCGCCAGATTGCTCCAAAATGAAAGCAATTAACTCTCGCGTATCACGCTCATCATCCACAAGTAGAACTTTTATCCCATTTAGATTGGGTAAATCATCAGGTTGTATACGAATCTGGTGGCTATCTGGATGAATCTTAATCGTTGGTAGTATGACTGTAAAAGTTGCTCCCTGTTCTTCGCCTAAACTTTCTGCCTTAACTGTGCCCCCATGTAGCTCGACGATGTGACGAACAATAGCTAATCCTAATCCCAATCCCCCAAATTTTCTGGTAGTTGCACCATCAGCTTGTCGGAAGTAGTCAAATACGAATGGTAAAAAATCTGGGCTAATTCCCTTACCTGTATCACTGACTCGAAGTTGAACCTGAGAACCAACAGACTGTAAACTAATTTCTACCTCTCCACCTTGCGGTGTAAACTTAATCGCATTGGAAAGTAAATTCCAGATAACTTGCTGCAATCGACCAGAATCACCAGTTACTAGGAATTTTGAATCGCACCTTTGGGATGCTGGAAGCGCAACTTGGATTTGGGAGTTAAAATCGATAGATTCTAAATTTCCGTGAGAATTTTCTAATCCAAAATCGTTCGCATAGTGTTCCGCAGGAAAGTCTAAAATCGTAAATTGCAAATTGATAGATTTAGCTTGGGCGGCTAGACGCACAGTTTCTATTGCAGATGCGATCGCAGTTTCCAGATTTACAGGAGCAATATTCAAACTCAGTTTACCTTGTAAAATGCGAGAGACATCCAGCAAATCTTCAATTAATTGAGTCTGAAGCTTGGCATTACGCTCAATGGTTTCGAGAGCGCGAGTAGTGGTTGCTTCATCATACTTTTTAGTTTGCAGTAACTTTGACCATCCCAAAATCGGGTTTAGCGGCGTGCGAAGTTCGTGGGAAAGAACCGCCAAAAATTCATCTTTAATTCGGTTTGCTTGGATCAATTCTTCTTTGCGTCGCTGTAACGAAGTCATTAACTCGGCGCGTTCCAAAGCAACCGCTATCTGATCGGAGGTTGCTTGCAGTAGAGCAATCTCCCCAGAGGTAAAGTGGGTACGGGTGCGACTGGCAAAGGAGAGGACACCAAGTAGCTTTCCCTGAGCAATTAACGGTTGACCGGCGTATGCTGTGATTTCCAAAGACTTGAGGATGTGGGAATTTGGATGAGTAGAGTTCAGCACATTATTGACGACAATTTGACGGCGTTCTTGCGCTATTAGTCCGCACATCCCTTGATTAAATTCCAGGTATTCAATTGCTTGAAATACTTCATCAGTAATACCATTCCAAGCTACTAACCGAAGTTTCTGCTGATTTTCGTGTGTCTCAATTAGATAGTGGAAGTAAAAATGCAAATCCATTTGCGCCGAAAGTTTATTAAACAAACTGTTCATTAAATCCAACGGACGCTCGGTTGAAAGCAAATCACTGGTGGTTTCAGAGAGCAGTTTGAGCCTTTCACTGCGCTCTTGCAAAGCAAGTTCTGCAAGCTGGCGTTCACGAAGGATGCGTTCGCGTTCGGTGATGTCAACTGCAACCCCTCCTACTAGACGTTGCCCTGTCGCATTTGCAATGGGAAATTTATATACCAAAAATTCCCCTAGAGTGCCATCTGTGCGTGGGGCAGACTCGATGGTTTCAACAACCTGATTTGTTTGGGCAACTATTCTAATGTTATCAAGTAAGGGTTGAGCTATTTGGGCTGGATATAGGTCAAAAATGTTTTTATTAATCGCTTTTTTGGTTGCTACATCAAATATGGTCAGATAAGTTGGACTGAGGTAAAGTATACGCCCGTCTGCATTGGTAATCCATGCTGCGGCGGGAATATTGTCCATAAAAGCTTGAAATTGCTCTTGACTCTGACTCAGCGCTTTTTTAGCTTGCTTGAGGTCACTAATATCAAGAATAAATGCAACTGATTTCTGCCCAGATTCTCCTAAAAGAGAGTAGCCAACTACAACTGGGACAATAGAACCATCTTTGCGAATACATTCCTTCTCATAAGGTGTACAGGTTCCCTTTACTGTTGCCTCAGCAATAGCCAGTTCATCTAAATATTGATACTCAGGAGGCGTAATATCACTCCAGCGTAGTCTACCTGCCTGAATATCTACTTGGGTATAGCCCACAATTCTCAAGAATTCGTCGTTGGCTTCAGTGATACTACCATTCACATCACCAAAGATAATGCCAACTATATTTGCTTTGACAAAACTCCTGAGTCGTTCTTCACTTTCTTGGACTGCTTTCTCTGCTTGTTTGCGTAAGCGAAGCTCGTCGTAGACATCGCTAATATCTGTAGTGCTGCCAACAATGCGGACTGGTTTTCCATCAGCATCCCGTTGCACCACTATTCCTTGATCCAGTACATAGATGTACTGGTTATCTTGGTTGCGAATGCGATACTCAGCAGTATAGCGATCGCTATTTGCCAAAGCGATCGCCGACTCCTCTTGTACGCGCGGCAAATCCTCTGGATGCACAAGTTCTCGCCACCAATTACCTGTTGGTTCTGCAATATCGAGAGAATAACCCAAAATTCGGGTTAACCCATCGGTTCTTTCAACAGTATCCTGTTCTACATTCCAGTCATAAATGAGACAGTTAACCGCAGATGCTGCTAACTGAAAACGTTCGTTAGCTAACCTCAGACGTTCTTCCTTCTCCCGCAAGATTTGTTCGGCTTGTTTGCGTTCGCTCAAATCAACAACAAAGCCAATGACAGTTTCTTCGCTGTCTTCTACCAGGACAGAACCGAGCAAAACGCAAACTCTTGTGCCATCTTTGCAGATATATTCCTTCTCAAAGGGTTTACAGACTCCGGTTGTTCTCAGTTCTTCCACTGAACGCTCACTCAATAGAAGATACTCAGGTGGGGTAATTTCACGCCAGTTCATTTGGTTAGCAGACAAATCTTCTCGCGTATAGCCGACCATTTTTAGAAAAGCATCATTTGCTTCTATAATCGAACCGTTCTTAATATCAGTAACAATCATTCCAATGATGTTGGATTCTGCGAGTCTGCTAAACCGCATTTCGCTATTTTGCAACAATTTCAGGCTTGTCTCAGCCTTGCGTCTGGCAGTTCGCAACTCTGAAGAGAGGGCGGTAATTAAGAAGGATACTAGTGAGAATGTGGTTAATTGTACTAAAACGTTTAGGCTGAGAAAATCGAACGAGTAGACTGGCTCCAGCAAAAAATATAGCGCAGTTGTAACAGATAATGCGATCGCTAATACTCCAAGTCTCATGCCGCCGTACCAGGCGCTGACTGCAACAGCAGCATAAAATAATGTAAATACGCTCGGATCAAAAACTGGTAGCAATAGTTGTGTCACCAGCAGCGCTGCTATGACTGCCAGGATCATCACGCCATAGGTTAGTAACCAAGAGCGCATCATCAAAAATTTTTCGGATACTTTCAGCATCATCTTAAGAGTCCTCCCGTTGCTCCGCTTTTAGGAGATACTCGTTCAGTAGTCTTTTGCCTGGTTCGCCCATCTTCTGTAACATTTCTTCAATCAGCTTTAGTGCCATCTGCGAAGGCACTGTAGATCCGTTCTCCCAGCGATTGACTGTTCGCAGGGAAACTCCCAACTTGGCTGCAAATTTTTCCTGAGAAAGATCCAGTTGCTGCCGAAGTTCACGGATTAAATCTGAAATTTTTAGTGGCTTTTTTAGTTCCATAATAGGAAGATTAGGACAAGTGTCTTGCCATCTGGCTCCAACTTGAGGAAGAATTTAAATAATCATTAGTTATTATCAATTTCATCTTTTGGCGAAACACCAATATCATTTATTAGTCTTAATTACTTGTTATTCACTGATTTAACTCCTCTGCCACAGTTCTGATGAATACTCACTGTTCTAAGGTTGTGCGACCTAAGAAGCTAACTATAAAATAAATATTAAATTTTCTTGCTGTGTGATGTCGAAATAGTATAATTCTCAAGCAATTTGATGATTTTCAAGCATTACGCATTCCTGCAAATTTATGGAACGTTAAATTGCTATGTTTCATACACAACTTAGTTTTTTACATTATAAATATTCTCTTGAGCGCAATAAGAGAATAAAGAAACTAACCGCATTAGCACAACGTCTTGCAGAGGAAAGGTAGTTATAAAGGGTTTGTGCCTTATACCAATTTTTTATGAAGCTGCATAGAATTCGATCCCCCCTAGCCCCCCTTATTAAGGCTACGGTGTATACACAAGTCCTAAAATCCTTGCCTGGTAAGATGCAAGCCTTAGTAGGCAAGGTTTTGAGTTTATCAAGCTGATTATCAATAGTGTCAGCTTATTGATATAGAATTAACGAAAAATCAAGGATTTTAAAAATAATTTTCCGTTCTTTTCCCTCTATTTGATTCTCAACCCGACTTGTGTATACACGGTAGCCTTATTAAGGGGGGAACCAGAAAAACATCTATCAAAGTCCCCCTTTTTAAGGGGGATTTAGGGGGATCAAGATATGTGCAACTTCACATTAAATTGGTATTAGTTCCGTGAATTTTTGAAAAATTGGGATGCTCCCAACGTAATCACTGCTTGCTTATTTCAACAGGATAATTTTTCTAAAGCTCTTGTCAGTAGTGTTTGAGATGTCCTTAACCTGAGTCAGATACCAATGGGAAAACTATAAAGCTATAATGCACTTTTAATCAAATGTTTGCCTGAACTTTAACCGTTTTGATTAATCAACACTCCCAAAACCTCCTCGATACTCAACTGGAAAATGCACCACGTGAAGGCTATATATTTAGCTGGTTTGATTGGTTTTGTCTTTGGTACCCTCCAGGCTGGCTAATTTTATTTAACCGCCATTGGCAGCACTATCATACCGATACAGACGGTTGGAATTGGCCCGAATATGGATTATTTTTAATTCCTGGCGGATTTTATCTAGCGATGCTGATTCGCTGGTTGCGTCTTGGTTTCCGTTCACCCCGAAAAGAACTTGGTGAATTTGATCCCAAATATCAACAAGCTTTTCGCAAAGAAGTTCTCGGCCCCATCGTCAAATACTATTTTCGGGGAGAATTAAAACAAATCGAAAACTTGCCGCAAACAGGGCCATTGATTGTGGTAATGAATCACGCAGGGATGAGTTTTCCTTGGGACTTTTTGACTTTGGGTTATTTATTAAGTGAAGCTAGAGGATGGGTGGTACAACCCGTAGCAAGCCCAGCATTATTTGATCATCCTTGGGTTATTTGGTGGCTACCACCTAAATGGTCGCAGGTTTTGGGTGGTGTGCGAGCCGAATTAGATGATTTTGAGGCAGCTATGGCCCAAGATAAAATCATCTTATATGCACCCGAAGGTATCCGTGGCCCTCTGAAAGGTTGGAAAAGACGCTATCAACTAGAAAAATTTGATGTGAGTTTTGTTAAGTTCAGCGATCGCTATCATATTCCCATTCTCCCATTAGTTTGCATCGGGAGTGAGTTTTTACATCCTTGGGCTGTTAATTTCCAGAAATTGCAACGACTAGTCAAATTACCATTCTTACCTGTATCGCCTTTGATGTTTGCCTTAATTCTGTTTCCTTCAATGGGAATTTGGGCAATGAGAACTCGCTTGCGTTACTATATTCAGCCTTTGGAACCAGCAGAATTACACAATTTAAACAAAGGGCGGACAGTAGCTTATCAGCAAGCACAACAATTACGAGAAAAACTGCAATTTAAAATTAATTCAGAGACTATTGATCGAGTAAATCTATCTTAAGTAGTGATTAGATGTAGGTTGGGTGGAGGCTTTGCGTAACCCACATTCTGATATATGTTGGGTTGCGCTCCGCTTCACCCAACCTACAATTTTTTTGCAATATTTTAGCCCAATACGGTTCAGTTAAGGCTAAAACTCTGTTACCAAAGTCGTTTTTTTAACGAACCACCTTCTCTACGAGAGGCTTCCGCCAACGCGCAGCGTCTCGTAGAGAAGGCGCAGAGAACGCAGAGAGAAGAAAGAGATGCTTAACTGAACTGTATTGCATTTTAGCCTTGCCGCTCCAGTAGTGTGCGTTATAGTTTTAGCCTTCAGTTATTGAAATGAATTTAATACTATCAATGGATTTAAGTCAATCTTTTAAAAATAATTTACTTAATTAACAAATTGATTTTTCCATAATAAAATTTGTTAGCCTTTGCCCTCTCCGTTCTACCTCTTGCTGTTTCACAACAATAAAATTCTGGCTTTCAAAAAACGGTTTAGCTGTAATAATAGCTTCTGTAAATAACCTTTGAATTCCTAAAGATTTTGCTTTTGATTCAAGCTGCTCTAAGATTTTTTTACCAATCCCTTTTCTTTGAAAATCTTTATGACAGTAAAAACGGTCAATATGCCCATTAGCCTTTAATTCCCCAAAACCGATAATTTTACCATTCTCCTCTGCTACATAAGTAAACTTACTTGATAAACCTTTAATCCAAAGGTCGATATTCATATTTGCTGGTGCCCAAGCATCTACTTGTTCTTGTGTGTAATCATGAATATTCACTTCATGAATAGTATCGTAGAACAACTTCATAATTTCTTCGGTATCAGCTATTTGGTATATTCTTAATCTCATTTTTTCAAAAATCAAATATAAGTCCTATAAAAATATTATCAACGCTGGCAAATATTTTGCCCTTAGAGGATGTTTGGAAAGTTGAGCGTTGCTGAATTAAAAGATGATTCTTGTGAAGTGGGCATCCTGCCTGCCCGGAAATACAAGGAATGCTCATGTTGCCCATCCCACAAAATAGTAAAAATTCCTCAGATTAAATCTCGTATAAAAAAATTATAGTACAAATATACTAATTGCTGCTAAAATGCCTTAAAAGTCAGCTAGCCTTACTTGAGGTAGTATGAAAAAAATCTTAGACACGGACAAAAAACCCATTTTGCTGAAAGTCTCGCTGTTGCAGCCTACACCTGTAACTACTGCAATAGTGCCACTGCAACCCCAACAGGAAAAAATCATCAGTGAACGGGAGCGTTTGATCACACAAGTAGAGCGCATCAATCAGATGGCGGGAGAGTTGGAAGCCGCGATATTGGAGTTGAAAGCGATCGCTAACACACTGAATAGTCAAAAACGTTACCCACTTTTGAAGAAGGAGCTAGGTAAACAAATTTGTCAGTATTTCGCAATTAGTGTCCCTTGGGTGAAACGAAAACCTGACGAATCATTTATTTTGACGACGCGAAAAGTTGATTTATTCCGAGCCGAAAGGGAAGCCGCACTGCTAGCACAGCAACTTCGTCAGCAAACCAAAAAAAGATTAGCATCGCAGCGACACAGAAAAAACAAGAATGGGGCGGAGACTGACACAAGACACTTGTGTAAAAAGGCATTAGTCAACAAATCTTAAAATTATCAACATTCAACGGCAGTTCACGCCTGGGGTTGTAACAGTTATGCTGATTGAAGTGGCAGAAGGAACTTCTTCGTTAAAATTGCTAAATACTACACTGCCATTGCTAATCGCCACCAACTATGGTTGCAATTAGGCAAAACTGCCCTAATATTTGCACTTCCGTAAACCAGAGTGCAACATCAGGGACAATCAATCAGCGCACAGAAGAGGTAAAAAGAAGGTGTTAAAGACACTTTTAGTAATTGCCGTTGGTTTTTTACCGTCCCTGATTTCTCTGTGGGCGATCCGCAAAACCCATGAGCGATCGCGCCTACGGATGAGGCAAGCAGCCATGAATTTTTCAGCAGTGCAGGGACGGCAAAACCTTAGACCGATTGACAGCGATCGCTATTATTTAGAAGGGGTAGGTTATTTAATTGGCGATATCAGCTGCAAATTTAATGCCCGCTCTGGTTATATGCGTTGTGCTGTCAATCCCGACGGCCCATGTAACGGTTGCCGTCACTACGAACCCAAAGGATTACCTGGTAGCGAAAAAGGGGTTTAAAAGTGCTTACTTAGGATTCAACTAAACTGATGGGGAATGATAAAATCATTACTAATTATAATAATTTGTATTTAGCAGCACTTTGAATATTTGTCTTTGCATGGTGAAATAAGAATGATTTAATAGAATTCGTGCAAAAGTATAAATCTGCGTCATTTTGTTTGTAGATTATGAACATTACTGTGAGCTTTTGCCGAATATCTAATAACTACATGATTATTTAACGATGAACAACGCGATCGCTCAGACAACAGCATTATTATCAACTTGCGCTTTGCTACTAACAGGCTGTGGTGGTGGCGGTAGCTCTGTGACAAATACTCCAAATAGTAATCCAAATAACACTACTAACACTGCCCAGACAACGACTACATCGGGGGCGATTCCTATCGGTATTGCCTTAGCACAAACCAGCAACGTAGCATTACTCGGTCAAGAGGGATTTGTGGGAGCCAGAATTGCCGAGAAGTATTTCAATAGTAAAGGTGGTATTAATGGCACTCCGATTAAATTAATAGCCCAAGATACCAGCGGTGATGAAGCTGGAGCAATTAACGCTTTTCAAACTTTAATTAACAAGGATAAAGTTGTCGGTATCGTTGGCCCTACTTTGTCACAACAAGCTTTTAGTGCTGACCCCATTGCCGAACGTGCGAAAGTTCCAGTTATTGGAGCATCAAATACCGCAAACGGAATTCCCGAAATTGGTGATTATGTAGCTCGTGTATCTGCCCCCGTTTCTATAGTTGCCCCTAATTCCGTAAAAGCTGCACTCAAGCAGAATCCTCAAATTAAAAAAGTGGCAGTTTTTTACGCCCAAAATGACGCATTTAATAAATCAGAAACGGAGATTTTTCAAAAAGCAGTTAAAGAACAAGGGCTAGAATTAGTCACAGTTCAAAAGTTCCAAACTACTGATACAGACTTTCAAGCCCAAGCTACCAATGCCATTAACTTAAAACCAGATTTGGTAATTATTTCGGGGCTAGCTGCTGATGGTGGTAACTTAGTGCGACAACTGCGAGAGTTGGGTTATAAAGGCATAATTATTGGTGGTAATGGTCTAAATACGCCCAATGTTTTATCAGTCTGTAAAGCCCTTTGCGATGGTGTGTTGATTGCTCAAGCTTACAGTCCTGAATATCCTGGTGAGATTAATAAGGTATTTCGCCAAACCTATATAGAGCAATATAAGAAAGAACCAGCCCAATTTACTGGTCAATCTTTTGCGGCGGTGCAGGTTTATGTTGAAGCTCTTAAGGAGTTGGATAAAAAAACCAAAATCAGCACGTTACCTCTTGATAAACTGCGGACAGAATTGAACAAGCAAATACTAGCTGGAAAGTATAATACACCTTTAGGTGAAATTGCTTTTACACCAGTAGGCGATGTGATTCAAAAAGAATTTTATGTCGCCCAAATTAAGATGGATAAAGATGGAAATACTGGAAAATTTGTATTTATAAAATAGTTGCAACATGGATATCACTCTATTTCTGCAACAATTTTTGAACGGATTATCTATTGGTAGTATCTATGCAATTTTTGCATTGGGATATACCTTAGTTTATTCAATTTTGGGCATTATTAATTTAGCTCATGGCGCGATTTTTACCTTGGGTGCATATTTCACTTATACCCTCATGGGTGGTAACTTTGGATTTAATGGCTTGCTAGCTAATGCAGCCTTGCCAATAAAATTGCCATTTGCTATAGCCTTAATTTTAGGAAGTACCTTAGCGGGATTGATTGGGGTAGTGATGGAACGGGTTGCTTTTCAACCTTTGCGCCGTCAAGGATCTGATCCCTTATTAACTGTTGTTTCCAGCTTGGGTGTAGCAGTGGTAATTGTGAACTTAATCCAGTATTTGGTAGGTGCAGAAAGTTACACATACCCCGCCGATACTTATGGGAATTTGCCACCTGCGATTAACTTTGGTAGTCCAGATAATCCAATTCTTATTCGCAGCGTTCAGATAATAATTTTTGCTGTATCTGTTGCGATTGTGGCAATTATTACCTACTTTATTAATCGGACTAAGTATGGTAAAGCCATGCAAGCGATCGCAGAAGATCCGACTACAGCTAGTTTGTTAGGGATTAATAGCGATCGTTTTATCATCCTCACATTTTTCATCAGCAGTTTCTTAGCAGGATTAGCAGGAACCTTAGTCGCCTCTAGTGTTAGTATTGCTGGCCCATATTTTGGCATCGCTTTTGGGTTGCGGGGTTTAGCGGTAATTGTCTTAGGTGGTTTAGGTAGTATTCCCGGCGCAGTTTTAGGAGGATTACTCATTGGATTAGTTGAAGCTTTTGTGCCGGCAGAATATTCCGGTTACAAAGAAGCTGTAGCCTACGGAATATTATTTATCATGTTGTTAGTTAGACCCCAAGGCTTGCTAGGTCGTCGGTTTATTCAAAAAGTTTAAAGAGACGCAACGCGATGAAAACATACACCAAACAAAAATTAACTTTCGATCAATTTTTGGAAGAGTGTCCAGAAGAAGGTTTATATGAACTTGTGGATGGAGAAATTGTAGAAGTGCGTGCAACGAGAAATCATGATGATATCGCTGATTTTATATTGTTGAGTTTCAATGATGAAATTAAACGTCTAAATCTGAATTACGTAGTAAAAAACACAGCAGTTTTAAAAACCATAACTGCCAATGGAATAGAACAAGGACGCAAGCCTGATGTAAGTGTCATAGATAAAAATGTATGGCGCTCAAATCGTTCTGCTTATTCTGCACTTGAAGAACCCATCCAGCTAGCTATCGAGGTAACATCAGCTAATTGGGAAGATGACTACATTGATAAATTGGATGAATATCAACGGTTAGGTATTACAGAATATTGGATTATAGATTATTTGGCAATTGGTTATAGAGAGTATTTGGGAAATCCCAAAGTTCCGACTGTGTTTGTTTTTCTATTAGATGCTGAGGGTAAATATCAACGCACATATTTTAGAGGTTCCGAACGAATTGTGTCACGAACTTTTCCTGAACTGGCGTTAACAGCAGAGCAAATATTAACAGCTTGAAGAAGAATACAGAATACAGAATACAGAATTAATTAGTTAGCTATAAGCGATACCCTGTGACTAGCAAGCTACAGACTCGACATGAATTGTAGATTATAAAATTGAAAATTTAGTGGTGACTGAAACCCTTTTACTCCTGAATTCTGACTTCTGACTCCTGACTCCTTAATCAAAATATTTTACAATGGCTGAATTTTTCTCTACTTATGAATCACCAATAGTCTACATGGTATTGGAGGCTTTATTAGGATTATCGCTTTATTTACCCCTAATGGCTGGACAATTATCTTTGGCTAGTCCTGGATTTTATGCTTTAGGTGGATATATTGCAGCGATTTTATCTACAAAAGTTTTTCCATCTAGTAATAATTTATTTCCCATCCCATTACTTTTATTAGAAATGTTTATTGCTGGTTTAATCTCCGGTATATTAGCTGTAATAGTGGGGATTCCGGCATTAAGGTTACGGGGAATTTATTTAGCGATCGCAACTATTGCTTTTGTAGAAGTTTTACGAGTTGTATCCTTAAATTTAGATATTACAGGCGGTGCTGTAGGAATTTTTGGTATTCCTCAACCTTTTCAAAGCCAAATTGAATATTTGTGGATTGCCATACCATTCCTGTTAGTTAGTATGGTATTATTTTACCGTTTAGAACGTATTCGTACAGGTAGGGCATTCATTGCTATCCGCGAAGATGAATTAGCTGCCAGTGCAATGGGAATTGACCCCACTTACTACAAAGTTTTAGCCTTTACTCTCGGAGCAATTCTTGCCGGAATGGTAGGTGTCATCAGCGCTCATTTTCTCAATACCTGGAATGCTCGACAAGGTACTTTTGATGCTAGTATCACTTATTTGACGATTGTGTTAATTGGTGGCTCTAGAACTTTTTTAGGTTCGGTAGTAGGTGCGATTGTATTAAAAGTTTTATTAGAAATTGTTTTACGAAGAATCGCCGATATAGCAGGATTACCCAATTGGTTATCCCAGTTTTTAAGAGATGGTAGATTAATTATCTATGGTATATTAATAGTTTTAGGAACTATATTTTTTCCCCAAGGATTTGTAACTCCAGATATTTTAAAAAAGTGTAAAAACCTATTAATAAAATCAATTTCAAAGACATCCAAGCAGACAAGATAACAAATAACCAATGACCAATGACAAATGACAAATAACATTGTTTTAGAAGCCAAATCACTAACTCGTCGTTTTGGGGGTTTAGTGGCGGTGAATAATGTATCTTTTACAGTCAATCAACATGAGATTTTTGGATTAATTGGCCCTAACGGCGCTGGGAAAACAACACTGTTTAATTTGATTACAGCTTTTATTCCCCTTTCTAGTGGAGAGTTGCGCTATCAAGGTGCTAATATTTCTCAATTACGTCCCCATCAAATTGCCGGTTTAGGTATTGCTCGGACTTTTCAAAATATTCGCTTATTTGGTGAATTGTCAGCGCTAGAAAATGTAATAATTGCCCGACATTTAGATAATAAAAGCAATCTATTAACAGGAGTTTTGGGATTACCACCAGCGCGTCGGGAAGAGAAAAAAAGCAGGCGAAAAGCTTTACAATTGTTAGAGATGGTGGGATTGAGCGATCGCGCTGACGAAAAAGCCAAAAACTTCGCTTATGGGGATCAGCGTCGCTTAGAAATTGCCCGCGCTTTAGCCCTAGAACCGCAAATCTTACTCCTCGACGAACCTGCGGCGGGGATGAATCCCAACGAAAAGCAGCAACTGAGTGAATTTATCCGTAGTCTGCGAGAACAGTTTAATTTGACAATTGTGCTGATTGAACACCATGTACCCTTGGTTATGGGTTTGTGCGATCGCATTGCCGTGTTAGATTTTGGACAGTTGATTGCTTTGGGTGAACCATCTATCGTTAGAAACGATCCAGCTGTAATTGAAGCTTATTTAGGAAATGAATGATAACTAACCAAAGAATTACAGAATCTGTTGCAATTCCTCAATAGTATTTGCAGTGACAATATTCCGTAAAATTGTTTTCAAACGCTCTAAATCCTGAATCTGGTTAATTTCTGGCATTAATTGTAAGCCGCGATCGCTAAATTTCAACTCTAAATTAATTTCAATCGCAGAAAGTATTCCTCGTAGTTCCCCGCTTGCTTTCCCGCGTTCTTCTCCACGCGCTTCCCCACGTGCTTCCCCGCGTGCTTCCCCACGTGCTTCCCCTTCGCGCAAAATTTCTTGATACCAAGGTGACTCACGTAATACAGACATATCCCACCTCATGATTTCTTGAACGAGTGTATTCTCTAGAACAAACGTAGCAAAAAAAGCTAGAACTGTTTCCAGTTGGTTTAGTTGTTCATCAGCACGGAGAATTTGCAATGCTTCTCTAATAATAGATTCATTTTCACCACCTTTGAGAATGGGTACAAATGGCAGTAAGGATGGTAAGGGTTGTTGAAAAGCAATATTGACATCAATTTCCCACAGGTTAATTACTCGATAATCTTGGATTGCCCGTAATCCTGCAATATTTGATGTAAAGCTTGTGGGTATTTCGTTGTTACCAGTTTTAAGAATATTGATGAGAACGGGATATGTTGGTAAGTTATATTTTTCTTCTGCAAGTGCAGCATAAGCACGCATCCGACGTGGCATTTGGGATTTATAGCGTAATTGCAATTCGTTGAGAAGTAAAAATTCTCCATGTTGAGGACTACTAACACGGATTAAAACATCACTTTCCCGGCTAATCCACTGAAATTCACTATTTAGAATTTCTCCAGCAATAATATCAGGAATTTGTGTTACCCATCTTGCCCAGTTATTGGGTGCGAGGCTGATTAATTTTTTGGTACTGACATCAGCAGGCTTTGTCATTAAGGTATAGATGCACTCAGTAAGTGAGATTTATGGTAACTTGAAATTTAGCATCACACCCAAAAAATGTTTATTAAAGTGCATCAGTGAAATTTAAGCAGACAAAATTTTTATAAAATCTTCTAAATAATTTACTGCGATCGCGCTATCCATTAAAATTTCTAATTGCTCCACACTTTCACCCTCAAGCCTTGCTTCTACCTCATGAGAAATTTCGCCAAAGCGTTGTTCCAATACTCGGATTAACTGCCGTCGCGCACCCTCTTGAATACCTCTTTGCTCAATCTCGTGATACCAAGGCGATTCTCGCAATACTGCCATATCCCACCTCATGATTTGCTGCACTAAAGGTGTGTCTAAAACAAAGCTAGCAAAAAACGCCAGCAATGATTCTAATTCGTTCAACTGTTTATCTGTTCGTAGCGCCTGTAGTGCGCGTTGCACAACTGATACCTCTCCCCCTCCTCGCAGGATTGGCACAAAGGGTAACAACGATGGTAGTGGTTGCTGAAACACTATTTCGGCATCGATTTCCCACAAATTAATCACGCGATAATCTTGGATGGCACGTAATCCCAAAAATTCCTGTTCGTAACTATTGACAATAGTTAAGGTGGATGGGGGCGGTAAAATGTTGATTAGTACTGGGTAAGTTGGCAATCGGTAGCGTTCTTGTGCTAGGGCAGCATAGGCTCTCATCCTTAGAGGCATCTGTGCTGTATAACGCAGTTGTAGTTCATTTAATACCAGAAAATCCCCGTGAGTGGCACTATATGCCTTCACTAAAACATCTGTCTCCCGGCTAATCCAGTGAAATTCAGAACCGAGAATTTCTTTTGCCACAACTTCAGGACGCTGTGTCACCCACTGTACCCATGCATCGGGAGCTAAATTAATTAGTCGCTTGCTACCAATATCTGCTGCTTTTGCCACAGGACGCTTAATATATTTATCAGTAATTAATCGTACATTATAAAGATTGCAGTATTCTGGCGTTGGTTTTTAAGTTTAAGCAATGTCTACGATAGGGTACATTGATGCACTCTTTTAAGAAATGTATGATTGATGTATGTTAGGTTTTGAATCAACATTTCTGGATGTAAACCGCCGATGAAAGCCGATAGTAGACCAAACTACACAATTTTAGAAGTTCAAGAACTTGATGTTAATTATGGCGGTATTCAAGCTCTGAAAAAGATTAATTTAATTATTCAAAAAGGCGAGGTAGTTACTCTAATTGGTGCTAATGGTGCTGGTAAAACTACTACACTCCGTGCCATATCTAAAGTAGTTAATTCTAAGAGTGGCGTAATTTTATATAATGGACATAATATTACCCGCCGCCAAACTCACGAGGTTGTACAACTTGGTATCGCCCATTGTCCTGAAGGACGCAGAGTATTAGCGCGACAAACAGTATTTGATAATTTACTTTTGGGTGCTTATATTCGCTCCAATCAAGCTGAGATAAAAGCAGATATTCAGCGCCAATTTGAGCTATTTCCCCGCTTGTCACAAAGACGCAATCAACTAGCAGGAACCCTAAGTGGTGGCGAACAACAAATGTTAGCGATCGCACGGGCTGTCATGAGTAAACCACAACTATTACTTTTAGACGAGCCTAGCTTAGGTTTAGCACCTGCGATCGTCCGGGAAATCTTCTCGATTATTGAAAATCTCCGTGCTACAGGCGTGACTATTTTATTAGTTGAACAAAACGCGAATTTGGCATTACAAATTGCCGATCGCGGTTATGTTTTAGAAGCTGGTTCTATTACTTTAACAGGTGCAGCATCAGAATTGATTAGTGATGAGCGAGTTAAAAAAGCTTATTTAGGGTAATTAATTAAATGAAATTTTTGGAGATACAAAAAGATGATAAAATCACTAACTAAAACCTTTACTTTAGAAGAATTTTTAAAGCTTCCAGAAACAAAGCCTAGCTCAGAATACATCAACGGTCAAATTATTCAAAAGCCAATGCCTCAAGGAAAACATAGTATTCTTCAGGGTGAACTAGTCAGTAATATCAATTCTGTAACCAAACCTCAAAAAATTGCCCTTGCATTTCCAGAATTGCGATGTACTTTTGGCGGACGTTCAATTGTCCCTGATATAGCTGTGTTTGCTTGGGAACGGATTTTATTAGACGAGCGTGGAGAAGTGGCAAATGTCTTTAAGACATCTCCAGACTGGACGATTGAGATTCTTTCACCCGATCAAAGCCAGACTAAAGTAACTGGAAATATTCTACATTGTTTAAAACATGGTAGTCGCTTCGGTTGGCTAATTGATCCAGATGAGCATTCTGTTTTAGTTTATCCACCAAAGCAGCAACCAGAACTTTTACAAGAAGAACAAGAAATATTACCAGTTCCAGATTTAGTGAACGGCTTTCAATTAACTGTAGGGCAATTATTTGGATGGTTAAAGTTATAAGCAATTGTAGAAATTCATATTTATCTTAATCTTATTGGATTTGTGAGAATTGCAACCCAGAGATCCCCGACTTCTTTAAGAAGTCGGGGATTTTATTTCTGCGCGTTTGATTCAGGATTGCTATACCAATTGTGATGAATAAAACTACACTAACGCCGCTTATAACTTTTCCAAATAATTTATATTATTAATAATTATTACGATTTTTGTCTTATATTAATATTTGCAGCCCTCCTTGCAGATATCTATATATTTGTTTAGCGGCGAATTCTATTCACCGGAATCATTAAACCCATGAGTCAAATAGTCTGGATAGCAAGACACGCTAACCGCCTCGATTTCGTAAACCCCGATTGGTTTCTTACCGCCGAACGACGCTACGATCCACCTTTGTCTGATGATGGGATGGTACAGGCACAGCAGTTAGCTAGACGATTGAAAAAAGAAAATATTGGTCATATTTTTGCTTCCCCTTTCCTGCGAACCGTACAAACGGCAAACGCAGTTGCAGAATTGCTCAACTTGCCGATTAAATTGGAAACAGGTTTGAGTGAATGGCTAAATCCAGCTTGGATGACAGAAGAACCCGAAAGACTTTCAGCTCCAGCATTAGCAAAATTATTCCCCAGAATTGACACCAGCTATACCTCGCGCATCGCCGCCAAATATCCTGAAACTCACGAAAAAGTGCGAGAACGTTCTGGGCAAACTGCCAGATGTTTAGCTACTGAGTTCTTCCCAGAGGATATCCTGTTAGTGGCACACGGTGCATCTGTGTTGGGGGGAGCAATGGGGCTGGTGGGGGAAATTGCCAAAACAGAAGTCAAGGCTTCTTTATGTTCATTGGTAAAAGTAGTACGCGAAGATCCAGAATGGTTATTAGAACTAACGGGAGATACTTCCCATTTAACCCACATAGAAGAAGTTATTCGATTTGCTTAAACTTCTGATAGATATTTGTGTTCATAGATTCTGGTAGGTTGGGTATATCCTACAAATAAAGTCATTAATCCGCAAATAAGTTCTATGACATTGTTACTAGCAGGAGACATCGGCGGTACGAAAACTATTCTGCGATTGGTTGAAACATCAGATTCACCAGCTTTACATACTATTTATCAGGAAAGTTATCACAGTGCTGATTTTCCCGATTTAGTACCCATAGTGCAGCAGTTTTTGATCAAAGCTAATACACCAATACCAGAAAAGGCTTGTTTTGCGATCGCAGGGCCTATTGTCAAAAATACTGCCAAACTTACCAATTTAGCCTGGTACCTAGATACCGAACGTTTAGAAGAAGAATTGGGTATCCCACATATTTCTTTGATTAACGACTTCGCCGCCGTTGGCTATGGCATTTCAGGTTTACAAAAACAAGACTTGCACCCGTTGCAAGTTGGGAAACCTCAACCCGAAACCCCGATTGGAATTATTGGTGCTGGTACTGGTTTAGGGCAAGGATTTTTAATTAAGCAGGGAAACAACTATCAAGTTTTTCCTTCAGAAGGTGGACACGCTGACTTCGCGCCTCGGAACGAAATCGAGTTTCAACTGTTGAGATACCTGTTGGGTAAACATGATATCCAGCGCGTTTCTGTGGAACGGGTGGTTTCTGGAATGGGAATTGTGGCGATTTACCAATTTTTGCGCGATCGCAAATTTGCCACCGAATCACCAGAGATCGCTCAAATCGTCAGAACTTGGGAACAAGAAGCGGGACAGGAAGAGAAAAGCGTCGATCCTGGTGCTGCTATTGGTACAGCCGCACTGGAAGGTAGCGATCGCCTTTCCGAACAAACCTTGCAATTATTTATAGAAGCTTATGGTGCAGAAGCCGGCAATCTCGCCCTTAAACTCCTACCTTATGGTGGCTTATACATTGCTGGTGGGATTGCTCCCAAAATTCTCCCCTTAATTCAAAATAGCGGTTTCTTGTTAAACTTCACCCAAAAAGGCAGAATGCGCCCCCTCCTCGAAGAAATACCTGTGTATATTATCCTCAACCCGCAAGTGGGGCTAATAGGTGCTGCTTTATGTGCTGCTAGGTTATAACAGCTAGCATCATCAGTGAGATTAGCATCTCAAAAGGTAAAACTTATGACAGTTAAAAGTCTGTTGCCATTAATCGCCGCCACCTTTATCTGTGGTGGTTCTATTCTCGTGGAAGCGCGTCAACCTAAACCTCCGGTGGTTGTTGTCAAACCAGCCGTCCCTAAAATCGTGCAGCCACAATGGAAGGTATACACCGCTCCAGATGGTCGCTTTACTATTTTGATGCCGGGAAGACCCAACAGAAATACTGAATACCAAAAAACTTATATGGGGGAAATTGCCTTAGAAATATTTGCCGCACAACCCCCAAAACAGGAAGTAGCATACATAGTTGTTTACAATGATTTTCCTTATAGTTATGGTAAAATAACTGACCCACAAGCTGTACTGAATAATGCACGAGATATGGCTTTAAAGACTACGAAAAGCAATTTAATTAGTCAAAGAAATATTCGTAGTTATAATAATCATCCTGGCAAAGAAATTGAGTACATCAATTCTGGAGGAAAAATCACTAGAAGTAGAATGTATGTTGCCGAAGGAAGGTTATATCAAGTAATGGCAATAACTACAAAAAAACAGCAGAAAACATTAGCTAAAACTATTACTGGGTATTTAAATTCCTTCAATTTAGTTTTGAAAAAGTGAATTGAAGAAGAATTCAGAAGTCAGAATTCAGAAGTCAGAATAAAGACGCGACGCTCGGTCCTCTCTACGAGACACTGTGCGAACGCTAACGCTGCGCTATTCATTCTGAATTCTCACTCCTGACTCCTGAATTCTGTTTCGATAAAAAATCTTGGATTTTTGCTAATAAGATTTTTCCATTGATTCCTAAGTTCTGCTCTATTTTAATTATTTAATTTTTTTAGCTCATTTTATACAATTTATACGCTACTCAACCGCTTACTCAAACATGATTTCTAACGCTAGGATGTCATGATAAAAATTGTTAGCAAAATTACACGCAACCAAGTGAAATAAATGGCTGATATTAATGATCGTGCCGTTAACGCTGGTTCTTTTAGCACCCTAGTTGATGCAATCAAGGCTGCCAATCTCATAGATACTCTCAAAGGGGTTGACTCGTTTATCGCCTCTGCATCTACAGATCAAGCATTCGCAAAGCTTCCAGCCGGTACTATAGAGACATTGCTTGAAAATATTAATAAGATCCAGGAACTCCTGACGTATCACGTCGTTTCCGGTAAGGTGATGCCCATAAAGCCGATTGAAGGTTCAAGTTTTAAAATGGACCCTTTCAATAGTTTCAATGCAGATTATAATTCACAGGCTCAAAATCCGATGCTGCTGATGATAACTGTGTCATCCACATCATTGTTGATTCCTCGGTGAATAAATATATAGATAGATAGGGAATAACATCTGTGAGTTAGAAACTATTTATAGTCACTATCTCATTACTATAGGAATCCGGTTTGATTTCTGAAAATATACTTAATGCCGTGGCACAGCTAAAATACAATACAGTTCAGATAAGACCAAAACACTTGTAGAGACGGCGATTTATCGCGTCTCGAAAACCCAAAATTTTTGCCAGTAGCCCTTAACCCAAGCGTATTGAGCTAAAATAGTGCAATCGAAAAATTTCTAAATAATTTGACATTTTATATATAAATATTTCTGAAGTTTTGGTTATCCTATACTTCCTTGAAGTATAAGCTAATTCAGAAATTTGAATAACTTTATATATTTTTTTAATTGATAATAAAATCATATTTTTATGTTAAACCTCGTCTACCTTGAGAAGCGTAGTTTTGTAGGTTGGGTGCAGTGATCGCGTAACCCAACATAAATAAGCTGTTACGCAAATAAGATTGCACATCAACTGGTGAGGTTGTCCTTTTTCAATTGTCCTTGGTAAACACAAATGACTAATGACTAATGACTAATGACGGTCTACACGGAAAATATTGAAATATGTAGGCGCGTTAGCTTATATCTTTTAAAAAACTCTAGGTTTCAACATAGATGAGGTTTAGTACTTGAGTCCAATAACGCAAATCTAAGAATAGAGATAATTTAGCCAGTTGTATAACTACAATTTTCTAAGCGTTGCTGATTAGATATATGAATCTTGGTGTAGAGACGTTGCAATGCAACGTCTCTACAGAGGTTTTGAAATCATGCAAAATTATTTTCATATCTGAATTCAGCAACGCCACTTTCTAAATACAAAATATATATTTGGATGATATCTATGTAATGCAACTATGATTTGAAATCAAGCAAATGATTAGCAAGTAGCCCTATAAAATCTACTTAAGTATTACAAACAAATGTTTGAATTTATGTATTGTCAAAAGATTGAAATGTATAAGCTCAGTGTATAACGTTTGAGTTTGACACAAAAATTTAAAAACTTGAGAGCATACTCTGGGATTTTGTATAACTTTAAAAGAGTAAAATGCTATTATCACAACAAAAGCGATAGGATTGCAGATATTAATAAAAGTTAAAGTTAATGATTTGAGGAGCAGGTTTTTGTCCTATGGTCAAGCGATCGCTCCAAGCATCACTCATCGGTATTGAACAGGCTAAAAGAGCATTTGCTCTCAAGGGGTGGACTCAAGACAATTTGTCAGCCGAAGTGAACCTCAAGACTAGACAACCGATTTGGCGATTTTTTAGTGGTCGTCCAGTTGAGCGTCATACTTTTATTGAAATTTGTTCTGTATTAGAACTGAATTGGCGGGAGATTGCTAGCAATCCACCGGCAGAATTCATGGAACTAGAAGAATACGGCCGGCCACCTGTGCTGGATATTGATGGCTTGGTGGAAAAAGTGCGATCGCAACGCTTCGACAAAATTCAAGACCAGTGTGGGATTTTGCAGTTATTGGATATCAGCCGTCCCGTTGCGATCGATGACATATATATAGATGTGAATATTTTGGAGGAGATTGCCAGTCAACAGTGGTTAGAAATCACTGCGCTGCAAAACCTAGATCCCAAACAATTTGACCGTTTTGGCTTAGGTGAGGCCGATCAAAACCAGATACCTGGTACACAGGCAGTTGAAACATACTCTAAGCTCAGGGTACTAGGCAAACCTGGGGTAGGTAAAACCACCTTTTTACAATATCTCGCCATTCAATGTAACCAAGGCACATTTGCAGGGAACTTAGTTCCGATCTTCATCACCCTGAGAAATTTTGCTGAAGAATCTAAAGTCACCAACGAGTTCAGCCTATTAAAATACATCCGCCAGGAGTTCCTCACATCTGGAGTTTCCGATTCCTCTGCTATAGAAACTTTACTTAGTGCAGGCAGAGTCTTAATTTTGCTTGACGGTATGGATGAAATTCTTAACCAACAAAGCAATACTGTCTTAAGCGAAATTCGCAGGTTTTCAGAAAAATATCACAAAAATAAGTTTGTGGCAGCCTGTCGAACAGCATCTCAAAAACTCAGACTCCGAGGCTTCACCGATGTTGAGATTGCCCCGTTTACCTCAGAACAAATCATCGCCTTTGCTCAAAAATGGTTTGTGGCCTTTACCAAAACCAACATTCAAGACGGTCAAGCGCTGTCCGTTCAGTTTGTTGAGAAGTTGGACTTAGATGAAAACTGGCAATTTCGCCAACTCGTAGTTACACCCCTATTTCTGCATCTTGCTTGCTGGGTGTTTCACGGCCAAGAAAAATTTCCGACTAAGCGGACTGACTTTTATAAGCAAGGTTTAGACCTTCTATTGGGCAAATGGGATGAAGCCAGAGGTATTGAACGTGATGAAGTTTACCGAGGGTTTTTATTACCACAAAAGCTCAAGTTATTGAGTCAGATTGCAGCAGCGACATTTGAGCAAGGTCAGTACTTTTTTGAGCAACGTATCGTTGAGCAATACATTGGTGACTATATTCAGAATCTGACCAAAGCGCCAATGGATGCCGAAGAACTGCAAATAGAAAGCGAAGCAGCACTGAAAGCGATCGAGGCTCAACATGGGCTACTAGCAGAACGGGCGCGGGGAATTTTTTCCTTCTCCTATCTGGCGTTTCAAGAATACTTCACAGCAAGAAAAATCGTTGCCAGCCATAATCTAGAGGCATTTGGGGAAGCTTTAGAAGGATTAGTTAGTCACATTACAGACCCGCACTGGCACGAAATTTTCTTGTTAACAGCTACCATGCTCCGAAGTGCAGACTCTTTAGTACAGTTGATGAAGCAACAGATTGATGCACTGGTTGGCCAAGACCCTTATTTACAAGAATTTTTGACCTGGGCGAGCCAAAAATCTCGTACTATTCCCAGCCAACCAAAAGAGGCGACAACTCGAGCCTTTTACCTTGCCTTAAGTCGGACTCCTCACATAGCTTCTCACTTTGCCCTAGCCAGCAGCCTCGACCAGGGAATGTTTCTGGATACGGCTTTAGATGACCTGCTGGTCGAATGTGCAATTGATGGGAGCCAGGACTTTGCCCACATCCACGCCTGTGGAGATGCTCTCTCAAATATTTTGGGTATAGTTCTGGATGTTGGACTTTATAAATCCCTACAACAACTCTCTGACCAATTGCCAAGTTCTCGTCAAAATCAAGAACGGCTTAGGCTATGGGGGCAGACAAACTATTCAGCCTGGGCTGAACAGTTAAAGATGACGGTCATTAATTATCGCAACATTAACCACCAGTGGCAGTTTAGCACCGAACAACAACAAGTTTTGCAACGATACTACGATGCCAATAAGTTACTACTCGATTGTCTGCATAGCAATTGTGAAGTGACGGCTGCTATCAGGCAAGAAATTGAAGCCACCTTATTGTTACCTCAAAAGGAACTTGAGGACAGGGAATGGCAATAATCCTTTTGGTTAATTACGCAAATAGGTAGTTGCCAAATTAGTTTTCATTACGTTTTGTGTCGTAGTCAATCAACTAATTTAGTAAATCAAACAACACTTTGCCATATTACAGAAAGTTTTTCATTTAATTTCTAGCAAAAATCCTTCTTTCGGTACTTTTCTTTGTAACCACTCTTCTCCTGAAACAGAAGCTGCGCGTAGCTTACTTAGATTGGTACGGAAACGTTTCCAATGAATGCGCCTTTTGACCAAATCAACTTGAGACACGATAGGGTCTCTAAGAGTTGCCCAGTAGAATTTCGCATCTCTACTTACTCATTTTCAACCCACTTTGCACTTAGAGCTTTAATGGCAGGTCTTGTTATGAATTTAATCAATGGCTTTTGCTTGACAGATGGGATACTCAAAGGTGTAGAAGTACTCGTTGTAGACAACGATCGCGATAGTAGAGATTTGTACGCATTTTTACTCAAAGACCAGAGTGCAAATGTGATTACTGCTGGTTCAGTAAAAGAAGCTTTAGAAATCCTGAGTTGGTTCACGCCCAACATCCTTGTCTGTGAAATTAGGTTTTTGGGTGAAAGTATTTATACATTGCTAAATACATTGAGTGCTATGGAAGCAGACAATGGAAAGCATATCCCAATTATTGTGACTTCAACATCTACCACAGGTACTCATGACCTAATTCCAAATGTGGAGTTTGAAAAATATTTACTTAAACCATTCGACCTTGACAAATTTGTTTCTATGATTAGAAATCAAGTACAGGAAGATGTGTCACAAAACTTTTGCCCCGATGTATTAGTTTTACACTAGTACACTATAGCGGAAGGGTATTGCCCGATTACTAAGCACTTCTCAAAGCCACAATTGGGTCGAGTTTAGCAGCGCGACGTGCAGGAACAACACCAAAGAATAAACCAATACCACCAGAGACACCAACTGCCATAGTAATTGCTACAGGAGAAAGACTTGCTTCTAAGGGAGTTAAGGCTCCCACTAATAGAATGCCACTGATACCAACCGCAGTCCCAACTAAACCACCAGCTGCGGAAACTATCACAGCCTCAATAATGAACTGTAGCAAAATATCTTGCTCAGTTGCCCCGATCGCTTTTCTCAATCCGATCTCTTGAGTGCGTTCGGTGACGGAGACCAGCATAATATTCATAATGCCAATGCCGCCGACAAATAATGATATCCCTGCGATCGCTGCTAGCATAATTGTCAATGCACCTGTGATTTGACCGACAGTTTGCAAAGCATCCTTTTGAGAGCGGATAGTAAAGTCATCTTCACCATTAATTTTGTGCCGCAGACGCAGCAAATTACCAATTTGAAATTCTGCTGCATCCACGCTCTCTGAATCACGAGCGGCAGCAACGAGATAATCTAAAGCAATGCCATAAGGAGAATTCTTACCCACAAGTCGGTTGGCTGAGGTTGTGATTGGTATGAGCGCTGCATCATCATAATCTGCTCCCACGCTGGAACCTTTGGCTATTAATATCCCAATCACTTGAAAGCTAGTATTTCCAATTCGCAATTGCTGACCGATAGCATTACTATTACCGAATAGTTTTTCTGCCAAGTCTCCACCTAAGACAACGACTTGGTTATTTCGCTTGATGTCTACCTCACTAAAAAATCTGCCTTTAGCAGTTTCAAAATCCCGCACTAATAAAAAGCTGGGAGTTGTACCAATGATGTTGACATCAGTGTTTCGGTTGCTATATGTAACTACCTGTCTCCTGTTTAACTCTGGCGCAACTCCTACTACTGTTGGTACTTGAGAAGCGATCGCTTCCGCATCTTGTAACACCAGAGTTTTTGGCACTTCAAAGGAGATACGCTGAGTTTCTCGATTACCTGGCAATATAAACAGCACATTTGGCCCTAATGACTCTAGCTGTTTATTCACATATTTTTGCCCACCTTCGCCAATACCAATCATGGCAATTACTGAGGCATTACCAATAACGATACCCAACATCGTCAGGGCACTACGCAGCTTATTTGACAGCAGGGTTTTACCCGCCATTTGGACACTTTCTAAAAAATTCATGTCTTAAAAATTACGAATTACGTTAGCGCAGCGTTAGCGACGCAGGAGCGTCATTACAAATTACTCTTTTCTTTCGCCTTCTCGATTTTGTAGTCTTTGGGTGGATTAACAAAAACGCGATCGCCTTCTTTAACTCCCCCTAATATCTGAGTTTGGTCTTGAATCTGTGCCCCAACTGTAATTTCGCGGAACTGGGGTTTATTCTTTGCATCTGGTACAAGTACGCCAGTTTGACCCTTTTCAGTGACAATTGACACCGTTGGTAGCACCAAGGCATTATTGACGCGATCGCCTAAAAAAGTCAGATCCACATTTAAGCCAGAACGCAGTTTATCCGTACCAGTATCCAGAGCAACCCGCACCTGGAAGGATGTCACACCTTGTTCCACCACTGCTTCTGGAGCAATTAGGCGCACATGACCTTTAAAGACTTGATCGGGATAAGCATCAGCGACAATTTCCACCTGCTGTCCCGGTTTAATTCTGCCAATATCGGCTTCAGGAACTTGAGCTAATATTTCTAAACCGCGTGCTACGGCAACAATTGAACTAGAAGTTGCTGACGCGCTAGTAGAAGCAGAAGTGGTGGGTGTCACAAAAGCACCCGGTTCTGCATATTTTTGCGTCACAATTCCCGAAAGCGGAGCGCGAATAATTGTATCTTCCAACTGCACTTGCACACCCTTCAATTGAGCTTCAGCACTGGCTACAGCCGCTTGGCGCTGGACAATTTCCTCAGAACGAGTACCATCTTGTAACAGTACCAATGCTGCCCGTGCTTCATTAACAGCTGCTTGGCGTTGGTCGATTTCCTCAGTCCGACTACCACTTTGGACTAACGACAATCTTTTTTTAGCTTCTTCTAAATTCGCTCTAGCACTTTTGTCTTCGCTGAGAGCTTGATCGAATAATTGTTTTTTCTCTGCTCCCTGTTGATATAGATATTGATAACGCTTTACCTGTTCATTGGTGTAATTCACCTTTGCTTGAGCCGCATCCACTTGGGATTGAGATTGAGCAATCTCTTGAGGACGATTACCAGCCCTAGCTTGGGCTAACTGGGCTTGAGCTTGTGCTAACCGCGCTTTTGCTTGAGCGATTTCTTGAGGACGACTACCAGCAAGGGCTTCGGCTAATTGTGCTTGACTTTGGGCTAAGTTAGCACGATACTGACTCCTTTGAGCCTCAATACCTGCGCTATCCATGCGGGCGAGGATTTGTCCTTGTTGAATGCGATCGCCTTGTTGTACATATAATTGCGATAGCACTCCGGGGTTCTTCGGACTAATATTTACGCTCTGAATCGGTACGACTTTACCGCTAGCTGTAATTCTCAATGTGACATTTTTCGCCGCCACTGGCACAGTTAATTGAGCAATATCTTCTTTTTTCCCTTGATTCATAAGGGTGTAGGTTGTGATAGTACCAACAACCAAAACACCCCCTGTTATCAGCCCCATCAACCAGCGAAATGGATACTTAACTTTGCCAATAACAGGAATTTCTATGTGCGTAGCCATATCTAAAAGCCTAATTAATCTTGCTTTATGGGAGTAGCCTGTAGTTAAAGGGCGAGTACAGGAATGGGGAATTGTTAAAATTTTTCGATTAAATCTTTATTAATAAGCTAACAACTAGACGCATAATTAGCTTTATAGTTGCTTAATATTACTTCATGATAGGTGTTACATATCTGTATGCCTTCACCTGAATGGGTGACTTTATACCATTTCTGTTTAAAATAGTTGGGTGAAGGCTTTGCGTAACCCAACATATATCAGAAGAGCGATCGCAACCAACTGCTACTAGAAACGGAAATGAGTTGAGCGAACAACACCCTGATGTCAAACAATTATGAGAAATAAACGCAGTTAATGCCAAGTTATAGGACGTTTGCCTTTGCTACGCTTACCTTTTATCAAGTTAAAGTGGCATCAGGTGTGTTGGAGATAAATATTCCTAAATGTATGTTACAACTTCTTACGTTTTGGTACTAAAAAGCTAAAAAAATTTAACTATTGTACTCATGTAGCATTAATTTTAATGCTTGTTAGGAGTATGAGTATGACTGCTAGTACCCTGCTGGAAGAAATAGAAAAGTATCTACCTATTGTGGGAGATATAAATATTAAGAGTCCATTTGCATATCAAGTAACTCGTGGGGCGGTTGAGGTAGTTAACACAGTCCAGATGGCAGTAGCAGAAGCTTATATCAACGGATTAGAAGTTCCTGATTCCGTTCTAGAATCGCTTTTCGATACCTGTATGCCAATTTTCTTTCAATATTTCCCATCCCTACTAGCACCGTATGAATGGGTATTAAAAGAAACTGATCATCTTGCCGAAGGATCGCGGGAATTAATGAAAATTCAGTACGACTTGCCTCAAACCATGCTGAATACTATGTTGGGGGACGGGAAACTCATTTATCCTAAGTACAGCATGGGATTGTGGGAAAAAGGAGCATTAAACCTTGAGCAATCCCAGATGCAGATGATTGATGATGTGATTGAAAAACTAGACATCAAGGATGGAGACAATATCTTAGACTTTGGATGTGGGTGGGGATGTGTTCCTAATTACATTCTTTCTAAGTTCCCCAATGTCAGATTTACGGGTCTTAATTTGAGCCACGAGCAATGCGAATATATGCGCCGCAAAATGCAAGATCCTGAGAGTTATCTCAGTTCAGATCGGTTTACCCTATATGAAGGTGATTTGAATAATGCAAATTTCGAGACGAAATTTGATAAAATTCTCTCAATTGGTGTTTTTTGTCATGTTGGTAACTTAACAGTAGCCTTTAAAAAATTAGCTTCGTTTTTGAAGGATGATGGCAAAGTTTTCATTCACATTATCACAGTCCGCATCCCTAACAATATGTCTAGCGTTTACACCCACAAATATATTTTTCCACACGGTCGGTACTGGAATTACGATGCAGTTCCAAGCCATAAAGAAGACCTGAAAACAATTCAAAGATGGTATCTTAATGGCTCTAATTACTCTAAAACACTAGCTAACTGGTTACAAAATTTTGACGACAATCAGGCAACAATAAAAACATTAAACTATGGCATAGACTATGCCAAGTTTCGCCGGATATGGAGGTTTTATTTGATATGGTTTATTCGTAATTTTGCTAGTTGTGATGGAGAATATAATGGTAATGGTCAATTTTTAATGGTTCATGCTTAACCGGACAAAGCTAGTGTTTTCCCTCATCGGGGATGAACATCCTGCCTTTCCTTATTTAACTAGCTGAAGATGCTTTCTTCACAAAAACATCTTCAGCCAGTTAAATCCTTAGATTCTTGACTGAGACGGCAAGGAACAGACTTTTCACAGCATCTGGAAAACCTCTCTCTAAATCTCTCTCCTAAGAGGAGAGAGACTTTGAATTTTCCCCCTTTCCGCATCGGGAAGGGGGTTAGGGGGTTAGGTTTTTAGTGGACTTTTTCCTGAGCCATCTGTCAACCAAAATATCAGACGGATGTCTTTTCTTTTGCCTTGAACACTGAGTTTTGAAAGTTGCGGTTTCTGGCGCGAGCAATAAGTTCTGGTTCAGAAGGCACTCTAACCTTTGACGCTAGCTTCAAGAACTCAAGGATTTTAATGAACCAAAATGTTGGGTCTGGAAGATAGGCAACCCGGCCTTCTCGCACAGTTATGCCATGCCGGGCTGACCCTTGGAATGCATGATGAAGATTATGCCAGCCTTCACCCAACGTTAGAAATGCTACGAGCCAATGGTTCCGACTGTAATCATTAGTTTTGAACGGTTGCTCGCCCAGTATGTGGCTGAGTGAATTGACAGTGGCGACACAGTGGAAGAGGACAGTCGTGCTGAGGAAGAAAGCGCCGAGATATTCAACTCCACCAATGTAGTATGAGAATGCACCAAGAGCAAAGGTGGGAATGAAGTGCAAACGATCAACAATCTTCAAAACCACATTACTCTCAACATCAGTGGGAAGTTTCGAGGGAAAAAACTGTGGGGAGAATAGCCATCCAGCTTGAGACCACCAGAATCCTTTGATAGCCTTGAAAGGCATATAGGGAGAATGAGGATCTTTTTCCTGATCTGAGTATTGATGATGCTCCATGTGGTGAGCTTTCCACCAACTTGGCCCCATCTGTCCGGCTGAAGCAGCCACGATGCTTCCAACGCATAGAACTGAGGTTGGAGCCTGGTAGCTATTGTGGGTGAGTAGCCTATGATAGATGCCAGTAGTTGCAAGCATTCGTATTACATATAACAACACGGCCCACAAAACAGCACCCCACGATAAGCCAGTAACAATAATCAGTAATGATCCTAAATGACTCACCACGATCAAAGTAGGGCCTAGTATGTAAGAAATAATCGTGAGATGAGAGTACTGCTTCATTAATCTTCTAACGTCCTTAAGCTTCAAAATAAAAATGCACCACATTTTCGCCGCAGTCAAGCTTGCGGACAACAGAACGCTCACCCTTGTCAGCGTTAGTACCTACACGCATATCTTGGCACAATTCGCTTGGAATATGAAAAGCAGTTTCAAACACAAGCAGTGGCAAAAAACCAGTGAAGAGTTTCTATAGCACAATCGGATTTGAGTTAAAATCTCTAATCCCGTAACAGCGAGTTGACCTGGAAAATGTCAAAATTAAATGAGTTTTGCGTAGGCGCATTCGCGCAGCGTCTCGTAGAGAAGCGACTTTATTAGCGCAGATTTGAGATAACTTAGTTGAAATTTATGGGCAAGCAACGTGTTCTTTCTGGAGTTCAACCAACGGGCAATTACCATCTAGGTAACTACTTAGGAGCCATTCGCAACTGGGTAGAAGGTCAGAGTGAATACGAAAATTACCTCTTTGTGGCTGATTTGCACGCGATTACAGTACCACACGACCCGAAACAGTTGGCAGATGATACCTACACTCTTGCTGCTCTCTATCTAGCTTGTGGTCTTGATTTAAATCACTCCACTATCTTTGTACAATCTCACGTTTCAGCCCACAGTGAACTCACTTGGTTGCTCAACTGCATTACACCTCTAAACTGGCTGCAAGACATGATCCAGTTTAAGGAAAAAGCTGTTAAACAGGGAGAAAATGTGAGTGCAGGTTTGTTGGATTACCCAGTCTTGATGGCGGCTGATATTTTGCTTTACCAAGCGGATAAAGTACCAGTGGGTGAAGACCAAAAGCAACACTTGGAATTGACAAGGGATATTGCAGCTCGGTTAAATCACCAATTTGGTAAACCAGATCAGCCAGTTCTAAAGTTACCAGACCCTTTGATTCGTAAGGAAGGGGCAAGGGTGATGAGTTTAGCGGATGGTACACGCAAAATGTCGAAGTCCGATCCTTCGGAGTTAAGCCGAATCAGTTTGCTCGATTCACCCGAACAGATTCAATACAAGATTAAGCGTTGTAAAACCGATCCGATTCGTGGGCTGACTTTCGACGATCCAGCGCGTCCAGAGTGTAATAATTTGTTGACGCTGTATACATTGCTTTCTGGGAAGAGAAAGGAAGATGTAGCAGTTGAGTGCCAGGATATGGGCTGGGGACAATTCAAGCCATTGTTGACAGACACAATTATTGAGTCCTTGAAACCAATTCAAGAAAAATATCATTCGGTAACGGCAGATAAAAGCTATTTGGAGTCTGTATTGCGGGATGGAGGGGAAAAAGCTAGAGCGATCGCAAATCAAACTTTATCACAAGTAAAAGCTGCTTTAGGCTACTCGCTTCCTCTCTAAGTTTTCGCTTTTAGGTGTGATTTGCTATACCATTTAAGAAATTGAAATTCTTAATTTTATGTATCACACCCATAGCCACACAGCCTTTCGCAGAGCTGTACAAGCAGGTGAATTTCTAGTTACCGCCGAGGTAGCACCCCCGAAAGGGGGAAATCCAGCGCACATGATTCAAATGGCGGCGACTCTTAAGGGAAGGGTTCATGCTGTCAATGTTACTGATGGTAGCCGCGCAGTGTTACGGATGTCTTCGTTACTTGCGTCGGTGATTTTGTCACAAAATGGTATAGAGCCGATCTGTCAAATTGCTTGCCGCGATCGCAACCGCATTGCTTTACAAGCTGATTTAATGGGCGCTCATGCTTTAGGTATCCGTAATATTTTAGCTTTGACTGGCGACCCAGTAAAAGCAGGCGATCATCCAGATGCCAAAGCAGTGTTTGACTTAGAAGCGGTGCGACTGCTGCAACTAATTCGAAAGATGAATCAAGGCGTTGATTACAACGAAAAACCCTTGACTGATGGAGCGCTAGATTTATTTGTTGGTGCAGCAGTAGATCCGCAATGTAAAAGTTGGTCGGGTTTACAAAGTCGATTTGAACGAAAAATCGAAGCCGGAGCGCAATTTTTTCAAAGTCAGTTGATTACCGATTTTGAACGCCTAGAAAAGTTTATGGATACCATTGCCTCTGGCTATAAAAAACCGATTTTGGCAGGAATTTTTCTGTTGAAATCGGCAAAAAATGCCCAGTTTATTAATAGATGTGTTCCAGGTGTCAATATTCCCCAACATATTATTGATAGATTAGCAAAAGCCAAAGAGCCTTTTGAGGAAGGGATAAAAATTGCCGCCGAACAAGTGCAGATAGCACGGCAATTGTGTCAAGGTGTCCATCTGATGGCAGTAAAGCGGGAAGATGCGATCGCACCAATTTTAGATTTGGCTGGGATTGCTCCAGTTAATCAGTTGGTATCTAAGTAAATGAGATAATGGATTTTTTTATTAAAGCAGATGATTGTGACTATCTGCTTTTTTTGATGCGTAATCAGACGTGCATACACGATTTTTGATAAACTTTGAATATCCAATTTCCGCTTGACTAAATCCAAGTGCAAACTGACAAAATATTTTATAGCTTATTTCAATCTTTCCCCAGCATATTTTTTGCAATAATTGGCGATAATACTGTCAACGTCAACGCATATCAATTTGTTTCAGTCGAACTAAAAGAAACGGCTTTTAGGATTGATGGGGTATTCATGCCCACAAGTGAAACCACAAATCAACCACTCTACTTTGTTGAAGTCCAGTTTCAATTAGACCCAACTTTTTATAGACGCTTCTTTGCCGAAATCTTTCTTTACTTGCGTCAAAACGAATCAGTCAATTTTTGGCGTGCTGTCGTCATCTATCCACAACGAAGTTTAGATCCAAGCGATCAACTACCGTATCAATCGCTGCTAAACAGTTCACAAGTGCAACGCATTTATCTAGATGAATTGGATACGGCGGAGAACTCACTTCAAGTTGCGATCGTTAAATTAATCATCGAAAGAGAAGAGACAGCCGTTGACAAAGGTAGAGAATTGATTTTACAAGCAAGGCAACAGCTAGCGGATGAAGCAACCAGGAAGCAAATTGTAGAATTGATAGAGACTATCCTGTTGTACAAATTTACCCGGTTAAGCCGAGAGGAGTTAGCAGAAATGTTGGGTATAGACGACGAATTCAAAAAAACAAGGATGTATCAATCTATCAAGCAAGATGGCTTGGAGGAAGGTAGACAAGAAGGTAGACAAGAAGGTAGACAGGAAGGTAAACAGGAAGCTAAGTTAGAAGCTATTCCCCGGTTATTGGCATTGGGGTTGAGTGTGGAACAAGTGGCGGTGGCTCTCGATTTAACGGTGGCGCAAGTACAGCAAGTAGCCCAGAATCAGTCTGGCTGATAGTGGGCGATTGTCTGAGTATTGCGCTTTATCTCTGGAAACACCGTGCTATATATTTCTTAAGCAAAGTGTGCAAGATATCAGTTAAAAAACTGGGTTACATCTTACCGTGTTGCAGCACTTGTTGTAGATGTTGGCGAATCTCTTGTGCGTGTTCAATATCAGATTGGCGCAATTTTTGGAACAACTCTACACAAGGTTGAGAACCTACTTGCTCTGCATCTTTGATGTAGGTATCGTAAGCTTTAACGGCTTCAGCTTTGTTGTGCAAAACGGTGACAAAATCATACTCCAAGTCGCTAATCGCTGTTTGAGACTGTCCGTTACCTGTATTTGTAGCCATTGCTTGATCCTCTTTTAGAATTTCTAATTAACTTTATACTCACCCTTAAAGAGCGATTCATCTTCCAAAAAGAGTATATTTCAATACGTCGGAAGTACCTTGCGAGTGTAGGTTATAGTATTCAGTGCGTAGGCGTAGCCCGTCGTAGACATCGCTTTCCAATTACCTCAGCCTTATTCAATCTCGTTTTTCCTTTACTGGTACGCAAAAAATAAGATCCCTGACTTATTAAATAAGTCGGGTATCTGCGGGTTCCAATTCTCACCAATCAAATAGAATTGCTATACTGCTAAAGAATTAGATTTGAAACTCAGAAATAAGCAAGTCGTAAGCAGCAAGTTGGAGTTTTACTGGCTCTACACATCTAAGAGGATATTTTATTAGTCAACATATAAATCAGGAGATAGGACAGACAAGGGAGAAAATTCTACCTCATCTCCCCACTCCCTATTTTCATCAGAATTTAGCCAAGCGGTTTATTTTCATCACATTGACGTGAATACTGGAATTCCAAATCATTTTGCCGTTCCCTACCTCCTCTATACACAACCGGACAAAACTTAGTGTTAGCGCTCATACAATCCATGTGTGGAGTTTTAGCACAGACTACGAGTAGTCCACCCAGAACAAATAACAAACCACAAATTGCAAGTGTATTAACCCAAGAAATTTCCAGCGCTCCATGAACTACTATTTCTCGTAGTAGGGATACAATTGTTACCTCAACTGCTACTCCCACAGAGATACTATGTTCTTGCAAGTAGACCATTAATAGCCGAAATAACTCGACTAAAATTAACACAAATAGTATTTTTGCAGTCACGTGTTTATAGTCTAGTGGCTGCGTGATGGCGATCGCTATCCCCCATAATTGGATCAGCATGACGGCGAATAAACCTAAACACAAGACAATCACAATTAAGTCTTGAAAGGCTTCCATGTTGCGAACAATTGAGTGCCGATCAAGCCAGCGATCGCTAAATAAAAATCGACTTTTCTGGCGCTTTTGCATGTACATTTTTCCAATCGGGACAAGTTCAGACAACACCAGCGAGTCAGCCCAATAGTTTTATGTTATGCAATATTAAGCGTTTGCGCCTCAGCGAGGTTTGTAATTTAAATTTTGTGCTTGTTGCAACAATTGCTCGGCATTTTTCGCCCACTGAGGATTCTTCTGAGAATTATATAAATCTCTAGCAAATTTGAATACTTGTACTGCATCTCCATATTGCTTTAACTGCATAAAAACTAACCCTGCACCATAATAAGCGTTGGGATAGTTAGAGTTAGCTTCGGCTGATTTTCTAAAAGCCTCTAATGCTTCTTGTAACTTGTTTTGCTGAAACCAAATCGAACCGAGATTGTAGTAAGCTTCTGGATATTTCGGATTAATTTTTACTGCCTGATTAAAAGCATCTCTTGCTTGATCGAGTTTGCCTTGTTGGAGATAACACATCCCTATATGGTAAGGAGGCTCTGGTGCATTTTTGCTATATTCTATGGCTTTTTTAAAAGATGCGATCGCTTTTTCGCAATCTCCTTGTTGCTCTCTTACTAACCCAAAATTATAGTGGGCAAATCCTAATTTTGGATCGAGTTCTAACGCTCGTTGCAAATAATCGTTAGCTAACTGTAAATTATTGCCTTCTAATAGCGCACCACCTAAATTAGCAAAAGCTGGAGCAAATTTCGGATCGGCTTGCGTCGCTCGATAAAATGCGTCCGCAGAGGCTTGTAATTGTCCTGTTTGTCGGTATGCTAGCCCTAAATTATAGTACGCTGGTGCTAATGTTGGATCTAACTTGGCTGCTTGTTTAAAGGCTGCGATCGCATCTTTTACTTTGCCCGCCTGAATTGCCTGTAAACCTTGGTTTAGCCAGTCTATGGCTGTTTTCCCATTAGATTGTGCCAGCTTTGAAGGGACAGACCCAGAGAGAGAAAGAGAAGGCGAGGGAATGCTAACAACCAACAAAGTCAAACTGACTAACCCTGCTATGGGATATTTAGAAAATAATAATCTCATTGATTTTCTGATTCGCAACACTTTCAGTTAAATTTACTTCATAAAAAGTTATTTACAAAAATTTTAGATTCGCTATTAATCTTTACTAAGATTAACTTTTATTAAGCTAAATCTTACGACAGGCTACAATTTTTTTAACTTTCGATTAAAAGAAGGATAATAACAAATTAAAGAAGGGGTAATTTTGACTCCAGAGAACCATTTTTTTATCAAATAGAATTCAGGAGTCAGGAGCCAGAATTCAGAATGAATTCTGTACGACACAACGACCTGCGGTAGTTGAGCGTAGCCGAAACTCAGTGCATCGCTGGTGGATGAATAAATCGGTTTAAGACGCTCGCGGACTCGCTACTGTCTTGATTCCGAATCCTGTTAGCGCTAGCGGGGCGTTTAGCTCATTCAGAATAGCTGGATTCTTCTTCAACCCTTGATATATACGGAATCATGCGGTTATAAAAGACTTACCGCAAGGAGGATTTTATGAACGAAAAAGTAAAATCGGGTTCGCGGAATGTTGCAATTGTCGGGCCTTATTTAAGTGGAAAAACCACTTTACTAGAAAGCTTGTTATTTGTCACAGGGGCAATTTCTCGTAAAGGCAGCATTAAAGACAGCAATACAGTGGGAGATAGTGCTGCCGAGTCGCGCGATCGCCACATGAGTGTAGAAGTCAGCGCCGCTAGCACTGAGTATAACGGCATTTGCTTCACTTTTATTGACTGTCCGGGAAGCGTAGAATTTGCCCAAGAAACGTACAATGCTTTAATCGGAGTGGATGCGGCAATTGTAGTTTGCGAACCCATCCGCGATGCCTTCGGCGGGCAAAGCCTACGCGTCCTCACCCTCGCCCCTCTATTTAAATTCCTGGACGATTGGGAAATTCCCCACCTCGTCTTCGTCAACAAAATGGATCGGGCAAATATTCACGTTTTAGAAACGTTACACGCCCTCAAAGCAGTATCTAGCCGTCCCCTGGTAGCGCATCAATATCCCATCATGAACGGGGAACAACTCACCGGCTTTATCGATATGGTGAGCGAACAGGCATATAAATATCATCCAGGCGCACCTGCTGACCCCATCCCCTTCCCCGAAAATTTAAAAGAAGAAGAACATGAAGCACGGGCAGAAATGCTCGAAGCCCTAGCAAATTTTGACGATCATTTACTTGAAGAACTTTTAGAAGATATCGAACCACCCCAAGAGGAAATTCTTAAAGATTTAAAAATGGAATTGGGGGCAGATTTAGTAGTGCCCGTTTTCTTTGGTGTGGCAGAACAAGATTATGGTGTTAGACCTCTATTAGAAGCCTTGTTACGGGAAGCACCTGAACCAGAAACTACAGCAGAACGCCGTTTAAAAAACTTAAAAGGTGATACACCTCTAGCACAGGTATTAAAAACTTACTACACTCCCCAAGGTGGCAAACTCTCTCTCGTGCGTGTTTGGCGGGGCAAATTAACTGATAGCATTGTCCTCAATGGCATTCGTACTGGTGGAATTTACCGCCTCATGGGACAACAACAGCAGTTTGTTAACCAAGCTAATGCTGGTGAAATTGTTGCATTGAGCCGTTTAGAAGGAATCAAGACAGGCGATACAATCTCTATAGAACAACAGTCTGCAATAGAATTACCCAAAGCTACACAGTTGGAACCTGTGTATGCCCTCGCCATTACACCAGAAAAGCGCAACGATGAAGTGAAACTCAGCAGTGCCATTACCAAGTTATTAGAAGAAGACTGTTCACTTGCTTGGGAACAACACGGCGATACTCACGAAGTAATTCTGTGGGGTCAAGGTGAGATTCATTTACAAGTTACCTTAGACAGACTGCGCCGCAAATATAATTTGCCGATGACAACCCACTTACCGCAAGTGCCTTACAAAGAAACCATCCGCAAAACAGTGGCTTCAGTTCATGGACGCTACAAGCACCAAAGCGGTGGTCATGGACAGTTTGGTGATGTTTTTCTCGATATCAAACCTTTACCACGCGGTACAGGTTTCAACTTTAATGAAACCATTGTCGGCGGTGTGGTTCCTAAACAGTACATTCCTGGGGTGGAAATGGGCGTGCGGGAATTTCTCACACATGGACCTTTGGGCTTTCCAATAGTCGATTTGGCAGTAACTTTGACTAATGGTTCGTATCACAACGTTGACAGTTCCGAACAAGCCTTTAAGCAAGCTGCGCGATTAGCAATGCAAACGGGGATACCCCAAGCAGAACCTACCCTATTAGAACCAATTCTGCGCGTGGAAGTGACTACACCGAGCGAATTTACCTCCAAGGTGCTGCAATTGTTGAGTGGTAGACGGGGGCAAATTTTAGGCTATGAAGGCAGAAACGATTGGCAAGGCTGGGATAATGTTTCGGCATACTTGCCACAAGCAGAGATGCAAAACTTTATTGTAGAACTGCGATCGCTCACTCTCGGTGTTGGTTCCTTCCACTGGGAATATGACCATCTCCAGGAAGTGCCGGAAAAACTCGCTGAACGCGTCATTCACAGCAATGGCAGTAGTGGTAATGGCAACGGGAAGTAACTTTTGATTTGAATGTAGCCATGTTTAAGGATACTCCTTGTGGGTGTCCTTAATTTTTTTGGAGTTGTTAATTGATGGGATGATTTTGTCTTAGGCAAATGCACAAAGGGAAAAGTATAAATCAATATGGTTCAGTTAAGGGCTATTGGTGTAAACAATTGGTCTTTGAAGACGCAATAAATCACTTTTCTACATTAAAATTTGGGACTTATCTGAACTGTATTGGAACATAAATAATAAATTTTATTATAAGTAATCTATTTTTTGATTAGCCAGGCTATAATCGAGTTTAATGTCAATTAAATTAACCTCAGTATTACAATAATGATAATACTTTATAATGAAAAAAACAAAAAATTTGAATTAGTAGAGTTTAAATCAGGCATTGAATTCTTAGACGGAGCCTTAGAGGAAAGTTTAAACATAGCAATCAATATTATTTCTTGGCCAAATTATCTTCTAACAAATTTATTTAATAACTTAGTAGAGCAAATAAATTCACTTGGCAATCTTTCACAAGATGATAGTGAAAATATAAGAAAAATAATCGAGGAAGGTCGGAAACAAAAAGTTTCAGAAATGGAGATTGAAATGAGTCGTGATGTTGCTACAGGATTTAGTATGAAGGGTCTAGAAGGTGTTGACGTAACAATTGGGGGTAAAGGTAATACTAAATATGTGATGAAGGTAAAATACAAGTAGTATTAGGTGAAGAATAATGGTAACACTTCAATTGCGACAATTAAGTGTTCCACCGGGACATAGAGTAATACTCCATGATGTTAGCTGGCAAGAATTTGAGGCGATTTTAGAAGAACTTGGCAACCATCGAGCCTCTCGATTAGCTTACAGCCAGGGAACTTTGGAGATGAGAATGCCATTACCGAAGCATGAAAAAGCCAAAGTCATCATTGGGGATTTGGTGAAAATTCTGCTGGAGGAGTTAGAGATTGACTGTGAGACATTTGGCTCAACCACCTTTAAACGTGAAGATATGGCTTTTGGTGTAGAGCCTGATGATTCTTTCTACATGCAAAATCATACTCAAATGATTGGTAAAGAGCGAATAGACTTAACAGTTGATCCGCCACCTGATTTAGCAATTGAAGTTGATGTTACTTCTAAAACTCAACTTGATGCTTACGAAGCATTGGGAGTTCCTGAACTGTGGCGATATGAAAATAGTAAGCTACAAATTAATATTCTTCAGGATGGCAAATATATTGAGTCGGAAATTAGTTCTACTTTTCCCAACTTGCCCATTGTTGAAGTAATTCCCCGGTTTGTCGAACAGAGTCAAACTTTAGGTAGAAGTCCAACGCTCAGAGTATTTAGGCAATGGGTAAAAGAGGAAATTACTCAAACTTAACGTAACGACTGCTCTTTTAACAACTCACTCACCCAAGCCAAATAAACTTCTCCAAGGGGCGGAATTGGTTCACTACTATAATCTATAACCAAATCAAATCCGGCACGATCGTATACGCCGTGTATTAATGCTTGTAAGTCTAATAATGGTTCTGTATCACCCTGACGTAGAGGTAACAAAAAAGTGGGAATCTGCTCTTGTAGTCCAAATGGATATAATTCTGCTTTAGGGCGATATTCACTCCGACTTACCAAAATACGATAGTCTGACTTTATTTGATTACCTAAAATTGGCATGGGTTCGCCGCCACGCAACAAGTCTATTTCTATTAGATGAGTCAAGCTACCTAATACTTGCTGACGTTTACTTTCGTATGCCTTTCTTCCTTCACCAGTTCGCTTATTTTTTGGTGATAAAATTTCAATTACTGTGACAACTTCTCCGGTTGCTACTTCTCGAACTTCTAGGTATCCTTCTCGCACTTCTTCTAGAATAGGAAGATTGACAGTTATTGGTTTTGTAAGCGGTGCTGCGATCGCAATATTAGACGGTTCTTTTTCTGTGTTTGTTAAAGAACGTCCGACAACCACATCAGGAATACCAACTAGAATAGAATTTTCATCTGTCATTTGATATACTCGTTTCTCAACTGCTACTCGATATTTGGGTCGTAGTTGAGGAGCAATTACATCTGCGATCGCAATTATCAACCGACTGTGAACTTCAGCCCAGTATTCGGGATTTTCTAAGTAGGGGTTCATCCCTGGAAACGGTGAAGGCATAAGCTTGGCAAAACAATATTCTTACTGTTTATCCTAACAATCTGGGCTGCCATGAAGATTAATGAGTTAAAAGGGGTATCAACCTTCTCAATGACAAAAGAGTTTCGCCCCCAATAAATGGGGCAAATACCTCAGCGCAACAGTACACAATCCTTTTTTTACTTCAGCCGCAGCATCAAGCACTCAGTACTGAGTTTTAGGAATTAATTCTGTAAAATTATAGCTTGCTGCTCTTGAGGGAAAGTTTTATAAAAGCATCTGGGAATTATGTGATTAAGTCTATCCGTCTTAACTACACAGAAAAACTCATGGGTTTTATAATCTCTCTTCTAACTAGCCTGATTGGAATCCTCGTTTATCTCAATACAGGTAGGATCTCTGGCGAAAAGTCACGTTTAGCAATACGCACAATTACGATATTGATTAGCAGTATTGCAATACTAAATTCTATTTCTAGGCTTTTGGTGATTGTCCCACCAGGCAATATTGGTGTAGTCAACTTATTTGGTGAGGTTTCCGAAAGCACTCTTAATCCTGGTGTCCACTTCTTGAACCCCTTTAACAAAGTGTTGAATTTTTCCACTCGCATTAAGGATCTCAAGGAAAACATAGATGTAACAACCCAAGAAGGTTTGAGTTTAAATCTTGATGTCAGTCTTCAGTACAAGCTCGATCCCCAGAAAGCAGCCACAGTATATAAAACCATTGGAACTGATGAAACACAACTGTTAATTTCCAGATTCCGCTCTACCGTTCGCGCTATCACTGCAAACTACCCAGCCAGTGCAATTTACTCTACCAAACGTCAAGAAATCGCCCAAAAAATTGACCAACAACTCACCCAAGAGATACCCACTTTGGGTTTCATCGTTGAGGAAGCTCTTTTACGAAACGTCAAAATGCCTGATATTCTACAAGTTGCAATTCAAAACAAACTCAAGACAGAGCAAGAAAACCAGCAAATGAAATTTGTTTTAGAGAAAGAACGTCAAGAGGCAGAACGAAAGCGTATTGAAGCTCAAGGCATAGCTGATTCTCAAAAAATTATCTCCGTTGGACTTACCAACCAAGTGCTACAATTACGAGCGATTGAAGCCACAGAAAAGCTAGCTCAATCAAATAATTCTAAAATTGTAATTATTGGTTCTGAAAAAGGTGGAGCGCCTATTTTGATCCAGCCAGAAACAGGAACTTCAAGACCCTAAAATTTTCTGATTAGCGATCGCTGCGGCGTTGCTTCCTCCTACATATATCTCTTTCGGCTTCCCACCTTTCTACTGGCTGAATGATACAGTATGAGCGTTGCTAGAAACTGATGACTATGAGCGGCGAGATTGTCGAAAAACTCAAGGAAGCTAGTACTGGCTTGTTAATGATGAGCGAGTCGGATTACCCTTTCGAGGTTGTTCAATGGGAAGGTGCTGCACCTGCAACCCAGGAGAAGATATTACAGCTAACAGGTTCTCAAAACCTGCCAGTCGAAGTAGTAGAGTTGGACTATTTCTTTCGTAATTGTGCATTTGAGCAAGAGTGGCACAATGAATTACAGAAAAAAGATGTTAAAAGATTTCAAACACTTATGCAGACACTAAAAGATAATCTTAGTGACATCAGCGTTTATCGTGTTGGACAAATAAATATTGACGCTTATATCATCGGACAAACTAAAGACGGTGACTTAGCTGGAGTCGTAACAAAACTGGTTGAAACCTAGTAAACAGAGCAGCGTTAATAATTCAAGGTTTGTAGTGAGGACTTTAGTCCTCTCTACGAGACGCTACGCGAACGCTACGAACTGATATCAATATTTTTACATTACTTAATCTAGTTTGATTTATTCCCGCCGACTTACTTAAACAGTTTGGAAATTTATTTAAATAAAAGCCTAGCCATCTGTGCAGCTAGGCTTTCTCATTTCTGAAATCATCCAAACTTATAAATTATCTACTTGCGCTTCTATGACAGACTGAATAGATGTTGAAACTTGCGAGAGAAAATTGTATCCAGTTAGAGATTCTAATGAGTCAACGCTAACCCGATAGTTTCTCCAATTCGCTGTCCGCACGCCTTGGGCGTTGGGAATATTGACAGCAATGACTCTCGTGCTGGTTGTCACGCCCGCAAGACCTGAACCAGGAGTATTCAATACAACAATAATTTTCCAAGTTCTGTTTGGGACTTGAACCCGTCCATTAGCTATTGTATAGAACGTTCCGTTAGAACCAGTACCACCCATCCCATATCCACCAGATATGATGTAGAGTTCTTTACCCTGTCCTACTAAAGTTCTGGCATAATCCTCTAGGCTTGCCCAAATTCCCTGATTGTTATCTGGGGCTTGAGCAATCATATTGCTCATCAAAAAGGTGGCAGAATTATTAGTAACACTACTAGTTCTGTCAGCGCTAGGTGTCATGTGACCGCGATCAAACCCACTTCCGCTAAAATCGGTAGATTGAACTTGATAACACCCTGAAGGAAGTGTTGTATCAGCCCGAAAAGTATCTTGTCTTGGTGTGCTACCTAACCAACTATTATTTAACTGCCAAGACACCCAATTTGGTCTACCTATTCCGCAGTTGTAACCAATTACATATTGTGGTTTTACCAACAAGTAGTTATTTTGGCTAGAAGTTCCAGCGTTGCTAGGGTTGCCAAGAGTTAGGTGAACACTTACTGATGACTGGGCTGGTACAATCTGTGCTAACCCAATTATGAATAGAACCACCGTCACAAATGGCAGTAGAAACTTGAAAATCTTGATTTTTTTCACGTTTTTGTGCTTTTGATTACCAAAACAGTGTCCAAGTTCTTCGTTTCAATATCAAGTATTCAGTGATACAAAAAAAATATTTTTTAATGATAAATATGTAGTGACACAATAGTTAGAAATCTTTATTCGTAAGAGTTAACAATTAAAAAACCGGCTTTCATGATGAGTGATGGCTTAAAATTTTGCATCTCTACACCAATATTTATACATCTAATTAGCAATGCCAATCTTTTTTCTTAAAGAAAATTTTATTCACACCATAAATTAGGGCGATGCCTGCGATGGAAAGCTACGCACTCGATCGCCTTAATCTCTAATTTTATGGTTCACTGGCGGCTATTTAATTTCCTGAAAATTCTCAATTGTGAGATATATTTCTTCATCAGCTATCTGACTGTTGTAATCTATTTCAATTTTGGTTGGATACCCGAATTTAGGGCTGTAACTCACATTCAGGCTGTAGGCTTGACGGTTGATAGCATCTTGAATCACATTAAACAGCTTAGGAATTGTTTTGTAGTTTTGAAAGAATTCTGGATTAACTGCTTGACCTGTAGCTACAGAAGTGATGGAAGTTGTTTGACCATTACGGACTTCAATGACTACTGGCCCCCTAGCGTCTGGTATACAAAAGCATCCATTACTAAATGTATAGCGATAGTTGGAAATATTTTGCTGATTCCACAAATAGCGATTAAATTTTAATCGTCTTACATCCAAATTATTATTTTTAGTTGACGATTGTGCTATCTCTATGGGAGATTTTGACATTACTGGTAGGTTAAGACCGAAAGATAGCAATAATCCGGCACTGATAATTATAGGTAAACGCATATCAATTCATTTAATTTCAAAAGTGCTATATACATTAATTCATGTACTTGTTTAAATAGACTTTATCTTTTGATTAAAATCTATCTATACTTAACCAAGATCAAATAACAAATTTGAGGATTGCTTCCCAGCGCATTTATCGCTTGTAAATTAATTCTATGGAAAAATAATATTGCCTAGCTGTGGTAGAAATAATTTGACTTGAAATTTAGGATAAGTGATGCCTGCGGTGGTAAACTACGCAACGCACCAAAATAAAATCAAAAACTCTGAGTACATAAAATTTGACACTGTTAGAGCCAATGTCTAAATCATGTCCAAATGACCTTAGAAATTAACTTCGATGCGATCGCAGATGTACGAAAATCTTTTCTCTATGCTGTAAAATCTTTACTGTAAAAAACAGATTTTTTGTTTCAAGCATGAATGAATTACAAACTTGGTATATTGTCAAGCATTCTGCTGGTAATTGCGAAATCGTCCCCAGCGACAAAATTGGCGACGATAATTTAGAGATTAAAGAAACTATAGAACAGTGGGGGCCTTTTAGTTCGCAAGGAGAAGCGATCGCTCGGCGTGTTGGACTTATTAGGGCTGGAAAGTGCCAACCAGTTTAAGTTAGGAGTTAGAAATGATGGTTTTTATTCCTAAATCCTTACTACTCACTCCTAACTCCTAACTTTATTCTTAACTCTTCATTTTTCTGCTGTGGCTGTGCCCTTAGCAGCAATCTTTTTACCTATCACTTCCACTGCTTTAGCGAATTGTGGGTCTTGTAGGGTAGCGAGTTTATCGCGTTCATGGAGCCATAATTCCTGCATCTGCTCTTTGGTCAACTCTACCTTCACATCTGGATTAATACCTTTGTGATTAATATCCGTACCATTAGGGGTATAGTAATGAGCAATTGTTACCGCCAATCCTGAGCCATCTTCTAAGGGACGTACCGATTGCACGAGTCCCTTACCAAAGGTTTGAGTACCAACCAAAGTAGCACGCTTGTTGTCCTTCAAAGCCCCTGAAAGGATTTCACTCGCACTGGCTGAACCTTTATCTACCAGCACCACCAAAGGTTTATCCGTTAAGGCGCGTCCGTTTGCCTCTTCTTTTTCTGCCTCTCCTTGGCGTTCAACGGTGGAGACAATCTTACCTTTATTTATCCACATCCGGGCAATGTCTACACTGGAGAACAGTAAGCCACCAGGATTACCACGTAAATCCAGAATATATCCAGCTACCTTTTTGCTTTCTAAATCCTTGATAGCTGTTTGCATTTCTTTACCAGCATTAGCGCTGAACTGGTTCAGGCGAATGTAGCCAAGATTACCTGCTGGAGTTTGTTTTTGGGAATATTTAACTGGATGAATTTCAATCCGCGCCCGTTTGATGTCTAATTGTTTTACCTGACCGTCGCGCTGAATCGTTAGGCTAACTTGCGTTCCGGCTTCACCTCGAATTAGGGATACTGCTTGATTAGTATCCATCCCCTTGGTGCTTTTGTTGTCGATTTTGAGGATGACATCTTTTGCCAAAACACCAGCTTTAAATGCTGGTGTGTCTTCGATTGGCGCAATTACAACCAGTTGCTTAGTTTTTTCATCTTGACTGATAGTGATCCCAATCCCGATCAATTCTCCAGAAGTGTCCACTTGCATATTTTTGAATTCTGCTGGGTCCATAAACCGGGTGTATGGGTCTTCCAGCTTTTTCAGCATTTCCCGAATAGACTTATAAGCATCCTGGGGATTACTGTAGGACTTGCTTAAATACTCCTTACGAACAGCCTGCCAATCTACCTGATTGAAAGTACCGTCTACATATTGGCGTTGAACAATTTGCCAAACTTCATCTACTATTTCTTTGGGACTTGCTTTAAATAAAGCCTGACCTCGCGAGTGAATGCCAAGGCTAGTAACTGCGATCGTGGAGAGTGTCACCGCCGTAGCACCCAAAACAAGCCTACTTTTTGTAATCACCATAATGACAGCTGCGTCAGAGGGAAAATATATAGTCAGTATGCTCAATCTAACACAGGCTTCCACTGTACAGATCGAGTATGTATTCTTAATTTAAACAAAATACTTGACAATCCGGCGACCTTGGTCGTTATCAATACAAAAGTTTTAAGATTGGGGATTGGGCAAGAGGACTTGGGGACAAGGAGAATTGGGGACAAGGGGAAAGACTTGTTTCAAATTCTCACCTCTTGTCCCCTTGTCCCCTTGTCCCCTTGTCCCCCTGCCCCTTGTCCCCAAGTCCATCTCTGCTCCCCTTAAGGTTCTACCCAGCGTTCATCTGCCTTAATGAGGTTAATTAGTTCCTCTACACCTTTGTCTTCTGGGACTTTTTTAATTTCTTCTCGGCCACGATATAAGGAAATGTAACCAGGTGTTTTTCCAACATAACCATAGTCGGCATCTGCCATTTCGCCGGGGCCGTTGACAATGCAACCCATAACTGCTATGTCTAACCCAGTCAGGTGTTTAGTGGCTTCCCGAACTTTGTGTAACACTTCTTCTAGATTAAACAAAGTACGCCCACAAGAAGGACAAGCGACGTATTCCACCATCGTTTTTCGCAATCCCAAAGCTTGGAGAATGCTGTAACAGACGGGAATCTCTTTTTCTGGTGCTTCTGTGAGTGAAACGCGAATTGTATCGCCAATGCCATCAGCAAGTAAGGTAGCAATACCAGCCGTAGATTTAATTCGTCCATATTCGCCATCACCAGCTTCGGTAACGCCTAAATGTAGCGGATAATCCATACCCAGTTCATCCATGCGCTTGGCAATCAGGCGATAGGCGGCTAGCATCACAGGTACTCGTGAAGCTTTCATGGAAATTACCAAGTTGCGGAAATCCAAGGATTCACAAATGCGAATGAATTCTATGGCAGATTCCACCATTCCTTCTGGGGTGTCACCGTAGGTAAATAGCATCCTCTCGGCGAGGGAACCGTGATTTACCCCAATTCGCATTGATTTACCTTGATCTCGCAAAGAAACTACTAAAGGTTCTAGAGTTTCGCGGATTTTATCGCCAATTTCGTCAAATTCGGATTGAGTATACTCGGTTCGATTGACGTTGGGCTTTTCAAAGACATACAACCCCGGATTAATCCGTACTTTTTCTATGTGCTTGGAGACTTCCAGTGCGATTTTTAGCCCATTATGATGGACATCAGCCACAACTGGCACGTCTTGGTAAGTTTTTATTAATTTTTGTTTAATTTCTGCTAAAGCTTTAGCATGAGCCATACTCGGCACTGTAACACGGACAATTTCGCAGCCAATTTCGTGCAGACGACGAATACCAGCTACGGAACCATCAATATCAAGGGTGTCTTCGTTAATCATTGACTGCACTACAACGGGGTAGCCACCGCCAATGGTGACATTTCCTACCTTTACGGGACGGGTTTTACGCCGCTTGATAGTCGTATCAAAGATAGGTTGACTTGATGCAGTATTTGAAGTATCTACTATGGGCAGAGTTTGCATAACCTGATCGGGTAAATTTACAGTAGCTAAAAATATCAGATTTGATAAATCTCTGTTTCCCAGATTGCCACAGCTAGGGGATCTTTTGGAGGATTATGTAGAAAAAATTGGAGAATTGAGTCAGGCAAAGAATTAAAAACTTTTCTAACAGAGCAGTGTTAGTGAGGTTTAACGACGCGATCGCTCTTTTACTGAGTTATAAGTACTACTAACAATGGCAGTAATTATTTGTCTGGTATATTTTCGCTGTTGTGATAGTTGTGTAGCGATGTACCAATACGTTTGATACTTTATCGAGATAACTGATTTTGACCTTTGTAAGCTTAATGCCTTTGGCATATCGCAACTACGGCTTACCAAAGCGATCGCGATCGTGCAGTTCGTCAAAATCGATGATTGGCCCCTTGGGTACAATTCGATTTGGATTAATCTCGGTCATACTCATGTCATAGCCGCGTTTAGTATAGTCTAGATTGCACGTTGCTTTGAATGGCCACGCATCAGAAAGAGTTTCGCCCCCTGCATCCTGCCCAAATAATGATTACTACCTGAGATAGAACTGGCGTTAGCCATTTGGGAAGACTAAATATGAAAGCCTTCAAGATTTAGTAGATGGTTAGTATTCCTGGATACGACGTAACTGAAGAAATCTCCAATGGTTCGAGAACCCTAGTTTATCGAGAGTATCGAGAAACTGACTTTTCCCTCAAAGATGATTTTGGTTTGGATCGGAGGCGATATGTCGGGTATTTACAAGAGTTTTTAGGGATCGCTCGAAAAATTATAGTGGAAAAACATAGTGGTTCGATCCAATGCAACTCTTCTCCAGGGCTAGGTACGGAATTTGAGATATTAATTCCAGTTCAACAGTCAGCAGGAGAAACAAGTCATGCATAACACAGAATTCGAGCAAGAAATACTTTTTCTTCGTCAGCAAAATGCTCAGTTACAGCAACAACTAGCAAAATCCACCACAGAATTCAGTGCAGAAATCGCCCAATTAGAACAGAAACTTAGAGAATCAAAACAACTATTAGAAAGTAATTGCCAAGCAGAACTAACCTTCAAGGCTTCTCAAGCAGAATTACTAGCATTATTTAACGCCATACCAGATGTGATTCTCATGCTTGATGCCGAAGGACGTTACCTCAAAATTGCTCCTAGCAGTGCGCCTTTACTATACCAACCACCTGCGGAACTAATAGGTAAAACCATGCACGAGGTTTTACCTTCTGCTTTTGCAGACTCTTTTCTCAACTGCATTCAACAGGCACTAGAAACCAAGAAAACTTTCAAAATCGAATATAGCTTGCCCATTGGCGATCAAGAAGTTTGGTTTGAGGCGAGTATTGCGCCAATGACCGAGGACACTGTTGTTTGTGTAGCTAGGGATATTAGTAATGTCTACAATGAGCTTCGTTTACGCAAAGCAGCTGAGGCAACCTTAAGTCAACAAGAAGATCAATATCGCAGCATTTTTGAGACTGTGAATGATGGCATCAGTGTTGTTGATTTAGATACAGGTAAGATTGTCGCTGCCAATCCCGCTTTTTGTCAGATGCATGGCTATTCTCAAGCAGAATTTTTCCACTTAAGTCCTACAGATTTCATCCATCCCGATTCTTTTCAGCAATTTGCGGAATTCATCAACACAATCAAGATGGGAGGTGAATTTCACACTCAGGCTGTAGATATTCGCAAAGATGGCACTTATTTTGATATAGAAGTTACAGGCAAACTCTTTAACTACAATGGCAAACCCCATGCACTTTCGGTAGTGCGAGATATTAGCGAACGTAAACTTGCTGAACAAGAGCAAAGAAGACTGCTAACTATTTTAGAAGCCACAACTGATATCGTCGGTATGGCTGATGTAGATGGAAATAATTGCTATCTAAACAAAGCAGGGCAGAAGATTTTAGAAATTCCAGCCTCAGAAACCAACAAATTTCATATTAGCGAGGTTACAGGACTATCAATATTAGAAAAATTCCAGAATGAAATAATACCTATTGTAGTTCGAGAAGGGATTTGGTCTGGAGAATCTATATTTCGCTGTCGCAATGGTGAAGAGTTTCCAGTTTCCCAAGTGCTGATTGCCCACAAAAATGAACAAGGCGAAATAGAATTCTTCTCAACTATTGCCCGTGATATCCGCGATCGCCAACAAATCGAAGCCCAGCTTAGACAACACGCAGAAGATTTAGCCCAAACTCTTCAAGAACTCCAACGTACCCAAGCACAAATGATTCAGGCAGAAAAAATGTCTAGTCTGGGTCAACTCGTGGCCGGAGTCGCCCATGAAATCAATAACCCTGTCAATTTTATCCACGGTAATCTCAGCCATCTTGAAGAACATACTCAAGATTTATTACGGTTAATTAACTCATATCAAATCATTAACCCGCCAGAATTTCAGAACGGTAATTGCTACTCTGGTGAAGCAAGCTACGCATTAGCAGAGCGACTCAACCCACTGCTGACTTTATGCCAAGAAATTGATCTGGAATACATTCAGCAAGATTTACCAAAAATCTTGAATTCAATGAAAGTGGGAACTCAACGCATCCGTCAGATTGTCCTGTCACTGCGTACTTTCTCGCGCATGGATGAAGCCGAGTTTAAAGCTGTAGATATTCACGAAGGCATAGACAGTACCTTAATGATTTTGCAACATCGCCTCAAAGAAAAACCAGAATTTCCCGAAATTAATGTCATCAAAAACTACGGCAGCTTACCTTTAGTAGAATGCTACGCCGGACAACTGAATCAGGTATTTATGAATATTTTTGCAAATGCTATTGATGCTTTGGAACAAAAAACATACAATGAAGTTTCTCTACCCAAAATTACCATACATAGCACGTTAATAGATTCTCATTGGGTCAAAATCGCGATTGCCGACAATGGTTTAGGGATGCCAGAAGGAGTTGAAAAGCAGGTTTTTAATCCATTTTTTACCACCAAGCCTGTGGGTAAGGGAACAGGTATGGGAATGTCTATTAGTTATCAAATTATTACCGAAAAACATGGTGGTAAATTGGAGTGTTACTCAAAACTAGGTCAAGGAACAGAGTTTGTGATTAAAATTCCAATTCGGCATTAGATAGGCAATAGGCAATAGTCAAGAAGCCTCTTTGAGCTATACGGAATTTTTTCAAGAATCAAATATGAGTTTTATATTAATCAATTTAGTTTTTAATTTGGAGTGAATTAAATAAAATGCGATCGCTTTTGCTGAAAAACCTTTGTGAAAGTCAATTTTTTTAACTAACCACAGAGGCGCAGAGAACACAGAGAGAAGGAAGAAATGTTTAACTAAACTGTATTGTTTTTTAATTAGGTTTGCGATCGCCTGCGGTGGGCGGGTACGCGATTATAGTTTAAACCTGGATTTCTCACAAGTGAGAAATGAGCGTGAGTGTGGGGGGTGTGGGGAGTGTGGGGAGAAAGAGGAGGAATTGAATAACTGCACATCAATGAACGCTGCATTGCCTCCCACACCTCCCACACCTCCCACACTCC
>NZ_JACJSF010000040.1 GCF_014698035.1 Desmonostoc muscorum FACHB-395
AAGATGTGCCGCAACTATTTTTTCTCGAAGCTCGACAGAGTATGACTTCATTTAAAAGTATTTATATTTTAATCTAGTGTACCTTATAACAGACGGAAGTGCTGTATCAAGATAACTTTTTAAAGTATCCTATTTGCCAATTTTGCTATTTATATAGTTATTATTTTTAAAGTATCGATATTTAATCTATCGATCTGCTAAATATTATCTTAGGGTGACTGCATGACAGCCGAAAAAATTACATGGCTACGTACAACATTGCAATTTAAAGGTTCGGTCATGAAAGCAATCTACAAACATATTTTATTCTGCGGAGCTTTCGGATTTTTGATTTCTCTTCTTTACCATTTTGAACTGCCTGTATCCCAACCGATTTTAGGAAGTGTTATTCCTAGTATTGTTTTAGGTTTATTACTGGTATTTCGCACCAATACTGCTTATGAGCGATTTTGGGAAGGGAGAAAATGCTGGGGTTCTTTAGTAAATAACATCCGAAATCTGGCCCGGCAAATTTGGGTATCTATTGACGAAATAGCTCCAGAAGATAAAGACAATAAAATTACAGCATTAAATTTATTGGTAGCTTTTGCTGTGACAACTAAATTACATTTGCGAGGAGAAGCAGTCAATAGCGAGTTAGAAGATTTAATGCCATCTACTAAGTATAGAAAATTGAAGATTATGAATAATCCCCCCATAGAAGTTGCATTTTGGATAGGAGATTATTTACAAGAGCAGTATCACCGCAATTGCCTTAATAGCTACCAGTTAACATCTATGCAAGAATTATTGAATAATCTTGTAGATAATTTAGGTGCTTGTGAACGGATTTTAAAAACACCTATGCCATTAGCTTACGCCATTCATCTTAAGCAATTATTGTTACTATATTGTTTCCTGCTACCATTTCAAATAGTGGAAAGTCTGGGTTGGTGGACAGGTTTAATTGCGGCTTTAGTTGGTTTTACAGTATTTGGGATTGAAGCAATCGGCTTGGAGATAGAAAACCCCTTTGGTTATGATCCTAACGACTTACCTCTAGATGCGATTTGTGCCACAATGAAACGCAATATAGACGATTTAACTACTCTGACTCCAAATACGCGATCGCATCCAGGAAAATTGACTTATGAAAAAAGTTGAGATTGGGAATAACTTACAAGCCTTGGTTATAGCTGTCAAGTCTCATCTCTCCCTACCCTCCATCATGTTTCGCAGTACTATATAAACGCGAAACTATCTCTTCATTGGTGGATGTGCAATGATGATGCCTGTACGTCAAACTTTATCAAAGCCTGATATCCAACTTTCTTACTTAGAGTGGAACCAAGGTCAAGAACCCTTGCTGCTGTTACATGGTTTAGGCGACCATGCTTTAGTGTGGTCTAGCTTAGGAGATGACTTAGCAGCAGACTACCACATAGTAGCACCAGATATGCGCGGACATGGCGAAAGTACTAAGCCTGAGAGAGATTATACTTTTGAAAGTGCGATCGCAGACCTCGAAGCACTTATGGATCATCTAGGATGGACATCTGCCCAGATTGTAAGTCATTCGTGGACAGGTAAATTAGCCGCTATCTGGGCAAGGCAAAACCCAAAGCGTTTGCGGAGTATAATTCTCGTCGATCCCATTTTCATCTGGAAAATGCCCAGCCTTCTCAGGCTAACTTTTCCGATGTTGTATCGCTTCTTACCTTTTCTCAAAAGCATGGGCCCCTTTGCCAGTCATGAAGAAGCCGAACAACAAGCACGGCAGTTAAAGCAATATCAAGGATGGAGTTCCTTGCAGCAGCAAGTTTTCCAAGCAGGAATAGAAGAAAAACCCGATGGTAATTGGGGTAGCAAATTTACTATCGCCGCCCGCGACGGGATTTTTGAAGCAGTTATGCAAGTGCCTGGTTTTACAATCCCCCTTGATATCCAAGCGCTCTTTGTCCAACCAGAACAAGGACTTAATCGCCAAGATTGGCAAATCCAGCCCTACAAAACCTATCTCAAAAAACTACGCATCTGCCAAGTTCCTGGCAATCACTGGCCGTTTTTGACACAACCAGAGGCATTTAACCAAACTGTTGCAGCTTTTTTGGCAGAACACAGATAGAAAATATCATTATTATTAGACGGGATTATCATCCGGCAACAGAAGAATGAATAGGAAGGATGTTTAGCGATAAGCGGCTACGCATCTGCGCTCCCCTTAAATCAGTTATTAGTTATCAGTCATCAGCGTTTAGTGATTATTGATAACTAATTAGGACTTACACCAAACTACAATGCTGTAGGGGTAATATCCTGCGGGTAATCCGTTGGAAAACTCGTAGATTAGCCGCTTTGCGTCTACATGAATTGCCCCTAGCTGAAAATAAGGGTTTTGGCTATTGTTTGCGTAAGTCCTGCTGATAACTGTTAAAGTACGGATAAGCCACTCATGAGCCTTTGTATCAATCCCGTTTGCCCTACACCAAATCATCCAAATAATGAACAAAACCGCTTTTGTCAAAGTTGTGGTTCCCATTTGGAATTGCTAGGACGTTATCGGGTGACGTGCCTGTTGAGTGACAAAACAGGGTTTAGTAAAGTTTATGAAGCATACGAACAAGATACTCCTAAAATCCTCAAAATACTCAAAGAGGATTTATCAGGTAACGCCAGAGCAGTAGAACTATTTCAGCAAGAAGTAACTGTGCTGGAACAACTCAACCATCCCGGCATTCCTAAAGAAGATAGTTACTTCCAGTATCAAACCCGACATGGTTTAGTGTTGCATTGCATTGCAATGGAAAAAATCGACGGGTACAACTTAGTACAGTGGCTAGAGCAGCAGCAGAATCGCCCCATTTCCGAAGACCAAGCTGTAGCTTGGCTAAAACAATTAGTGGAAATTTTGGATTTAGTGCATCGTAAACAATACCTGCATCGAGATATTAAGCCATCTAATATCATGATTAGATCCCCCCTTGAGAAGGATTGGGGGGACTTGGTACTGATTGATTTTGGCACAGCCACTGAAATTGACAGAACCGACCCAGACCAACTTAGCAATGGTGACGGGATGACAGCACTTATGTCATCTGGCTACAGCGCTCCAGAACAAATGAATGGTCAAGCAGTACCGCAATCAGATTTCTTTGCTTTGGGGCGCACTTTTATATTTTTGCTAACGGGACACCATCCCCTAGATATGTATGATGTCCAGCAAAATGTATTGCACTGGCAAAATCACGCCATCGATATCTCACCCTTACTATTAAATTTAATTGATTGGCTCACAGCAGCAGATATAAAAAAGCGTCCGGCTAATGCCCAAGAAATTTTACAGCGCCTAGAACACATTGAAGAAGGCAAAAAGTTCTGCTCAGATGAAGATTCAACCCCACCTGTTGCGCCAGGTTCCCCCAAAGTAGAGGAGCCACTTGCAGAAGTGGAGGATTCAGAGCCAATCTCGCTGTTGTCGGAGCAGGAACCAGAAAATAGTATTCCTCCTGCCTCTGTTGTTGAAACTCAGCTAACAGAAACTACTCCTGAAAATATTAATTTAGTAATTGATTTGAACACAGAAGATTTGTCCCCGCAAATTCCTAAAACTTTATCATCCCCACAGAAAGAGCCAGAAGAAGTACCACTATTGAAATTTTTTGCAGGGTTGCTAGTGATATTAGGATTACTTAGTATAGTGGCTTTAGCAATGCGAAACTCAAAATTTCTTGTGAATTCAAATTATGGTCAATCTCCCGAAAAGAGAGGTAAGATTGATTATTTTTCTTATCAAGAAGGTAGAGATAGCCAGGGGAGGAGAGCCGAATTTAATATAGCTGTTTTATCACTAGAATATAAATGGCTTTTAGGTAGCAATTTTCAAATTAAATATAATGATGAAATTATTAGTATAGACCTTTTAAAGTTGAACTTAGAACAAGAAGGGATACAAAAGATAATGGATGAACCCAGAGAAATTATCTCTGTAGGTACAGTTGCTTGTAAGGGTAATATAGCAGTTCAACAGCGAATGGCTCTAGAACGTTCTAAACAAATTCAATTTTTAGTCAAAAAATTATTTATTAATACACCAAGCGTCAAAGGTTATAGGATATTAAATTTAGGACAATTTCAACGGAGTAATTGTCAGGCAAATCAGGATTTAACTACATATCAGAGAAGTATTATAATTATTGGTGTGAAAAATAAATCCGCAGGTGTCATTCTCGATGAAGCACTACGGGATAGGTTAGAAAAGAAACCTTTTGCTGATTTTAAGTTAGAAGATTATTCCTTGGGGACGGCAGAAAACTTTAGGACGATACCAAGTAATTTATAAAATATATAGCAAAGTATATCAGTCTATAGGTTTGGTCAATCATAATATATCGCCACTTTAGTAATTATGATTGTTTATGCTCCCATCCCAGAATACCTCCTCAAACCCGCACGCCAAAGGAAGCGATTCAGACCCAAAAACACTAATATCCAACCAAACATTGACCAAAATCCTCGCCCTATATCCACAGGTAGCCCTACCAAAAGACTCGCAGGAAAATCAATCAAATACGGAAAAGGCGTAAACATTACTATTGCCCGCACAGATTCTGGAAAAACCTCTAAAGGTGCTATCAAACCAGATAAAAATAGATAAAACAACAACCAAAAGTTTTCTAAAGCACTAGCCCGTTCTGTCCAAAAAGCAAACATGGCAAAAGTGTACTGAATTGTAAACCGCAAAGTAAAAGCTAGCACCACCGCCAATGTAAACAGCAAAAATCTACTCAAACTTGGTACCCAAAAAGCCTGGGGATAAAGAATAAAAAATAATCCCACTAATAAAAAAGCAAACGATAGCCTAGCAAATCTTTCAGAAATATGCCCGGCAACATGATGCCATACTGGGTCGAGTGGTTGTAGCAATTTGGGCGAAAGCTTGCCTTCCACAACCTCTTTTTCAAAGTCCCAAATTACCCAAACAACTGTTAATTGTCTAACGATGAAAACCGTGATAAAGTAACGGGCAAAATCCACAGGTGATAGCCCAAATTGCCCACCTTGTGCTGCTTGTATCCAGATACCCATGAGGATAATCGGCAAAGACCCAGCCAAAACCCATAAAATTAGTTCTGCTCGATACTCAACCATATAGGCGTAATATACTGACAGCAAAGTTAGGGCTTTTCTAATCATCTTTTTCATTTATAGTGCATTCTCCCCTCGGCAACTCTATATTCTGGCAGCGATCGCTACACAACACCTGCCTGAAAAACTCGCCCAATTACTTCTTCTACAGGCGGTTCAGTAACAGTTAAATCAATTACCTCCAAATCCGTCAAAATCTTAGATACCGTGCGGGTAAGCACCTCTCTAGATACCATAAAATGCACCGATCGCCCTTCTAAGAGTTGCACATCCCCGTATGTCATAAGTTTTTCCATTGGTAGAGGTTGGGCTAATTCTATATGGACTTCTCGGTAAGGAGCAAAACGTTCTAGTAGTCCATCTAAACTACCGTCATACATCAGGCTTCCTTGGTGAATCAACAGCACTCGTTGACACAAAGCTGTAATATCAGCCATGTAGTGACTCGTCAACAGCACTGTAGCCTGATAACGCTGATTGTAGTCGCGCAAAAAATCGCGTACCGCCACCTGAGCATTTACATCTAGTCCCAAAGTCGGTTCATCTAGGAACAATACATGGGGACGATGCAAAAGTGCTGCTAGCAATTCTGCCTTCATCCGCTCACCCAAAGATAGCTTCCGTACCGGTTGGGTCAGTTTGCCTTCTAGGGAAAGCATCTCTGTTAATTCTCCTACCCGCCGTTGGAACTCTTTATCAGAGATGTTGTATACAGCAGCATTAATTTTCAAAGAATCCAGCGCTGGTAAGTCCCAAATTAGCTGCTGCTTTTGCCCCATCACCAAGGTAATTTTTTGCAAAAATGCTTCTTTACGCTGAAACGGAATTTGTCCAGCTACTGTGACTTTACCGCTAGAGGGATGAATCAGCCCCGTGAGCATTTTTAGTGTGGTGGTTTTTCCAGCACCATTTGGGCCCAAAAACCCCACTACTTCACCGGGGGCAATTTCAAAGGAAACATCCTGAACTGCCTTAATTGAGCGGTAGGTGCGGCGGAAAAGATGGGTGATTGTTCCTTTAATACCTGGGCTTTTAACTGCGACTGGATAAGATTTACTCAGATTTTTAGCAACGATGATTGACATATTTTTTATATTAGAACCACGGATGTATACAGACACACGTAAATCATCGGTGTTTAACTAAACAGAATTCAAGAGTCAGGAGTCAGAATGGACTAAACCCTAGCTATCCGCTAACAGAATTGAATTTTGACCAATAAAGTGGATAGCGAGTGAGAGTTTTTTTGATTCTGACTTCTGGATTCTTCTACTGTGGTTCCAAATAGGAAAGTAGGGATTTTCGGCAGTGACATATCATGATTGACTGTGATGAAGAAAGGGAAAGGGGAAAAGGGGAAAGGGGAAAGGGAACCCCATACTTAAAAGCAGGGGTTTCAAATATAGACACTGCTAAGTTATCGCACTACGTGCCTTAAAAATCTTGTTTTTTTATTCTCCATATTTAAAAATAGGGGCTTCATACCTTTTATTAGTGTATTGCCCTTTCCCCCTTTCCCCTTCCCCTTTTCCCCTTCTTGGTGGGCATTATGCACAACACATAGACTTTACCGCAAACGTCCCGATCGCAATGTACTGATAATTAACCACAAACCCAATAAGCTAGCAACGGCAAACAGGGTGGTGCTTAAAAAAGATAGCTGGCTTGTCTGCGCTCTGGTGGAAATAATTGCTGCACCCATAATCAGCGAACCCACTAGTATGCTAAAAGATAGTCGGTTAGCAGCATCGTCCATAGTGCGCCGCACGCCATCTAAACCCCGCAGCGATAGATTCCACTGTAAGGTTTCTGAGGTAACTCGGTCTAATAGCAGTTCTATTTGGCGAGGAGATTGGAGAGACAGACTTTTAATATCTAAGGCTGTCCGTAATAGCGATCGCACTGGATTATCGCCCAATAATTGCCGACGAAACAAGTCTGTAATTAATGGTTTAACTTCATCGAAAAAATTAAGCTCTGGGTTGAATGTCCGCGCTACACCCTCTAGATTTGCTAGGGTTTTGGCATACAAACCCATATTGCTAGGTAATCTAATTTTATTGTTACGCGCAACTTGTAAAACTTCATAAATTATCTGACTGAAGTTGATTTGCGTTAAGCTGACATTGTGATACTTTCGCAACATGCGATCGTAATCATTTTCTAACCGTGACAAAATAACTGGTTGAGCAGAATCTGATAGCTGCAAAGTTAACTGAGCGCACCTTTGAGCATCTAAATCAACGATCGCTAACAACATCTCTGTTAATATCTGCTGTGTGCGGGGATCAAGTCTTCCCACCATGCCACAGTCTAAGAGAGCAACCCGTCCATCTGTAAGATAAAACAAGTTTCCTGGATGGGGATCGGCGTGAAAAAAGCCATCAATATATAGTTGCTGAAAAAATACCCGAAATAACAAAGTAGTTATTTCTTTACGCTCTACGGCAGGGTCTTTACCATTATTGTTATTGTTTAAATCCGCCGACAAGAATGGTACTCCATCTAACCATTCCATCACCAGTAATTTTTCTGTAGTCAATTCCCAGTTAATCTCTGCAACCACTATTTGCGTGGGATCAAACCAGCGACTTTTAGATAAGTTGCGCCGCAGTTGGTCTGTAAAACCCGCTTCCCGTGTAAAATCTAACTCGGCTTCTAGGGCTTTGGTGAATTCTTCAGCGATGGATTTGATTTCGTAGGTTTGCCCAAATTCAGTCCGCGCCACTAAATCGGCAATACCTTGAATTAAAGCAATATCTTGGGCAATAGTCAGATCAATTCCCGGACGTTGTACTTTCAAAGCAACTTCTCGACCATCTGCTAATGTAGCGCGATGTGTCTGGGCAATTGATCCCGCCGCTACGGGGATCGGGTTAACTATCTTGAAGGTTTCTGCTAGTGGACGTTTTAATTCTTTGCGAAGGATTATTTCTATTTCTGACCAAGGAACTGGTGGTACTTCGTCTTGTAAGGTTGATAGTTCCTCAATGTAGGAGGCGCTGAGTAAATCTGGACGGGTAGAAAGTAGCTGTCCAAGTTTAACGTAAACTGGCCCCAAGTCTACCAGGATATTTTTTAAAACCGCAGGTGTAGGTAACTGTGGTTCATCAGCTTTGCCACCAGTGAGTAACCTTCGCATATAGTCCCAACCATTGCGAAGGAATACTTCAAGAATTTCTCGTTGACGGGGAACAGTTTGGGTGAGGAACATTTTTGTAAATAACTGCAAAGACGCAGGGAGTTAAAGAGGTAAACAACAGGGGATGACAATACAACGGAAGTTGGCTTTAGCTTTTAAAGTTTTGCTAGCTGCGCCACAGCCTTGGAATCTTTTTATGGATGATTGTACGGCTTCGTGGAGTTTCTGTTCACTTAGCATTCGTTTGACGTAATTAGAGCAGGAATCCCCACCGTGTAATAAGCGATGGGAACAACTAAATCCTTTGGAAGGAGAAATATATTTTTGATAGGCTGTAATAGACTCGATTGCCATTGTCTTGGCGAGAGGCTCAAAGCTAATAATGTTCATAACTGTCAGATAAAATAACAGACAGTCAAGTTATAATAGGAAAACAGACTTTTTAGCCTCTGCCAAGGGTTCTAACTTTCTTTTATAGCAGGTCAGTAAATCGAGAATCGCTTTGGAGAATTTTAAGGATCTGCTTAATTTCCTGGGTACGTTCTTTTTTAACAACGAGGGTGACATTGCGATCGCGCACAATCACCACGTCCTCTAAACCAATTGTAACAACTACATCCTCTGGATTTGAGGCATAAATAATCGCCCCCTGCGTATCTAGCCCTACGTGGGTAGCGAGTTCTACATTGGGATTCTCTTCTGTTTTGAGTAACCGCTCGATCGCATTCCAATCTCCTAAATCATCCCAACCAAAATCAACTGGCAAAACGTATGCTAGAGTTGTCTTTTCCATTAGGGCATAGTCTATACTCTTCTTAGGCAACTGGGGATAGATATCAGGACCCTGTTGTTCTAAAGGTTCGATAATTTCTGGAGCATGGGTATGTAGTTCCTTGAGAACAACCCCTGCCCGAAAAACGAACATTCCACTATTCCAGCTAAAGCGCCCCGTAGATAAAAAAATCTCTGCCGTTTCGCGGTCGGGCTTTTCAGTAAAGCGGTTGACGTGATAAGCTGGCAACTCATTAAAGCTACCTATCTTTTCACCTTGTTCAATGTAGCCGTAACCGGTTGATGGAAAAGTAGGCTTGATCCCCAGTGTAACGATCGCTGCTGTGCTTGCTGCCAGTTGCGTAGCCGCGCTTAATGTGTGTGCAAACGTTTCTTCGTTAGCAATCCAGTGGTCAGCAGGGAAAAAGCCAATAACAGCGTCTTCTCCATAGCGCTGTTTGATTTCTAAACTTGTCCAAGCAACGGCTGCGGCTGTGTCTCTGCCTTCCGACTCAATCAGTAAGTTTTCAACTGGTAGATCAGGTAATTGTTGTCGTACCCCTTCAGCTATCTGACTAGAAGTTACGACCCACAAGGAATCCCACCCGCCACCGAGTTTTATCAATCGATCGGCGGTTGCTTGTAATAAACTTCTAGAGCTACCATCAAGACTTAAAAATTGCTTAGGTCGGTCTTTGCGACTCAGGGGCCAAAAACGTTCACCTTTACCACCAGCAAGGATTACGGGGAACAATAAAGTATTCATGTTGTCATACACGCCTACCGAAGAACATTATAAGTTTACAGTGAGCCTTTCCACTGGCAATATCTGTAGCTTGGATTAACATACTTTTAGGGAGTGGTTGAGTGGGGAGATAATTGTGATAAAACAAGTCGAATGGTCGGAAAATCCGGTTACATCTCAGCAAGTAATAGAATTTGAAACTGAGGTGCGATCGCAGCAAATTCAACGCACGGAAAATCAGGTAACGCCTGCACCAGTAGCCGATTCAGAGGAGGAGGATGTCGAACTAAACCAGCCAGCCAATCCCAATCGTAGCGTCGTCGAATCTGTGGGCGCAATTCCCAATCAGCTTTACGAGAGACTGGGCTTAACCATGCCTCGTTGGTTGTTGTGGATCATGACGGTTGTCATCGGCATCATCTTATCTGGGCTGCTAGTCTCGACGTTAGCGCTGTGGACTCCTTTGTGGAGCAATCTCGATCGAACAGATGAAGATTTAGGAACCAATATTAAAGACGAGTTAAAAATACCGCTACCAGGGGAGTTGTGGAGCAAACTTTCCCAGTATCAGCTTTCACGACCCATGAATATCTTAATTATGGGGATTGAACCAGTTAACGGTACTGTTGATGGTTCACCAGAAAGCTTTGCTGGCAAAAGCGACTCCATGCTGTTAGTACGGCTTAATCCTGGTGAAAAATCTGTAAGGGTGCTTTCCATTCCTAAAGATACGATGATTGCCATCCCCGAAAAGGGAGAAAAGGGATTAACTAAGGTATCTGATGCCAATGCTAAAGGCGGCCCAGTCTTGGCAGCACGGGTAGTTAGCCGTACCTTAAACAACGCCCCAATCGATCGCTACATCCGTATTTCTACTAGCGGCTTACGGCAGTTAGTCGATCAGTTAGGTGGGGTAGAGGTCTTTGTTCCCCAATCAATGACATATAAAGACTCCAGCAGTCGCCTGTCGATTAATTTAGTCAGTGGCTGGCAAACCCTCAACGGCGAACAAGCAGAACAGTTTGTGCGGTTCCGCGAACCAGGTTTGGGAGATTTGCCAAGAGTGCAGCGTCAGCAAGCACTAACAGCAGCATTGCTGCAACGCTTAAATAGTCCTACCATCTTACCGAGGTTGCCTCAATTAACTCGCTTAATGCGAAAATACTTTGATACCAACCTGAAGATGGAAGAAATGATGGCGTTGGTGAACTTTGGTCTCAACCTAGATCGAGATAATTTCCAAATGACGGTGCTGCCTGGTACTTTTAGCCGCTTTAGCAAAGACCCTGATAGCTATTGGCTAAATATGACTGGACAACAGAGCCTGTTGAATGATTATGTTGGGGTAAATGTACCTGGTCTGAAACCAGATATGCGTCAGGTTCCTAACCTCAAAATTGCTATTCAAAATGCCTCCAATCAACCTCAGCTAACTGAAAAAGTTATTGCTTATCTGAAACAGAAAGGCTTTACTAATATTTACAAAGTACCTGATTGGCCAGATACCCAACGTCAAACTCAAATTATTGTCCAAAAAGGCAATCGGCGAGTTGGTGTTGATTTGCAAAAAGTCTTAGGCTTGGGTCAAATTGAGGTGTCAGCGATTGGTGATTTAGAATCTGACCTCACCATTCGGATTGGTAAAGATTGGAAATAGTCATTGGTCATTAGTCATTAGTCATTAGTCATTAGTCATTAGTTAAATGACAAAGGACTAATGACAAAGGACAAAGGACAAATAATAAAGTTATGAAAAAGATTTTACTACGCTTTTTGGGTTGGATTGTAATTTTGATACTAGCATTTTGCTGGATAATACTTAATCCCAAACCGGCTTTTGCTCAACTCAACACAATTAACTACAACAATATAAATTTAGAAAATCGTGATTTTTCTAATGCTGATTTGGCGGGTGTGACTTTTGTAGCAGCAGAAATGCGGGGGACAAATTTCCAAGGAGCGAATTTAACCAACGCAATTCTCACTAAAGGAGTTTTGTTAAAAGCAAATTTGGAAGGTGCGAACTTGAGCGGCGCTTTAGTCGATCGCGTCACTATGGATGGTGCTAACCTGAAAAATGCCATTTTTACAGAAGCAACTTTGACCCGCAGCCGTTTTTTCGATGCCGAAATTACAGGTGCTGATTTTACCGACGCTTTGATTGACCGTTATCAAGTGTCGCTAATGTGTGAAAGAGCCGATGGGGTAAATCCGGTTACGGGTATGTCAACGCGAGATAGTTTGGGGTGTAAGTAAAGAATCTCAGCGTTGAGCATAAAAAAGAGATATTTTACCGATTGACTGAGAATTGTCAAAAACCAGTCGCCTCTAATTACCGCTAGGAATTTCAATCAAAAACTCTGTTCCTTCTCCCGGCTTAGAAGAACATTTAATTTGACCATGATGTTTTTCAACTACTATTTGATAACTGATAGACAATCCTAACCCCGTACCTTTACCTGGCCCTTTAGTAGTGAAGAAGGGATCAAATATATGCGATCGCACTTCTTCTGGAATTCCCAGACCATTATCAGCTATTCTAATTACAATCTGGTTATTAATGGTTTGCGTACTAATCCAGATAGTCAAAGGTATCATAGGACAGCGCTGAGATAACTTTAAATACCTTTGCTGTATAACTTTAAACTTTTCCTCCAATGCATCAATACTGTTACTCAACAGATTCATAAATACTTGATTTAATTGTGAGGGATAGCATTCGAGCAAAGGTAAAGTAGCATATTCTTTAACAATCTCAATAGCTGGGCGTTGATTATTGTTTTTGAGCCGATGCCCTAAAATCAGCAAAGTACTATCTAATCCCTCATGAATATCTACTGCCTTCAATTCAGCTTCATCTGTACGAGAGAAGTTTCGCAGTGATAGTACAATATCATGAATTCGCTCTGTTCCTATTTTCATTGAATCAAGAGTTTTGGGTAAATCTTCGATGATAAAATCCAAATTATTATTGTCAATTTTTTCTTGGACACTTGGCGGGAGAGAGGAGTTTTGACGATAAATTTCTACTGTATTCAGTAGTTCTTGAATATATTCATTTAAATGTATAAGATTGCCAAAAATAAAACTCACAGGATTGTTGATTTCATGAGCCACTCCTGCAAGTAATTGTCCTAAACCTGCCATTTTTTCACCCTGAATTAACCTGGTCTGAGTTTGTTTTAATTCTTGTAGGGTTTGAGTTAGTTCTAAGGTTTGACGTTTGGTTTGTTCGAGTAATTCTGCTTGCTGAATCGCAATTCCAAATTGCACAGCTACTTGAGCTAGTAAATTAATTTCTTCCTCTTTCCAATAGCGCGGTTGCGAATTTTGATAAGCAACTAATAATCCCCATAATTTTTCACCTTGTCGAATGGGAACAAAAGTTTCGTTGCGTGGCAGTTCATTATCATCGTCTGTGTTTTCAAAGGTTTTTAGAATCATTGGTTGGGCTTGTGCAACAGCTTTCCAACCATCTTTAAAGGAATCTGCCACAAATTTACCGCTCCAATCCGCGTTGAAGCGGTAGATTGCAACTCGCTCAACTTCGAGTAACTCCCGTACAGCTTGAGTAGTGGTTCTAAAAATAGTTTTAATATCAAGTGACTGACGGATTTTATCAATGGTTGCAGCTAGCAATTCTTGACGTTCCATTGCTTTCTCGCGTTCAGTGGCTTCTGCTAACTGGACAACCTGCATTTGAACTTGTTTAAAATAAGAATCCTGTTTTAATGCGACTCCCAATTGCTCGGCTATTTGACTGGCAAATTCAATTTCAGAGGATTGCCAGTGACGAGAAGCGGTGCATTGATGAATACACAGCAATCCCCAAAGTTCACCTTTTTTCAATAGAGGTGCGACCAAATTTGCTCGCACTTGAAATTTTTCTAAAATTTGGATGTAGCAACCTGGAAAATTTGCTTGATAAATATCAGCGATCGCGTTTACTCGACCCTGTGTATAAAGGGGTACAAAGTTTTCGCCGAAGCAATAATCATAAACTTTTTCTGCTATTACCGAGTTACACTCAGCTACAACATCCTCAGAAATAAATTCTCCTTCCCAATCTTTTTGTGGGTCAAACCGAAAGACTGCCACTCGGTCTGCTTGCAGCATTTTCCGCGCCTCGGTGACAGTTGTTTGGAAGATTGTATCTAAATCTAGGGACTCTCGAATTCGAGTAATCACGCTAGTTAATGTCTTTTGTTGCTCTGCTTGGTACTGAGCGTGTTCCAGCAACTTATAGTGTCGCAGTGCTACACCAATTTGTGTACCGATTTTGGTTAGTGATTCGACTTCATAAGATTGCCACTGTCTAGGTGAGACATTTTGATAAGCAGCAATGACTCCCCAAAGTTTGTCTCCTTGGAGAATAGGGGCAGTTGCAAAGGCTTTGGCCTGGAATTGCTCCAACAGGGTTACATGACAGTCCGTTAATCCAGCTTGGTAAATGTCATTGACTGTAAATGTCTCGTTGTCAACATAACGTCCGCCTTGTGTCTGTTGTAAATAAGTATCAGCGATCGCAGGCTGAACGCCAACTAAGGGAGTCCAACCTTCAGCAAATGATTCAGCAACAAAGTTACCACTCCAATCGGCATTAAAGCTAAATATGGCAACTCGGTCAGCTTGCAGTAGCTTGCGTATTACTTGAGTTGTGGTTTTAAAGATGGTTTCAATATCAAGGGGTGAGCGAATTTTATCGACAATCTGAGCAATTACTTGGTCGCGTTGAGCCGCTTGAGCCAATTTTGCAGCTTGTAATTGCACTTCGTGAAGATGCTTTGCTTGTTGAATCGCAACAACAAGATGATCGGCAATTTGACGAATAAATTCAATTTCCGATTCTTTCCAGTTACGAGCCTCACTGCACTGATGAATACAAAGTAATCCCCACAGTTCTTTCTGGCGCGATAAAGGGACAACGAGATTGGCCTTGACCTGAAATTTACTCAAAATTGCGGCATGGCAATCACTTAGTCCGGCATTGTAAATATCCGCTACTGCTTGGACTCGACCTTGTTGATAACTGGAAGCAAATTGTTCTCCAAAGCAATGGTCGTAAACTTTTACTTTTAACGCCGAAGTCCAACCAGGTGCAATATCTTCAGACACAAATTCTCCTTCCCAGTCTTTTTCTAGGTCAAACTGGAAGACTGCTACACGGTCAGCATTTAGCAGTAGACGCACTTCTGTAGCGGTAGTTTGAAAAATCGTTTCTAAGTCAAGAGACTCTCGAATTCGCACAATTACACTCGCCAGAGCCTTTTGTTGATCTAGTTGCTCTTGAAGTTGAGCGCTTGACAATAGAAGTTGATTTTCTGTGAAATTTGAATTGGGTTCCATTGCTCTGGATTTTGTTTATACAAGGGTTCCTAATACCAAACTTCATGAGTCCAAAATATGACAAACTGCAAATTTTTACAGTTTTCAACTATTTCCCAGAAGCTGGCTATTGTTATAGTTCCCCTTTCTCGATCTATCCTCGTAATGGTTTAAAAAATAATTTTGGCTTGTATAAGTAGGCCGGCGCAATTAAGGCTAACTGGCTAAGGCTGTCATTTGTCCTTTGTCATTGGTCATTAGTAAAGATTTTAAGCCTATTTACGTTTCGTAATATACTTGAGTTTTTTCGCGCCAATTTACTTACAACAAAAGACATGAATAATTCAAGGTTTTTAGGAAGCGGCTCTAGCCCGTACTAAGAGCTAATTCGATTAATTTCACATTGCGATCGCAGGCATCGCACTTAAAATGACTATAAACTAATGACTGATTTGCCAAAATTTACCTGACAGACTGCGGAATTTCAGGTTAAATGTTTTAAAGTATGCACTCTGTAAGAGTTGTCGGGTATTATTCGTGACACAACAAGACCAAAAACCCTCTCGTTCTTTCGCTGGAATTGCTGGCATTGTTGCCGCAGCCACATTAATTAGTAAAGTCTTCGGTTTAGTGCGGCAGCAAGCGATCGCTGCGGCTTTTGGTGTTGGTGCTGCTGCTACCGCCTATAGCTACGCCTATATTATCCCTGGCTTTCTATTGATCTTACTTGGTGGCGTAAATGGGCCATTACACAGTGCAGTTGTCAGCGTTTTAGCCAAGCGACGGCGAGAAGAAGCGGCTCCTTTAGTGGAAACCGTGACAACGCTGGTGGCTGGAGTACTGTTGGTGGTGACAGTGGCTCAAGTTTTATTTGCGGATGCGATCGTTGATCTAGTCGGTCATGGTTTGGAAGAGACAACCAGAGCGATCGCCATTCAACAACTCCGCATTATGGCACCAATGGCTTTATTTGCTGGTTTAATTGGCATCGGCTTCGGTACTCTGAATGCAGCCAATCAATATTGGTTGCTCTCAATTAGTCCCTTATTATCAAGTATTACCGTTGTTGCCGGTCTTGGTATCCTGGCGATGCAACTGGGCAAGGATATTATTAAGCCGGAGTACGCTTTAATTGGTGGAATGGTTTTAGCTTGGGGAACTTTGGCAGGAGCCATTCTCCAGTGGTTAGTGCAGCTAATTGTCCAGTGGCGGTTAGGGTTAGGTACATTACGCCTGCGGTTTGATTTTAAATCCCCAGGCGTTCAAGAAGTCATTAGAATCATGACTCCGGCAACAGTTTCCTCTGGAATGATGCCAATTAATGTTGCCACTGACCTTTATTTTGCTAGTCCTATCCCTGGTGCGGCGGCAGGATTTAACTATGCGAATCTATTAGTTCAAACTCCGTTAGGGATTATTTCTAATATCATTTTACTGCCCCTGTTACCGATATTTGCTAAACTTGCCGGCCCCGAAAATTGGCCAGATTTAAAATTACGCATTCGCCAAGGACTGTTACTTACTGCCTTCACCATGCTACCGCTAGGGGCGCTGATGGTGGCATTATCTGTACCTATTGTGCAGGTGGTATATGAACGCGGTGCTTTCAAACCAGAAGCCACAAAGCTAGTTTCATCCTTGCTAGTTGCTTATGGAATTGGGATGTTTGTCTATTTGGGACGTGATGTTTTGGTGCGGGTGTTCTACGCTTTAGGCGATGGACAGACACCATTTCGCATTAGTATTTTTAACATCTTGCTCAATATCTTATTAGATTGGTTTTTCGTTAAACCTTTTGGCGCTCCCGGTTTGGTGTTAGCAACAGTGGGTGTAAATTGTAGCTCAATGTTAATGCTGTTGTGGTTGCTCGATCGCAAACTCAATGGTTTACCTTGGCGTGAGTGGGGTTTGCCGATTTTGGGTTTGGCTGCTGGTAGCGTGGTAGCTGGGGTAGCAAGCTATGGGACATTGGTTGCTTCTCAGCAATTACTAGGTAAAACGGGTTTACTGATTCTGGTATTGCAATTGTGTGTATCTGGCTTTGTGGGGATTGCGGTGTTTACTGCGATCGCTTCCTGGATGAGAATACCAGAGGTGAATAGTTTTATATCTCGCCTACGTCAACGCTTTTTGAAAAAATAACTGTTATTTAAATAGAATTCAGGAGTCAGGAGTCAGAATAGGCTAAACCTTAGCTATCCGCTAACAGCATGAACTTGGAGTCAGAGAAAGCGGATAGCGCAACGTAAAGACAAGAGGGTGGTGGATCTGAATCTTCCACTTTCTTGTTCTGACTCCTAAATTATGACTCCTAAATTCTGAATTCTGAATTCTGACTCCTGAATTCTTCAATTAAATATTTCAGTTAGTACACCCAAGTGGGTGAGAAATAATTCAGCCATTAGGGTGAACCAGGTGTGCGAGGTTACATTTTGTAAAAAAAGAGATTCTAGTACTAGAGAACATTGATTTTACCTAACTCTAGTGAGAAGAATTCTATGAAACTTACAAAATTAGCTGCCTCTGCATTTGCTGTTGCTTCCATTGTCCTCTCCGCAGGAATTGCTTCTGCTCAAACAGCCGGTACAAACGGTAATTATATTGGTGCTGGTGTTGCAGTTGGCGCAACCAGTGGCGGACAAGGAAACGATGAAGCACAAATTGGCGGTAATATTCAAGGACGTTACGCCGTTCCCAATGCACCTGTTTCACTGCGGGGTTCTGTGCTGTATGGCGGTGATGCTGCTGCAATTATGCCCATCGTGACTTATGATGCGGCGATCGCCAGAAACACTAACGTTTACTTCGGTGGTGGTTATTCTTTTGTAACTGACGAAGGTCAAAAAACCCCATTGGGCAATCAGAATGCACCTGTAGTCACCCTTGGTATTGAATCAGAAGTTAGCAATAATGTTATTGCTTATGGCGATACTAAATGGGGCATTGATGCCTACAGAAACAGTGATGCTGATGCTGTCAGCTTCCAAGCTGGATTAGGCTATCGCTTCTAGTTATTACGAGCTTGGAGACAGCTTATTCACAACCTAAAGGAATGATGTTTACCAGCCGTAATAGAATTTATTCTGTCATATCTGAGCATCTATACTCAGATATGACATATTTTTAATCATTTTTACTTATGATTTTGATAACCAATTATATTGGCTATTATCAATAGTTTTTCTTAAAGTTAAATGGCCAATTTTAAATATGCATAAAAGATATTACTCATGGAAAACATTAATGCCATTCCAGAAATACTGGGTGAAACAACTGATGTAGAATCTTGGCTAATTCGCGCTGGGCTAAGATTTTCAGACTTAGGTAACGATGCCGCCAGTATTGCCATCCGTAAACAATGGCGAGAATATCAAGCCGCAGTTCAAAGATGCTGTGCAGTCCTACACCAACCACCTTCACGTGTTCAATTAAGTGGCGACTATGCCAACCTGAGAATACCTGGGAGTGCATCAACCTGTGCGATTCCTCGTACCGATTCTATGTGAGGCTGCACTTTCAACCCGATGCGGATTTATTCTTCCACAAGCAGAAATTTTAGCAACTTGATGATGGTTATTCAGAATTCTGAATTCAGAATTCTGAATCCTTCTTATTAATAACTCTGTTGCACACCATTTACTACTGGTTTAACTTCAGAAAATGGATCAGTGCCGCCACCCCAGTTAAAATCACTAATTCGGATGCTAAAGCCGCCTAATTCCAACACTGGATTGTAACGCAAGGTGATGCCATAGGTGCGACGGCTATATTCTAAAATGTAGTCAGTACTGGTTTCTCTACCAGTATCCAAGTTAACAGATGTTTGAAAGCCTAAGCGAAAAGGGCCGTAGATTTGCTGTGATATCCCAGCAGTCAAAACTTTGTTATCAACGGAGCGATCGAACAAAAAGGGTGATAATCCGTTATTTAAGCCTTGAGAGAAACTAATATTAAAGGCGGTATAGTCGAAAAAAGGGCGAGAAAAATGACCAACTTGTCCTTGTAAACCAATTCTCGCAGTTAGGGTACTTTGGTTATCACCATTGCTGTAATAACTCGTAGTGCCAGTAAGCCCACCGATCGCTTGCAAGTAAGGAACTACAGGGTTAGCCGTGTATCGCAATCCCTCAGTGGCAGTGGGCGGTAATGGTTTTCCCTGCCACAGTAACACCCCAGTACTGAGGTCAGCACTAGCTTGGAAACGACCTAGTGAAATGCGATCGTTTTCCCGTATGGGTTCTAGTAAGTCTTGGCGATCAGTATTGGCATCGATATACTGAGCGCTTCCCTGATAGGTGAGGTTGATGCCACTTTTTCCTAAAGGAATCACGGGAGAGGTAATAATGCCCCCAAAACTGCTCTGGACAGTTTGAAAACCGAGAGTACCGTTGTAGAGGCGATCGCGGTAATTATATTGCACATTCAAGAGATGGGGAAGGGAAGTGCCTATTATCTGACGCAATCCCAAATTCACCCGCAAATTGTCTTCCACCTTGTCTAAGTCAAAACTGGTTAACTCCCCAGTTCCTTCAATTACTGCTCGTGGACTCAAAACAGAATTTACCTTTGTCTTGACAGCAAACAATGAGCCTAAGTTACCTATACCTTCTTGCACACCTCTCTGTACTAGTAACTGAGGCGTGATTGTCCAGCTTGTCTTCTCTGTATCGATCACTGGAAAGCCACGCTCAATATACAAACCACCCCGCTTATCTCCATCATAGCCGGGAGAAACGATTGCAGGTGTAACATCCCGCTCCCGGCGGTCAATCGTCTGCTGATTCACCGGAATTGGTAAGGAAATTCTTTGATCCAATACCAAACGCTGTCGCTGTGTTCTAATGCGGTCTACTAAGGGTGTTTCTCGTGTCAGAGTTACTGTATCTGCGCGTAACTCTAGTTCTGGAGGCGAAAAAGGATCATTGGTGATGCGGACATCCCTTGCTTGCCAGCCTTGCGGATAGAAGTCAATGTGTTCAGCTTCAAATCTGAGCCGATTGACTACACCTCCTGTTTTCGGGCGTGAGAGGTTGCTAGCATCAGTTTGACCCCCGACTGTAAAATCAATTCCTCCAGGGCTGCTTACACCAGAAAGGGGCTGATTGGCTCTAATGCGATCGCTAGGCGGACGTTTTGTTACTCCACCAGCAGTTGCATCTATGGGTGAGAAAGCAAAATCTGTTTGTGCTGAGGGCACATAAATTTCTCCTCTACCATTTAAGAGTTCTCCATTATCTTGAACAAAGTTATAGGTAAAGCGTTGTCCACGCAGTATCTGATCGCCCCTGGTTAAAGTTACGTTGCCTTCCCCCGCAGCAATTAAGTTGTCTAAATTAACTTGCAAGCGATCGGCATCCACCACCGCCCCATCAAATCGCACAACTACATTTCCAACAGCTGTAATAATTCGCCGTTGCTCGTCATACTCTTGCCGATCTGAAGTGACTTCTACAATTCTCGGTTTGGCTGGCGGTTTGCTAGCTGGTGCTTGTGGCTGATTGGTGGTATTTACTGGTGGTGTAGATGCTGGCGCTTGAGTTTGTTGTTGGACTTGGGAACTGAATTCTACAGTGATGGGCGTTGGGAGTTGCTTTGTCGGATTACGAGACTGGAATTTTATAAAATTTTGTACTGATTGAGAACTTGGTGCAAGATCGGCAGCAGATAGAGAGATATTGTCTTTTTGTGAAGACTGTGGTGCAGTAATGTCACTTAGCTGTTTTTGCTGGCCTAACTTCTTAGCTAAAATTTCCGCCTTGGATTCGACTAACTTATTGCTGGTTGTAACCCTGGGGACAACTGGAATAGAAGGCGGAGATTGGGCGACGAGGGGACTTGGAGAAACCCTATAGTTAAATCGTAGAGAGTCCAAAAAGGTTTGTTTTTCTCTACCAATAGAATTGGGATTTAGCGTAGACGCAAAGTGGCTTGTCGTTAGACCTTGCTCACCGAGTTTTTGAGAAGATTCAGGTTTTGCATTTAGGGAAGGTTCCGCTCCAACTTTTTTTGGCAATGCAGTGGCTTCTGTTTGCATCTCCCGTTTGCGTAACGCCGCTCTTAGGAGAAGCTCTGAGTTGCGGTGTTCGACGCTCGGATGGCCATTAGAGGTTTTAATATCCTGTGTTGGATAACCAACCATCAGCGATCGCCCCAGCGCAGCACTTCCTGAGTCGGTAATGGGGGAAATCTCTGGTGGAAAAGTTTCTGGTGGATGAGGTACAGAGGAAGTTTCGGCAACTACTGAGTCATCTTGAGTTGAGTTGATGGGAGTTGGTAATGGCGAATTACTTTTGGTGTCACCCGCAATCGACAACTCAGGCAAATCCTTGGACTGCTTGGATTTGTCTGTCTTTTCCTGCATTCCAGTTTCTACAACTGAAAGAAACTTTGTATGACTAGCAGATGAGGTGGGATTTACAGGTTGTAAAGATTCGAGGATAGGAGGCGGATTGGGTGGCAGAACTGGATGAAGCATATTTGAGCAAAATCGGGCTAACAAACAGCCAAATGACGGACGGAAGGATAAACATACATTCTGCCTTCCGACTGTCGCCTTCTGCTACCTACAGCAAGCTACCTGGAGGAAGAAACTTACTAAATTTCGCTTAGTAAGTTTCTGTGGCGTTTAGTATTTTCCGCCTTCCAAAGTCGCGGATAATTTATCGCCCTTTTACTCTAAGTCCCGACGGCCGGGGTTACGAGCAGGATCGTTCGACAAAAATCCGAAGATGAAGATAGTTACGAAGAAGGCAACAACAATATAAACAGCGATTTTTAAAGTCAGCATAGAAATATCTCCAACGGGTAAAACAAAGAAAGCTTTTCTTTGAGGATCTGCCATGCAGAAAAGATAGCTACTTTATATTACCCAAATCTCGTCCCTTTTTTAGAGGACTGTGGGGACATGGGACTGGGCACTTAGAGACTAGGGACTAGCAGTACCTACTCTACAGTTATTGAGAATGGTGCAAAATGTCAGTTGTCTGACTTTTAGATGCCCTTAAAAATAACTCAGAAACTGCTTACTCCAGTTTGTGACGTTAACTGACAGCAAAAGTTTCTTCCCAAAGGCAACATATTAAAGGTTATGGGACAATACGGTACGGATAAGCATTTTTCACTTTCCTTGTGGTCTGAGGAATAGGGTTGCAGGTATTGGGTAAGGGATGTATTCAAAACCTTTCCCCTTTACCCTTTCCCCTTTAACCAAACCGTATTGGATTATAGGAAATAGTTACCATGCCCCATGCCCCGTTCCCAATTCCCCATGCCCTATTTCTCAGTTTGAACTTTTGCTAGGTCTTTGCCAATTCGGTTTTTGACTACTCGTGCAGGTATACCTACAGCAACGGAGAAAGGAGGAATATCTTTATTGACAACTGCTCCCGCACCAATAACACTACCTTTGCCAATGGTAACGCCATCTAATACCGTTACTCCATGACCTAGCCAACAATCATCTTCAATCACAATTCCCTTGCGAGTAACACCTTGGTATTTAATTAGCTCCATCGGATCGGCAAAATTATGATTATTGGCATATATCCCGGAGTGGGCAGCAATCATACAGTGTTTGCCAATTTTAATGTCTCCTGGCCCCTCAATACACACGTTGGGAGCAATGAAGGTGTCTTCATCAATATGTATACACGTATCTTCCAAACATCCTATATCAACGTTACGCTCAATAGCGACTCTATTGCCTAGATGAATTTTATTATTTTTGTGTCCTCTAGCATCCATGCGTACACCCTTGAAAATATAGACTCCACTGCCTATCTCAATACAAGAAGCACCGTTAAATTCAACACCATTTTGAATATAAACTGGGCTGCCTATTTGGGCAAAAATACTCCGATATCCTAAACTACGCAACTTTGGCCCCAAAATAAGTGTAGGAAGATCCCCTAACACAGTAGTTACTACAAGTTCTTGCACACGCTGCAATTTTGAAAAATCTTGCTCGTTAGGCATGGCTACATATCTCTTCAATTAATTGTTGTTGACAGTATTGAAAGTTTTTTGCCTGTATCCTAATCTTCTGCCATACCAAAAAGCTTTGTATTTCTTAATACATTAAACTTAGTTGGCAATATTACCGAAATTTACCCATATTTTTAGATGATTTTCCAAAATTTGGAAAACCTCCAGTCTGGCTTTAACTAGGTGAGCAATTCTTGAAATTATGTGTGTTAGAATTACCCACTTGATATGCACAATTACTTTGATGTCACAGAAGCTTTTTTACCAGTCAAGGCATGTAAAAACTTTGCTTCTTTTTCGCCAGAGCAATTAACAAAAAATCTTAGTGCATTGCAGGGTCAAACCCCAGACTATGAAATTATCTGATGGGTAAAATGGTTGGTTTAGATAGGATACTGTTTTGGTTATCTGGCAAATTTGCAAAGCTTGTTACGCAACTAGGGATTGAGTTGTTTGCCTTGAGGCTACTTCCTATCAGGCGGTTTTAGTCTTTTAAAACAACTCAGTTCCACAAGCTATGTTGCAACAAAAAATACATTTAACTAGACTATATTCAAAAATTTAGATAAAATTTCTGCCTAGCATAACAATGTAATTATTGTTGGGTATAATTGGGTATTATTGCCCCAAAAAACCCAATTAGGGTGGATTATCCCCTACATCAGCCATCACATTGAAGTTGACCATCGGTGCAAACAAGTAAGCGCTTCCCCGACTGCTATGACGGCTTTCTTGCAACGAATTTCTAGAGTATGCTGCTCCAATCATGTTGCACACAGATGATTTACAGACTAGCAAATTCATGTTTGTAATTACATGAATCGTTTTTAATAACAGTTGCTTTTAACAATAACACATTTTATTTTTAGTGGAACACTCTTAATAAATAAGTTGATTGGTGATGAGAATATTGTAAATTAGCTAACTTTTTTTATGAAGCTATCGCCACTCTTAAATAATTTTATACACTTAGATAAAATTCATCAAGGACGGTAATTTTAAAAATGATCACGGATGTTAATTGTCTTTTAGTCTATATTTCTACCTTTGCTTGTCCAAGTAATTTTATAATTGGGCGTTAAACTCAGAATGATATCTACTATACTGATGACACCCTCTTCGTTCAAAAGCTCAAAATTTTCTTCTTCCTTATTACTTATATCTAAAAATTTGTAAATCACCCATTCGGGTGAGCCAAGCGGGTGATGCGTGCTTGGTGTTACTCATTATAAATTTTATTGTAAAGAAAGCTAAAACTTAGCTGAGTTTCCAGGAGAAGTCCACAAAACAACATCAAATTGACCACATTGAGGTATCGGTTTTAACTCACACACTTGGTTCAAATTATGGCTTTAATTAAAGAAATTGTCCAAGAAGCTCTAAATAGCGGCTATCTGAGTGTTGTAGCCGAAGAACAATTGCGATCGCAACTTCAAAGTAATTATGACTCAGAAGACCTAGATGCCTGGATCATTTTACAGCGAGCTATTGTAGCGGGTGATGTTAAACAAGAGTCGCGCCGAAAAAAAGCTTCTCTTTCTCCTAAAGCCAAGGACGCTTCATCAAGTATCAAACTTGCTTATCAAATGGCAGCGGAGATTGCTTATGCAGCTGCTGTAGCTTTGTCAATGACAAAAAATACCAAAGACCAGCCTTCACTAGGTTCATAAGATAACACGCTAAGAAGTTATTTTCCTGATTTAGTATCCAAAATTTATACCAAGTAGTTTGCGACGCTTTTCTAGTTAACTCCTTGGTATTATTTTTACGCCTTCCTCTTTTAAGTGATGTCTACATGGGTTATTTTGTATCACATCTTCTCAAACTAATCCCTAACCTAAGAATCATAGCTGCTTATTTCCCAGCGCAATTTTATTAAAAAATAATTAAAATTTTAACCTTTGTGGAAACAGCTACGAGGAAATTTCACCCTCAGCCAAGACAGTAGAACTGATCCCCGGAAGCAATACTAAAATAAATATAAATTCTTTGTTCAAAACTAGATTTTTTTAAGTGATACATACCACTCAATGATTAAATCTTAATATACCAAGTATATGGCTGAGAGTAACGCATAGAATTAGAAACACCTTGGTGTAAACTTTAGCAACGATGTTAAAAAGAATTCTCAATGCTTAACAAAGTCATCGCTTCTTCACAAACTACAGTATAAAGAATTGGCAACATTGGTAAAGACAGTAAACAATAACCATAATTAAACTTGGAGTTTTGCCAACCTATGCAGCCAATTCGCACATTTAACGTATCCCCTTCACTACCACCGCGACTCGAACCACTGCGGCGGTTAGCATATAACTTGCACTGGGATTGGAACGTTGAGAGCAAAGATTTATTTCGTCGCTTAGACTCTGACTTGTGGGAGTCTAGCCATCACAATCCAGTGTTGATGCTCGGTACTATTTCTCAATCGCGGCTTTTGGAAGTTGTCGAAGATGAAGGCTTTCTAGCGCAAATGGATCGAGCTGACCGTCAGTTAGAAGATTATTTGCAAGAGCGCACTTGGTATCAAAAACAACGGGAGCAAAAACCAAAAGAATGCTACGCCTATTTTTCGGCGGAATTTGGACTTGTAGATTGTTTACCCGTCTATTCTGGGGGCTTGGGAGTTCTGGCGGGGGATCACCTCAAATCTGCTAGTGACTTGGGGCTACCGCTTGTCGGTGTAGGTTTGCTGTATCAGCAAGGCTACTTTGCCCAGTATCTGAATGCTGATGGCTGGCAGCAAGAACGCTACTTGCTCAATGATTTTTATAATATGCCCTTGCATCTAGAGCGCAATGCCGATGGTTCAGAACTACGGATTGCGGTAGATTATCCTGGACGCAAGGTATACGCTAGAGTTTGGCGCGTACAGGTGGGAACAGTTCCCTTGTATCTGCTAGACACCAATATTGAACCCAACAACACTTACGACCACGACATTACAGATCAGCTGTACGGTGGCGACATCGATATGCGTATCCACCAGGAAATCATGCTGGGGATCGGTGGTGTGCAAATGCTCAAAGCTTTGGGGCTGAAAGTCACCGCTTACCACATGAATGAAGGCCACGCCGCCTTCTCTGCCCTAGAACGCATCCGCTTGCTGATTCAGGAAGAAGGGCTGAGTTATGCCCAAGCTAAACAGGTGGTGGCTTCCAGTAATATCTTTACTACCCACACGCCAGTACCAGCAGGGATTGACTTATTCGCTCCCGACAAAATGCTGCACTACTTGGGGTACTATGCAGAGATATTTGGGTTGCCCAAAGAGCAATTTTTAGGACTGGGGCGCGAGAATACAGGTGATTTATCTGGGCCTTTCAGTATGGCGGTGCTGGCTTTGAAAATGGCAACATTTTCTAACGGTGTCGCACAACTACACGGGGTAGTGTCGCGGCAAATGTTCCAGGGCTTGTGGCAGAAAGTACCAGTAGAAGAAGTGCCGATCGCAGCAATTACTAATGGTGTCCATGCTCGCAGTTGTGTGGCGAAATCGACTCAAGAATTGTACGATCGCTATCTAGGGCCAAATTGGTCATCAGCACCACCAGATAGCCCATTGTGGGACCGGATGGATGCTATACCCGATGAGGAATTGTGGCGCAATCACGAACGCTGCCGCTTGGATATGATTTTGTATGTACGGGAGCATTTGGTCAAGCATTTAACCGATCGCGGCGCTTCTGCTTCCGAAATTACCCAAGCCCAAGAAGTTTTAGATCCTTACGCTTTCACCATCGGCTTTGCCCGTCGCTTTGCCACCTACAAACGCGCCACCCTCTGGATGCGTGATTTGGATCGGATTAAGCGGCTTTTACTAGCTAACAAAGACCGAAAAGTGCAATTTGTGATTGCTGGTAAGGCACATCCCAAGGATATCCCCGGTAAAGAACTGATCCGCGAGATCAATCACTTTATCCGCGAACAACATTTAGAAAAACAGGTAGTGTTTGTCCCCAATTACGACATTCACATCTCCCGCTTGATGGTTGCGGGTTGCGATATCTGGTTAAATACACCGCGTCGTCCACGGGAAGCCTCTGGTACCAGTGGCATGAAAGCCGCAATGAATGGCTTGCCGAATTTAAGTGTACTAGATGGCTGGTGGGATGAAGCTGATTACGTCCGCACAGGTTGGGCGATTGGGCACGGCGAGAATTACGACGATCCTAACTATCAAGATGAAGTAGAAGCAAATGCTCTCTACGAATTGTTAGAGAAGGAAGTTGTACCGCTATTTTATGAACACCGGGATACTGATGGCTTGCCTCGTCCGTGGGTTGCCAAAATGAAGGATGCAATTCGGTTGAATTGTCCGTTCTTCAATACAGCACGGATGGTAGGAGAATATGCACAAAGAGCTTATTTCCCGGCTAGCGATCGCTATCATACCCTGACTGTTGATAACTATGCCCCAGCGAAAGAACTAGCTGCTTGGAAAGAAAAACTGGGCGAACACTGGTTTAACATCAGAATCAAGGATGTTGACGTATCGGCAGCTTCAGACATTGAAGTTAACCAAACCGTTGCTGTCAAAGCCAAAGTTGACTTAGCAACCTTGACCAATGATGATGTGCAGGTGGAGTTATATCAAGGTGCGATCGATGCCAATGGTGAGATTGTCAACGCTGTAACAGTGGTGATGGATTACCAAGGTGAAGATTCACAGCAATTGAGCATTTACACGGGTAATATTACTTATACCGCTTCTGGTTTACAGGGCTTGTCTTTGCGTGTATTGCCGAAAAATCCAAATCTGGCTAATGCTTATGAACCAAGGTTGATTGCTTGGGCAGAGTAAGAGTGCTGAGTAGTTATTAAATACTCAAGAATAGGCGTTGCTAATTTAAGTTAGCAACGTCTTTTATATTACAAGCTTTCAGGTAAGTAATTAATATCTAGTAGCTGTTCTAAGGTATAGGTAGAATATTGAGGTAAGTTATCGAGTTTGCCTTCAGTTTTATCAATTACATATCCTAAAGCATCATTATAAATTGATGCTAATTCTTTTTCTAAAAATTGATATAAATTCGTTGTTAACTGACGTTTTAATTGATTCCTAAAACCTCTAATTTCTGCTTTCCAATGTCCAGAATTATATTGAAATTCCTCTGTCCAGTATTGCAGTAGCAAAAGATGTCTAATAATTTGTTCTAATAAACTAGCAACCTTGGCTTTGTCTCTACGACCCAAATTTTCTAACTCCTCAATTAAATTTTCTAAATCTAATTCTTCTAAATGGTTAGCTTTCAAGAGTTTGATTGTTTCCTCTAGCCAGAGATACTCGTCAATTTCATAAAGTTGTTTCAAACTCAAATTAGAACTAACTCCTTGCATAAAAACTCCTTGAGTTAAATCTTACTAGATTGCAAAGATATGAAACCTGATTTTAGCTAAATGACTCGTCAACTGTAGCAGTCTCAATGCTAAAACCTGTTCCTTTCCTTATAACATGGTCATGGAAGAATGAGACGAGATTTTTCCTTGTTGCCCATCCTAATAAACAAGGCTAATTTTAAACTAATATTCTTTGAGGGATGATAATGTAGCCAGTAGTGCGATCGCCTAATACTAAGTTGCGTTGTTCTCCCCAATACCACCAGTATGCGGCAACATAGGCGCAAATTAAGCTATCTAGTTTATCTTCGGTTGCTTTGAGGGTTGCGCCTGTGGTGGGAATTTCTAGAGGAAACGAACCGCAGAGGCGCAGAGAGCGCAGAGGTGGAGAAAGGGAGGGGAGGATATCGAGAAGATAATTTTGGAGTTTGATTAGTTCTAAGCGGCGCTCAGTGAGTCTTCCTTTTTTGTATTTGAGGATGCGTTCTAAGTTGAATAGGTTAACGATTGCTGGGTGGGGGAAGACTTCTATTTGATATCTGCTAAGTTTTTGCGGTTCAATGGTGGGTGCGTGGGCAAAACCACGTGATTCTAATTCTAAACCAAAGTTAATGGTGCGATCTGCGAAGGGTAGGTTTTGATTAGCTGGGTAGCAGCCTGCATGATATTTGCCAAAGTACTTGTGGCTGAGTTTGTCGGGGAGGCGGCTTCCGGTGGCGTTGGGTATGAGGGTAGGTGCATCTACGGCGATGATGGCTGGTTCGTCTGGTTGGACGCTGCGATCGATCCAGGTGAAGATGTCTGCAATGGCTTCTTTGCGGTCTAAATCGAGTAATTGCAGTTGTTCATCTATCCATTCTAAACAGCATAGTCCACTTGGTTGCGATCGCCAGCCTAAATCAATGCCAATAAATTTCATTGTCATAACATGAATTTGCGATTATTTTCGCATTTTCAGGCTACCATTTACCTAAATTTACTTGCTAAAAATTGTGAGAAATAATCTTATAATCTGAAATAGCTTGTCTTAATTTATTTTATCTGGCAATAAATTAATCAAGATTATTCCAATGAAAATATTATTTTTACATCCCAATTTTCCCTCACAATTTCGCAACCTAGCGACAGTTTTAGGTAAAGATCCTAATTGCAAAGTCGTCTTTGGAACAAATCGTCGTGAAGGGGAAATACCTGGCGTTTTTAAAGCTATTTACACTCCTTCTCGGGAAGCTGCTTCCCAAACTCACCATTACGTTCGCAACCTAGAAAATGCTGTTCTCACCGCGCAGGCTGTCTATCGCGTGTCCGAAAAATTAAAAGCTGAGGGTTTCTTTCCAGATATAGTTTATGGTCATTCTGGTTGGGGCCCGACTTTATTTATGAAAGATGTTTTTCCCAAAGCAGAATTATTGTGTTATTTCGAGTGGTTTTATCACGCTCACGGTTCGGATGCAGATTTTGATCGCAATGAACCATTGAATGCTGATGATGAATGCCGTATCCGCGTGAAAAATGCACCGATTTTGACTGATTTATATAGCTGCGATCGCGGTCTTTCTCCCACTAATTGGCAGCGTCACCAGTTTCCCAAAGAATATCATAGCAAAATCACTGTACTTCATGATGGTATTGATACCAATTATTTTGTCCCCAAGCCAGACGTAAAGTTAATTTTACCAAGAATAAATCTTGACCTTTCCCATGTCGAAGAGTTGGTAACTTATGTGGGACGGGGAATGGAACCTTATAGAGGATTTCCACAGTTTATGGAAACGGTGGCACTAATTCAACAGCGAAGACCTAACTGTCATGTAGTAGTTGTGGGAGAAGATAGGGTGGCTTATGGGAAGAATCTCCCCGATGGTCAAACTTATAAACAGTTAATGCTAGAAAAATTAAAATCATCTTTAGATTTATCGAGGCTGCACTTTACAGATAGACTACCTTACAATGAGTATCTTCAGGTTTTACAAGCTTCTTCTGCTCATATTTATTTAACCCGTCCTTTTGTTTTATCCTGGTCAATGTTAGAAGTAATGGCAGCAGGATGTTTACTAATAGCTTCTAAGACTCCGCCAGTATTGGAGGTCATCCACGATGGGGTGAATGGATTGTTGGTAGATTTCTTTTCTCCCCAGGATATTGCTAATCGGGTTGAAGAGGCGCTGAATCATCCTCAAGAGATGAAAAAAATTCGTGCCAATGCGCGAGAGACAATTTTAAAGCGTTATGATTTAGCCAAACTGTTACCACAGCATTTGCAATGGATGTTTGCTGGTAAAAATTCTGAGAGTTTAAAAAAGCGCTCAGTTTCTAAGGGATTTGGAAGAAATTAGATGAATATTTGGGGTTAAATTCCTCAAAGTTTAATTGGGGTAAACTAAATTGTTTTGAAAGGATATTTACTATTGTAGCGATCGCTAATTCCTTCCCGACAATTTACCTTGTGAGGATGGTTACTATAGTTACAACTGGGAAAAAAGTAACTTACCAGCCCAAGATTACCTATAATCTTTATGACAAACACTATTTCAATTAACGATTCCCTGGTTCCTAATCCTCTACCGAAACCAGCAATCATTCGACTAGAAAACATTTTCAAGATTTATGGTAGTGGCGAAACAGAGGTACGAGCGCTGAATGATGTCAACCTAATTGTGGAACAGGGCGAATATTGTGCAATCATGGGCCCTTCCGGTTCTGGTAAATCCACAGCCATGAATATTATCGGTTGTTTAGACCGTCCGACAACCGGACATTATTACTTAGATAATCTTGATGTAGCCCAAATGGACGATCGCTCATTGGCGCACATCCGTAATAAAAAACTGGGGTTTGTGTTTCAACAATTCCACCTATTGCCCCAACTAACAGCATTAGAAAATGTGATACTGCCAATGCTGTATGCTGGTGTGAATCCAAAAGAAAGAAGCGATCGCGCCACAATTGCATTGACGCGAGTCGGTTTAGCAAATCGCCTCAACAACAAACCAACTCAACTATCTGGGGGGCAACAACAAAGAGTAGCGATCGCACGAGCCATTGTCAATCGTCCTGTAGTACTCCTAGCCGATGAACCCACAGGCGCACTTGATTCGCGCACAACCCAAGAAGTCTTGGATATCTTTAGCGAACTCAATGCCAGTGGAATCACCGTTGTCATGGTGACACATGAGCCAGAAGTTGCCCGTCAAACCCAGCGCATCGTTTGGTTCCGCGATGGTCAAGTGGTACACTCTAACCTCACCCCAAGCGACTTGAGTCAGTTGGCTGTCTCATAAGTTATTAAAGTCCGCTTTCCTTCTCTAAGAGAGGTTGTCCAACGAAACGCTACTCGTAGCTTGGCACAGCGTAGGAGGAAGCGGACTTTGTTAGTGTAGCCGAGACTTCTAGCTGCAAGTCCCGATTACAAACTCGACGTTTTTCCAGTTTCTGCTTGCGTTGCGATCGGCTTAACATCGGTGTAACCCACTTCACCAGCTATTGTCCGAAACACCGAAATTTGCTCGTCAAAATCTAGTTTTTCAATCTGGGAAACCAGATCGTTAATTGCCTTACTTGGCTCGTAGCTACCTGGTAAGTCAACTACTTGATTCCCCATAGCTACCGCCCAAGCATACCAAACTAACAGCTGGTTGTTTTCTTTTATCGCCCCATAAGCACGGGAATATTCTGTATCTTTGCGGTTAACAATATCCCGCATAATATCTAGTTGTTGCTCATCTGATAATTCAAAAAAGTCTCCTAGCAGAAGAGGTGATAATTCTGGTTCAGCAGCAGCAGGAACAGCTGGCGTAATAGAATCACCCATTTTTTTATAAACCAAATAGAACCAAGCTAATTTAGCATCGGTATCTAAATTGTTAAACGCATCAACCAATTTTTGAGTTTCATTGCTCTGAGCTTGAGAAATAGTTTTATCGTAACTTGCAGTCATAATTTTATTTCCAAAGAAATTTTACACGCTAAACTAAGGCTTACCAAAGTTTGAGCATCAGCTTCTACTATCGAGAGAAAGATTTATGTTAATTGCAAATTTCAGCTTTAATCTATCTTTTAATAGACGTAAAGTCTCTCCCCAGGGAGCATGAAAATAGCTAATTACCTTGTTATGCTTTTTCAAGTAAGCAATAAAAAATTTAACTTAAGGATTTTAACTATGCCTGATGAAATAAAGCCCAATGTTAATGAAGCTCCCACCCATGATGCTCAATTAGCTGCCGAAAACATCGCTAGTGGTGAAGAAAAAGCGCCAAAAGTTGATTTTGATGCTGACTATGCAGCTGCACAACAATTTAGCGTGAGTGAAGTTGATCGCACTGGTGAAGGTGCAGCAGCAGCCGAAGCAGCCACAGCACCTAAATATCAAACCTCTAAGCCACAAGAAACAAAAATTGAAGCGCAGTCAACTGGTAATCCCGATGATTATGCAGAGTTAGCAAAGGAAGTTGGGAATTCTAGAACTGAAGGTGTGACTAATGTCAGTGATGAACTAGTACAAAAAGCTTTGGAAAAGGGTCAACCGAAAAAGTAATTTTTGCTAATCCAATATTTAGACATCTGGTGAAAAAATGTAGAGACGTAGCATAGCTATGTCTCTACAATGGTTATGGATAACGCATATTTAATTTATGGAGATATTTATATAATTAATAACCATTCATCACTTCTAGCAGTTCGCTAGGTTGGTGAATCAAATAATCTGGATTTTGTTTAGCTAATACTTCCGATGAATTAAAGCCCCAAGCTACTGCGATTACTTGGATATTTGCTTTCTTTGATGCTTCTATATCTCTGGTTTCATCACCGACATAAATAACTTCTTGGGGTTTGAGTTGCTTTTGCCTCAATACATTATTGATTATGGTTGTTTTGCCAAAAATTGTAATTCCTGAGTAGATGAAATCAAACAGATGATTTAAATCATTGATTGTGAGAAATTGGGTAACGTTATCTTTAGAATTAGAAGTGATAATACCCAGTTTATATCCTTGATTTTGCAGTTCTATTAATGCTTCTTTAATTCCCGGAATTGGTTTTAATTCGGGAATTTTGTCTTTTAATTCCCCTTTAACTTTTTTAACTAAAAAAGGTATTTTAAATAGAGAAACTCCTGAGTACTTAATAATTTCCCTAGATGTTAAGTTTTTAAGGAGGGCTAATTGCTCTGGGCTGATGTGTCTATAACCAAAGTCTACAGCTAGACGATTGGCAATACTTACAAGGGCATCTACTGTATCAGCAATTGTGCCATCAAAATCAAAAATAATTACTTTCGGGGTCATTATTTGCCTGGATGCGTCAAGATTAGCTAGGGCGTTGCGTCGTAACATTTCTGGCTTAATCCGCCGCAAGGCAGATGCTGGAAATCGTTTATCCCACTCCTGGTCTGAGATTTGGGCTAATTCTAGCAGTTTGGGAGCAATATTCCCAGGATAAGGCTGAAACTCTGGAATATCAGTTGCTTGGGCAAAACGTTGATTCCAAGGACAAACGTCTTGACAAATATCACAACCAGCAACCCAGCCTTGTAAATGAGGTGCGATCGCCTCTGGTAATTCCTTGTCCCGATTTTCAATTGTATGATAAGCGATGCAGCGATTAGCATCCACAACAAAAGGCTGAGTAATTGCACCTGTAGGACAAGCCTGAAGACAACGAGTACAGCTACCGCAGTGTTCTGTATGCGGGCGATCGCTCTCTAGCTCCAAATTGGTTAACACTTCTCCCAAAAATACCCAAGAGCCATATTCTCGTGTAATCACATTACCATTCTTGGCAATCCAACCAATTCCGGCAAGTTGAGCCAATACTTTATCTTGTACTGGGCCAGTGTCTGCATAATAACGAACTCTTACACTTTCATCTAGTGATTCCAGCCATGTAGATAGCTGCTTGAGTTTTTTATGCATCACCTTGTGATAATCTCTTCCCCAACCATAACGGGAAATTTTGGCATATTCTTCGCCTTCTCCTGACGGAGACGCTCCGCGAACGGGACGTTGATGTGGTGTGTAGTAATTGAGCGCCACACACACTAGCGATCGCGCTTCTGGCATCACTAAGCGGATATTTTGACGTTTTGGGTTAGCCATCCATTCCATATCGGCGTGATAACCCAGTTCAATCCATGCTTGTAACCTCTGCGCTTCTGTGGCATCTATGCTATCTACAGCAGCAATTCCAACTTTGTGAAAGCCCAACTCGCTGGCTTTTTCTTTCACCACACTACTGCTTGTTACGGAATACTGACTCATTTTTTTATTTGGATTTTGCCTAAATAAAGGCAAATAAATTATACATTACCTAGTCAATACCTTTAATGAATATTTGTTACTTTTCCTACATATCAATTTTATCGAGAAAGGAAGAAGGCAAGAGGGTAGTATTCCTCCTGCCTCCTGCAATTTTTGCAACACCAATGTAGAGACATTCCATTGCAACATCTCAACTTCCATCGTGAGGAAGATTTAGCAATATGTAGCAATCTATCTCAAAAGCAGCTTTCTTTTGAGCGGTTTTTGTATTGAAATGAATATTCAGTTAGCATAATACAGAGAATTTTATGACTTCTGCTGAATTTATATCCCCAGCGCAGTTGAAAGAAGAATTCCAGATTGAGGGAATTACAGAAACAAGCGTACTGCGTTATTTTCAAACCTTAAATGCCGGAGAATTTGAGGCAACTGCTGCCTTATTTGTGGCAGATGGTGTGATGCGTCCACCCTTTGAATCTGATATTGTGGGGACAGATGCGATCGCAGCCTACTTAAAACAAGAAGGCCAAAACGTTAAAGCTTACCCAAACACGGCAATCGCCGAGACTTTAGAAACCGGTGAGATTCAAATTCAGGTAGCAGGCAAAGCCCAAACTTCCTGGTGTAGTGTGAATGTCTTGTGGCTATTTATCCTCAACCAACAACGGCAAATTTTCTATACTAGAATCAAACTTTTAGCTTCTCCCCAAGAGTTACTTTCTTTACGTCGTGAAAAGTAGTAAATAAGTATAATTGTTGAGTAAATGTTTGATATTACCCAAAACAAAATCTAGGCATCAAAAATTCCTATAAATAACTTTTGTCTATTTGACTAATTCGGGTAAAGTAGCTTGTAACTTGAGACAGTTTGCACCATCAATCTGCAACTCATAGTCTACTTTATCCATCAGACGATTCATAATCAGCCAACCATAACCACCTTCTTGTTTTTCCAGAGGGTTGGGTGCGTAGTAGTTAGACATATCAAAGCCTTCGCCGTAGTCCCAAACTTCTAAGGCCAGATCCCGGTCTTTCACTTCCAAACGCAGTAATATTGGTAAATTTGGTTTGTCCTTGTGGGCATGACGGACTGCATTTGAGTAAGCTTCCACCAAAGCCAATCTCAAACGACTTGATTGCCGTGACCAATCCACAGATTCTCCTAGCTGAATTTTCAAACATCCCAGTAACCAGTTTTCGACAATATTCAGAAAATTCAAGTCACTTGGTACATGAAGCTCACTTTTCATCACTTATAAAATCTCCAGTGAAAGTATAGTTTGATCGTCTTCTTGAATGTGGTTATCTGCCTGGATGCGAGCTAGTAAATGGTTGAGAGAAAGTGGTTGTTCTTCTTGTTGTAACAGTTGCCAAAGACCATCTTGGTTCAGCATAGAACGGTTCACTGCCTCAGCACTAGACCCGTTTTTTACTGTTAAATCAGAATCATTTGAGATCGTTGCTTCTGTAATACCATCACTGGCGAGTAACAATGTGTCTCCAGTAGCGAGAACCAAACGACCAGACTGTGCCTGCCACTTGGGTAAGATTCCCAAAGGAACACTGCGGACTTTCAGGTAATTAGGATTGTCGCCTAAAGCGTCTTGGCGTGACCATAACAGTGGATAAATATGACCGGCATTCGTGTAGACGAGTTCCTTAGTACTAGGGGTATAACAGGCTAACACAAGAGTAATGAAATAATTGTTGCTAATTAAATCTTCACTCAGAGCATGATTGAGGTTTTGCATAACCACATTCGGCTCGGCTGGTGTTTCTTGAGATAATTCCCGGCGTAAAACTGAAATAATACTAGCCATAAATAAAGCAGCTGGGACACCCTTACCAGAGACATCACCTACTGCTAACCACAAGTCCCCTTTGGGATGAACAAAGACTTCAAAGAAATCGCCTCCTACTTCCCGCGCCGGGTAGCAGCAGGCTTGCACTTTTACACCCTTGATATCAGGTAAACTTTGGCGTAGCAAATTGTATTGAATTTGCCGAGCCACCTCCAACTCATTATGAATCTGCTGTTGCTTTTCTTGGAGACGCTGGTAAAGTTTTGCTTGAGAGAGAGCTAAGGCTGCTTGTTCGGCAACACCTGCAATTAGTTGGATGTCTTCGTCTTGCCAGGGGCGATCGCGTCCCCATTGGTGGAGAGCCAGCACAGCCAACAAATGCTGCTGGTAGCTAAGTGGCACAACCAAATGGTGACAGGGGTTGCCCTCGTATATTTCTTGAGTGAGTTGATAATGACGAGTTTCCAGCACTTTTTCAATTAAAATACTGGGGTCGAAGAAGCAATCTAATGCATTGGATTTAGGATCGTAGTATGAAAACTCATCTTGTATCAGGCGATCGCCTTCTACTGGTCTGAGCAAGCAACTGCTAGCGTCAAATGTTTGTCCAATGGTTGCGACAATTTTTTGCAGCATACTGTCGTAGTCTAAAGACTCACGAATGGCGGTTGTTACGGCATTAAACAATGATTCTCGCCGTAGGGCCCGACGCAACTCTTGGGTGCGCTTCTTGACTACACGATATGTATCAGTCGCTTGCTCAACTAATGCCCTGAGTTTATCTGGATTCCACGGTTTGGTAATATACTTGAATACCTGACCGGAGTTAATGGCATCCACTAAATCTTCGACATCAGTAAAACCAGTTAACAAAATCCGGATCGTGTCAGGAAAGCGCTCTACTGTCCGACTAAAAAATTCGGTTCCATTCATTTCTGGCATTCTTTGGTCAGAAATAATCACCGCCATTTCGCCAAATTGATCCAAGATTTCCAGAGCGCCAAAGGCATGATTGGCTTTATATACTTGAAAATCTCGTCTAAAAGTGCGGTAGAGTAAATCTAGGTTGTCTGGCTCATCATCTACCACCATGAGCTTAAGTTTTTCGACCCCTGTCTCAGCCATATTTGACTTTACTTTTGAGATGTTTGAATGGCGATATAGTGTGATGTTTATCCCACATAATAAATCACAGAAAATCAGAGAAGCCATTCACTTTGAAAATATCACTTTCTCAAAGTTATGAGTTTCCCTTGATCGTTTTCAATTGCTCCACATCAAAATTACCTTTACCCAACTAAACCAGAACGCAGGGCGCGGACTGCTGCTTGGGTACGGTCATCGGCACATAGCTTATTCAAAATATTGCGAACGTGAGTTTTAACAGTCCCAACAGTGATGTAAAGTCTTTCCGCAATTAGTGCATTACTACAACCTTCGACAATCAACTGTAGCACTTCTAATTCCCTTTCTGTCAGGGTGTAAGGTTGAATTCCTTCCAGATTCTCGACATAATCAGGGTTAGAGGCAATAGTCTTAGCATCTACAAAAGCCGATTCCAACTTTTGAGGATTTTGTTGTGCTTGTTGTAATACAATTCGAGCGATCGCTGGATCGATCCAGGCGTTGCCATTGTAAGTTACTCTCACTGCTTCCAGCAAATTATCAAATTTGATATCTTTCATACAGTAAGAGTCTGCACCAGCAGCAAAAGCCGCCAACACAGCTTCTTTGTTATCCCGCAGCGTCAAAATTAACACTTTTGTGGCTAGCTGCTGCCCATTTGCAGTAGATTTTACCTCCCGTGTTAGTTCAATACCATCTTTATCTGGTAAACCAATATCTACGATCGCAATATCAGGTTGTACCATTTTTAACATTTTTAACCCCTCGGCAGCATTGGCAGCTTCACCTACAACTTCAATTTCATCCTTTTGGATGAGCGCTGTCCGAATACCCACGCGAGTGAGGTCATGATCTTCAATTAAAGCAATACGAATTTTACTCATAGCCAACTTCAGCCCGTTACACTACCTTAACCATAAAGTCGAGTTTCGTGACATACTCCCACACTAACTGTAAGCAGTATAGTAGGAGCTTCTGTTCCCGGAACCAGAGTTGCGAGTTGAGCTTTTTTATACTGGGTTAATATTACACTTTCACAATAAAGTTTGCACTGATCCAGCCCAAGTACAAGCGCTCTGAGAAATCCCCACTTTCAAAATCGCAGGCTTGTAGAGCCAATTTTTAAAATGGGCAGTATGTCAAGCTTTCTATTGTTCCAAGGCACTGGGGATCTTTCCTGCCTAAGTTCTAATATAAAAAAATTTGATAAACTTAACATTCAAGTAAATCTGGCGTGAGGGTTACTCAAGAATAGGCTATGTCTAAAGGCAATCAAGCATTTTCAGTATTGGGAATACCAGTTCATGTGATGGCTAACTATCCAGGCTGGTTGTTAGAAAGCCTAGAACAAGGCAGAGGAATTCATGTAGTAACGCTCAATGCAGAAATGACTATGCAGGCAGAGCAGAATGAATTACTCGCTCAGATAATTAAAAATGCTGAACTAGTTATTCCAGATGGAGCCGGGGTTGTTCTGTATTTACGGTTATTATTATGGCAAAAAGTGCAGCGTTTTCCGGGAATTGAATTAGCAGAAAAACTTTTGCAAGAACTTGGACAACAGAAGACAGAGGCAAAGGTGTTTTTTTATGGAGCAGCACCTGGGGTGGCCTCAACGGCTGCAGATTTTTGGCAGCAGCAAATTCCAGATTTGAATATAGTAGGCACTCACTCAGGCTACCATTCTCCAGAAGAAGAAGCGCAATTGCAACAAACTCTTGCTCAATTGCAACCACAAGTGATTTTTGTCGGTTTGGGAGTGCCACGTCAAGAGTTATGGATTGCCGAAAACCGCCATTTGTGTCCTCAAGCAATTTGGATTGGCGTTGGTGGTAGTTTTGATATTTGGTCGGGAACTAAAACCCGCGCTCCCGCCTGGTTAGCAAATAATAATTTGGAATGGTTATATCGGCTGTATCAAGAACCTTGGCGTTGGCGGCGAATGTTGGCTTTGCCAGCCTTTGCTGTAAAGGCTTTTGTTTATCGTTTGACAGCGAAAGATGCAATTAGTTAAGTAGGTTGGCGCAATTAAAGCTAAGAGGTAAGAACTGTCATTTGTCCTTTGTCATTGGTGATTAGTAAGGGCTTTGCGTAACATAACTTTGTTTCTTTCTACAAACTTACTTGGTTAAGAGTTTTGCTAGTAGTAGCGGGGCGTTTAGCCCGTGTTATTACTTAGTTAATACTGAAGTCTTCAAAAAATTTTAAATTTTCTTTATTGAATTTTAAATTCCCAGGCAAAACCTGGGAATCCTTATTTTGATAGGCAATGTCACATCTAAGTCGGCAAATTGTTTAGTTGTGGTTATGAGGAAAATTTAACAATGCCAGTATTAACAACTCAAGTTAAAACAGATAAATCCGTTCAGAGAGAGGACTCTGCAACTCAACAGCATGGTAGTAATACTACTGCAAAGGTGACATTGCAATCTGTGAGCAAGACTTATGCTAACGGCACTCACGCCTTATTGAATGCGAACCTTGAGGTAAAAAAGGGAGAATTTCTGTTTATCACCGGGCCAAGTGGTTCTGGTAAATCAACGCTCTTGAAACTGTTGTATGGCCAGGAGTTGCCTACAGAGGGAGAAGTAATTGTTGATGAGTGTAATATAGCGGGTTTACGGGGCGATCGCTTGTCATTATTCCGGCGACGGATTGGCATTGTGTTTCAAGACTACAAACTGATTAGCCAACGAACAGTAGCAGAAAATGTGACTTTTGTGCTGCAAGCTCAAGGGTATACCCGTAAAGAAATTCAACGACGTTTAGAACCAACTTTAAAGCTGGTAGGTTTGCTCAGTAAAGCTGATTGCTTCCCAGATCAACTATCTGGGGGAGAGCAACAACGGGTGAGTATTGCCCGTGCGATCGTTGGTACACCACCACTACTGTTAGCAGACGAGCCTACTGGAAATCTCGATCCTGATAATTCCTGGCAAGTAATCCAGATTCTCCAGAAGTTAAATTCCTTTGGAGCTACGGTAATTGTTACCACCCATGATGAACAATTGGTACGGCGGTGCAATCATTCGGTAGTGCAAGTTATTAATGGACAGTTGTCTCGAAAATAGTTATTTGTCATTAGTCATTTGCAAAGGACAAAGGACAAATGACAAATAACTAATAAACGTGATGCTTGACTTTTGCTGATATGGGTACAAAAGGTGCTGCTGTTTTAGGGGATAGCACTTGTAGGCGATGGTCTCCGACCGGCTGGAGGCGATCGCAAGCTTGTAAACTCTTAAAAGCTGCCTCTCGGATTGCAACTTCTTCCTCTCGACTGAGTAAGAGTTGCAAGCATTCAGCAATTTCTTGCTGTACTGAAGAATCAACTCGCTGACGGCTGATGAATTTAGTTAGTTGACGTAAGGCAATCAACCGTTTCAATGGATCTTTGTCTGTTAAGTTGACCAACAACCGATCAAGGTAGTCTTCTTCTCGATTTTCATAGAAGTTGACAATTTGCCAGACTAATAAAATCAAAGTTAACAGGGTTCCCACGCCTTGGATAATAGCACCGGCTGCAATCCAGGAACTGTGAGAGTCAACCCAAATTGCAGCGGCCATATAAGTGCTGACAGTAGCAAGACCACCACTAATGACCGCTAAGACTAATCGACGATTTGAACTGTTTAAGAATTTACGTATCTTAGACCAGTGCAATTGCCAGTCCCACTTCTGCATTGAGTAAACTAATACCATTACCCCAATGCCCATTAAGAGAGCCAATAGCAGCATCCAGTTCCACAACAACATAGCAACAACGATTGTCAGGAACCCAAGAAAGCCTCCAGGCCCAGAGAAACGCTGAAATGTTTGCTGCTTTGTAGCTCCTTTTGTCTTGAACAATGGATGCGACCAGCTCCAGTTGGGGATCTGGTTGATCAATTGCTGCCAAGAAGACGAAGCCTGTGCCACAGTGTTTACCTACTTGATTACGAAATTACCTATTGTATAAGTTTTACTAGGGAATGAAGAAAAGGTGAAGACCCAAACCACAAGATGCCTGCTTTGCATCGACGGATAGTAGACTAGTACAGCACGGCGGAAATAAAGATACCATTTTAGATGGCTCAGAGCAAGGGCATAAAGGCTTTTTAAAGGCAAAAATGAAAATTGTCAATGGTGAATTGACCATCAAAAGCACAGAAGGTAACGCTATAGATGTTATTCACATTTATAGATAATAAGGTATTGGGGAAAATTGCTGAGTCTGAATTGGCAAGATTAGAGCCTGGTAGTGCAGTTTGACCGAGCAGTTGGCGATCGCGATCGTAAGCAGAAAGTACTAGCCGTTGAGAACTAGTGACAAAGGCACTAACCGAGTTAACCGGACGCAAGAAAGTAGCTTCTACAAATCCACTTTTGGGCGCTCCCATTAAAACTGTTAGCCCTGAATAGGTTGGAAATGCTGGATTTGATGGTTGTATTGCTAGAGAATTGTGAAAAATTACTCCCCAGCGTTCATACTGGCGCTCTACTGGTTCAAAACACTTCAAGTCTTCTAAGTCTAAAAATATACAAGTAGGTACACTAATTCTGGCAGCATCAATGGCTGACTCAACCTGATCCCTGCAAGCTGAAGCTTTAATTTCATTTTGTATATTAAACTTGTCAAGCGCAAATTCAGCGTCTTCAATCGTTGGTAGTTTATTTGATTGAAGAGTAGCCTGCTTTACCATGACATCCCGCCTTACCATTACTTAGATAATAATCAGATTAGTTATACATCAAAAGCAATTTATCTTACATATAGAAGTAGAATAAATAGCCTATTAAAATAAGCGTTTCAACTGTTTTTAACGCTCAAAATTATTTATTAGTTTTTTGATAGATTACCATAAAAACTTATGCTGGATTCAGACTTTAGTGATACTCGCTACCATAAAAAACCTTGTAAGACAGTAATTTCAAGGTTAATTTCCTTTTTATTGTGGAAAAAAATCACCAAATCTTTACAAGTAATCCAGTAATTTTACATCTGCTTAATCTGACGGTGGTGAGAAGTCTTAGAGCAATTGATTCGCTGATAATAACAATGAGTGGAAGTTTGAACTAAACACGTAAGCATCCAGTGTAACTAAAAGACATGAGTACGCAAAGGCAGGATCAAAATCCTCTCTGCGTGTACCCGCATCACTACTTTCACTTCTGCCAACGAATGACTACAGTCAACAAAAAATACTTATGTTTCAACCACAAGGATTTGACCAACGCTCTATAAATACCTCACTAGGTAGAATGGTGTATTATTCTGCTGATGGAGCGCCTTGGCAGAATAATGTAACTGCTAGAGATGATCGGGAAACTTTAGTGTTCTTGCATGGCTTTGGTGGTGGATCTTCTGCTTATGAATGGTCGAAGGTTTATCCGGCTTTTGCCGCCGAATATCGGGTCATTGCACCCGATTTGATCGGTTGGGGTCGTTCTGAGCATCCGGCACGGAATTATAATATTGAGGATTATTTGACCACGATTCGGGAGTTTTTACAGCAGACTTGTACTGGCCCTGTAACTGCGATCGCTTCTTCTTTGACCGCAGCATTTACAATCCGAGTTGCAGCAGCTAATCCTGATTTATTCAAGGCTTTAATTCTCACCACCCCCGCAGGACTTTCCGACTTTGGCGAAGACTACTCACGTAGTTTTTTTGCTCAGTTAATCAGTGTTCCTGTTGTTGACCGTTTAATTTACAGCACAGGGGTAGCCACCAGTGGGGGTATTCGCAGTTTCTTAGAGCAACGGCAATTTGCTAAGTCTAATCGAGTGTACCAAGAAATTGTAGATGCTTATTTGCAATCAGCCCAGCAGCCTAATGCTGAATATGCAGCACTATCCTTTGTCCGTGGCGATTTATGCTTTGATTTATCCCTTTACATTCAAGAATTAACAACTCCCACCGCCATTATTTGGGGGCAAAAGTCAGAATTTACAGGGCCTTCAATTGGTCGCCGCCTTGCCGAAATTAATCCCCAAGCAATCCAGTTTTTTCAAGAGTTGGAAGATGTGGGGTTAACACCGCAGTTGGAATTGCCGGCAGTCACAATTGGGTTAATTCGCCAATTTTTACCTTTGCTTAATTAGTGGTTTTTCATTAGTCCTAGCCCTGTCGTCTGCGGATTTCGTTTGTGTAGTAGCCTTTGCGTCAGCGTGTCAGAGGCTCTATTCTATAAGGCTGTTGGTCAATTCACGATGGGTTAAAATCACCAGCCCTAAAACCTTGGTGAGAGTGTTGCTTTCCCAGTTTGCAATACATTGCGGGCTAATAGCTAAAGTGTGTTGAAACGCACTGAAATTAATTACATTAATTCGCCAACAGTCTTATTCTATTCGCTCAGTCTTTTACATCAACATGAAGGGTTCATTATAGTATTCAAAATCACGATCCTATTCCACCTGAATTGATAAATTGCTAATTATATAAACAAAATAAGGTATAGCAAATTTATACCAGCAGGTAGATTATCTGATGACTATTCCAGAGTCAATTAAAAAATTTATTACATGGATACAAGGTTTTGACCATCAGATTTTACAAAATGAAGATGATGTCAAAGAAAAGTTTATTTTACCAATGCTTCATTATCTCTGTTATCCAGAGAAATGTCGTCGTGAATACCCTTTGACAACATCTAAATCAGGAAATTATCACATAAATACTGGAATTTTTCAGGTTTATTATCCAACAGATGATATTAATCAACAAAATATAAATAACTCACTTATTGTTATTAAGATAATAGCACCAGATGAAACTAAATTAAATGACGTTGTTCAACAAACTAAAATTTATAGAGATCGGTTTAATGCACTGTTTTTTATAATTACTAACGGATATGAAATAAAGGTTTTTAAACGCTCGCATTACTATCAAGAAGAATCGGTTTTTGATCTAAATATAGATATACTAAAAAATAAATATATTGCCTCAGACTTTTATAAAAAACTAAACTTTGAATTAGTTAAGAATATCGACAAAACAACAAGCAGTTTATTAAATACTAAATATAAATTAATAGATAGATTTTTAAGACAACATCCAGATTTACAGGATATTTTGGAAAAATGTGATTTTGAGCCTTCCACTAAAAGGGAAGGCTATCGCTTAGTTGTTGTGAAAAAGAAAGTAGCGATCGCATATAATTTACCCAAAGCGTTTGGAGAGGGTAATTGTGAAATAGAGTTCAGTAGCATCATTTTAAGAGGTCTAAAAATTTACTTAAATCATCAAGATATTTTAGGTCAATTAATGACTGGATTACACACCCAGCCAGAATGGGGATGTCGTCGGTTTTTTAAACAGTTAGATAAAAATGCTTTTGAGGTTTATTTAGGTCAAACAACTCTAATTTTATCAGATATAGAAGCAGCAGACTTATGTTTATGTATTGATGGAGTTTGTCAAGAATATAAAGATTTACTAATTCAATTTGAAAACATTTTAGAAACATGGGATTTTAAATTTGTAAACTTTTCAGGAAATAGAGGTTTTATCCTATTTTCTGTAAGACAAGAATTATGGAATCTAATGCAGCAGTTCGCTAATGAGTTTGATTATATCAAAGGTAAATCAGAATGGCATTTGTTTCATACAAAAGGTATGTCAATTCGAGTGAGTAGAGGAATTCACGATCATACATTTATTTCCCACCAAACTGATATAAATTTATCTTCATTACCTAACAATCATCAAGTTAACGTAATTTATGAACTAAATGATGTTAACTTACAATCTATTGATACAAATGAATGTAACTCATGGCAGCAAGATATTGGGTCTTGGGGAACCTGGACAGCTAAATATACTAAACAGTGGTTATTAAAGAAATATATTCCAAAAGTTATTAACTATTACTCACAAAAGTCTCAAATATCTGAAGCTGAATTTCTAGCAAAAATAACAAACTATACAAATAGTCGTGTGCTGATTCAAGAAATTGATAATATCCGAGATTTAGCACCTTATCTTCACGACATCCAATCTTGGCTAAATATATATGTAGAAAATATTGCTTCCTCTCTGTTGAAACCATATTACCAAGCCTATGCAAATTTGGTACGTAACACTGATTCTTCTATAACAGGCATAGACTATATTATAGGAAATTTGCGTAGGATCGAGTGGAAAAATACGCAAGAAGAAATTTATAACAATCGCACAGACTGGAAAAACTTGACTTTTAAATATGCTATTGATTGCTTGGATAAGCAAGTAGCAAGAATAAATAATTGTGAATACGAGAATAGTTTAAAAGCAGATTTAATAACTCGGATATTTATTTGGATTATAGAAAATGGGAAAATATCTTTTTCGCAAGCTCAATTAAATGCTGCTAAACAGGCTTTGCTACCACTTTGGGAACAAAGTCGCTTTGAAATGCGTTATGTTCATCCTAATCGATAAAGCTACATAATTTGCTGTAAATTCAACACAAATCCGGGTAGGATATTTTCTCCTGATAAACTAGCAGGATTGTCTAACATCTCTACATCTTTACCTGGACGATAAATTTCTACTCGCTTGTTTTTCCGGTCAATTAACCAGCCTAATTGAGTGCCATTTTCAATATATTCTTGCATTTTCTCCTGTAAGTCTTTCAACGAATCAGTACGAGAACGCAACTCTACTACAAAATCAGGACAAATTGGGGCAAATTTTTCTTGTTGTTCTAGGGTTAAAGTATTCCACCGCTCAATTTTTACCCAAGAAAGATCAGGAGAACGTTCTGAACCATTAGGTAAGGTGAAACCAGTTGAAGAGTCAAAACCTTTGCCTAATTTAGTCTGTTTATTCCAGATTCCTAATTCAACAACCATATCAAAATTACGGTTGCCAGTATCACTACCTGTAGGTGGCATAATTAATAATTCCCCTGATGCTGTACGCTCAAATCGATAATCGCGGTTTTTCTGACACATCTCGAAAAATTGATCATCAGTTAAGTCGATTTTCAACTTGAGTGTAGAAGGTAAAGTGGTTGTTGTGGCGTTCATAGGCTATTGTGAGCATCTTACTTTCTAGTTTAGTGCTGTGTAGGGTTATGTGGGGTGCGATCGCATCAACATAAGTTGGCTTAGTATATATGCAAAAGTGATAGTATAAAATCTTACTAATTTAGGCTGCTGTAGGAGCGATCGCTAAAGTTTATCTTCAAGGTTCAGGATGAACGGAGATATCTTTACAGATTATCTCATCTATATTTGTATTAATTATATTCTCGATAATTACAAAGTCATTTTTAATAAAGTGCAGCCAAAATTCCTGTACCTTATTCATTAATTCCTCAAGATCAGCATCTTCATAATCTTTAGGCTTAAGAATAGTTTTTGTATAAATAGTTGTCCATTGAGGTGTTAAAGCTTTCTTCTTAAAAAGAGGTATATTTTTTTGGGATATTTTATATATTTTTTCGCGTATGGATTTATCGTCATTAGGACAAATTAGCATTCTTATTATTAACCCTTGAGGATAATTTTCAAATTGCAAATGCAGATTTAATTTATTGTCTTCCCATCTTTTAGGGATGATGCCTATGTATCCCTTACTCCAAAAATGTACAGTTATTTCTTTAGAGTCAGTCTCTCTAATTAGTAATTCGTGAATTTTTGTAGCAATTTCTGATTGTAAGTCTGGACGATGCTCAAAAATTAAATCCAGAGCTTGCTGATGCTTAGTGTAGATTTTACGGCAGAGTTCGGCTACTTCTGAATCACTCACAATATGTCTCCTAATTAACGTAGAATAATGAGCCATTAAAGTGTAAACATCTGCACCAAGTGTAGATTTATAACTTATGCAAATACTATCAATTATTTCAGCCACTTTAGAGTAGCTATATATCCTCCAATTTTTCTGAGAAGGTGATAGTCCTTCTGGTGTTAAATAAATTAAAATGGCTTGACAGTCTTTATATTCTTGCTCAAGAATAGTTTGATATTTTCTTAATTGATCTATACTTTCTCCAGCGTCAACCTTATTTTCTATCGCACATACTAGTTTATTACGCGGAGAGTGTATGAGAATATCAATATTTTGCCACTCACGTCTAACATCAGCATCTGTAAAATCAGCTATATCTATATCAACGGGACTAACTTTTGTATATTTTTCGTCTGTAGGCTCGTACTCTTCTAACAGCACTCGTTTAAGAAATCGCTTGAGGAAAATATCATCAAGCCTATGGTTTTCAGATGGATTTAACAGAAATGCTAAAAAATTTGAATGACGTAATTCTTGACGTACTACACCAATCGCTTCAAAAATATTAAACTGAGCGAGTTTTGATTCCAGCTTTTCTAAGTCTTCATTCTCAACAATCAAACTTTCTAGCAATGCTCGTTCTGTTGCAGGGGTTGTCATTACTAATGAATTTTTCCTGGGACAACAGTTGTATTGTTCCCATAAATTCAGCAATAATTACTCTTGTAGGAGAAAATAAGACAGAAACAAGGATTTTCGCAAGAGCAGAATTTTAAATTTTTAATTAGACGACAGCAACACTTAACCCGCTTCAATTAAGCTTCGTTCAGGTAGCGTGACTCCGTTAAATAAGCAGTGGTGTAGATTGACCCCAGTCAGGTCTACTTCAGTTAAATCAATGTCAATTAAATCCGTTTTACACAAAATAGCTTTGGTGAGACTGGCATGACTCAGGTCTGTGTTGCTCAACTTTGTGCCAGTCAGGTTTGCACCACTGAGATTTGCTCCAGCCAAGTTGACACCACTGAGGTTAGCATAGCGCAAGTCTGCTCCAGCCAAGTTTGCATTACTGAGGTCAGCATCATGCAAGTCTGCTAAACGCAGGTCTGCTTTTATAAGGGAAGCCTTATGCAAGTCCACCTTCCTAAGAGTTGCCCGAATCAGATTAGCAGTCTTGAGGTTTGCTAAAATCAGATTTGAGCCACTTAAATCGGTTCTCCATAAGGTCGCCGCAGTCAAATTTGTTTCAATTAAGTTTGCTCCGCGCAGGTTAGTCTGTGATAAAGTCGCGTTAGCCAAGTTAGATCGATTCAAGTTGATTCCAGCTAAACACACCTCGCTGAGGTTAACTAAGTGCAGGCTTACTTGAGTGAAATTTCTCTCTCCTGCACAATAGCGTTTGAGAAGTTCATTAGCATCCATACAGCCTGCCTTCCAAATGTCCATTTTTCACCTGAAAATTACAGTATCTAATCAATAATTGCTGAAAATACTTCTTATTAAGAGGCTTTTAAAACTTCGTACCAAGATTAAAATTATTTAACAATCTTTTACAATATTGCCGATGAGACTGGTTGCTTTCCAATACTTAAGCGTGGTGAGGTGGCTTGCTCTTTCGCTCATCCACGCTTAAGCAGAGACTAATCTAGCTTTTACTTACGTACTAGGTTCAGCAGTTCTTTAGGAGAAGCAAGCAAGTCAATCGCTACGAAGAAAATTTTGCCTTGAGGATCGAGCAAAAACCGCCATGCAATATTCATACCCACACTTGCACCGAACCAAGGGGTTTGGACTTTGCCGGTGACTTTAACTTGGGTATAGCCATCTTCTACTGGCTCGGATATACCACGCTCTGGTATCATTTTTAATCCCTGGCATTCTTCACGCATATAAGCGCGGATTGCATCTTGACCAATAATCGGTCTTTCAAAGGGAGGTTGCAAACCACCTTCAGAGGTAAACAGAGCAACAGCAGCATCAAAGTCATTGGCATTCATGTTGTTGATATAGCCAAGCACTGTAGGGTTGTTGATACCCTCAATGGTGACTTTAGTTCGAAATGCTGGTGCTGTGGGTGGAGCAACAGGTTCTGAGACTTTTTTGTAACTACCGGGAGCGTTCGGGTCAAATCCCATGCTCACTACGGTATTGCGGAGAATTGTGATTTGTTGACCTGAATCAGCATTTCTGATTGCTTCTAACACATCAGCAGCCTTGGGAGAAAGCTTGTAGCCTTCTGGAATAGGAGCAACGATTCCCTGAGCCATCCATTCTCCTAACTGATACCAAAAGCCCAACTTGATGTTTACAGTAAAGGATGCATAAGAACGGCAGAGGGGAGTGTCAGCACGGTTAGCTAAATCATACATGACTCGTGTTTGAGCCTCGAAAGGCATCTGCTTAATTTGTTCAAGTAAGCCTTGTGCGAGTACCATGTTAGCTGCTCCAGGAGCGGCAACCGTAATACTTCTACCCATCTCGGTATAAGCAAACCATAGTAATGCTAGTTGATCTTCAGCATTGAGTTGAGAGAATGATTCGACAACAGTTGGAACAACGTCAGCAACTAGCGTGCCGGGAAAAATACTTTGAGCCGACTTGATGGTAAAAGACATAGCAGATGTTCCCTAAAAAAATTACAGTTCTATCGGATGTGAAAATTAAATGTGCAAAGACAGAGGGGAAATGCGTTTAGCTGTTGATAAAGGTACTCAGCATTCTTTGTATAGGTGTAGCCCATCGTGGACATCGCTTTACCAAAGATATTGCGAGAGTAACTACATAGTTATTTAGAAAACTATGGTTAGTAGTGATTTAACGCATTTATCTTGCTTTTGTATCTTTATGTAAAGAAACATAACAATTCCGTTACAAATAAGCAATACTTCCTCAGCTATAAAATGATAATTTTTGTTTATGTAAATGATAAGTTTTACTGAAGTTACATTAAAGGCAATTAATGCTTTTGTGTGTATTCATTCACAAGAGCATAGGCGTAGCCCGTCGTAGATATCACACGTCTCTAGACTTATCAAAGTTATGCAAACAATCTTTTACCAAACCTATTGTGCTGTCGTACACATCTTTTATCTTTTGGCATGAATCCAAAAGACCTCAATACTGCTCGGTTAACCATTTTTAACTCGGCATTGGGTTTGGGGAAAAGGTTAAAGGGTAAAGGTTAAAGGTTTTTTCTTTCCCCTTTCCCCTTAACCAACAAGTATTGCAAAAGACCCGACCTGCTTAGTGCGGTTCTTACTACCTTTTTTATTGTGTCAAGTACTTGCAAAAAATATTTACAATAAGTTACATTCATTCACAGAAGACAACAATAAAAAGTAAAAGATGACAAATAAAGGCTTTACTATTAACGAACGCGGTCAACTCAACAGATTTTCGATTGAACCCAAAATTTATGTTGATGAAACCCCACGGACAGGCTTCACCGAATATGCCGAAAAACTCAATGGTCGTTTGGCAATGATTGGTTTTATCTCACTCATCGCGTTGGAAGTTTTCACCGGACACGGTTTGATTGGATGGCTAACTAGTTTTTAGAGAACACACTTCAGATTTACGAATTTTCTCCAGTTGACAAATAAAACAATTTAGAGGCAAACTTATGAAAACTGATTTTGATTACCCCAAAAAAGATTTGATTGGAACAGTCGTTTTTAGACCTGATTTCAACAACTTTGAGACCATCAATGCAAATCAAGCGTGGTCATTATTTTTCAGTGGTGGTCAAGATGATAAGGGACTGGGACAAGAAATTGAATTCGGCAGATTTTTCACTAATCTCTTAATCGCTATTGGAGTAACTGGAATGATTTGGGCGATTTATTTCACTCAATTAGGATGAACAAATTTGTTCATTTTTTTGGTAACTTCAATGGAGGTCTTGGATTGGGATACCAAGACTTATTTTTGCTTTTCAATAAGTCTAAAAAAGTCTCTTTAGCTTTGGGAAAATTTCGATGTTGATTGGATTTATAAAGCTTCCTAATTTGTCACGGTATTGTGGATACATGGGCTTAGAAGTAGCAGAAATGGTTTCCAAACATCTTGCAGTTCAAAGCAAAACCTATGTAATTCAAAATAGAAGAATATTGATCAATCAACTGTTAAAGTCTGGTCTAGATTCTCATACAGCAAATCGAACTGTTACTGTGCTTATATCAAGTCCGGTTTTACAACTAACCAATAAAAATCAGTTGGCCATTAATTGCAAGCGATAGTAACTATAAAACCATTACTTGACATCCTCACCGCCGTGTTCGCCCTTGGCGTTCCCGTTCGCGCAGCGTCTCCGTCAGGAGAAGGGTACGCACGGTGATTCTGGAGTAATGAGTAATAAGTAATAAGTAATGAGTAAATACCCATTTTTCAGCCACTCCTTACTCATTACTTTAAAGCCGTGCTGGAAACACGGGGTTTTAAACCCATTTTTCTGATAACGAATATAATTTTTATTTGAATTCGTATTGTAGTATATTCGTATTACAATACGAGTTCTATTGCATTTCTTTCAGATGACTAAATAAGAATTTTAGTTACAGCGTATTTCAGGTAAATAAAGTACACGGGTAGGGGCAATTCATGAATTGCCCCTACGATTGTCTGTACCTCACCAAGTTGCAATCTGCTGTATTCTTGAACACTTGAGAGGACTTGAATTATGAGCCGCAGAACTTCAATTACCTGTTAAAGCTAGGCAAACTTCCGTCACTACTAGTCTCTAGTTCAACGCAAACAACGAATTGCTTCTAATAAACCTCTAGCTTTATTCAACGTCTCTTCGTATTCTTTTTCTGGCTCAGAATCAGCCACTAGTCCTGCGCCAGCTTGTACGCTAACCGTTTTGTCATGTACTACCATTGTGCGAATTGCGATCGCAGTATTTAATTGTCCTTCAAAATCGTAATATCCATACACACCAGAATAAACACCGCGCCGACTAGACTCTAACTCGTGGATAATTTCCATTGCCCGAATCTTGGGTGCGCCACTTACCGTACCTGCTGGGAAGCAAGCTTTCAATAAATCCCATGCTGTTTTATCGAGTGCTAATTTACCCACAACATTGCTGACAATGTGCATTACATGGGAGTAGCGCTCAACTACCATTAATTCATCAACTTTGACGCTACCATTTTGACAAACACGCCCCAAATCATTCCGCCCTAAATCTACAAGCATCACGTGTTCGGCAACTTCCTTGGGATCTTCGAGTAAATCTTGAGCAAATGCTGCATCTTGTTGGGTAGTTTTACCGCGTGGACGTGTCCCCGCAATGGGGCGTACCGTTGCTATAACTCCCCCATCTGGAGCAGTTTCGGCTTTCACCATCACTTCAGGACTGGAACCGATGATTTGCCAATCTTGGAAGTTAAAGTAAGCCATGTAAGGCGAAGGATTTATCTGACGTAGGGAGCGGTAAAGGGCAAAGGGGTCGCCTGTGTATGGTGTTGATAGTCGCTGAGAAATTACTACTTGAAAGATATCGCCTGCTTTGATGTAGTCTTTGGCTTTTTGGACGCTAGCGCAAAAATCAGGACGGGTGAAATTACTGTTGTATTCATCTGTTTCGCCGCTCTGCTCTTCTGCTTTCCTACTTCCTGGTGGTTTCCATTCCAACCGAGTTTTTTCTGGGGATAGGGGGAGAGATAGCTTTTCGAGCATTTGGGTGACGCGATCGCACGCTTGTTGATAGGCTGCGTGTAAATCTACATTGGGGTCACGTAAATCAGCATAAGCGATCGCCCAAATTTTTCGCTTCACCTGGTCAAAAATCAACAGCTGGTCTACCTGCATCCACAAGCCATCAGGAATATTTCGCTCATCTGGCGGATAGATTGGCACGCGCGGCTCAATCCAGTTAATCAATTCATAGCCCCAAAACCCAAATAAACCGCCAATCCCTGGCGGTAGCTGTGGTAACTTGACTGGGTGATAAGGTGCTAAACATTCGGCTAAAGTTGCAAAAGGGTCGCCTGCAAAAACGACCTGCGAACCATCGCGGTTTAATTGGGTGGTGCGATCGCCCCTTGCTTCCAAAACCCAAAGCGGATCACAACCCACTAAACTATAGCGTCCTAGTTTTTCCCCACCTTCTATCGATTCCAACAAAAAGCTATAGGGCTGACCTGCACAGACTTTATACCAAGCAGATACGGGCGTATCTAAGTCCGCTACCCATTCTTGATATACCGGAACAAAGTTGCCTTGTAAAGCTAGCTGAGAAAATTCAGAGAAATCGGGGAATACCATAAATAGCTAAGAGGTTGGGCATGGGGGGCATTGGGCATTGGGCATGGGGCATTGAAAAGACGCAGAGGGGCAGGGTGCAGGGGGTAAAGGAAAAAACTCTTCTCCGTTGCTCCCTGCTCCCTGCTTCATGCATCTTCCCCAGTCCCTAGTCCCTATGCGTCGTAGGTAGCTTTACCACTGAATTTGAGTTGTGATGGATTGGGGTTTTGCCCAATGCTGCGTGGGACATAACGCACTTTTTCACGACCTTCATTCACTTTTTCGGGGAAGACACCATCAGCTGGGTGCAGTAAAGTAGTTTCTCCGTTGGGTAAAATCCGGTAAACTTTGTAGTCTGTGATTTTGAGTTTACGAAGTTGCTGACCGCCCAAAGCGATGCCATATTCTTTCCGAGCTATATACAGCAGGTTTTCGCCTTTCCGCATAGTAGCAGCACCACCTGTAGGCAGTTCAAATACTTGCTCCTTCGGGCTAGTCCAAGTGATAGCGTACTTTTCTTCCACTTCTGCTTTCTTTAGCAAGCCACCAGTGCTGCCAGCAAATAGTGGGGTTTGTCCAGAGAGTGTTTCTGCCATAAAGATGATTCTCTCAACGTTTTTAGGGAATCCTAACACCGCAACAAGGATCATATTGCGATCGCGTTATAGACTGTAACAGTTTTTAGTCATTTGTCCTTTGTTCTTTGTCATTTGTTAAAAACCAATGCCCGATACTTCTCTACCCCGGATTTCTCACGCATAGTGGAGGCAGAGGGAAAAGAGGAGTGTGGGGAGTGTGGGGAGTGTGGGGGGTAAGACTTCTTCCCCATCCTCCCACACTTCCCACACCTCCCACACCCCTTGGATTTCTCACTTGTGAGAAATCCAAGGGGTGTGGGAGGCTCCGCCCTAAGCGTAGCTATGCCGCAGGCTTTACGGCTTCTCTACGAGACGCTACGCGTTAGCGAAGCTTTCGCTTTAGCGATACGCTCAGTACAAGTGCCCAATGACTAATGACAAAGGACTAATGACAAAGGACTAATACCTATTTACTCTTGACTTTTGCCCGCTTTTCCTCGTGGCTAGTCTGAACAATGGGGATGGTGAAGTGAAACTGGCTACCCTGGTCTTTGCCAGTTGACTCTGCCCAAATTTCTCCGCCCCAGCCATTCACAATTTGACGACAAATTGCTAAACCAAGTCCTGTTCCGCCAGTGGTACGGCGTAGCGCTCCCTCTTCTTGATAGAAGCGGTCAAAAACTACTTCTAAGCGATTTGGTTCAATGCCGCGTCCAGTGTCAGCCACAGTCACCTCGACCATTTGATGGCTGTTGGAAATCGCTTTAATGGTGATTTCTCCTTGGGGTGGCGTAAATTTACAAGCGTTGTCCATGAGTTTTGCCAGTACCTCTACTAGCCAATCACCATCAGCCCTTACTAGAGGTAGATTTTCGGCAATTTGAGTTTTGACTTGGGGCGGCTTTTCCGTTGAAGAACGCGTGCGATTGCGGCTGAGTGCTAAATCCACACACTCTTGTAAAGTCAGGGATTCTGGATGCCATTGCACTCGCCCGCTTTCCAAGTTGGAAAGTGTGAGGAAATCTTGTACCAATTTTCGCATCCGTTCTGAGTCGGAAAGAGCCGTGTTGAGCATAATTTGCTGCAACTCCAAGGGCATATCCGGCTCACTAGCAAGACTTTCTAGACACACTTGAATGGTGGATAGGGGAGTACGCAGTTCGTGTCCAGTGATGGCTATAAGGTTGCTGCGGGTGCGGTCTAGGGCTTCTAGCTGCTGGTTAAGTTCTTCTAGGTTGGCATAGGCTTCCGCTTGAATTAGGGCTGCTCCGACTTGGGTGGCGATCGCTTCTACCAAATCCAACTCCCCAGGTTGGCACTCGTGCGGTGGCATTCCACAGTAATGCAACTCTACGATGCCCAACAACCGCCCCTGATAAAATACTGGTTCCATCAGCCAAGAACGAATGGCAAACTTTTTGGCAATTAAGGAAAGCCCTGGCGAATTGTTAACACGAGGGTCATTCAGCGTATCGCTAATACAAACACCTTCGCCTTGTTGCACGATGTCCTGAAATAGGGAATTTTTCTCTAATTCCCAAGTTTGCCCACGAACCGATAAAATACCGGGATTCAAAAACTCGTGTTCAATTATGGCTTGGTTATCTGTAGCTTGAGCGCGGTAAATTAGACAGCGACAAGCTTCTAGGTGTTGCCCTAATTCTTGTGCTGCCACCTGGAGAACTTCATGAGGGTCGAGCGATCGCCGAATCGCAGTACTAATTGAGTTGACTAATCGTTCTTTTCGTGCTTGGGCAGCAATAGAACGGTAGGCTTTGTGCAATTTGTACTGACTAGCTTGCAAGTAAGTTACTAAGCGTTGCACAAAGGGATCTGTATCGATGTCACAAGCATATTCGTTGATCTGTTCTGCTCCAGAGTGGCTTCGCGGCTCTCCTATGCTAAACCTCTGACGTGCCTCGTTTATTTTACTTGCCAGTTCTGGTCTGTAAACCAAAATCCTGTCTAACAGCAATTCAGCTGCTTTGAGGCTAACTCCCCTTTCCGATGTCCAAACTCCTTCAAATCTTCGCGCTGTGTCTATATCCAGATTAGGGCTTAGTTCTGGTAGTTGCTTATTTTTGGCAATAGAACCAAGACTTTCCCGGCAAACCAGACAAGTTGCATAATTATCAGCAATCACTACCAAATGCCACTCTTGACTTAAACCATCCGTTGGCTCAAAAGCGATCTTTTCGTAGTGTTCCGAACTATTGGCGAAATCCGTTTCTGGAGCAGCTAATACGTATATTTGGTTACTCCGCAAGGCAAGTCGCAGGTAGCGATGAGCTTCTTGGCGGTAGAATCGCTCTCGCTGGAAACTAGCAATTACAAGGGGTTGTGCTAAAGTCGCAGCCAAAACTTGATCTTCCATCGCATGGGAGAGCGCTGTTAGTGAAGCCTTAAAATATAGCTGGGGCCGCAAGTATGGTAGGAACTTTAGCAGATCACTCAGCACAGAAGTCGAAATGCTCATGAATTATTGTTAAACGCTCAACCTCGACAAGATCCACGTCACAGCTGCATTGTACAAATTCCAAGGCACTCTCAAGTTAAATAGAGAGTTGCAATATGTAAAGAACGCTAAAATGCACTTTTCGCCAAAGCAGGCGCAACATTTTGTTACCAAATTGTATTTATTGATTGACAACCTACTACGCCCAATATACATTCTTGACTAACTTTGAAATATGCTTGCACAGCTAAAATCTTTCATTACTAAGTACCAGCCACATAATTTTTGTATTGTTTTAACCGTTAAATTCACTAATCTTTACTCAGCATTGATTGATAGTCCACGCCTTGGCGTAGCCCGTCATAATATTTACACTCACTAAATAGAATTTTCTTACCCAAAAACCATTACTGCTACATACCACATAATTTACTCAGTCAATGATTGATTAAAATTAATCAATCAATTGAATATCGGAAATTTGTCTAATCTAACGCCAAAGATATTTAAAACAAAATCGTATAATAGTTTAGTCAATAAATGCTAGCTTTACCCAGTAGAACTGGGAACTTCGCATTTTTGCTGAGTATACTATATATCTTGTATCTTGAGAAAGTTTGACAACTAAGCACTTATCTAAAAATTCTGAGTTTTCAGTCTTGAGTTTAGACTCATACAATACTTATATAGATTTGGACACTGCTACTTTGTCAACGGTACGTAAAAATAATTTTGGCTAGAATAGCTCAAACAAGTTTTACAAAGAGTCTTTTTTCTACAAGTTGTGAGGGGTAAAGACCTCTACTCCGAATACCACAAACAATCTACGACCTGTACACGGAACTTTGGCTAATGACACCGGATACGCTAATGACCCCGGAAAAAATTTTCCTGGATGGAAAAACTTTTATTCCTGCTGAACAATTACCTATCCCGGAGTGGCCTTGTGTTGTGAGTGAAAGACCACAACCGACACTGACGGTTAAAGATGATGATTTATTTTTCGTGACAGATACTATCGGGAATATTTCTGGCTGTTCCCTCAGTGAGGGTAATCCCAGCATGGGGCTGTTTTGCTGTGATACGAGATTTCTCAATCGCTTAGAGTTGCAAATTGAAGGGCGATCGCCTGTACTTCTCAGTAGTACTGCCGGAAAAGGGTTTTCACTCTCGGTTTTGTGTACTAACCCCAGAATTGACGAACGCCTAAGAGCCGAAACTATCGGGATTCGGCGAGAAATAGTACTCAATGGCGCTCTATTTGAAGAAATAGAAGTATCTAACTACAGCACAACAACTGTCAATTTTGAACTAAGTATCAGCTTCGATGCAGATTTTGCTGATTTATTTGAAGTCCGGGGTTATGACAGAGAAAAACGCGGTAGGCTTTTACGTCTACTAGAACCCACGACTGGAGAAGGAATCGTCGATGGCGTTTCACCAGTAACTAAAGACCCATCAACTTTTAGGGAAGAATCCTTAACACTCGCCTATCAAGGTTTGGATGGTTCGGTGATGGAATCTCGGATTTTATTCCAGCATCGTCAACCAGACTCTTTCAAAGGCTACACTGCGGTTTGGCAGCTAGAGTTGGCTTCTCACGAAACCCAAAAGCTGGGTTATCGGGTGAATATGTTGAAAAACAACCAATCTAGTTCAACCGTAAGCGCCGCCATTACTTTAGGACAGGCGAAAGCTGCTGAGTTGATGGAGGAGCAACACTGGGTACAGCAAATTACTCGCATTAGCTCAGATAAAAGCACTTTCAATCGAGTGATTGAGCGGGCCGAGCAAGATATGTATTTGTTGCGCCAGTCTTTTGGAAAGCATAAGACAGTTTCGGCTGGAGTACCGTGGTTTTCTACACTATTTGGGCGGGATTCGCTGATTACAGCTTCCCAAACCCTGATGTTAAACTCACAAATTGCCAAAGAAACCCTAATATTACTGGCGAAATACCAAGGCAAAATCGACGACGAATGGCGCGAAGAAGAACCAGGTAAGATTTTGCACGAGTTACGTTTGGGAGAAATGGCTCGTTGTCAAGAAATTCCTCACACGCCATACTACGGTACAGTTGATGCGACTCCCCTGTGGCTAATGCTGTATGCCGAACATTATGCTTGGACTCACGACCAAGAACTCCTAGAGTTACTTTGGCCAAATGCTTTAGCAGCAATGGACTGGATCGATCGCAATACCAAACAAACCAGTTACCTCAGCTACTTCCGTAAATCTAAACGCGGTCTTGCTAACCAAGGTTGGAAAGACTCTGGCGACTGCATTGTCAACCATAAGGGAGAATTAGCTAACGGCCCAATTGCCCTTTGTGAGGTGCAAGCTTATGTCTATGCTGCAAAAATGCGCCTAGCAGAAATAGCGAAGATGAAAAAGCGCCTTGATTTGGCAGATCGTTGGCTAGAAGAGGCTAGAAGTCTCAAGCTTCGTTTTAATCGAGATTTTTGGGTAGAAGACCAGGATTTCTGCGCCTTGGCTTTAGATGGAGATGGTAAACCTGTAGACAGTATTACCTCAAACCCTGGTCATTGTCTGCATTTGGGTCTTTTCACCCACGAAAGAGCCTACAGTGTAGCAGAACGGTTGCGGGCACCAGATATGTTTAATGGTTGGGGCATTCGTACCCTGAGTAGTTTATCACCCGCTTACAATCCAATGGGTTATCACATTGGTTCGGTTTGGCCCCATGATAACGCTCTGATCGCAATGGGATTACGATCGCTGGGTCTTATCGATCAAGCCTTAGAACTTTTCCAAGGTTTATTCGATATGACCAGTCAGCAGCCTTATGAACGTCCTCCAGAACTCTTCTGCGGCTACGAACGGAACGGTGATAATGCCCCTGTGCAGTATCCAGTTGCTTGCACTCCCCAAGCTTGGGCGACTGGTAGTATCTTCCAACTGCTGCAAATGATGGTCAACTTGGTGCCTGATGCTCAAAATAACTGCTTGCGAATAATCGACCCTGCTTTGCCAGAATCGATTAATCGCCTGTCATTTCACAATTTGCGAGTCGGCCCCACCATTCTCGATTTAGAATTCGAGCGTTCTGGTACTACGACTGCTTGCCGTGTTGCGAAAAAACGGGGCAATTTGCGGGTAGTTATTGAAGCATAGAGCGAGTAGGGAGTGGTGAACGATCTACTCCCTATTTTATGATTGGTGCGTAGGTGTAGCCCGTGGTAGACATCGCTCGTTGAACTTCACATTTATCTTGGCTATTTCGATAAACTGAGAAACCGTTCTAATTGCCGTTAAAATACTGCCCAATAAGCTTTAGCATCACCCACAGTATTGGCAATACGGTTTGGTTAAGATCCCCCCGTCTGCGGCGACCCCCTTTTTAATGGGAGTTGGGCAGGGTGGATTAATTGTGCGGAGAGAAAATTTGTAATCCCCGTAACCTCGTCAGCCTGCTAACAGGGGAACTGGATTTATGAACGCAAGAATGAGGGTTTTAATTTTTCTCTCTAGACAATTAATCCACCCTGCTTTTTAATGGGAGTTGGGGGGATCTTCAAAAGATTAAAATGTTAACCGAACCGTATTGATAGTATAAGGAAAGTAAATCAGTTATAGATTTTCTTGGATAGGTTTTATTGATTTAGATTGAACAACTCGTTGGGGTCGATTGAGAAACTTTAACTGTTCAAACCAAAGCAGAGCGATCGCCCCACCCCCTAAACAAATTGCTAGGTCGATGGGATGTAAAAAAGAAAAGCTAAATAATTGACGCAAGAACGGAACATACAGCACGAACGCCAGAAAAACCAGTCCCCCACCAACCACCCACCAGAGAGCATTATTGGGAGATTTCAGGATTTTTAGACTGAGGCGAGATGAAGAACTTTCACTCAAAATTAGGAATAAATTTGCCAAAATCAACGTCGTAAACGTTAAGGCACGAGCATCAAGTTCACCTTGTCGGCGATATAGCGCCACCACAAAGATGGCGAGAGTAATTACCAAAATTCCCACCCCTTGTAGCACTGCCAAACCCAAAGTTTTCCTGCCAAATAAGGGTTCTTTGGGGTTGCGGGGAGGACGCTGCATCACCGTTGCTTCTGCGGGTTCGGCTTCTAAAACGATGGAGCAAGCTGGATCAATAATCAAATGGAGAAAGGCAACGTGAACGGGAAGCAAGACTAATGGCAACTTAAACAACACCGGAATCAAAGACATGCCAGCGATCGGGATGTGAATCGCTAGCAAATATGCCATTGCTTTGCGGAGATTATCAAAAATTCGCCGTCCAAGTTTCACCGCTTGCACAATGGACGAAAAATCATCATCCAATAACACTAACGCTGCCGACTCACGGGCAACATCTGTGCCTCGCTGTCCCATCGCAATCCCGATTTGGGCAGATTTGAGAGCCGGAGCATCATTCACGCCGTCCCCAGTCATGGCGACGACTTCACCCTTGGCTTTCAAAGCATTAACTAAGCGCAATTTTTGTTCGGGAACGGCTCGTGCAAAGATATTCGTACTTTGAATACGTTGTTCGAGTTCAATGTCACTCATCAGATCCAATTCCGCTCCCGTCAAAATGGCTCCCATTTGCATCAATCCAATCTGACGGGCAATAGTTTGAGCCGTTCCGGGATAATCACCTGTAATCATGACTACCCGAATACCTGCGGTATAACATTCTTGAATTGCCGCCGCAACATTTGGACGCACTGGATCAGACAGTCCTACCAATCCGAGAAATTGAAAAGGAAAGTCATGTTGCTCATCGGGTAAATGATCGGGATTGAGGGACGGATGAGGTGGCAAAAATGGCGGTGGCGCATCAAAAAGAGACGCTTTGGCAACGCCTAACACACGCAAGCCTTGATTGGCCATTTCACTGATTTGGGCTGCCAGAATTTTCTGCTGTTGGGGCGTGAAATGACAGAGATCCGCGATCGCTTCCGGCGCTCCTTTCGCTGCAATTTCATACTGCTTACCATCGGCGGACTGCCAAACGTGAGACATTGCCAATAGATGGGGTGAGAGGGGATATTCTCGTAACAGTATCCAATCGTCATGCAGATGTTCAGTATGTGCGAGATAGCGATCGCCCAATTCTTTAAACGCTTTCTCCATTGGATCAAAAGGATCTCTCTGACTCGCCAAAATGCAGAACTCGACTAATTCATGAACCGTTTCGGGGAGAGACTCTCGTAAATGCAATTCCAAATTATATGGGTGAGGATTTTCTGCATGGTTGTATGCAAATAGCTGTTGCACAGCCATCTGATTCAGGGTCAGTGTTCCGGTTTTATCCACACACAGAACGGTTGCGGAACCCAAGGTTTCAACGGCTGAGGCGCGACGAGCTAAGACGTGTTTCTGAGAAATTCGCCATGCTCCCAATGCTAAGAAAATTGTCACGACAACCGGAAATTCGTTTGGCAAAATTGCCATCGCTAAGGTAATACCTGCGAGAAATCCTTTGAGCCAATCTCCTCGCGTGATTCCATAAATAACCACGATCGCCACACACAATAATAAAGCGATGCCAAACAGACGGCTTACCAACCGAGTCATTTCCTGTTGTAGAGGAGTCGGTTCCGGCTTGACTTTTTGTAAGGCGTTGCCAATCTTACCCATCTCTGTTTGAGCGCCCACCGCTTGGACTTTAGCAATTCCCTGTCCCTGAACTACCAAGGTTCCAGAATATACAAAGGGCAACTCATCTCCCCCCGGACGTGCCATCTCCACGGTACCGGCGGCAGCAACTTTGCGAACAGGTAGGGATTCCCCAGTTAATAACGATTCATCAGTTGAGAGATTTGTACAGGAGAGTATGATTGCATCAGCAGGCACGCGATCGCCTTCTGCTAGCACTAAGATATCTTCTCGAACGACTTCTCGCCCCGCAATCCGTTTTTGCTGTCCATCCCGAATTACCAAGGCGCGAGGACTGGAGAGATCGCGCAAGGCTTCTAGGGCGTGTTCGGTTTTACCTTCCTGGTAAAGGCTGATTCCTGTGATGAAGAAGACGAAACCCAGCAAAATCAGGGCTTCTTGTAAGTCGCCTAAAATCCAATAAATGATCCCGCCGCCGACCAGCAAGAGAAAGATCGGATCTTGAACGGTTTCCCAAGCGAAGGATAAAATACTGCGAGAGCGAGCCGAGGAAAGTTCATTGTAGCCATCCTGTTTGAGCCGAGCGATCGCTTCAAGCTCAGATAAGCCAGCCACGGTATTCAGATCGATGGTCGAAACCATAATTCTGCTTTTTCCTATGAGACATAAAAAACAGATCAATCCACTTGATGTTAAATGCCAAATTTGAGGAAGTCGTGAGGTAACATAAACGGTGCAAAAGTTATGGTTAGCCCATCATAATTTTTGACCAAATCAGTCAGAGAGATAGCCGATTTTTTTTGAGGTTAAAACTTCCGTAAATACTTTTGTTGGGTCTTTGGGCTTTTTTTTGCTTTTGATTACAATTTATTAATTCACGCAGTAAATTAAACGGTAGTAGTAGGTTGGCGCAATTAAAGCTAACTGGAAAGGGCTGTCATTTGTCATTAGTCATTAGTAAGGACTTTAGGACTATTTACGTTTCGTAACATAATTGGGTTTATTTATACAAACTAACTTAGTAGATAAGCAAGGTTATCTATTTAGGATTAAAAAAATTGGATACTGACATCTATGCCTCAAGTCATCCCTTCATTTTGGAGTCTGCCTGCTGAACAGGTATTAGATCAGCTTAAGAGTAGCCACCAGGGTTTAAGTCGCCAAGAGGCGCAGCAACGGCTCACTCAATATGGTGCAAACAGTCTGAAGCAAAAGCGACAGTCATCCACACTACTCCTGTTGCTGAACCAGTTTAAGAGTCCGATTATTTTGATTTTAATGGCAGCTGCTATTCTCTCCAGTTTTCTTGGAGATGTCATTGATACTATTATTATTCTGACGATCGTACTAGTTAGTGGGCTATTAGGATTTTGGCAAGAGCGAGGTGCTAGAGATGCCGTAACGAAGCTACTGGCTTTAGTGCAAGTAAAAGCCACAGTTTTGAGAGATGGTCAATCTCAAGAAATCTCTAATGAGGAGGTGGTTCCAGGTGACATTGTGTTGCTTGCTGCTGGTGATAGTATCCCTGGTGACTGCCTGATTTTAGAGTCGAAGGATCTGTCAGTGAATGAAGCAGCACTGACGGGAGAAACCTATCCTGCTGACAAACTAAGTGGCGTATTGCCGAACGAAGTCGGACTCAGCCAACGAACAAACACCCTTTATATGGGCACTAACGCAATCAGTGGTACAGCGAAAGCGGTTGTGGTGCAGACCGGAAAGCAGACTGAATTTGGCAAGGTATCAGAACGCCTGAAACTCAGACCGCCGGAAACCGAATTTGAAAGGGGACTGGGCAAATTTGGCTATTTTCTCATGGAAGTGACGTTGATTTTGGTTGTTCTAATTTTTGTCGCCAACGTCTACTTGCAACGCCCTGTTCTACAATCTTTTCTATTCTCCCTAGCGCTTGCAGTCGGTCTGACTCCTCAATTGTTGCCTGCGATCGTTAGCGTTAACTTGGCTCGCGGTGCTAAACAAATGGCGAAAAAGCAGGTAATCGTGAAACGACTGTCCGCAATTGAAAATTTTGGCAGCATGAACGTGTTTTGTACAGATAAAACGGGCACGCTGACGGAAGGGGAAGTGAAAATTCACGCTGCGGTTGATGTGGAGGGGAAAGAGAGCGTTGGCGGAGCCTCGCCGCAGGCGACTCGCGTTTTGCTTTACGCCTATTTGAATGCTGCATCTGAATCAGGTTATGTAAATCCTATCGATGCCGCAATTCGTCAGCACAAGCAATTTGACATTTCTGCTTATCAGAAACTAGATGAAGTACCTTATGATTTCAACCGTAAACGCCTCAGCATTCTGTTGAAGAAAGATAATAAGAATCTGATTGTCAGCAAAGGTGCGCTAAAGGCAATTCTTGATGTTTGCTCAACCGTCGAAACTGGTGACGGAAAGACAATTGATATTGCTATACAGCAGGACAAGATTCAACAACGGGCAGAGGAACTTGGTAGTGAAGGGTTTCGGGTCTTAGGGGTGGCTTACCGCAACTACGATCGCAATTCCTTCACCAAAGACGATGAAACAAACATGACGTTTTTGGGTTATCTTGCTCTTTTCGATCCACCAAAAGCAGATATTGCTGATACGCTCAAAGATTTGGGACTACTTGGAGTTACCACAAAAATGATCACGGGCGATAGTCGAGCGGTTGCCATCAGTATCATTGAACAAGTGGGATTACCAAAACCAAAGGTTTTAACTGGTGGCGAATTGCAAGAGCTTTCTGATGAAGCCCTAATGCATCGTGTTGGCAAAATAAATGTCTTTGCTGAGGTTGAGCCAAATCAAAAAGAGCGGATCATCATTGCGCTGAAAAAAACCGGAAATGTAGTTGGTTATCTTGGCGATGGCATTAACGATGCCTCAGCGCTTCATGCTGCCGATGTGGGTATTTCTGTTGAGAGTGCGGTTGACGTAGCCAAAGAAGCCGCAGACATCGTGTTGATGCAAAAAGACCTAAATGTTTTGGTCGAAGGCGTGAAAGAAGGACGGGTAACGTTTGCCAATACGCTCAAATACGTGTTTATGGCAACAAGTGCTAATTTCGGCAATATGTTTAGCATGGCAGGTATTTCTCTGGTTCTACCCTTCTTACCCTTGCTACCCAGCCAAATTTTGCTCACAAACCTGTTAACCGATTTCCCAGAAATGACGATCGCAACCGATCGCGTAGACCGGGAAATGGTCAACAAACCCCGGCGGATGAACATCACATTTATCCGTAACTTTATGGTGGTGTTTGGGCTGCTGAGTTCAGTCTTTGATTACCTCACTTTTGCAGCACTCCTATTGCTGCTGCACGCCAACTCAGCACAATTTAGAACTGGTTGGTTTATGGAATCAGTGATTTCTGCATCTATGATTGTGCTGGTAATTCGGACACGGCAATCTATCCTCACGAGTAAGCCAGGAAAGTACTTATTGACTGCAACGATTGCGATCGCTATTGTCACCCTCCTGATTCCTTATACTCCAGTTGCAGGTTTATTAGGGTTCCAACCTTTACCCATTGAATTCCTTTTGGTGCTGGCAGCAATTGTTGGACTTTATATCATCTGTGCAGAAAACGTTAAAAGGATTTTCTATCAACACGTCCAGTCTTAACCAAAGAAAGTGTAGCTTTGGTAGAATCAGCCTATCTGCTTGAGTAGATATAGCCGAGACAATAATTGTCAATCGAAAAATAAAAAACGAGCGCGGAGGGATTTGAACCCCCGACCCACAGAACCGGAATCTGTTGCTCTATCCACTGAGCTACGCGCCCTTAATCTCACCCATTATAGCACGTCTATGATAAAGTTCTCAGCCTAGAAAAACTTGGTTTATTAAGTTTAGGGACTTCTAAGAAATAAATTATCCAAATAAACGAACCACAGAGACACAGAGAACACAGAGGAATAAAAAGGAGAGAGTTTTTTGAGTATTTCTTTATTTGGAAGTCCCTAGGTTCACAGATAATTAGCTGGGTCTACTGGTGTACCATTCCGACGGACTTCAAAGTGGAGGTGGGGCCCAGTTGAGAAACCTGTGGAACCCACAGCACCGATCGCTTGTCCGCGTTCAACGGCTTGTCCTTCAGAAACATACAACTCGCTGGTATGTCCATAGAGTGTAGTAAGACCATTGCCGTGGTCAATAATTACCGCTCTGCCATAACCACCATACCACCCAGCAAAAATAACTCTGCCTGAATCGGCTGCCCGAATTTTACTACCATAGCTAGCGGCAAAATCTAACCCGGCATGAAAGCGACGATAGCCAAGGATTGGGTGTATCCGCCAGCCGAAGGGACTACTAGTAGAAGCGTCGCTAGGATATGCCATTACACCGGTTCCTCGAACGATCGCAGTCCGGCTGTTGGTTTTTGTTTGCGCCTCTTCTGTTGCTCTGGCTTCTCCTACCTTTCGTTGAATCAAGGCTTCCAGATTTTTGGATTCCCTCTCTAGCTGGTTTTGCGCTGCTTCCAAGGCTAGGCGATCGCTATTGAGGCGTTGAATCAATTCTGATTGTGATTCCGCCTGAGTTTGATAACCGACTTTTTGTGCCAGTAATTGCTCACGAATCAAGGCAATTTCGTTTTTTTGTTGTTCTATGCCCGTTTTTTGTTGATTTATCAGGTTTGCTTGGGCGTTGAGTTTTACCAAAATTTGCTCATCTGCCTGATACACTAATTTCAACTGATGACGACGACTGATAAAATCGCTGATATTTTCACTTTGGAGCAAAACTGCCCAGCCAACAGATGCAGGCGATCGCTGGAGATAACGCAATCGTGCTACTGTTGCTATTTGCCGCTCCTCGTAGGAACGTTCTGCTACAGCTAAATCAGTTTCCAACTGCTGGAGGCGTTGGGTGGCGAGTTGTAATCGAGATTCGCTCTCTTGAATGTAGCTATCTGTAGTTTGCAGATTTTGCTTTAAACCAGTGAGGTGTTTTTGGGCCTCTTGTTGGAGATTTTTTAAGCGATCGCGATCGTTAACCACACTCTGACGCTGCTGGTTCATTTGTTGCTGCTTTTGCCGCAGAGTATCAATAGACTGTGTGGAAGTTGCGTGTACTGGAATTAATGACAAACAAATCCACAAAATACAGCAAAATATAAGAGATAAACAGCCAAAAATCAGATTTTTACCTAGAAATCGCGCTCTCATAGCGTGAAGCCCAACTAAAACAATGCTTTCAAACACTATGAGGATTATTCCCAAAATTTGATTCACCCACTCCATGTATCAAATTGATCTGCCAAGTTGTAACACAAAGATTCTTGCTATGTCAGCATTGAACAGGTACACAAGGAGGGAGGTATGGATGAAGACGCGCAAAGCAATTCTCTTAATTACTTTGGTTTTTCCTGGGTTGGCGGTGGTGGGAGTATCGCTTTATTGGTTTAACCTGGATTATGCAGCACTGATCAAAGCTGAAAACTATGTGACTAACCTAGTAGAAGTCGGAAAAGTTAATGATAGGCAGTTAAAGTATGCTTACCATCGCACCTACATTCATCGCATCAATGTATTTGCTGATGGAACTTGGGGATTACTGGGAGGAGTAATCACAGCGCTAGGGATACATGGATTAGTCACGGTTAGGGATTGTCCAAGAAATGAATTAACCACAGAGGCGCAGAGAACGCAGAGTGAGGAGAGATAGAGAATATTTTGGCGTTAGTTAATGCTGTTTCTGCTAAAGTTTCAATTAACCTAAAACTCGTAATTTAGCATAGGCTAAACACCCGGCGATCGCTAATAGGACTTAGGGCTGATGCAAAGGCAAGAAAAAATTTCACAAGTAATAGTGACTGCTGGGCAGATGCGCGATATTGAAGATCGGATCTTTGCAGCAGGTATGCCTGTAGTAGCTTTAATGGAAAAGGTGGCGGGATTAATTGCCCGTCGGATTCAAGAGATCCCCCCAATTCCCCGTAAAAAGAAGTTGCCGCAAGCGGTGGGATCTCGTGTCGGAATTCTTGTCGGCCCTGGTCATAATGGTGGGGATGCTTTAGTAGTAGCCCGTGAATTACACTTTCGTGGGTATGAGGTTTGGATTTATTCTCCTTTTTCTAAGTTTAAGGAATTAACTTCGCAGCACTTGCAGTATGCTCAGAGTTTGGGCATTCCAATTTATCAAACAATTGAGCAACTGCCAGATTCTGATTTGTTGATTGATGGCTTGTTTGGATTTGGTTTAGAAAGAAACCTGACTGATCCTATTGCCTCTGCAATTAATCAACTAAATGAATTGTCTGTGCCGATTTATAGCATCGATTTACCTTCAGGTTTACACACCGATACTGGCGTTGTATTAGGAACTGCCATTCGCGCCACTCACACTTTTTGCTTGGGTTTATGGAAGCTAGCTTTCTTCCAAGATCGGGCGCTAGAATATGTTGGCAAAGCTGAGTTAATCGATTTTGATATTCCTTTAGCTGATGTAGAAGCTGTTCTCAAAGATACACCCAGCATCAAACGTATTACACCAGCAACGGCACTCGCTACTTTACCCTTACCTCGCCCACCAGTTACCCACAAATATAAAGAAGGACATTTACTCCTGATTTGCGGTTCGCGGCGCTATGCCGGTGGAGCAATTTTAACTGGTTTAGGTGCTAGGGCTAGTGGTGTGGGGATGCTTTCTATTGCTGTACCCGAATCACTAAAATCTCTTTTGGTGTCGCACTTGCCAGAAGCGCTAATCGTCGGTTGTCCAGAGACGGAAAGTGGAGCGATCGCTCAATTGCAATTACCCGAAAAAACCGATCTGACTTCCTTTAATGCGATCGCTTGTGGCCCCGGTTTAACACGAGATGCTGCTCCCATTGTGCAAGAGGTGATAGAAAGCGAACGCCCTTTGATTCTCGATGCCGATGGTTTAAATATTTTGGCACAAATGGGAGCGATCGCCACTTTAAAAAAACGTCTTGGTGTAACTGTACTCACACCCCACACTGGTGAATTCCAACGATTATTTCCTAATTTCGCTGATGCTAAACATGACACAGTGAAAGCAGCACAGGAAGCAGCCTTACAAAGTGGGGCGGTGGTGTTGTTGAAAGGGGCGAGAACTGCGATCGCCAACCCTCAAGGTGGCATTTGGATGATTACTGAAAGCACACCCGCTCTAGCACGTGGAGGTAGCGGTGACGTATTAACTGGGCTACTAGGTGGATTGTTGGCACAAGCCGCAACTAAACAGATTTCTGTAGAAGATATTGTGGCAACTGCCGCTTGGTGGCATTCACAAGCCGGTATAATAGCCGCCCAAGAGCGGACTGAATTGGGTGTAGATGCCTTTACATTGACACAATATTTGCTCAAAGTTCTCAGTTTAGTTACTATACCTTAGCCAAAATAAGATGTTGGGATAAGGTAATAGGTGATAGGTGATAGGTGATAGGCAAATATGGTTTTCGAGTACACTAACGCATTTGTCACCATAGGATCGGTTAATTTTGATAAATTAGTAGATTTTTATACTAAATTTCTGGAGCAAAAAGCAGTTATTTTGATTCCGAATGTCTATGCTGAGTTTAATTTGGTTGGTATGCGATTAGGTATTTTTAAACCCAAAAAGACAAACGAATCGGAATTTGAAGCGATGTCTAACGACAGCTCACTTTGTGTCTACGCCAAAAATAAGATAAGTTTGTGTTTAGAAGTGAGTAACTTAGAAGATGCGATCGCTCACCTAACAGCTTTAGGCTATCCTCCACCAGGAAATATTTCCACTGCTTCCCACGGCAGAGAAATTTATGCCTATGACCCTGATGGCAATCGTCTGATTTTGCATCAAGCTGCTACTACAGAGCAATACCTTAGCCAATTTACGAGGGTTCAATGCCTGTAGAAACGGGATGAATACGCCCTAAAGAAGTAAGCTTGGCAAAAATCTGGGTTAATAAAATAGGCTCAG